>NZ_JBALDE010000282.1:0-31746 GCF_036917515.1 Nostoc sp. | reverse complement strand
TAGATCATAACTGTAAGGGTTTGCCATACGAATGCAGAAATCAATCACTTCTCTATATATTCTACGTCCTAACTAAGATGGCGACTGCTATAATTATACTTTATTGTTTTGACTATAATTGAAGACTCAATATATCCACAGCCGCACAACATTTATTTATTAAAATTCATTTTTGTTATAAGGGAACTCCAAAAAATAAATTATTCAATTTGTCTACTCAACTATACTTCTTTCTTCCTTGTCCCCCTTGTCTCCTTGTCCCCTTGTCCCTCTGCGATTGAATATTTTTTTACTTGGAAGTCCTTAAGTTTGACCCACTTGAATGCACCCAGAAAGGTGATATCTACTATGTTTTGGCTCTTTAGCCGCTATGAGCGTGAATGATACTGCACACAACAATAATTCTACTTGGAATCGGCAAGTATATCACCGCCTGAAACTTGTCTTAAGTCTTGGCTTACGACGACAAATTCTTTTAGCAATATGTGATGATTTATACTTGAGAAATCAGATAGCAGCCCGTTTGCATTCTACATTGGCTTATCCTGTTGGACAGGTGTTATATCAATCATCAAATGCTCAAGAAAATAGCACTCCAGCTTATCCGCGATTAGTCACGTTGCGTTTGAATTTAAACGATCCTAATCCCCTAATCCAGATTAATCAATGGCTGAATAATTATCCACCGCCAATTGTTGGGGTATCAAAAGATACTCCTGGAAGACCTTTTCCAGTACCAGCATTTCAGATTGTCGGCGTGGAGCATCTCACAAAGCAACCAGTTGCAACACAGCGTTTATTTTTGCATTATCTCCGCTTAAGCGAACAATATTTCTCTACACAAAAATCCAGCCGATTCCTAGAATCTAACTTGCTGTTGTGGATACCACGTCCTTGGTTATCGGCTATCAAGCAATCAGCACCACAGTTTTGGCGTTGTCGTACTGGCGTATTTGTGTTTGCTGGAGAACCTACACCAGCAACTCAGAATTTGGGCTATCCAGAACGTTTTTCCAGTTCTAAAAGCTTAGATTTGGAGAATATTGAGCAGTCAATTCTAGATGAATCAGCTAACCAAGCAGAACTCAGAACCGCAGCCACTGAGTTCAAGTTTGAGAAGAATTCTGATTTCCCAGTAGAAATAGAAGGGAATCGCGTACACAAAGCTGAAGATGTTTCACCATCCACAGGGGATTTATTCAAGGCTACGCCACAACAGCAGGAATCTACAAATCGGTCTGGTAGTGGAAGTAATAATCAATCGCTGTCGTCTTTATCTCATATTAGCAGTGAGTTAACAGAGCTAGTAATAGCAACAATAAATACAAATATTGCTCAAAATCCAGAGGATTCCTTACAACCACAGCAGATTTTGTTGGAAATTGAAGAATTACATGAAAAGCAAGTTTCACAGGAGATACTGGCAGAGGCTTATCATCGCTTGGGTACTTTATATCGTCTTCGCATTGAGCAAGGAGAGTCAACTCTAGAAAATCTGATGGTGGCAATTATTGCTTATCAGGAGGCAATTAGCTATGACGAAAGCTCACCACAACTCCCAGATATTTTGAATGATTTGGGTACACTCTACTGGATGCTATACCGCACACCACCCAATTCTGAAGAGGGACAAACTTATATAGAGCAGGCAATAGAATTTTATCAGTTGGCGTTAAAGATGATTTCGCCCCAGACACATTCGGAAACTTACGCTCGCGTACAAAATAATTTGGGAACAGCTTATGGTGATTTAGCTCGTTTTTCTCACCCATCTGAAAATTGGCAGCAAGCAATTTTCGCTTACAGTGAAGCACTCAGCCACCGTACAGCTGATATGGATTCATTAAAGTATGCGGCTTGCCAAAATAATTTGGGTACTGCCTACTGGCATCTTGGGCAATACAATCAACCGATTGTGCATTTAAAGAAAGCGATCGCAGCTTACAATGAAGCACTTGCACACTACAACCCTGAAGAGGAACCGCTGAAGTATGGCATGATTCAAAACAATATTGGTACTGCGTGTTGGAATCTGGCACAATACGAACAACCAGCCCAAAATCTCCAGCTAGCCATAGATGTTTATAGCAAAGCTCTTAAGTATCGCACTCCAGTTAATGTTCCTAGTGCCTGCGCCGCTACACAAAATAATCTGGGTACTGCCTACTGGCATCTAGCAAACCTATCTGAGACTACTAAAGAGGCACGGCAAAAGTATCTGCAACTATGTATCAGTGCTTACGAAGAAGCCATAGCTTTGGCTGACTCACTTAGCGGTACTTCTTTAAGTTTTGATTTGCTTGCCTCTCACAATAACCTGGGACTAGCACATTATCAGCTAGTAATAGATAAGTCTTTTAATAACGACAAAGTGACACGCTCTCAACACTTAGAAAGAGCATTAGATAACCATTTGCAAGCTTTAAACGGATTAATTAAACAACCAGAGGCTTATCAAACAACTTTTGCTTATGTGGTGAAAACTATTCGTGCTTTTCATAATGAATTAGGGATACAGGGACAAAATCTGGCTTTATCTAAAGTTCCTAGCCAGTTGTTGCCAGAGATTTTGTCAAAATTATGAATCCTATTCCTCTCCATAGTGTGGAGAATATCAAAGAACTGTAACTTGATATCAGCTTGACAATTCTTGATAAGTCAAGCAAGGTAGCGATGTCTATGACGAGCTACACTTACGCAATTACTAGACTTCTTGCATAAATCAAAAAAAACCCCACTTTGCCTTTGACTTACGTCAAAGTCTCCACTCTTGCTGGGGATGGCGTGTTAGGGAACTTTTTGCAAAAGGTTTACTGTTTTACTCATTACAAAGTAATGAAATATTTTAACAATTCATAAATTTAACTTCATAAACATAAATTATTTATTAAATTATTCTGAAATACATATAAATTTTTTATACAAAAAACAATAAGATATTGGCGTATTTTGCGTAAATTTACTAAGGTAGACTGAAGATCTACTTGAAAGAAGCTTCAGAATGATAATTAAGACCTAAAATTATGAAACTAAGTTTTGTTTTGGCTACTGCTATATCTAGTTTTTTTGTGAGTTCGACCACAGGATTTGCTTTCTCTGGTCAAGCACAAGCTCTAACTTTTTCTGGCATTTCTAGTGCTACATGGGGAAATCCTATTCCAGGAATCAACGATACTAAGCCAATATATACAGGTGTGGGAAGTAACATATTTACTTGGGGTAAAGCTAATTCGTTGTTAGGACTTCCAAATAAACTAACCTCTTATGGAACTTCATTTTCTGCGGACATTAACTCTGTATTCAAAATAGCTGATTTAACTTACTTTAATGGAAAGGTAAACCCTGATTCAAGCGTTGGATTTGTACCTTTAAATCTCAATGTATCTTTTAGCCCTCCTGTGGGAAGTAGCCAAGTTTTTGACTTCAACTTGCGTTTAGTAAATACACCTAACGATTCAAAAGATCCTGAAAAGAATGCAGACTTAGTATTTTTAGACACAAATTTGAGTAATCGCAGTTTTACCTTTGGAAGTAATAAATATACCCTTGAGTTAACTGGCTTTAATCCAGATGGTCGCCAGAAAAGTATTAAGGCTCTTGAAGAAGATACAATTACAACAGCTATTTATGCCAAAATCAAAACTACACCCGAACCTGCGCCACTGGCGGGTCTATCCTTACTAGGGATATACCTGATATCTCGTAAAAATTCTTGGAAAAAAATACTAAGAGCCTATAAATATGACTTATTCAAAACCTTTGTAGAGAGGTAGCACTGCTATGTCTCCACATTATTTTTCACCAGATTTATAATTTATAGAAATAGGGAATAGGAAACAGAGAAGAAGATAGATAGGTACTGAGTCTTGTTCACAAATTAAATAGGAGTCCTAATATAGTAGTCCGATTTTATTTTTGAACTTATACCAATTCAAAAAAATCAAAAGTTTGGGTAATAAAAATGTAGAGATGCGATTTGTCGCATCTCTACAAGGGTTTAGCGTTTTTTGATAGACGCGATGAATTGCGTCTTTATGCAGGGTTAGGTTGGGTTCGGTTTTGAAGTAGCTGAATAATTGCAGCTTTTTCTAAGATTCCAACTAGAACGCCATTCTCGCGAATCACGGGAAGCACAGATAGTTTTTGTTGTTCGAGTAACTGCATGACTTCCAGCAGAGGTTGATCTGATTGGACTGTGGTAGATTCCGTAATTGGTCGCATGACTTCTTTAACTTGAGTTTCTGACCACAGTGCTGTGGGGATGGTTCTTAAATTATCAACTGCGATCACACCTACTAATTGTCCATCATCATCAGTCACTAAGAACCGATGCCAGTTTTGTCCACTTATAACTCGCTCATCGGCAAACTCTCTCAAGGTAAGATTAGCAGATACAATCGGGCTGTCATGAGTTACAGCATCTTCGGCTGTCAAACCTGTGAGTTTTTCTTGCACTCTGGCAAATTGAGCCGAATTACCAGCATTTTGCAATAAAAAGAAGCCAATTAACAAATTCCAGAAGTTACCGGAGTTACCAAATAATAGTAAGGGAAGTACACCAGAAAGAATTGCTACCCAACCAAAGATTTGTCCAACTCGACTTGCAAAAGTTACACCTTTATAAGGATTGCCTGTAATTTTCCAAACAATTGATTTCAGTATATTACCTCCATCTAAGGGCAAGCCTGGAATCAGGTTAAATAGGGCTAATGCTAAATTAACAGAAGCTAGAACGCCAACAATTGCAGCTAACGGCCCTGATGCAGCAGTAGTAACACCAATAGTTGTAGCTATACCGCATAGTAGTAAGCTTACTATAGGCCCGGCGATCGCTACCCAAAAAGCTTCACCTGGGGTTTTCGATTCTTTTTCTAAGCTTGCTAAACCGCCAAATATAAACAGCGTAATGGATTTGACATTAATTCCCTGACGAATCGCAACGAAACTGTGGCCTAATTCATGGGCGACGACAGAGGCAAATAACATTAGCGCTGTCATCAATCCTAGTACCAAAGCTAATCCTGCAGACAATTGGGGAAATTGCGCCGCCAGTCCACTGCTATAGCTCCAAGTTACTAAACCCAGAACTAAAAACCATGACGGATGGATATAGAAGGGAATTCCGAAGAGATTACCAACGCGAATTGTGCCATTCATGTCGCTCACCTTTGATTTCAGCTTCGAGAGGTTTGCTTTCATCCTTCTCGATGTTTTTATTGTAACGAAAAGTTAAGAGATTTTAATCTTGATGGCGGTAGTGGTGTCCGTCTGTAAAGGTGTGGTTAACTGATTTGAATCCAGCGCCCAGATATCTGTGTGTCATTAATGCCAGAATTTACAGTCATCTGAGTAATTCCAAAAACCAAACAAAAGATTTGACTTGGTGTGACTAAAGCTAAGATAGGTCTGGTTGCGATACTGCGCCTAGACCTCGAACGAGTACACTTTGCAAATCATGGTTGCCTTACAAGCTCTAATTCATGGAATTGCTCAAGCTCAAGATGAACAGACTTTGCGATCGCACATATCCGCTCAAATGAGTGAGTATTTTTCAGCTACACGATGTGGGTTGTTTTTCTTTGCCCAAATTTCTTTAGTTGACAGTAAAATTCAAAAAGCACTGCAAATTGCCTTATCACCTCAACACAATCCAGTTGCACGCTACTTGCTAGAACGCCATGCCCCTGTTCATGAAGCTTTGGTAGTAGAACCGAAAACATGGAAATTGATTTGTCCTCGTACCGATCACTGGCACGTTATGGCAGGGCCAATTGTCAGCAATGGTGAGTTAGTGGGTGTGGTAGGTTTGACGCGTCAGCAAGGAATGCCTGCATTTGATTCACAAAATCTTACAGATTTGAGTGCGCTTTGTCTGCACATTTCTACTTGGGTGGCAATGGCGCAATTGCAACAACCATTATTACAGACAGACCGTTTAACGCCTCGTGAAATGCAAATTGCTTCCTTGGTGGCTCAAGGACAAACCAATGCAGAAATTAGTGCTGAACTTTGGATTACTGAAAACTCTGTCAAGCAAGCCTTAAAAAGGATGTTTCGCAAGCTTGAGGTTTCATCTCGTGCTCACATGGTTGCAAAGCTTTCCACAGTTTCAAAATAAATGACCTTTTATTGGCTTCATTAATCCTGGATTTCTCTGCTTATGTTATTGAAGAAAGTTAGGAGATAGGAGGCAGGAGGTTTGAGAAAATAATTTTTCTCGAGGCAAAATCGTCTCAGAGCAACTAAATTTATTTATGAAAAACAAAAAATATGTATTTTATTAAGTAGATGCAATAAATACAGCGTCCTTGTTAAATTCCCGTTCGCCTGACGCTCACGGCGGAAGCCTAAATTTATTTATGGGGATTCCTCCAGCATAACTGCCTCCTTAAGCTGCCCCCTGATAACCATTTCTAGCAAAATTCAAGTGAAACGTTATCAGGGGTGTATTTTCTGGCTGAGGCATCTACTTATGCTAGAATTTTCTGCATCTGCTGAGAGGTTTTCTGCAACATTGGAGTAATTAGATCGGCGGGCACAGGACAACTGAAGTAGTAACCCTGACCTTCATTACATCCCAGCATTTTCAGGTAGTCAAGCTGTTCTTGGGTTTCCACACCCTCTGCCGTGATGTTCAACCGCAGGCTTTTTGCCAAGGCAATAATCGCATTCGTGACGGCGGCACTATCAGAATTAGATATGACATCTTGTACAAATGACCGATCAATCTTGAGCATGTTCACGGGAAACCGCTTCAAGTAGTTGAGGGAGGAATAACCAGTACCGAAGTCATCTAGAGCCAACCATATACCCAGTTCTCGTAATTGTTTTAAGGTTTTAACTGATCGCTCCATATCAGCCATCAAGAAGCTTTCTGTCACTTCCAATTCCAGGTAAGATACTTGGAGTCCAGTCTCATCAAGAATTTTACTGACGACTTCAACCAGATTCGGTAGTTCAAACTGTCGAGCTGACAGATTTACAGATATCCGAATTGGGGTAAATCCAGCAAGCTGCCAAGCACAGTTTTGGATACAAGCAGTTCGCAACACCCATTCACCAATTGGTAGGATTAAACCATTAGCTTCTGCAATTGGAATAAACTTTGCTGGAGAAACCAAACCTAATGTAGGATGCTGCCAGCGAACCAACGCTTCCATAGCTGTAATTTGCCCGCTGTATAAATCAACCAGAGGTTGATAATAAACCAGCAGTTCATTGCGCTCAAGCGCCCCATATAATTCATTTTCTAAAGTCATTCGCTCCTGCAACTGAGCATTAATTTCCGGTGAATAAAATTGGTATTTGCTACGCCCTCGTTGCTTCGCTTGATACAGTGCTATATGAGCCTGCTGCAAAAGTTGATCGACACTATTACGCTCATTTATTCCATTAATTGTGATACCGATGCTGGCAGTGATATGAATCAAGTTACCCTCTATAGAAAAGGGTTTGCTCAGGGTGCTTAACAACATCTGATATAGCTTAATCACACTTTCAAAATAAACAATATCTATGTGAGCAATGGCAAATTCATCTTCACTCAAATGGGCAAGAATATCTGTTTGTGCCATGCAGTGTGATAACCTCTGAGCAACTGCTCTTAACAACAAATTTATTGTTTGATGCTCCAACCCATGACTCATAGCAGTGAAATCATCAATACCCAGTAAAAATAGGGCTACAAAGCGCTGGTTATTTTCAGGTTGAGATAAAGTTAGATAGAGGCGATCGCAGAATAAATCATGATTGGGCAATCCAGTTAGATCGTCATAATTACTGATGTAGTGAATTAACTTATCTAATTTGTGAAGAGTTTGTGAGGTATCTGTCATCAATGTACCAGCTTCATCAATAAATTCTGTGGGCAATTCAGGTAGGGTTTTGGTGTTTAAATAATTTTGTAATACCGCAGATGTCAAAATAATCGGTTTGAGGAGATGGTGTAGTGTGTAGAGGGTGACGGCTGTACCCGCTAAGGTAGCCAACAGAGCAATAAGCATAACTCGAATCGCCATCTCCAAGGAATAGAAGTTTGAGATGCCGAAACTCAAGAGTAAGCTAAAAAGTGGTATGTGAGTACCCAAAAATGCCACCAACATGATTTTAGCGGTGTAACTTTTTTTGAGCAATGGAAAACTAGCTAGAAACGAGTATAGATAGAGCTTGTCATTGAGCTTCATAAATTCTGTTCGATGTTGGTAAATTAGTTCCGAGCTATTCTGGTAAAAAGGTATTTTTGATTTACAATTCGGTGCAATTAGCTTTCATGGAACCCAACCCTGATCAGGTCATATATTATGCTTCCCAATATGGGTTTCTATTTGATATGTATAACGATAAAGTTTCTGTAAAGCTGATCTCTAAGCAATTACACAATAAATACCTAAATGAAGTTGATTATTATTAGTTTGTCTTCAACTGATATAAAAGCAAAAAATATACAGCATAATTCAGGAGTAAAACACGCTTTATATCTGGATAACAGACGAATCGTTGTGTAACTCACTTTCCTTAATAATCTGTTGTCTAATATTCTGATTTTATTGTTAAAAAGTAATTTTTATAACTAACGGTAGAGACGAAAATAATGCAAAGAGAATAAAAATAGATTTTCACGAATGATTTAAGATTGCTATTTTTTGTAAAAGACTTAGCCTGAAAAAAGTAGATGTGTAACTTGCTCTAATACCTTTAATGCTGTTAATGAACCTCGAATCAACCGAGTAGCGGCGAGTGGTTGTCGAAGCATGACGATCGCTAACAGAAACGGGTTTAGAGAGCCATCAGGGTTAATTGCCGGTGTGAGATCGGGGATATTATGCTGACAATCGTCGCTGACTACTCGCAGCATTGCCACAGACACCCCAACCGCATTAAAAAATTCTAAAGCGGTAAATCCTTCCATATCAACAACATCAGCCGTTAAAGTCTCACCTAAACGGTGTTTTTCCGGCGCAGACCAAATTACGTGATCGCTTGTCAGGGACTTGACCAAAGATGCTTTTTCTGATAAGTAAGAGTACAATTGTGCTGTAAAAGTGCGATCGCATTCTTGCTGTTTCCCTTGATAAACACAATCTTGATACAGCACAATATCACCAACTGTGTAGCGATCGCTCAAGCTGCCACATATACCCATAATCAGCACTCTGGATTTTGGAGTCAGAAATTCTCTTTGTTGCAGGTATTTGAGTAAAGGCTTCATCCCAACAGGTATAGCTACTACTGTTGGGATGGAGGTGGTAACGCCGCTTAATCCGCGACACACAGCTTTATATTCTGCTCCCTGAGGCACCAGAATTGTGTTGATGGGTAAAAAATTAGACACTAGTCTCAATAGTTTCAAGTTTTAATAGTCAAATTAATATCCGGAGTAGACGGGCGTGGCGCGATTTTTCTTTACCTTAGAGAGCGATGTCTCCGACGGGCTACGCCTACGCCGCTTGTCAAATAGGATTGCTCGCTATTGCTGCGTAACCACTAACTACTGCTTTGGCTTGTCGTGTATCCAAAGCTTTCTTTTAAAAGGGGATACTGTGTAGGAAACTTAAGGCTATATGTCCAAATCTGTCTATGGGAGATTCTCAAGCTTTGACGAAAAAAGTTAGATTTAAAACCTCGCCCGCAAGTGGCGTGAAAGAATCCTTATCTCACTCGGTAGGTAGAAACCCACCCTTGTGGCTGGCTGAATTGAATTTTGAATTTTGAATTGATTATTTATTCCCTATAGCTTTCCATAAAGCCCTAGCAGAATAATTCCTTATGTTCAACAGAATCAAGTTTGATCTTTGAAGTTTCCTTTTGCATTCAAGATTGCGTCATATCTGAGTAACAATAAGTAATATTGCTGTTTAGTAGTAACCAAAATTCGCAAATCGAAGATGATTGCTGTAGCATGACTAAACAATTGTGTCACCCACACGATAATTTTCCAAGATGGTAAAGCTTCATAACTCCAAATCCGCACGAGAACTCTTCAATATTTCCAAATTGGCGATTCAATTTTCGTGGCTGACGGTGAGTTTTTGGATTGCTGTAACTGTAGCTGGTGTTCTGGCTTTCAGTTCCCTTAAATATGCCTTGTTTCCAGATATTACTTTTCCAGTAGTGGTTGTAAATGCTACAGTTCCCCTAAGAACGGCTCTGGATACAGAAGCGAAGCTCACCAAACCTCTAGAAGAACGCCTCCGCTCCCTTGAAGGACTGGAGATTATCCGCTCATCCACCTATCCTAGTCAAACAGCCGTTAGCCTCTCTTTTGCCGTTGGGACGAATTTAGAAACATCGACCAAAAAAGTTGAAACTGCTTTGAAGCAGTTGAATCTACCTCAAGGAGCGACTTCTAAAATTATTCCTCTGAATCTAAACGAGTCAGCCGCCATTAGTTATGCCATCGAGAGTCCCACGCGGAATCTCAAAGATTTGACGAAGTTAGCGCAAGATGAAATTGTCAATGCGATCACTAAATTACCAGGAGTATTAAAAGTCTCACTACTAGGCGCTGCTACGGCAACTTCTCCGGTAAATCCAGTGAATGCGAGTGCAACGGTTCCCCAAGGTGGGGCGACATTAGTCAGATTTAACGGTGAAGATGCACTTGCATTTCAGGTAATCAAACGCGGTAGTGCTAATACTTTGGAAGTAGTGAGTCGAGTTGAGAAAGAAGTTCAAAGGCTACGCTCTACCCTCAAAGATGTTAACCTCACTTTAGCTGCGACTCAAGCAGAATATATCCGCCAAGCTACCCAGTCAACAATTGATGCTTTGCTGGAAGCAGTCTTATTATCGATAGTAGTAATTTTTCCTTTTTTGTGGAATTGGCGGGCAACTCTCATTTCTGCCTTGGCGATTCCCACGTCTTTGTTGGCGACATTTATCGTCATGGCGATTTTCGGCTTCAACCTGGAAACGATCACCCTGCTGGCTTTAGCTTTGGTGATTGGTAGCATTGTTGATGATGCGATCGTCGATGTGGAAAACATCATGCGACACGTTGAAGATGGGGAAACTCCTCGCCAAGCAGCGCTTTTAGCTACAAATGAGATTGGGTTGACAGTTACCGCCGCCACTTTAACAGCAGTAGCAGTTTTTCTACCCATAGGTTTGATGGGTGGTGTGATAGGTCAGTTCTTCAAGCCTTTTGGCATCACTGTATCCGCAGCGATGCTTGCTTCTATGCTAGTTGCTCGGACTTTATCTCCAGTTCTAGCTATCCACTGGTTGAAACCTAAATCATCCCTTTCCCCGCGTCGGGAAGCAAAAATCTGGGTAGCGTTTACCCAATCTTACAGAAACTTACTGAGTTGGTCTTTAAATCACCGGAAGATAGTTATCGGGTTAGCTGCACTCAGTTTCATTGCAGGAATAGCACTGATTCCACTAATTCCTAAAGGGTTTATTCCCAAACTTGATCGCGGCGAATTTAATATTGTTTATACAGCTCCTTTGCAGAGTATTCCTGGTGGAGCAGAAGGGCAGGGGAGACTCGGGGCCCCCTCTGGGGATAGGGGGGGAAAGGGAGCAGGGGAGCAGGGGAGAAATCTCAGTCTCCCGTCTCCAATTCTTAATCCCTTGAACGATTCTCTTGAGGTTGCAAAGAAATTAGAAAATGTAGTCAGAAAATCACCGCCAGTTGAAACGGTATTTACCACTGTTGGTTCTCGTGAAGGTGAACCAAATAAAGGGACACTATATATAAAGTTAAAGAAAAACCGCACAATCACAACTGCGGAATTACAAGACCAATTGCGCTCTTCATTGCCTACTCTTTCTGGGGTAACTACTAGTGTTGAAGATATTCAATTTGTCGATTCCGGCGGTCAAAAACCCCTGCAAATAGCATTGCAAGGTGATAATCTCCAAGCTTTGAGCAAAGCAGTCAAAGCAATTAAAGAAAGGATTCAAAGGCTACCGGGATTCGCTGATGTTACAGTTACAGGTGAAACGAATCCACAGGGCACAATTTTTCAGATCGAGCGTCTGAATAATCAGCGCGTAGCCTACATCAGTGCTAATCTTGGCAAGGATCTGTCTTTGGGTGATGCCACCGACAAAGTGGTAGCTGAAGCAAACGCGGTGTTACCGTCTAATGTTTCTTTAAATTTAGGGGGAGACTCTGCTAACCAAAATAAGGTTTTTAGCAGTTTCGGCAGTACTTTAGCTTTATCTGCCCTATGTATTGTTGTAGTACTAATTTTACTATTTAAAAGCTGGGTAGACCCTCTAGTTATTGGTGTCTCTTTGCCTTTAGCAATAGTGGGGGCGATGTTGGCGCTACTAATTACCAAGAGCGACTTTGGCATGATCTCACTGATCGGTTTCGTCTTTTTGCTGGGGCTGGCAAATAAAAATGCAATTTTGCTTGTAGATTACATCAATCAGTTACGTAACACTGGCTTAGAGCGCACCGAGGCGATCCTTAATACCGGACTAGTGCGCCTCAGACCAATTATGATGACCACAGCTTCCACTATTTTAGGGATGCTACCGATCGCTTTAGGTTTGGGTGCTGGTTCAGAATTGCGATCGCCTATGGCTGTAGCGATCGCAGGTGGACTAGTAACTTCAACTATCCTCAGTTTGATTGTTGTGCCAGTAGTCTACACCATTTTGGATGATTGGTTTCCCCGATTTGAAAAGAGGGGGAGCAGGCGAGTAGGCGAGCAGGGGGGAAGTTAATGCAGGTTTTTGTTACGGGGGGTACGGGTTTTATTGGTGCCCATTTGGTACGGTTGTTGCTGCAACAGGGATATGCAGTCAAAGTGCTGGTACGCCATAGCAGCAATTTAGAGAATTTACGCGGTTTAGAGGTGGAAATTGTCAAAGGCGATTTGAACAATCCTAATCTTTGGCAACAGATGGAAGGTTGTCAATACCTATTTCATGTCGCAGCTCATTATTCCCTCTGGCAAACAGACCGAGAATTACTTCATCGTTACAATGTCCTGGGTACACGCAATGTGTTAGCAGCAGCTCGCAAAGCTAACATTGAGCGCACCGTCTACACCAGTTCAGTGGCAGCGATTGGAGTAGGATCGTCAGAGGAAGTTATAGATGAAACACATCAGAGTCCCTTAGAAAAGTTGGTAGGTAACTACAAAAAGTCTAAGTTTTTGGCTGAACAAGAAGCTATACAAGCTGCTGCTAAAGCTCAGGAGGTAGTTATAGTCAATCCCACCAGTCCCATTGGCTCGTTGGATATCAAACCTACCCCGACGGGTGATATAATACTGCGGTTTTTACGACGGCAAATGCCTTTTTACTTGGATACTGGTCTAAATTTTATCGATGTGCGAGATGTGGCGTGGGGGCATTTACTGGCTTTGCAGCAGGGTAAATCAGGCGATCGCTATATCTTAGGTCATCAAAATCTCAGTCTCAAAGAACTACTCGAACAACTCGCCGATATCACAGGTCTGAGGGCCCCCCAACAAAGAGTACCCGCTTGGCTACCCCTGAGTGTTGCCTGGGTTGATGAAAAGATTCTCGCACCATTAGGGAAATCGCCCTCAGTGCCATTGGATGGCGTTCGGATGGCAAAACAACCGATGTATTACAATGCTGCCAAGGCTGTACGAGAATTGGGTCTACCCCAATCTTCGCTAAAGGTCGCACTCAAAGATGCTGTGGATTGGTTTGTTGCTCAGGGATATGTCAGCCCCTTTGGGGAAGTCAAAAGTCAAAAGTCAAAATTTAAGACCCCATAGATAAATCTTGGGGTTGAGAAAGTGGTGTATTTATCTTTAAAAGAGGAGCGATCGCAACAATGGCAGTTAATCTACAACAAGCTATAGATATTGGGAAGTATCTTGTTACTCAGCGTTTGAAAGGACGTAAACGCTTCCCCTTAGTATTGATGTTGGAACCTCTTTTTCGGTGTAATCTCGCTTGTAATGGTTGTGGTAAAATTCAACATCCAAAGGAAATATTAAAGCAAAATCTCACTCCAGAAGAGTGTTTTGCTGCCGTGGAAGAGTGCGGTGCACCAGTTGTCTCCATTCCTGGAGGAGAACCCCTGCTGCATCCCCAGATTAATCAGATTGTCCAAGGATTAATTGAGCGCAAGAAATATATTTACTTGTGTACCAATGGTTTGTTGTTAGAAAAGAGCCTTGATAAGTTTCAACCTTCCCCTTACCTGACTTTCAGCGTGCATTTAGATGGAATGCGGGAATTACACGATCGCTGCGTTGATCGCCAAGGTGTTTTTGATATTGCTGTCAAAGCCATTCGTGCCGCTAAAGCTAAAGGCTTTCGTGTCACCACTAACACCACTATCTTTGAAGGTACTGAACCTAAAGATGTGCAAGAGTTCTTCAACTTTCTGGAAACACTAAATACTGACGGGATGATGATTTCTCCCGGCTACAGTTACGAGTGGGCACCAGATCAAGATCATTTTCTCCACCGCGAACAAACTCGCGCCCTCTTCCGAGAAATTCTGGCTCCATACAAAAGTGGTGCAAAAAACTGGAACTTCAATCACAATCCGTTGTTCCTAGATTTTCTTACAGGTGAGAAGGACTACGAATGCACACCTTGGGGTAGCCCTAGTTATAGCGTTCTCGGTTGGCAAAAACCTTGCTATCTGCTGAACGAAGGTTATTACTCTACCTTCAAAGAATTACTTGCACAAACTGACTGGAGTCAATACGGCCAGAAGAGTGGTAATCCCAAGTGTGCCGATTGTATGGTTCACTGCGGCTACGAACCCACCGCCGCAATGGATGCAATGCAACCACAAAATATGGCGCGTGCCCTTAGCAGTGTGTTTGGTAAGAATTAGAAAGTAGTAAATGCTACATATTAAAGGGTGCGATGCCTACGCACCCTTTAAGGATTCTGATTGCACTGGAATATGCTTAATAACATACGATAGTTAAAGGAGGATGCTTATTTAGAGATATTGCGATCGCTCCCTCAACCAAATTCGCCGAAAATAATAAGGGAAAATACTCATGCCATTTGTATCTGCTCGTGATCTGCAAATGTATTATGAGATTCGTGGCTCTGGTCAACGCCTGCTGATTATTAATGGAACTGGAGGAGACTTGCAGCGATCGCCGACTATTTTTGACTCACCGCTAGCCCCACACTTTGAAATCCTAGCATACGATCAGCGTGGTCTGGGTCAAACTTCAAAACCTGATATTCCTTACACCATAGCAGATTACGCCGCCGATGCGGACTCTTTGTTAAATGCAGTCGGGTGGGAGAGCACTCATGTCATCGGAATTTCCTTTGGGGGTATGGTAGCCCAAGAGTTGGCACTGCGTTATCCGCACCGCGTTGAACGTCTTGTTTTGGCTTGTACTAGCAGTGGGGGTGCTGGCGGATCTTCGTATCCACTACATGAACTCGTCAACCTTCCTAGTGAAGAACTAGCTCATCGGCAAATCACAATTGCTGATACCCGTTGGCAAGAGGAAGCTTGGCTCTCTAGTCGAACTACACAATTTCAGGAATTAATAAAGCTGACACTAGCAGTTTCTCAAAAGGGTACAGACGAACCAAGTCATGAAGTTGGTCGTCGTCGCCTGCTTGAGGCCCGTGCTGCTCACGATACATATAATCGACTTTCTCAACTGCATATTCCTGTCTATATCTGCGGCGGTCATCACGATGGCATATCTCCTCCTGCTAATCTTGAGGCGATACACAAACAGATATCAGGTTCGTACTTAGAGTTCTTTAAGGGCGGTCATGGCTTTCTTTACCAAGATCCCCAAGCATTCAAGCGCATTAATGCCTATCTCCAAAATAAATTCGAGTAATTTTACATGGGACATAACTACAAAGTGACAGTAACTGCTATACCTGTTGCCCTCCACGGAGCAGCGCTTGGCTGGAAAACTAAATAGATACATAAAAATTATTAAGTTATGTAAATAAATTTCACAAACATAACAATAATTTGTAATAAATAATGATACGACAGCATTGTATAAAGAGAACTTGGAAGTAAAAAACAACATCTTAATCAGGTTTTCCAGTCATTCATGGAAGTTTGAAGTTTTTTAACAAAAGTTTTAATCTGAAAGCCTGGAGATCGTAAACTTATTTCTTGGGTGTCTGTTTTAAACCTTTCGTAACTCGTCAGGCAGTGCTGACATCAAAAATCGACTGAACCATTCAGTTTTGAGTTCAATTATTCTTAACCAAGGAAATTAGGAGATTTAACGCAATGGTTTTAGATGCATTTGCCAAAGTAGTTTCCCAAGCTGATACACGCGGCGAATATCTTTCCGATGCACAATTGGATGCATTGAGCGAACTAGTCAAAGATGGTAACAAGCGTACAGATGCCGTTAACCGGATTACCAGCAATGCATCTGCTCTCGTTGCTGCTGCGGCTCGTGATTTGTGGGCAGAACAACCCCAATTGATCACTCCTGGTGGTAATGCTTACACCAGCCGTCGTGCAGCTGCTTGCATCAGAGACTTAGACATCATTCTTCGCTATATCACCTACGCTATCTTTGCTGGCGATTCCAGTGTACTAGATGACCGTGCTCTCAATGGATTACGGGAAACCTATTTAGCATTGGGAACTCCAGGAGCATCAGTTGCTGTTGGTATTCAAAAGCTAAAACAAGCTTCGCTGGCTATTGTCAACGATCCAAATAACATCACCAGAGGAGATTGCAGCGCTCTGTCATCTGAAATAGCTAGCTATTTCGATCGTGCTGCTGCTGCTGTGGCTTAAGCCAAGCATTGCTGATGTTGACTGAATAATTGTCTGTCCATAGGACAAAACAAAATTTCAACCATAAAGTTTGTGAAAGGGAAATAGCAAAATGTCAAAAACACCTCTAACTGAAGCAATTGCCTCGGCTGATTCTCAAGGTCGCTATCTCAGCAGCACTGAAATTCAAGTTGCTTTTGGTCGCTTCCGCCAAGCGCCAGCTAGCTTACAAGCAGCAAAAGCATTGAGCGGCAATGCTCAACGCTTGACTGAAGGTGCAGCTCAAGCGGTGTATAACAAGTACCCTTACACCACTCAACAACAAGGCCCTAACTTCGCGGCTGATTCACGCGGCAAAAGCAAGTGTGTACGTGATATCGGCTACTACTTGCGGATTATCACATACGCATTAGTTGTTGGTGGAACAGGTCCCTTGGATGATTTCTTGATTTCTGGCTTGGCTGAAATCAACCGCACTTTTGAACTGTCTCCTAGCTGGTACATTGAAGCTCTCAAGTACATCAAAGCTAACCACGGTTTAAGCGGCGATCCAGGTGTTGAAGCAAATTCCTACATCGACTATGTAATCAATACTCTAAGCTAGAGTGTTTCTTTAGCCCGGAGAGGAAATCAGCTCTTATGACAAGTAAGTTCTATGAGTTGTTTACCTCTCCGGGCAGTTTTTTAAGAAAAGCTAGCTGAAAACCCTGGAGAAAGAGGAACGTAGTTCTATATTTTTTGCTTTAGAACAGGGATGAAAGCTACCGACGTAGCACGGTACTTGCTACAACTTTAAGAAAGTTCGCAATCGAGTGCCTCTTTTTAGCTACCGTCAATTGGCACAATATTTTTATCAGTACAAGATTTAAAAACCTACCCTCGGACTGGGGGAAAGTATACGCCCGAAATAACGTAAGGAGATATCACTACCCTCTTGTGGTAAATGTGGTAGAGGCAGCGATCGCAATCTTCTGACTTGACGCTAGCGCAAGTTAGCGAGTTCGCGTCCACTACAGGGAAGCAAGGTACGCGCAGTGTCTGGCAGCAAAATGGAGGTTCCTTTCTCCCCGATGAAGAACTGCCAAACCCGTAGGGTGAGCCTGGGAACCTGTGGAAACAGGATATTAAGGCAGCGATGTCTTAAAAATCGCCTTACTTAAGGTAAGGTGAGTGTCAATTTCAAAAAGACTGTTAAAAGACTAGAAAAAATTTTTCTAAAAAATTTTCAGTTTTGCAGTTAAAACTGAGGAGGTTAAAGATGGCAGCTTTGGGACAAGCAGCAAAATTAGGAATTAGAGCGTTTGAAAATTCAGCGCCAGTAGAACTACGCCCTGATAGAACAGAAGCGGATGTGGCAGTGGTAATCCGGGCGGCTTACCGTCAGGTTTTGGGTAATGCATATCTACTAGAAGGAGAGCGTCTAGAGAGTGCAGAATCACTGTTGCAGCAAGGTGAAATCACCGTTAGGGGATTTGTGCAAGCTATTGCTCAATCGGAACTCTATCGGGATAAGTTTTTCCACTCCAACTCCCAAAATCGGTTCATTGAGTTGAATTATAAGCATTTATTGGGACGTGCCCCGGAAGATGAGTCAGAGATTTCATTCCATGTTGAGCTTTACAACTCAGAAGGTTACGAAGCTGAGATTAATTCCTACATTGACTCATTAGAATATCAAGATAGTTTTGGTGAAAATATTGTGCCCTACTATCGAGGCTTTAAAAGTCAAGTAGGACAAAAAAACGTTGGCTATAGCCGACTGTTCCAACTGTATCGGGGTTATGCCAATAGCGATCGCGCTCAAGGACAAAAACAAGGACGGCTAACCTGGGAAGTGGCGAAAAATCTAGCTTCACCCATTTACCCAGTCTCCGCTGGAGCCTTAACAGGTCTCTCTTCAGGTGGTCGCGGCGAAGCATACCGGATCAGAGTGCTACAAGCAGCTTCCCCATACTCGGCTGTAGTACGGCGCAGTACTGCGGAATTGATCGTACCCTACGAACAACTTTCTAGCAAATTGCAGCAGTTGAATCGTAAGGGTAGTAAGGTTATTAGCATTACAGCCGTATAAATAAGGAATAGGAAATTAAGTGAGGAGTTAGGAGTGAGGAGTGAGGAGTCAAGAGTGAGGAGTTAGAAGTTATGAGTTTTAAACTCCTAACTATACCCCTACCTTAACTTCTAACTCTTAACTCCTAACTCCTAATTTTTCCAACTATTAATTACAAAAGGAAAATTACCAATGGCCGTTACAACAGCAGCTTCCCGTCTGGGAACAGAACCGTTTACCGATCAGTCCCCTGTGGAATTGCGTCCGAATGCAACCAAAGAAGACATAGAAAGAGTAATTGCTGCCGTCTATCGTCAAGTCTTGGGCAACAACTACATTTTGGCATCTGACCGCCTGACAAGTGCTGAATCTATCCTGCGCGATGGAAAAAACACAGTGCAAGAGTTTGTGCGTCAAGTAGCTAAATCAGAACTGTACAAATCCAAATTTTTCTACGACAACTTCCAAACTCGTGTCATCGAACTGAACTACAAACATTTGTTGGGTCGTGCCCCTTATGATGAGTCTGATGTCGTCTATCACTTAGACTTGTATCAAACCAAGGGATATGAAGCCGATATTGATTCTTATATCGATTCTCCAGAGTATCAATCTAACTTTGGTGAAAATATAGTGCCTTACTATCGCGGCTTTGAAACCCAAACAGGACAAAAAACTGTCGGATTTACCCGGATATTTCAACTTTATCGCGGCTATGCCAGTAGCGATACCTCCCAACTCAAAGGCAAAGACTCCCGCCTTGCTAGCGAACTAGGTCGCAATAGTGCATCCGTCGTTGTTCCTCCCTCTGGTGCTTCCTCAGGCTTTTCATACGTTGCTTCTGAAAAAGGCGTTACCCCCAGCAGTACTTTTGGTGGTGCGGGAACCTTTGGTAAAGAAGGTAGACTTTACCGCATAGAAGTGGCAGGTGTTTTTGGATCTGGATATCCCAGCACACGCCGCGTCAATCAAGCGGTGGTTATACCTTATGAAGAACTATCTAGTTACTTCCAGAGAGTGTTAAAACAAGGTGGTAAAATAGCTAGTGTGAAACCTCTTTAGTGTCAATAGTCATTAGTCAATAGTCATTAATTAAGGGCAAATGACTAATGACGATCTAGAATTAGGAATTAATTTTATGATTGGAGCAATTAGTAGTACAACAAGGAGTAATCGCTACTTTCGATATGAAGTAGTGGGTCTGCGACAAGTTGAAGAAAATGAAAAAACCAACTATCCGATTCGTTCTAGTGCCACTGTGTTTTTCACAGTACCTGAGAACCGGATGAATCAAGAAATGCAGCGAATTACTCGTTTGGGTGGCAAAATAGTCAGCATTCAGCCATTAAACGCTGTACCTCAATCAAATAGCGAACAAAGCGCTCCTCCTTCTTCATAAATGAATTCTAGTCCGCAGAAATTTGAAGATTTATCACCAACAGGTAACTCTGGCGATGGTGAATCTTTAACAGTAGAGCAAGCAATCGCTAATCTTGAGAGTGCAGATTTAGGTCTGCGTTTTTATGCTGCCTGGTGGTTGGGTAGGTTTCGGATATATGAAGCAGCTGCGGTTACAGGATTGATTAAAGCGTTAAAAGATGAAGCCGACACAACCCCAGAAGGCGGATATCCTTTGCGACGGAACGCAGCTAGGGCTTTAGGAAAACTAGGCGATCGCCAGGCAGTCTTACCTTTAATTGCGTGTTTAGACTGCTCAGATTTTTATGTTCGGGAAGCAGCGGTACAATCCTTAGAAATGCTGGGCGATACGATTTGTATTCCCGCCCTGAGCGAGCTATTACAAGTAGGTTTGCAGGGAGAACAGCTAATATCAAAACAGCCTGATTTATCTCAACCCTACGAAGCCATTTTAGAAGCCTTAGGAGCCTTGATGGCGACTGAGTGCATCCCTTTGGTAAAACCATTTTTAGAGCATCCAATCGAATTGGTGCAATATGCTGCTGCACGAGCAATGTATCAATTAACCCAAGAACCAGTTTATGGAGAACGGTTAGTAAAAGCTCTGGCAGGAGATAAATTGCAATTGCGTCGAGCAGTGTTAGCAGACTTGGGAGCGATTGGCTACCTAGCCGCAGCAGATGCGATCGCCGAAACTCTTGCTGAAAATAGCTTGAAGTTAATTTCTCTGAAAAAATTACTAGAACATCAAGTTAATCACACAGCAACAGACACTTTGTCAGTAGGTGCGATTAAAGTGATAAATTTGATGGACTCACTGTTGTAGTCATAATTTTTTAGGAATTAGTTGTTATTAATACGTTTAAGGTAAATGTTTACCCCAGATAAACCTCCAACCCAACTGCAAAATCAGGGCTAGGAGGTTTATGTATTATGTAAACTACGGATAACTTAAGCTACAATTGGCAGATTCTTAATGACTGATGAAAAATTATTATGAACAACAGTGACCTTGCCCAAATATTAATCCGTGCTGTAGAAGAAGCAGACTCCTCAGATCGCTTATTAGACGCAATTCAAGAGTTAGCGGCAGCTGGTATCGAAGAATCTGTTCCCACTCTGATTGCAGCTTTGGGCTACAACAATCCAGGGGCGGCAGTGGCGGCAGTAGATGGACTAATTGCGATTGGGGAAGCCGCAGTACCGTCACTATTAGAACTAATTGATGACTATAACTACAGTGCAAGAGCCTGGGCGATTCGTGCCTTAGCAGGAATTGGCGATGTTCGGGCGCTGGATACCTTGTTAGAGGCAGCAAAAAACGATTTTTCCTTAAGTGTGCGGCGGGCAGCTGCCAGAGGATTAGGCACTTTGCGCTGGCATCAATTAATGCCTGAGAAAGTGGAATCTGTTCAGATTCAGGTATTAGAAGCGCTATTACTAATTTCTCAAGATCCAGAGTGGGTAGTGCGCTATGCAGCCGTGACGAGTTTAGAAACCTTAGCGATCGCCATAGCAGTCACTTTACCCGATCAAGCGTTGCGGATTACAAATCAACTTCAGCAAATGCTCGATACAGATGTTGATCTGGGAGTTCGCACCCGTATAAAGTTTGCCCAGCAAAAAATTCAACAGCAACAACATAAAGAAGTGTTTGCACCTAAAAAAAAGCTAGAAAACACTGAAGTGCCTCATCGTGGTGGTGGCAGACGTTAAGTACACGTCACCCTTAAAAAGGGTGGGAAATTATCGGCAATAGCCAGGTCAGTTGGAGTAATATTTTTAAAGTTCTTGGATTGGAAGATAAAGGCTTTCAAGGAATTGATCAGCTACATGCTAATAGTTACACCCGGAAGAAACCTCATGGTGGGAAATTGAGTACCGAAGATCCAGAACCAATAGAGCAAATCTGTTTTGCCTGATAGTAACCATAATTGATAATCCGACTTCGATGCTTGTTCAAATATGCACAAAAATTCTTTGCTTGTTTTTTCGCGCTTATCAACAAACAAAGCGTAGGCGTAGCCCGCCGCAGGCATCGTTGCATCTACCTCACCAATCCAGAGTAAGTTTTCTGCAAGCTTTAGTCGCTTTCACTCCCGTTAATGCTTCTAGTTGCAACTCGGCATTTTGGTAGGACTCATTGGCAGATAGTCTGAAGCTACATTTGTCTAATACTGGACTCAGGTGACTTGTTGGCTCCAGTCCCAATTTTTGCGCTTGCTTTTGCGTGCTCGGCCCCTAGACAAATGCGTGAGGTTAATTAATTTTGCGTAGTTACTTACCTTTGACATTTGGGCTTCTGCCTTAACTTGACACTAATGGCAAGATGTCCACCCCATAATATTGGATAATTTATTTTTTGGAGTTCTCTTAACGGTTTGTTTTTTTTAATGCTCAATCAAAACCAAACACCCTTATTAGAAGCCTTAAAAGTCAATGCAGCAAGACCCCATGCACCTTTTTACACCCCAGGACACAAACAAGGCAAGGGAATTCCTCAACCTTTAGCCAATTTATTTGGCAAAACCGTCTTTAGCGCTGACTTAACAGAATTGGCAGATTTAGATAATCTTTTTGCACCCCAAGGCGTTATTCAAGAAGCACAAAAACTGGCAGCTGAGGCATTTGGTGCTTCGCAAACATGGTTCCTTGTCAATGGTTCTACCTGTGGAATTGAAGCAGCAATTCTTGCTACCTGTGGGACAGGCGATAAAATCATTTTGCCTCGAAATGTACATTTATCTGCGATCGCTGGTTTAATTCTCTCCGGTGCAATACCAATTTTCCTTAATCCTGAATACGATCCAGTTTTAGATATTGCCCATAGCATCACCCCCAATGCTGTACAATCTGCACTTCAACAGCATCCAGACGCTAAAGCAGTGTTGACAGTTTACCCAACATATTACGGCGTTTGTGGAGATTTGAGTGCGATCGCCAACATTACTCATCAATATAATATCCCTCTACTCGTAGACGAGGCACACGGCGCACACTTTGCTTTTCATCCCGAATTACCCACTCCAGCTTTAGCCGCAGGTGCAGATTTAACTGTACAATCCATCCACAAGGTACTTGGTGCAATGACACAGACATCAATGTTGCACGTTCAAGGTAATAGGATAGATGGCGATCGCATCAGTAAAGCTTTGCAACTCTTACAGTCTAGCAGTCCTAGTTATTTGCTTTTAGCTTCTTTAGATGCAGCGCGTCAGCAAATGGCACTCTACGGAAAAATACTTATGTCTCGCACTTTGCAACTAGCCCAAGAAGCTAGAACAAAAATCAGTCAAATTCCTGGATTATCAAGTTTGGAAATGCCTCAGTTAGAGGAATCCCTTGGCTTTGCAGCTTTAGATAAAACGCGACTTACTGTTACTGTTTCTGGTTTGGGTTTAACCGGATTTGAAGCAGATGAGATTCTTGATGAAAAATTAGGTGTTACTGCTGAATTTGCCTCACTACAACATCTCACCTTTATTATTAGTTTGGGCAATACCCCAGCCGATATTGAACAATTAGTGCAAGGTTTCACCACCCTCGCCAAAGAATATTGCCGAAGCAACTTGACTGTTAAAAACCAGGTTTGGCTAAATTTAGATAGAACACTAGATTATGCTTTACAACTTTCTCCCCGTGAAGCTTTTTTTGCTGTCAGTGAAACATTACCTTTGACACAAACCAATAAACGCATCTGTGCTGAAATCGTCTGTCCCTATCCCCCCGGAATTCCTGTGTTAATGCCAGGAGAAGTCATTACCAAATCTGTCCTTGAGTATCTACAACAAATCCAGGCTCTAGGGGGATTTATCAGTGGTTGCAATGATATTAGCCTCAAAAGTTTAAAAGTTGTGAAATAACATCATAACTCTTAAATTTTTATTAATAAAAATTTAGGAGTTATGAAGTCAATAGTAAATATGCGGTTTTTTAGATGATTTAGGGGAAAATATACAGTAATTATGCCAGGTATGAAACTTCAATGAAAATAGCTAGTAAACTAATGTCATCTTGAATTTATACCCATAGGATAATGTTGATGCTTAATAACTAGAAGATGAAATCAAAAACCTATTATATTTGGGTGCTAGTAACAGCTCCGATTGTAGTCACTCTAGCGCTGGGTTTCTCAGCAAGAGCGAATGCAGTTGAGTTAGGTGCTGCCTCTAATTACAATGTATTTGTTTTGGGAGATATCTCTCAAAAATATACAGATATCGAAGGAAAAGTTGCTGCTGGCGGTAACATAAATTTCGTCGGCGGACTTGGAAGCAGACTTTCTGGCAATAGCGGCAACGTAGTAGTCGCTGGACAGAATCTAACTCTGAGCAACGGTCAAGTCTACCACGGTAATGCTATCTATGGAGGCAGCGCCAATGTATCCAGCAATGTGGGATTTCCTCAAGGAACTCTCAGCAAGAGCAATCCCATCGACTTCAATGAAGCAGGGAAAGAACTGCGAGGGCTATCTGAATATTTGGCAACCTTAACTCCTACTGGTAAGACAACAGTTCAACCTTGGGGTGCTATTAACCTTAGTGGCAGTGGTACTGCTTTCAATGTTTTTAATCTTGCAGGCTCATCTGTCTCCAAAACAAACTATTTTGAAATTAAGGGAGATGCAAATTCAACTATCCTTGTAAATATCAGCGGTAAGGATGTCTCGCTGCAAAACTTTGGGTTTAATATCATTGGCGCAGATAAACAAAAGGTAATTTACAACTTTTATGAAGCAACAAATCTAACTGCCAGTGGAATTGGCATCCAAGGTAGTATTCTTGCACCTTTAGCTAATTTCAATTTCAACAACGGTCAAGTTAACGGCAATGTAGTCGTAGCTTCTTTAACAGGAAATGGCGAGTCTCACAACTATCTATTTAATGGCGATCTGCCAAATGTCCCAACTAAGTACTACACTCCACCGAAGCCTCCCATTCGTAAGGTTCCAGAGCCTGCAAATCTTCCAGGTTTAGGATTAGTTGCTGTAGTATTTGGTTTGCTTCGCTACAAACGCAATGAATCAACTTGTTTAGAATAATTAAAAATTTTTGGCAGCATAGCGCATGATGCGAACTTGTTTACAGATTTTCGCTCATGCGCTATTTCCTTGCTCTCTACCTTCTACAATAAGGATAGACTTTATTGAGATTTGTATAGTTGGGGATTGGCTGTCATGGCTCCCGCCGTTTTAATTCAAAATCTGCAAAAACGTTACGGTACAGTAGTTGCTGTCCAGGATGTTTCCTTTCAGGTAGAACCAGGAGAAATTTTTGGTTTACTAGGCCCCAACGGTGCTGGTAAAACTACTACCTTGCGTGCTTTGTGTACGCTGACCACACCGGATGCTGGCAAAATCGAAGTATCTGGCATCTCTGTGTTAGATAATCCGAAAGTGGCAAGACAACTACTAGGCTATGTAGCTCAGGAAGTCGCTATAGATAAGGTGTTGACTGGAAAAGAACTACTGCAATTGCAAGCAGCACTTTATCACCTTCCAGGCGCAGTAGCCAAACAGCGTATTGAAAAGGTATTAGATTTACTCGGTTTGCAAGAATACGCCAACAAAAAGACAGGAACCTACTCAGGCGGTTTACGCAAGCGTTTAGACTTGGCTGCTGGATTGCTCCATGCACCAGATGTTTTGGTGTTGGACGAGCCAACTGTAGGACTTGACATTGAAACCCGTTTTGTAGTATGGGATTTCTTAAGAAAATTACGCGCCTCTGGGACGACGGTAGTAATTACCAGCCATTACTTAGAAGAAATTGACGCTTTAGCCGATCGCGTGGCAATTATAGATCGCGGCATTGTAATTGCAAGTGATACACCTTCACAATTAAAAAATCAAGTAGGGGGCGATCGCATCACCTTGCGAATCCGCGAGTTTTCCCCGATTGAGGAAGCTGAAACAGCTAAAAACCTTCTGAAACCTTTGTCCTTTGTCCAAGAAGTGATCATCAACAGCGCTCAAGGTAATTCGCTCAACCTGGTAGTGACACCTCAGAATGATGTTCTGATTAACATACAGCAAGCGCTGAACACCGCTGGCTTGCCCATATTTGGCATCGCCCAATCTCGCCCCAGCCTTGATGACGTTTATCTCGCCGCCACAGGACGCACCTTGTTGGATGCAGAACTGGCAGCCGTCGCCACCCGCGATTCCAAAGCAGAGAAAAAGCAGAATATGAGATAGGGAATGGGGCATGGGGCATAGGGCATGGGAGAGATGAGGAAGCAGGAGGAGCAGAGGAGCACAGGGCAAATAATTAATCCCCAATGCCCAATTCCCAATTCCAAATGCCCAATGCCCAATTCCCAATGCCCAATGCCCAATGCCCAATGCCCAATGCCCAATTAATCCAAAATTGCTATGAGTGTTACTCCTAAATCTGATATCAATTGGCAGCCGTTAGCATCGCCACAAGTAGATGCTAATATTGCACCTAACTTTTTCGGTGAATTAGTACAAGAGACGTTAGCTTTAACTCGTCGCTTGTTTATTCAGTTGCAACGCCGTCCCTCATCTTTAGTTGCTGGAATTATTCAGCCAGTAATGTGGTTAGTGCTATTTGGTGCTTTGTTCCAAAATGCTCCCAAGGGTATATTTGGCAATACAACAAATTACGGTCAATTTTTGGCGGCTGGCATCATTGTGTTTACAGCCTTTGCTGGGGCGCTGAATGCTGGTTTACCTGTAATGTTTGACCGCGAGTTCGGCTTTTTGAATCGTTTGCTGGTAGCACCTTTAGCATCGCGGTTTTCCATTGTCTTTGCTTCAGCAATCTTTATAATCAGCCAAAGTTTGTTGCAAGCAGCAGTGATTGTAGCAGCAGCGTCGTTCTTGGGAGCTGGACTACCAAATGTAGCGGGTTTAAGTGCGATCGCTTTAATTGTCTTACTGTTAGCTTTGGGTGTAACAGCTATTTCCCTCGGTTTAGCTTTCGCTCTACCCGGACACATTGAATTGATTGCAGTGATTTTCGTTACTAACCTACCATTATTGTTTGCTAGTACTGCTTTAGCACCTCTATCCTTCATGCCTCAGTGGTTGCAGGTTGTGGCAACCCTAAATCCTCTCAGCTATGCGATCGAACCAATTCGCTATCTCTATTTCCACAGTAGTTGGGGACCAGATAGTGTAGTGATGCAGGCTCCTTGGGGCAATGTTACCTTTGGGGGAGCATTGCTGGTGTTGTTTGGCTTTGCCCTAGTCGCCTTGGTGAGTATTCAACCCCAACTGCGGCGGACTCTAGCCTAAAAAGATAAAATAGATCAATTTTAGAGTCAAAACCCCATGAAAAAACCATTTTTACAAATTACTAGACTCTTTGTAGCTACGGCGGCAGGAATTAGCTTTGCTTCCTTACTCATGGCTCAACCAAGTTCCGCTCAAATCAGCAGCCCAACGGATGCTTTCCCCAGTAATAGTACAACAGACCAAAATACCGATCCTTTCTCCCGTTCCAACTCAGACAATTTCAATATGTTTGATCTGATTCATCGGGCAAATTTCGGGACTCTCAACTGGGATTCTAACCAACAGAACCAACAACTAGACTCAGCAGCAGCAGCCTTTAAAGCAAGGCAACAAAGACTAATTCAAGGTCAAGAACAGCAATCAACCCCCAATAATAATTTGCCAACGATTACTCTACCATCAGTTACATCGCCATCAGTGACACCACCATCAGGTAATTGAATCAAACAAAGAACCCCAAGCCTTTAGGGCTTGGGGTTGAGACTATTTAAAAAATCTTGATTATCAGGTAAAAAACTACAGTCCAAGTGCAGCTAAAATATCGCTAGCATGGTTGCTGGTATTTACGTTAGCGTCAACATGGGTAATTTTGCCGCTGGGGTCAATTACGTAAGTGACACGCTTGGCATAACCGCCGCCATCCACATCAAAAGCTTTGATTAGGGATTTATCGCTGTCAGCCAGTAGGGGAAAATTCAAATTATATTTTTGGGTGAATGCTTGATGGGAGACTTCATCATCTGCACTCACTCCCAAGATTGCAATATCTTTACCTTGATATTGAGACTGGGCATCCCGGAAACTACAGGCTTGTTTGGTGCAGCCTGGCGTATCATCTTTCGGGTAAAAATACAAAACAACTGTCTTTCCGGCAAAATCAGATAAAGAGACTGTGTTGCCGTTTGTATCTTTGGCGGTAAATGCAGGTGCATCCGTACCAACTGCTAGAGGCATAATAAACTTTTCCTGTTTCAGATTGTTGATGCACTTGAAATTTTACATTAATTTATAATGATTAAATATGATTACTAAAAAATAGCATAAATATATTTTCGGTGACTAATTTTGGTTTAATGGGGTATTTGATACAAGAAAAAATATATTCTGAAATTAATCTTTGTTAGAAGAAAAATTTCCACCAATACACAATGGCTGCTGTTGATTCCCAAAACCCAAATATTTTTGTCTATCCTCAAAACACAGTAGAAAGAGCCGAGCGATCGCTAGTATGTTCGCCCTTCAATTTATCTTTATTTGAAGTAATGGCACACCAGAGTGTATCATTAACTGCGATCGCCCTAGAAAATGGACTCAAGCAGGGCTATACTAAACGCCCTTTATCAGAATTAGCCTGTGATAACGCTTTAGGCTGGTTGATTCAAGTGGGTGTATTACGCCGAGAAGTCGATGGTCAAGGAATTACAGATAGTTTTCGTCTCACTCCCTTGGGACGCCAGTTAGTGGAACAGTACCAGGGAAAAAATTGGCGTACTCCTTCATGGCGCGATCATTTTTATGATGCTGTGATTCGTTGGTTACGGATACCCTTTTAGAATAAAAAACCCAAGAGTTAGGATTAGGGAATCAAAGGGAACAATATATACGGAAACATCACATCTATTCATAAAGTCTTTACCATAACCATCTAACTGTAATTTGTGATGGTTATAGTGGGCATTAGGTATAGGGCATGGAGCATTGGGCATTGGACATAAAAACTAGAGGTGCAAAGGAGCAGACAGACGGAAAAACTTACTGCAACTTTCTCCTCTGCTCCTCCTGCTCCCCTGCTTTTCCACTCCTCTTGCTGCCCTATTGTTTGTTCCTAAAAATTAACTCTGTATCTTGGAAAACTAAGTGATAGCAACTATGAAATCAATTATGGTAGTGGGAACAACATCCCATGCAGGGAAATCACTTTTAACTACAGCGATTTGTCGCATTTTATCGCGGCGTGGTTGGCGAGTGGCTCCCTTTAAAGGTCAAAATATGGCTCTAAATGCTTATGTCACCTCCAGTGGTGGAGAAATTGGCTATGCCCAAGCAGTGCAAGCTTGGGCGGCGGGAGTCGTGCCTTGGGTAGAAATGAACCCAATTTTACTCAAACCTCAAGGGGATATGACTTCGCAAGTAATTATCAAAGGCAGGTCTGTGGGCAAAGTGAGTGCCTCAGATTACTACGAGCAATATTTTGAACTGGGGTGGCGGACAATTGAAGAATCGCTACAGCATTTAGGAACAGAATTTGACATGCTGGTTTGTGAAGGTGCTGGTAGTCCAGCGGAAATTAACCTCAAGTACCGCGACTTAACCAATATGCGGGTGGCAAAATATTTGAATGCGCCAACCATATTAGTTGTTGATATTGATCGGGGTGGTGCTTTTGCCCATGTTGTTGGCACCTTAGAATTATTGGAACCAGATGAACGCGCCCTAATTAAGGGTGTAGTAATTAATAAGTTTCGAGGGCAGCGATCGCTCTTAGATCCAGGGATAAAATGGTTAGAAGAACGCACAGGTATCCCTGTTATCGGTGTTATACCTTACTTGCAAGAAATGTATCCAGCAGAAGACTCCCTTGACCTGCTAGAACGTCAATCGTCGTCAAATAAAGCCCAAACTGACCTCAACATTGCCGTCATCCGCTTACCAAGAATTGCCAATTTTACCGACTTTGACCCACTGGAATCAGAAAGTACAGTTTCAATCAAGTACTTAAGTCCTAAGCAAGATTTAGGACATCCTGATGCCGTGATTATCCCAGGTACAAAGACCACAATTACTGACTTGCTACTGCTGCAAAAAAGTGGTATGGCAGAAGCTATCCAAAACTACGCTGCTTCTGGGGGAACAGTTTTAGGTATCTGCGGTGGCTATCAAATGCTCGGTCAAATCATCGCCGATCCAGAAGGGATAGAAGGACATGCGGGCAGATTTCAAGGGTTAAATCTTTTACCAATTAGAACTGTAATTACAGGACAAAAAATCGCCCGCCAGCGCCAAGTTAGCTCAAATTATCCACAACAAGGCTTACCAGTTAATGGTTTTGAAATCCACCAAGGGCGATCGCGCATCGAACAGCAAGGTATAGATCCCCAATCCTACCATGCTCTATTTGACGATATTAATTTAGGGTTAGTAGATAGTTGTCAATCAGTGTGGGGCAGTTACCTCCACGGGCTTTTTGACAATGGGCCTTGGCGACGGGCTTGGTTAAATCGCCTGCGTCAACAGCGGGGTTTAAAATCTTTGCCCACTGGTGTTGCTAACTACCGAGAACAGCGAGAGCAGATTTTAGACTCTCTAGCCATTGAAGTTGAAAGCCATTTAGACTTAAGTCAGTTTTTGTCTTAGGCTAAAATGTGTTGAAATGTCATTAGTTCAGTAGTCCTTTGTCATTAGTCATTTGTCATTTGCAAATGACTAATGACAATACTAAATTAAATGCGTAACATTAATGATTGTTCGTGTCCGCTTTTTACCAGATGATGTCACAGTAGATGCCGAAGTAGGAGAAGCCCTATTAGATGTAGCAGACCGGGCTGGGGTATTTATTCCCACCGGTTGTCTCATGGGGTCTTGTCATGCTTGCACTGTCGAATTAGAGGATAGAGAGATCATCCGTGCTTGTATAACGCCAGTACCGCCACGCGAGGAATTGACAATTAATTTGTTTAGCGACCCAACCTGGTAGTTTTTTAACCCTCTAAGTTCAGAATGTCAGATGAGCAAGTAGAGGAAAAGAAACAAGATGAGTAAACTTGAATACCTAATGCTTATTCAATGGTCTGAAGAAGATAACTATTTTTTGGTAGTTATTTCCTGATTTTCCAGGACAATGCTGGCGGACTCATAGCAATACTTATGAGTTGGCTGTAGTAAATGGAATTGAAGCTTTAGAGTCTCTAATTATTGCTTACGAAACTGTCGGTGATCGACTTCCAGAACCAACAGAAAGTAGGATGCGTTAACGCAATTTACTAGATAGTAACTAATGTTGCACAATTTGCGCGATCGCTGGTTTTTTGGTCTAATATCAATTTACATTGAAGCTGCATAGAAAAGAGCTTCGAGAAGAAAGTCATAAGAAGTTAAAGATATAACACGTTCCGATATGATTGTACTGAAAAGCTCGTTTAGGCAATCACGAAGTTCTTCAAGGGTGTTAAATACCTGACCCTTAATTTGAGATTTGAGAAAAAGCCAGAACCTTTCAATAGGGTTAAGTTGTGGAGTTGAAGGGGCGACAATAATCGTAAAAGTGTTACAGGTAAAGGGATTGAAGTAAAAAACCCTCTCAAAAAAATGAAGCTTATTGACAATAACTGT
>NZ_JBALDE010000281.1:0-6975 GCF_036917515.1 Nostoc sp. | reverse complement strand
CTCTTTTATTTCGACTTGTAATCTTAAACCCATCACGCTTAAACCAATATTTACCCTTGGTGATAATTTAGCGCAGCTTCATACAGAAATGGTATAACAAAGCGCTCACACGTTACACATAATTATTCTGTTGCCAAATTTTCATTACATCAACCTTTTGGTATAAATTTTACGTAAGCGTTGAGCCAATGGAGAATAAGTTTGATGAAATATGAAATAAAGAGTCAGTGAATATAAGTAAACCGACAAACTATTATGGACAGACAAGTAGAGCTAATCTTCAACTCCTCAGCGGCAGCTGTAAATGCTTACAATATCTTCAAAATTGGAAAATTTGCACCCGATCATCAAGATCCAGGTTTTCGGATGTCACAAATGAGTCTAAATGCTCATTGTATTTCATTCAACTGCAAAATAACTGACCTGAATTCTATTCTTGGCAAATTAATTTCGGATGAACTTGGCAACCTCTCGGTAATCAGCGACTTAATTCAGGTACAGATAGAAATCCTATTTGATTTTTGACAAGACTGCCAAATAACAGTTTCTCTCTATGTCAATACTCAAAAATTGGTAAAAATATTGATGTTAACCAGCATCTAGACTAGTTCGCGGTGCGAAACTTAGAAGGCTCATTCTATAAAGCCTAAAAACCTTGGTTTTAGTTCCTGGAAACATCTTAAATCCGTATCCTTATTTTTTAGAAATTTAGTTTCGCACCGGGAACTAGTCTAAACTCCAGTTATGGGTGAAGCTCTCGCTCGTTCGCCCTACAGCACCTTTCTCCTAAAGGAGACGCTACGGGTAGCTTGCTTCCTGGTAGGAGTACAGGCGTCTTACGGCAGGCAGTCTTCTCGCTAACGCAATGCTTACAGCAGTTACTCACCGTTGTAGCGACTGCCGTTACTCCAGACGTGTAACACAATACTTCTTGATAACTCTGCATCAAGATATCAAAACATTCTTGACACAATACTTTTCTATGTCCAATGAATCTCTTTGGAACGAAAAGCTCTATCCCAATCGTTAGCAATCACCTCCATTATATTGACCATGCCTTCATAACCAAAATATGGTTTGTCAACATAAGTTTCTCTGTTAGTGGGGCTAAATACATCAAAAGCAATTTTGATTCCCAATTCCTCTGCCATGTATTTTTCCCATGCCGAGCCAATCACAGCATCAACACCAAACTCTTCTAAGGTCTGTTTTACCTGATAGCCATCTGCCGAAAATACTATATGGGAAGTAAGACCGAGGCTGTACAGTTCTCGCTCCAAAATTGAACGAGAATCAGGCATCGCCGAGCGAAATAATAAGATTTCTGGAATCATCTCCAATTCTTCAAAAAGCATTCTGACTAGTCCAATACCAAGCGTCCCATCCGCAGATACGGCAATTCTACAGTTACGATATCGGGGAATAATCATCAATGCTCGTTTGCGAAGTGTATCTACGACCATTTCTTCGCCTTGTTTGATGATTGGCTCCACTTTTTCATCTATCTTGAAATGTGCCGCCAATGCCTTCAACCATCGAGTAGTGTTATTTACACCTATTGGTAGGGGTATATCATCAAGGATCAAAGGGATGTCATGAGTCTGTTGCATTTTCCGAGCAAACTTATACCCAACATCATGACTGAGAACAATATTAGCAGTTGCCTCACCAGCTTGCTCTAGTTCTTCAAAGGAGGTATTATGAGAGAAGACTGTCTGTACTTTAATCCTTAAAGATTTTAACGTCTGCTTTACCCATTCCAAATCAGCCCACCAAGTAGGATTCAGATTTGCCTGTGGTGCAATGATATTTACAATCCTTGGCTTCCTGCCCCTTCTCTTGGTCTGCCTTTTTTTGATAAAAGGAAGTAAAGCTTCCAAACCCATCTCTAAGCCATCGTAAGCATTGCCCCGAAACCCACCAGCCATTAAAGGAACGAGTTTGGCTTTGATATCTGGCTGGAGCTGGTTGCATAATCCCGCAATATCTTCACCTATAATGTCTGCCGCGCAAGTTCCAACGACAAACATCACTTTAGAATCAAAAGATTGATCAGCCTCTTTAATCATCCCTTTGAGTTTCTCAGACGCTCCCATCACAATGTCTGACTCGAAAAGACGAGTACAACCTACTTTCCGCTTAGTGAAATCAACCTCATGAGCATCATACCCAGCTGCGACAGTAGACGCACAACCCTGTGGAGACTGAATCACAATACTGACATCTTTAATACCAGCAACTGTAGTTGCAATACCTTCAAGAGCACAGCCAACTACTGGGTCTTTACTATGGTTACAATTGTCAAAAGTCGTTTCAGCAGACATTTATTCCTCCTGTTTCTTTAAAGCTTGACTATGTAAACGCGTTTCACGCAGCCTGTAGCGACTTCTGCTTTGGCGTTTCCGTGTTTTGTGCAGCCTGTAACAGCTTCTGCCTTCCCTGTAGCAACTTCTGCCTTGACATTTCCGTGTTTCGCGCAGCCTGTAACAGCTTCTGCCTTGACATTTTTGGCTTAAGCCTTGTCCGTATCAGTCTACGTAGGTTGGGTTGAGGAACAAAATTCAACATTTCCGAAGAGTTTGTTGGGTAACACTAAAGTTCTACCCAACCTACAATTTTCTGTTTGAGACAAATCCATACTTTTATTTAGCAAAGTCACATTTCATTTATTACTCGTTCATACATTTTCCCCGTCTCTTCTCTGCATATACGGTACAATCAGGCATGTCTTGAGCTAATTTTCCGCTTAGTGATTGAACAGATGCTAACCCGGAATCTTTAGGGAATACCATTTGCTTGGTTAAAGCACTCCGAGGTCTAAAGGCATATTGGAGTGCTGTTTCAATACACCTTGCGACCTTTAAGGCTCCGCGATAGCCAAATCTGGGACGATTTAAGATAGCATTTAAATCGACTACGGGAATATGGGGGAAACTCAAGGAAGAACCAAAATAAACTACCGATTCTGCATCAAGACCACCAATGAAATCCAGTAATTCATCTTCGGTTTGTTTCATGGACTCGTACTTGCCAAAGGCCAGCGTCCCTTTCGTAATCAATATTTCCGGGTCTAACCCTGTTTCCAATAGGTAGTCTACACTGGTTTCTCTTGCTTCTGTACTCCAGGGATGGAAATTATAGATTACTACACGCATCCCAAAATCACGATCCAACATGTGAGCAAGGGATAAGCACTTGATAGCATCATGTCCTTCGATAATCGCTAACTTCCCCTCTATATAACCCTTAGCTGCTTCAAATTCAGTCTTAATTGCGGCATATTCCTTTTCCATTAGGGCAGCCGCTTGTTCTTCCATGCCTAAATATTTTGCCGCCCCTTCGAGCCATTTTTCTGTAGCAGCGATTCCATAGGGAAGGATGGTAGAGTTTAGCGGAGTACCGAACTTGTCTGACATGGCTTTGCCGATGGTATAGCCAAGATCCAAACATAAAGTACAGTTGACTGCCGCACTCGGTGCTTGCTTGAGTTCTTCTAAAGTACAGTCACCAGCGATGACGCTATGAACTCGTGCCCCCATTCCTTCTATCAATCTCACCAGTTCTTTAACATCAGTTTCGACTTCTGTTCTTTCAGGGCCCATCTTTGCGCCCACAATATTCACAGCATCGGCTAGTTGTGCCTTCCGCTCTGGAGTTGGTGGCTCCATAAAGTCTACGATTTGCCGAAATACGATATCAAATCCACTGCGATACTCCCCGGCAAATCCTTCACAATGTATCGTCATGATCTCAGACTGGATTTCGCCACGCGCCTTATTCACGACGTCATCAACACAGTCCCCAATAATACCAGACGCACAACTAGTAGCAATAACGATCGCATCTGGATGGTATTTTTCATTTACTTCTCGAATCGCGCCTGCTAATTCTTTTTCTCCACCAAAAATTACCGCTTTCTCACTCATGTTCGTAGTTACCACGGGTTCATAAGGTGAACCACTATTGCGGCTATTGGTCAGCTTGTATGCCCGCTTTACACCATAGGCACAGCCACTTGGCCCGTGAGAAATGACGATCGCATTTTTAATGCCACTTAAAATCTTCGTTGCAGTCCAAAATTTACAAGGGCGAGTATGACTACCTTGTAAAGTAGTCTTAATTTTACCCTCCTTTGCCAAGCGATACAGTTCGCTCAAATTTCCATAAAATACGACATTCTTATCTATACTTGTTGCAGTCATGATCACTCTCCAGTCTTTCTATGCTTCTGTCTTCAATATCCTGTGAGTCGTAAACCAGGCTACTAAGCCGCCCTCTGAAACTAATCAGTTAAACGGGTGCTGCCTGGTTTAGAATTGACATAGGATTGCTAAGTATCGTAAAAATTCTGATGGAAATACCATCTAATCAGTTATGGGTGGATGACAGAAATATCACTGCAGATAGATGCCATCCCCCATATACATCAGCTTTCTACCAAACGTTTAAGATCCACTCGCGCTCGTGCTTATTCTCCATATCTGCAAACATGGTGTTAGCAATGGTGTCTGCTAGCCATTCTGCTCCTTTATAGCCAATTACAGGATATTTCCACAGACCTGCACGGTCAAAGCTGGGGAAGCCAACCCGAACCATCGGAATCTTGTGATCGATAGAAATATATCGACCTTTGGAATGACCTAGAATCAAGTCGATTTCGAGGGATTTATCTTTAATGCGGCGCTCCAATTCCCAGAGGTCTGCATTCCAGATAACTTCGATGTCGGTGGGTGACTTTTTCTCCAGAGCAGTAATTCTTGGATCTTTTGCACAAGCCTTGTTATCATCCCCTAATAACAGTAGTACTGGCTCTAACTCACATTCTAAGCAGAACTCTGCTAGACCAATTACCAGATCGGGATCTCCGTAAATAGCTACCTTCTTATTAGCGAAGAACATGTGCGCGAGGTCGGCGATCGCATCGATAGCCTTTCCACGTTCTCTGACTAAGGATTCTGGTATTGGTTTGCCAGTCAGTTTCTGGATATTTTGCAGCCAGACGTCAGTGTTTTTGATGCCAATTGGTGTCGGGCCAATAATTGCAGGAACATTAAAATTCTCTTGTAAGAATTCAGCCGAACTGCCTCCTTCATATTTGCATAAGGCAATAGTTCCCAACGCATTAGCAGAATCAGCAATTTCTTCAATGGTTGAATTCCCAAAGGCAAAACTTGTCTTATCGGGCATGGTGGGCGCATCGAAAGATTCTGTATCCACTAAGATGTTTGCTGGAACATCCATATCTTTTAAGATGCGCTTGATTTCCGTGACATCTCCAGGGTTAAGCCACCCAGTAATGATGTTCAACTTGCCAGTTGGTTCGCCTTTTTTTGCCAGGGTAGAAATGATTGCATGTATGCCGACATTATAGCCACTAACCTGACTACCTTTGTAACTGGGGGTATGCACAGGAACAAGGACAACCTTGCGATCGGGATAAGCTTGCTTTAACTGACCCTTGAGCTTGTTAATGGTTCCTTCGATATCATCCCCAATTGTCTCAGTTGAACAAGTCGTAATAATTGGGATAATTCGTAAATCGGGATATCGTGCTACTAAAGTGTGTACAGCTTCCTCAATGCGTGGCTGTCCTCCAAGGACAGCGCTATTTTCATGGAGTGAAGAAGAAGCAATGTCAAAATTTTCCTTCAAATGCTGGGCAAACAGCAGACGAACGAACATACTACACCCCTGTCCTCCATGCACCAGGGGAATACAATCTTTTACTCCGATTGCAGCGTACTCAGCTCCAGCAGGCTGACAGGTAAATATAGGATTGATGATTCCCTTGCGTTCTTTCTGTTTTACAACTACAGACATTCTCTTGACTCCTATGTGGTAAAAAATTGCGTGATTTTGTTTGGCGTTGCTGAACGAAGATATGAAGTGTCTTTTTGAGCTTAAAAAAGTGGAGCGATGTCTGGTGGCGATGCCTGCGGCGAGCGATCGCTAACGCTAATGCTGCATCCAATCAAGAAGCAAGCTATCCATAGCTTTGATTACAGAAGAAAAGTAAAATTGAATTTCTTCAAAATCTTGAAAGCTAGATGAGATGCTTCTGTAGTCAGACGGTACGCGGACAATACGCTTGTTGGGAATGCTTTTGGTGTAACCCGTCAGTAACATCGCTCTCTACTCTGTAAGTCTCTATTCTGTAAGAAAATTTCTGCACAAACACTAACAGGATGACAAGACTCTAATTCATACTTCAATTCAACAACGCCGTTTGTTTAGTGAGGTAGTCTGGTCTTCTCCCTTAACGCTAGCTTCTTACGAAGGGGAGAAAGGGAGACGCTAAAAGCGTCACCCAGAGGTTGAATTACCGATCTAATTGCTTTAATAAAGCGAATAATGCAATTCACCATTCTTCGACTTGGTTATTACAATATCGATCAGCATTGCCTTAACAGATTCCAGTACTGCCTTCTTTTGCGAGTTTTCCATGTTACCTAACCATGAAAACCTGATTTCTAGGTCAGCCGAAAGGATCTTCGCATCTGCATAATAACTTCTGTCGATCAAGGTTTCTAGAACCACCTTTTCTCCAGTCAAGATTCGGGCGGCCATATTGAGAACACCATTGATGTTTTCTTCCCGATCCCATGCACGCGAGTGAAACTGCCACAAACAACGTTCTTGAATTAATTTTGTGACTTCCGCAGCTCGCTCTTGAATGTATGACGCAATTTCCTTAGCTTGCACTTGAACTTGTGGTGCAACTTCCTTAGCTTGTGGTTGAACCTGTGGTGCAACTTCCTTAGCTTGCGGTTGAACCTGTGGTGCAACTTCCTTAGCTTGCGGTTGAACCTGTGGCGCAGCTTCCTTAGCTTGCTTTTGAACCTGTGGCGTAATTTCCTTAGCTTGTGGTTGAACCTGTGGCGCAACTTCCTTAGCTTGCGGTTGAACCTGTGGCGCAGCTTCCTTAGCTTGCTTTTGAACCTGTGGCGTAATTTCCTTAGCTTGTGGTTGAACCTG
>NZ_JBALDE010000280.1:0-67938 GCF_036917515.1 Nostoc sp. | reverse complement strand
TACTTTCTCAAACCCCAGTTTGCTTTCTCATTTTGGTGTTTTCCGCAAGTCAAATAAGCTTTTACTTTCTCAAACCCCAGTTTGCTTTCTCATTTTGGTGTTTTCCGCAAGTCAAATAAGCTTTTACTTTCTCAAACCCCAGTTTGCTTTCTCATTTAAGTATTTCGCGCATTCATAACAAATATGACGCTTGTAGCAAAAATCATTGCAGATTTGCCAGAATTCTCTCAGGCTGATCTATACGTAAGCCTTTTAAGGTAAAGAATATTAACCGTATTATATTACAAGGTGTAGATCATGGCTCGGAGAAAAAGAACTTCTGTAGTATTAGAAAGAGCAGTGCGCCGTGCGGCTAGCATAAACTCAATTGATCCGAGGTTAGATTTAGGCAATGGACTTACCTTACCTGCCTTTTCAAGCCTGATTGAGACGATGCGAACCAAAGAAAATGCATATAATAGTGCCCTTTCCAGTTTGGATAAATTGTATCGTGAAATGCTGGAAACAGAAGACGAGTTAGGAGATATGACAGAACACATGCTAATGGCAGTGGGGACTCGATATGGCAAAAGCAGTGTGGAGTACGGTATGGCGGGAGGAGTTCCTAAAAACCAGCGTCGTAAGGGACTGCGAGGGGAGTCGCCAATCAATGATGAGCAACCGTCATTCGTTGCCAATGTGGAGAGCAAGAATGGAAAGAAACCAGCAGCGACAACTTAATATGTGCTATTATACGCAAAATTTTTTCAAGCAAAAATAATTGCATAAACATATTCGCAAAGCGTTTAGTAGACATCGCTCTTAGTAAGAAAGAGACGTAGCAGTGCTACGTCTCTACTGCAACTTTTATAAAGACTTGATCCGTTCTACGCCGCCCCATATTTCAAAAAACCGTTTAGTTTCAGCTTCTATCTCTGAAATTGTTCTTGGCTGTCCATTCCCAGAACCTGGAAAAACAATATAAACGATATCTTTGGGAATTCCTCGCCTGACTCTTGATTGTACTAATGGATCGTTTCCAACAGCCTGAGACAAAGCTATTGAACCCTCTCCAATTTGGTTTTTAGGGCCAACATCAGCATAAATTGCAAAAGTGAGTTTTTCGTTATTAGTGTTGTAAACAACTGCAAAATCTCCTAATTTAACGCCTGTAGCTTTTCTAAAATCACCATTTCCCGGAAGAACAATATACGGAATCTTTGTTGAATCAACATAGCGACGTGGATCTTGTTTAACAAATCCAGAGTCGAATAATGCAGTCGTAGAAATATAGTATCCAGGATATGGATCAGTACTGCCTTGAATAAATGGATTGCCGTTTTTATCTACAGCTAGTGCCCACCAGTTGTCCGAATACCCAGCATTTGCCAAAAAATCAATCCCTGTATCTGCGGGGTGATAAGCATTAGGCGCGCCATCAGCATTAATGCTCATACCTGCCTCATAGAAAAATGCAGATTCTCCATTTGCCTGGAAAATAGAAATTTCACCAATTTTCAGAATAGTCTTGATAGAAAATTTGGTGACTGGACTAAGGAATTTTTGAGCTACGAAACCTTCTAAAATTTTGCCTTCAAGAATAGTTGCCACCTTCCACCACTTGTCATGATCCGAATGTTTAATTTTAGTGACAATATATCCTTTTGGAAGAGATGCTATTTGATTAACTTCGTCAACAATCGGTGCTGAACGTATATTCAAACTATCTGATATTACTTGAAATTGCTGCATAAATTACTCCAAATTTAAAAGTTGAAATTATGAAAATACATTAAGAAAGCCAAATTTTGTGCTGATGCTATTGCTAATACCTAGTCTCAAACTCTGATTTTTTGATGTCGTGTCAGCTGGGCGGGCAATGCCTGATTTCTCTGGAAGGAAGCAAGGCGAATATAGGTGAAAAAACCCCGCAACACACCCTACATCTAAATGTCACTTACTAAATTGCTGGATTTAGATTTATAGCATTTTGCATCTAAATGAAGTACATCCTTTACCCCCCTTAATCCCACGCCACTTGCTTCAAGTCGGCAAAGCCGCCCAACGCAGTGACTCCCCCTTGTAAAGGGGGAAATTCTCAATTTAGTTCCCTCCCCAATACATACGGGAAGGGTTAGGGAGGGGTATTTTTGTACTTCATTAACTTGCAATCTGCTGTAGATTCTCGACTTCTTGTAGACACCCAGAGGGTAGAAGTTGCGAATCTGGGCAGCAATTTTTGCTTAAAAAGTAGCATTCCACCCTAAAGCCACCTTTGACTTGACAAAAAAATTTAAACAAAGGTGAGTAAGCGAACATCTTGGGAACTATAGAAGCAAATCAAATTAGCACAACTTTCAGCTTCCAGCAATGAAGACTCACTATCTCAGCAAAGCTAAGGCGTTGCCATTACAGATTGTTCTTATTGTTCCCTTCGTGATTCAAATTTTTGCAGCGGTCAGTTTAGTGGGTTATTTGTCCTTTAAGAATGGACAAAGAGCAGTTAACGACCTGGCAGGGCAGGTGATAGATCGTACCAGGAACGTAGTAGACGAACACCTCAAGTCTTATCTTTCTGTTCCGCAAACCCTAAATCAGATCAATGCAGATGCTATCCACAGGGGAATATTAAATGTGCGCGATCGCCAAACCCTTGGCAAGTATTTCTGGGATCAAATGCAGGCCTATGACCTGACTTATATTGGTATTGGACTAACGACGGGTGAGGGGCTGGGTGCAGCTCGTTATGATGGCAAGACAATCACCATTGATGATTGGACTGCCAAGCCTCCCGATAATGTTTACACTTACGCTACCAACGATCGAGGCGATCGAACTCAAATCAATGCTCGGTGGGATTGGGAAAATTCTCAGGAATCTTGGTATACCCAACCGATCGCTGCTGGTAAACCCATTTGGGGAAAGATTATAACTGCAAATTTTCCAACTGGCCCTTACATCGCCGCCTCTGCTAGTCGTCCGATTTATGATTCGCAAAATCGCTTGCTGGGAATGATTGCCTGCGATATTCATCTCCTAAAACTTGGCGATTTTTTACGCAATTTGGATATTAGTCAGTCTGGGCGGGTGTTCCTTTTAGAACGTGATGGCACATTAATCGCTACTTCCGGCACTGAAAAGCCCTTTACTTTAGTTAATCAAAAGGTTAAAAGATTACAAGCGAGCGACAGCTCTGACCCAATAATACGGAAGGTTGTCAGACACCTGCAAACTTTTAAAGGGTTTGACTCCATCAGCCAAGACACAGATTTTCAGCTTGAAATACAAGGAAAACGGCATTTTGTCGATGTTGTACCTTGGCGTGACAATTATGGCTTGAATTGGTTGCTGGTAGTGACTGTGCCAGAAAACACATTCATGGCACAAATTAACGCTAACACGCAGACCACGCTCACCCTTTGTTTTGGTGCATTAGTCATTGCCTCGGTGATGGGCGTGTTTACCTCTCATTGGATTGTACGCCCGATACTGCGCCTAAATTGGGCAAGTGAGGCAATGGCATCCGGCAATCTAAATCAGACAGTAAAAATTAGCAGTATTCGAGAACTTAATACCCTGTCTAATTCTTTTAACCACATGGCAGGACAACTGCATGAATCGTTTACGGCCTTAGAGAAAAGCAAGGAAGAACTAGAAGACCGGGTAGAAGAACGTACCACTGAACTTAAAAATGCACTAGAGGAATTGCGGCGCACTCAATCTCAAGTTATTCAAAGTGAAAAAATGTCTAGTTTGGGACAACTAGTTGCTGGAGTTGCACACGAAATTAATAATCCAGTCAACTTTATTCATGGCAACCTCGATCATATCCAAGAATATACCCAGAATTTATTAGAATTTGTGCAATTGTATCAGCTGCACAATCCTAACCCTACTCCAGAAATTGAAATTGCTGCCGAAGATATGGATTTAGAGTTTTTGCAGTCAGACTTACCAAAATTATTGTCTTCTATGAAAGTGGGCACTGATCGCATTCGCCAAATTGTATTGTCGTTGCGGAATTTCTCCCGCATCGACGAAGCAGAATTCAAAAACGTCGATATTCATGAAGGTATCGACAGTACTTTGATGATTTTGCAGCACCGCCTCAAAGGTAAACCAGAACAACCTGAAATTAAGGTGATTAAAGACTATGGCACTGTACCCCCAGTAGAATGCTATGCCGGACAACTTAATCAGGTATTTATGAATATTTTAGTAAATGCGATTGATGCGTTAGAAGAAAATAATACCAAGCGTACTTATCAGGAAATCAAGGACAATCCCAGTCAAATTAAGATTCGGACATCCGTAGTTAATTCAATGTGGTTAGAAGTGGCGATCGCTGATAACGGAGTTGGTATTTCTAAAGAATTTCAGCAACGAATATTTGATCCCTTTTTCACCACTAAACCCATTGGCAAAGGAACCGGAATGGGTATGTCCATCAGCTACCAAATCATCACACAAAAACATAACGGTAAACTGGAGTGTTTCTCAACTCCTGGAAAAGGAACCGAGTTTATCATTCAGATTCCCCTGTGGCTAAGGAATGGTTGAACTATGAATTATGGCTGAGGCTTGCGGGAAAAGGAAGATATAGAGAGTTTTGGATTATACAGCAGATTTCAATTTCAGGAAGCTGTACTTCATTAATTTGTAAAGTGCTGTTAGTAACAATACTTTTGCTAATTTACGAAGCCTAAACAATGATTTGCGGTTTAGGGCGTAACAGGTTATGACAGTTGAACAGATAGTTAAAATCAGTAGTCGTGTTTGTTAAAAAATTTATGCAGATAAATCAGGTGATTGAAACTTACGATCGAGGAGCGGTGGATTATGACGCAATTATGAAGCGTTACTGGCACATAGAGCGCGAACCCCTAATTGCTTCTTTGCAGCTAAAGCCAGGACAAACTGCCCTGGATGCTGCGGTAGGAACAGGTCTTAATCTTCCAGCCTATCCTGAAGGTGTACGTGTCGTCGGTATCGATCTTTCTGAGAAGATGATGGATGAAGCACGTAAAAAGCCCGTATCCGCAGACATCACCTTCAAGGTATCGGATCTCTGCGAGCTTGATTTTTCTGATAATAGCTTTGATGCAGCAGCGTCGGGATTTACCCTGTGTGTCGTTGAAGATCGAGTCCGCGCGCTTGCAGAGATCCTGCGAGTTACTAAACCTGGTGCCTTGATTGCCATTCTCGATTACTGCAAATCACAAGATCCAGAGATTCAGAAATGGCAAGAATTAATATCTGATAGTACTTCACAGCTAGGTTTTCCGACTGGCAAGATCAAGTGGGATGCATTGATGGATTATGACAAATTGATTTACAATAGCAAGCTTCCCATTGAAGTGCTTGCGGACGATCGCACAGACAGTCCAAACCCGTTTTTATGTGGTTGTCAATTACTGCTTAAAAACTCAAAAAGTTAAAAGCAATAGAATCAATAGACCTCTTGCACATATACAAAATTCGCCCACCCTGCGGGATCTTGCTACATCCCCCAACCTTCTTCTCCCAAAATTGGGAGAAGGGCAGCCAAATTCTAAATCCCTCTGCCAAGCTTGGCAGAGGGATTTAGGGTGAAAGCTCATTGATTCATCCAAGAAGTCCAATGAGTGCGATCGCAGTATGTGCGTTAGAGTTTTACAGGTAGTTTTTAAACAGTTCTAAAACATGTTGCCAAGCATCAGGAGCCGCTTCTGGGTTATAACTTGGGTGCTGGGCTAAAAATGGGTATTGGTCTTTGAAGAATCCGGCGAAGAATCCGTGTCCAGCGTCATATCGAAATACACGATGATTTATTTGATGTTTCTGGAGTTCCGCTTCAATTTGCTCATTTTCTTTCTGGGAAACTAATGCATCTCTTGTACCAAAAAATGTATAAATAGTACCTTTAATTTCAGAGGTACGATTAATGGTTGGAGTGTCTTCACCATAACTAGCAGTGGTGATCCCACCACCATAAAACGAAGCTGTTGCTTTGATATCGGGTAAAGTTGCAGCCATATAAGCAACATGACCACCAAAACAGAAACCAATGACACCGAGGGCATCATCTTTGACATTGGGTAAAGTTTTGAGGTAAATAATGGTAGCTTGAATATCACTGAATATCTCTTGATATTTTACTTGTTGATAATATTCTAAGCCCAGCCGATAGGCTTCTGGGCTATAGCCAATATCTTCAGGGCTAAAATCAGCCTCAAAACCGGGAGCAATACGTTGATACATCGCTGGAGCGATCGCTACATAACCTTGTTTAGCAATCAGTTCGGTGATATCTCGAATATTACTATTAATTCCAAAAATTTCTGGAAAAACTATAACTGCGCCAAAGTTTCCCTTTTGTGCTGGTTGAGCTAAGTAAGCATCAATTTCTAAGTCATTGTTAGGTACTTTGACATAATAAGTGTTAATTTCGATATTTGTTGTTTCTAGCATCTTTGTTTCAACGGAATTTAGATCAATTCATCTATTCTGACTGTTTTTTAACACCAATGGGCGATGACTATTACAGGCAGAAACACCAAAGTGTTGCTCTGCTCAATAAAGGGAAATTGCTTACCTCAAGTATTACTTTGCTGTGATCAGTAGATTGGATGAATTTCTAACTTTTAAATAAAATGTCATCTCAAACTTCTGGAAGATCCCAAGGGTTTTTGATTTGTGCGACTTTACATAAAGTAAGCATAAAAACTCAAAACTATTAATTACAACAAAAAACAATGCCCGACGAAAGTTTTAGAACAAACGTTCCAGAAATTGACTCAACGGAAATTGAAGATAATCGAGCTGCGATCGCCGACGAACATCGCTCCTTCCTGGAAAAAGTTCAGGTGAAAGCCGGATTTGCAGAACCCTATGATGCAAGAGATTTTACCGAAGTTGTGTTTCGCGTGATGCGCGACGTGATGACTACAGAAGCCAGCGATCGCGTCGAGGCAGAACTGCATACGGAGGCTATACCTACTGATGAGAAAGCACTCCAGTTTGAAGTGTCCGATCTCTGGAAAGATACCAATCCAATTGTGGGATTTTTGAGCCGGGTTCGTCCACCCTGGAAAGGCGCAGGTATCTTCAATATCGATTCCGATCGTTTCCTGTTCCGAGTTGCTAATGAAAGTGGAATGCCGCGATCGGTTGATCGAGAACAAGCGGTTAAAGCAGTCTTTTCTGCCACCAAAGACGAGCTTTCCGAAGAACGGATTCAGGAAATTGCTAGCTGGCTACCTGACTATGTACGTCAGCTTTGGGAACAAGCTTAATTAGAAAGCTAAAACAAGTCAAACCTGTTTGTGAGTAGCGATCGCAAACAGGCTTTTTATATAATAAGTTTGATGTGAATTTATACTTCAAAGTTACCCTACAGCAAACTCTGTATATTGTCTTACATGAGGTGCATGATATGCTATCACAATATCTTGCTTAGGCACTCCCTCACTCACTAGTTGATCTGCGATCGCATCCTCCGTTCCATCATGCTGCACCCAAATTTTCCCATCCTTGATATCTATATGCAGCACACAGCCGTAAACCCGGGTACTGCTATCCTTCCATCCTACATGCACAAGCTGATAGTGGTCTTTTGTAGTATCAAAAATAGTTTGACTTTCTATTGGATCGCTCCCAGAACGCAACTTTGCCCGCACCGTTAATAATCTCTGAATTAATTCACGATACAAAATTAGCTTATCCATTCTGCAATCTCCTGTTTTTCTGTGTCATACACCAAAAGGGGAATTTTGTTACGGACAATGACCGTTTGAATAAATGGATATCTGAAAAATCGCTTATAAACGTCGAGCGGAACTGCTAAATACAACCGCCGTTCTGGATCATCATCTTCCAACACAATCCGATGTTAATAAATTGTCCAATTGCAGTGTGGAACTCAGAAATAGTTGAGGGTGCCAAAAACGTTTTGATTTCAATTGCAATCTTTTGCTCATCCTTTGTCGCTGCTAGCAACAGTTCTGCACCCAAGTCGATGTAAAAATCAACAAACCCTAAATCAATGTGGTACGGATCATGAGTAATTATCCACCCTTCCTTCTCAAGGGCACTTCTAACCAGTTCATGAAACGTATCTCTTGCAGACATCGTAGACAGCTAACCATAAAGATAAAGTCTTTGCCTAAATTGTATCGTGTATACCACTAAAGCAGTACCAGGCGTACATACGTTCGGCGTATAACCTGAAGGGTATCGCGCAGTCGTTTTTTAGAAAAAAGAATATATGACGGCAGTATTATATCACCTCACAACCAAATCTGTGAGAAAATAATATTGTTATCTTATAGCAAATGCGATCGCCTTTTACCTATGATTTCTAGCATCTCGCGCCGCTACAGCTTGGATGAATATCGTGCGATCGAAGAAAAAGCCGAAGGACGCAGCGAATATCGAGATGGAGAAATTGTACCCATGCCTGGAGGAACCCTCAAACACAGCCGTATCAGTGGCAATATTTTTGCCTTCCTCAAGTTTTTGCTGCGCGATACTCAGTTTGAGCCAATTAACAGCGATTTGCGGCTGTGGATTCCTGAACATCGACGCGGGGTGTATCCAGATGTAATGGTTTTTGATGGTGCAACCACAACTAAATGGCGATCGTTTAGATGAAGTCTTAAATCCCATTTTGATCGTTGAAGTTCTATCTCCTTCCACCGCAGATTACAACCGACTCAGTAAATTTCGGATGTATCGCTCAATTGCGAGTTTTAGCGAATATTTATTAGTCGAACAGGATGAACTTTTTGTGGAACGCTACAGTAAACAAGCCGAAGGTTGGTTGCTCAGTGATTTTAGCGGCTTAGAGCTATCTATTTCTTTGGATTCAGTTAGTATTGATTTGCCAATGGCGGAAATTTATCGCGGCGTTGTTTTTGAGTAAATAAGCTTTGCAGCGTTGTGACAACACCTGCTAATAGCAGAATGCGATCGTACTTACTGATCACCTCAAGATACTTATCAAAGTAAACTTTTGATTTCAGGATTTACACTACCAGCAGACAAATAAGCCTTCTTGATTGTTCCGATGTATTTAGTAACTAATCTTTGCAAACCAGTATCAAAATAATGAGTCTCCATCTCTTCCTCTCTGACAAGATCAGTATTGCAGCACTCCCATACTAAATGCCCTGGACATGAACCTTCTTTGTTGTCCCAACATTTTTTATTCTCTTCAGAAGGGGAAGAACCTTTACTCCACAAACGAACTAAATAGCTATTTGGAGAATTAATCTCAACTGTCATTTCCACAAAACTCTTTTCTAAATCCACACTCAGTCCTACAGCTTCGCCTATATCGCTTGTATCATTCCAAAACTTAATTTCGCAGTTTCCAGATTTTAGTTCTCGAATAATTGACTCAGAAATATATACCAAGTTGTTTTCAAGCTGATGATATGCAAAATCTTCTCTTGTTTGCTCATTTATTTTACTGCACATGTCTGTTGCCTATTTATAGTTTAGCTTCAATTAGAATTATTCCCTAAAAGAGATCAAAGCTAACGCTACTTTCTTATTAGCTTGTTTCTTCTTCTAAAATATCTGATGGGGTCATCCTCAAGCCCATTCCCTCAAGAGTATATTGTTGTCACCATTCATGACGCTTTATTTCGGAGATTTTCTGGTTAGTCTTTTTGTAAATCACTTTTGAACTGATTACGTGTTCTTGTGGCATCTGTAATGCTAATACTTCCACTGCGCTATCGCTTGATAATTGCCGCTATAATTTTTACACTAGCGATCGCTGCTATAAATATCTTATTGTTGAGAGCCAGATAAAATATTTTAGTTCAAGTGTCTTCAGCTGCTTAAGTATTTGGTTCAGAGTTTCTATTGCCATACTTTTTTAATCTAGATTTCTATCCAAAATAGCTATTCCCAGTCTTCATACTTCAAGTCATCAATACCGCTAAATTCGCGGGTGTTGTGAGTGACAAGTATGAGGTCATTTGCTAAAGCAATCGCAGCAATTAACAAATCATTTGCTCCAATTGGAATCCCCAACACATTAAGACGAGCGCGAATATTTCCAGCTATTTTGCAGCTTGATAATCCAGTGGTAAATCAGCAAACTCAGCAAATAAATTTTCTAGATAATTGAGGTTTCTATTAACATTTGTGCTTTTGTAAGCTCCATAATACAGTTCGCTATAAACAACTGTACAGATATAAATTTCCCTAGAAGGAATTAATAAAGTTTTTTGGGTGACAGGTGAATTTGGTGAATTCAGAATTTGGATACACGCATTTGTATCTAGGAGGTAGGCCATTGAATCTCCTCTCGTTCCTCAAAGGGAAGCTGCTCTGCACGTTCAAGCGGATCACCTTCCCAACTACCTATTACTTCTTCAACAAACTTACGAGAGTATCCTAGTTCTTCGGGCGTTTTGGTTAGATACTATGAGGATTTTTGTATAACAGGTTGAAAGACAATTACTACATCTAATTCTTGGTTGGCAATTTCAGGTGGAAGCTGGACTTGTAGAATTCCATCATTACCAATATATGTTCTAATCTTAATGCTATCCATAACTGACCCCCTAACTTATTATATTATCAGTATTTAGGCGGGTTGAACTTTGTTTATAAACTATTTCCATCCTCAACTTCTCAATCTCTAATCTCAAGTTATCATTCTCCATCCTCAACTTAGCATTCTCTTCCCTAATCAACTCAATTTCATTCCTCTTACTCAACGCCTGATTAATCGCCAACTTCCGCATATCTAGTGAAAACCAACGCTGATAAGTTTGGGTGTGAACTTGCACGCTATGCCCTAAATTATCTGCCGCCGCTTTAATTGGTATCCCTAAAATATGCGCCCGAATTGCCCAAGCGTGGCGTAAGTCATAAGGTTTAAAATCCAATCTGATTTTGCGAAACCACCAGCTAACTCGCTGTGTTAACGCCGTTATCTCAGCATGATTAGTGTTATCTTTTTTGGCGATCGCACTTCTCAACATCTCTAAATATTTAGGATTTTTCAAATCAAAATCTTCAACCCATTGCCTATATAATGGCAATGTTTCTCTCTCACCAGTTTTACAATCCTGATGAACTTTCCATGTTAAATCTGTATTTTCTTGACTCAACCACCAATCAATATCAGGATTAATAAATAGTTCCCGTGGACGTAAACCAAAAACGGCTAACATTCCATACGTCCAACGCCAAAGTTGCCAGCTATCTTGAACGTTTTGATTAACTTGATTACCTCTTTTATTAAAATAATCTTCAAATTTGGTAAATCCCTCAAATATTTCCGCATCATTCGGTATATTTCGGGAATTATTCTCTGGAATTTTGGAATATTTCGATAAATCAATTTCGATGTTGAATGTTACACAAAATGCAGCGATCGCTCTAGCTGCATTATACTTAGCCCATTCCTTATTGATTTGTTCAATTGAACTAATCAAATTTTCAGGAGTTGCTAAATGGTTAGGATTTGTAAATCTCTTTGTTCTAGAAAAATAATAAAAAAAAGTATGTTCGCTTTTTGTTGTACGTTTGTGATTTTTAAAATACTCTGCTTCAAAATTTTCAAGTAATTCTCCTATGGTTTGAAATTTTTTTTTAATTACTTCGTTTCCTAAATATTTATCATTCCATTCAAACGTTTTACGAGCGATTAATTTCCCTAATTCATAAGCTTCTTCCTCAGCCGTTTTAAGTCCATCCAAATTAGCGGGAATATTCAAACTGAGATTGTATTGCTTTCTCCCAGTTCCATTGTTATCTTTGTCTCCCGGTTTAATTGGTAACGTCGCCCGTAATTGCAGACTTCCATTCGATTCTCTAATTGTCACCTTTGCCTTTGCAGACTTCAAACGCAGATTAACTTTCTCTAATTCTAGTAGTACTTTCGTTCTCATGTGTTCTTTTTGCTGCTGTGCTTGCAGAGATGAGCAAAAAAACGGACGATTTTTTAATCGCCTTGGCTCAGGACAACATTTAGATGATGCGTGAGTCCTGAACCTGATTATGCATCGCTGTGTTTTTAGCCTATATTTAGCCTCAAAATAAATGTGTTATCGGCGAACAATGTTTATCGCTGACACTGTTTACTGCAAACATTAGGCTATTGAAAAGAATTAAACCATAAAAAGGATTACTCCGGCCCTTATCACGGTTATGACGGCTTCGCCATCTTTGCTCGTGATATGGACTTGGCACTCAACAGCCCAACTTGGTCATTAATTGGCGCTCCTTGGAATGAAAAAGCTCAGGCTAAGAAGGCTGAAGTTAAGGCTAAGGCTGCCGTCTAGGGAAATGGGAGAGAGCGATAAGTAAGGATAACCTGGGGCTAAAACCCCAGGGGGGAGTTGGGAATCCAATATTCAAAACTGAAAAATTAAAATTTCTTTTGATTTTTGCATTTTGAATTTTGAATCATATTCCTATCTCCCTTGTACAGACGCGATTAATCGCGTCTCTCCCACCTCAATCAGTAAAGAATTCAGTAAGCTTGGAGATCCAGAAATGCCTCAGAATCCAGAAAAAATTCAAGACCACGTAGAGTTATTCCACCAACCGGAGTACAAACAGCTATTTGAAAACAAAAAGCAGTTTGAAAACGGTCACGAAGCCGAAGAAGTACAACGGGTTGCAGAGTGGACAAAGGGTTGGGATTATCGTGAAAAGAACTTCGCTCGTGAAGCTTTAACTGTTAACCCTGCAAAAGGTTGTCAACCATTAGGAGCAATCTTTGCTGCTGTTGGTTTTGAAGGTACTCTACCTTTTGTTCAAGGTTCTCAAGGTTGCGTTGCTTACTTCCGCACCCACTTAACCCGTCACTACAAAGAACCATTCTCTGGTGTATCTTCTTCAATGACTGAAGATGCAGCCGTGTTTGGTGGTCTGCAAAACATGATTGACGGCTTGGCGAACTCTTACCAACTCTACAAGCCCAAGATGATCGCTGTCTGCACCACCTGTATGGCAGAAGTAATTGGTGATGACTTACAAGCTTTCATCAACAACGCTAAGAATGCTGGTTCAGTTCCTCAAGATTTCCCAGTACCTTACGCTCACACTCCTAGCTTTGTCGGTTCCCACATCACTGGTTACGACAACATGATGAAGGGAATTCTTTCTAACTTGACCGCAGGTCATAAGAAAGAAACCAGCAATGGTAAAATCAACTTCATCCCAGGTTTTGACACCTATGTAGGCAATAACCGCGAAATCAAGCGGATTGCTTCCTTGTTCGGCTTTGACTACACAATTCTAGCTGACAACAGCGACTACCTGGATTCACCAAATACAGGTGAGTTTAATATGTATCCAGGTGGAACAAAGCTAGAAGATGCAGAAGATTCAATTAATGCGAAAGCTACAGTTGCTCTGCAAGCACACTCCACTCCCAAAACTCGCGAGTACATCGAAAAAGAATGGCAGCAACCAACCTCAGTTTCCCGTCCTTGGGGTATTAAGGGTACTGATGAGTTCTTGATGAAACTCAGCGAACTGAGTGGTATACCCATTCCCGAACAATTAGAAATTGAACGCGGTCAGGCAGTTGATGCCATGACTGACTCTCACTCATGGATTCATGGCAAGCGCTTCGCTATCTACGGCGAACCAGATTTAGTATACAGCGTAGTTGGCTTTATGCTAGAAATGGGTGCTGAACCTGTGCATATCTTGGTTCACAACAGTAACGAAGTATTTGAAGCAGAAATGAAAGAACTGCTTGCTTCTAGCCCCTTCGGTAAGAATGCAACTGTTTGGCCTGGTAAAGACTTGTGGCACATGCGATCGCTGTTGTTCACCGAACCAGTAGACTTCCTAGTAGGTAACACCTACGGTAAGTACCTGTGGCGCGACACCAAGATTCCCCTCGTGAGAATCGGCTATCCGATCATGGATCGTCACCACTTACACCGCTACGCCACCATTGGTTATCAAGGTGTGATCAACTTGCTCAACTGGACTGTAAACACCCTGTTTGAAGAAATCGATCGCAACACCAATATTCCTTCTAAGACAGATATTTCCTACGACTTGATTCGTTAGAAATTGCGTAGAAACACAACGCGTTAATTAAAGGGTGAAGAAGGGGAGTAGGGAGTAGGGAATAAGGAGTAGGGAAATATCTAAACCCAATCCCCAATCCCCAATCCACAATCCCCAACTCCCCTTTTTCTTTCTAGCATTTACCCAAGGTGTTTATAAATGGAAACCATCAATCACACTCACCAACACACTCACACTCATCCTCATCCTAATTACCATCCACCTAACCAGAAAAAACGAGGATGGTTCAACAATCTTCTTAATCCGTTGCGCCGTGTGGTGGATGAAATTCAGGTTAACAATAATCGCATCGCTCATCTAATTTGCCAAACTATTCCTTGTTGTTGTCCCTTTGAGCGACAAATTAAACTATTTGGGAAGTGTATTGATATTCCACCACTATGTAAACTCAATCCTTTATATGAGGAATTTGTAGGATTGCGTTTCCGTGCTCTATCTTACCTCACTGATGTATGTGGAGAGGATGTCACAAAATACATTTGCTAATTATTGGGCATGGAGCATTAGTCAGTAGAGACGCGATTAATCGCGTCTGTACAATGGTCATTAGTAACTCACGAATGATAAAGGACAAATGACTAATGACAATTAACAATTAAGTACAAGAAGAGAGATGAAAATCACCCAAAGCAAAATCAACGAACTGCTCACTGAAACAGGATGCGAGCATAATCAGCACAAACAAACAGAAAAGAAAAATAAGTCTTGCGCTCAACAGGCACAACCTGGCGCGGCTCAAGGGGGCTGCGCTTTTGATGGTGCAATGATTGCCTTAGTGCCGATCGCAGATGCTGCTCATTTAGTCCACGGGCCGATCGCTTGTGCTGGTAATTCCTGGGGCAGTCGTGGTAGTCTGTCGTCTGGCCCGCAACTCTACAAAATGGGCTTTACCACTGACTTGGGTGAAAATGATGTCATCTTCGGTGGTGAAAAGAAACTCTACAAAGCGATTCTGGAACTCAAAGAGCGTTACCAACCAGCAGCAGTATTCGTCTACGCCACATGTGTTACAGCCTTAATTGGTGATGATATCGATGCTGTTTGCAAAGCTGCGTCCGAAAAAATTGGTATTCCTGTTATTCCGGTCATTGCCCCAGGATTTATTGGCAGTAAAAATCTCGGCAACCGTTTTGGTGGTGAATCTTTGTTGGAATATGTTGTCGGCACAGCAGAACCGGAACATACAACGCCTTATGATATTAACTTAATCGGTGAATACAATATCGCCGGGGAAATGTGGGGAGTAACACCACTGTTAGAAAAATTAGGCATCCGGATTTTGTCTAAAATTACGGGCGATGCTCGCTACAATGAAATTCGCTACGCCCACCGCGCCAAGCTCAACGTCATGATCTGCTCGCGAGCGCTGCTGAATATGGCGAGAAAGATGGAGGAGCGTTACAACATCCCCTACATTGAAGAGTCTTTCTACGGCATCGATGATATGAATCGCTGTCTGCGAAATATCGCTGCTAAATTAGGCGACGCTGATTTACAGGAGCGGACAGAAAAGCTGATTGCAGAAGAAATTGCTGCTTTAGATTTGGCACTGGCTCCTTATCGCGCTCGACTCAAAGGTAAGCGAGTTGTGTTATATACAGGTGGTGTCAAGAGTTGGTCGATTATTTCCGCGGCTAGGGACTTGGGCATTGAAGTTGTTGCTACCAGTACTCGCAAAAGTACTGAAGAAGATAAAGCCAAAATCAAGAAGTTGCTCGGCAACGATGGCATTATGTTGGAGAAGGGCAACGCTAAGGAATTGCTACAAGTGGTTAAAAACACCAAAGCAGATATGCTGATTGCTGGTGGACGTAACCAATATACCGCTTTGAAAGCTCGAATTCCTTTCCTTGATATCAACCAAGAACGCCACCATCCTTATGCAGGTTATGTGGGAATGATTGAGATGGCGCGGGAACTGTACGAAGCTCTGTATAGCCCGATTTGGGAACAAATACGCAAACCCGCTCCTTGGGACGAGGAGGCTGTTTAATGGCGATCGTTACCGTTTCTAACAAAGCACTGACAGTTAATCCCCTCAAGCAAAGTCAAGCTTTGGGTGCAACCTTAGCCTTTCTGGGATTGAAAGGGACGATGCCTTTATTCCACGGTGCTCAAGGTTGTACTGCTTTCGCCAAAGTTGTCCTGGTGCGGCATTTTCGAGAAGCGATTCCCCTAGCTACCACAGCGATGACGGAAGTCACTACTATTTTGGGTGGTGAAGAGAATGTGGAACAAGCAATTCTGACTCTGGTGGAAAAGGCTAACCCAGAAATTATTGGTTTATGTAGTACTGGGTTAACTGAAACTAGAGGAGATGACATCGAGGGTTTTCTGAAAGAAATCCGCGATCGCCACCCGGAATTGAATGATTTAGCGATCGTTTTTGCACCTACCCCAGATTTTAAAGGGGCGTTGCAAGATGGTTTTGCCGTTGCTGTAGAAAGCATAGTTAAGGAAATTCCTCGCGCGGGTGGAATTAGAACTGAACAAGTCACAATTTTGGCGGGTTCTGCTTTCACACCAGGGGATGTACAGGAAATCAAAGAGATAGTCACATCTTTTGGATTAGTGCCGATAGTTGTACCCGATCTTGGCGCTTCCTTAGATGGGCACTTAGAGGATGATTATAGTGCGGTTACAGTCAGTGGGACTACCTTAAAACAGCTAAGAGAAGTAGGTAATTCTGCTTTTACCCTGGCATTGGGTGAAAGTATGCGGGAAGCTGCAAAGATTCTGGAAGAACGCTTTGGCACACCTTATGAAGTGTTTGGCCAACTGACGGGATTAGAACCAGTAGATGAATTTATCCAAGCATTGGCGTTTCTGAGCGGTAACAGCGTACCCGAAAAATACCGCCGCCAACGCCGTCAGTTGCAAGATGCGATGCTGGATACTCACTTTTACTTCGGTGCAAAACGAGTTTCCCTAGCACTGGAACCAGATTTGCTGTGGTCAACAGTACATTTCCTGCAATCAATGGGAGCGCAGATTCATGCAGTGGTGACAACCACGCGATCGCACTTACTAGAAAAACTCCCAGTAAAAAGTATCACCATCGGCGATTTAGAAGACTTTGAGAGTATAGCAGGCGGTTCTGATTTGCTGATTGGTAACTCGAATGTCGCTGCGATCGCTAAACGGCTTTCAATTCCTCTTTATCGTCTGGGATTGCCTATCTATGACCGTTTAGGTAATGGTCAATTTACCAAAGTTGGCTATCGAGGCACGATGGAACTTTTGTTTGGTATCGGTAACCTATTTTTAGAGGCAGAAGAAGCGAGAGTTAAGCAGTTCCAAGAGTTGGGAATTGTGAGCGCAGAGTTTTGAATTCTTCTTTAAGAATTCAGGAGTCAGAATTTAGAATGCTTTCGTTCTTCGTGTCTATGCGCCCTTCTCTAACGAGACGCTGCGCGAATGCGGTTCGTTTCTTATAGACTTTGGCGCACCAAACAGAATTGGTATAAATATGCAGATTTAATTCTGCCAGTCGAATAATTACTCCTCAATTCTGACCGGAGGCGGAGCGTCTCCGGCTCCGCTCCTGAATTCCTTCTTATCAATTCAAAACTCACAACTTTAGAGAGGAGAATTACGATGAAAATTGCCTTCACGACGAGTGACCGAGTTCATATTAATGCTCACTTCGGATGGGCAAAAATGATTGATGTTTACGAAATTTCTGATCAGGGATATCACTTCGTAGAAACCCTCAATTTTGCAGGTGAACTCAAAGAAGATGGGAATGAAGACAAAATCACCCCAAAACTTGAGTCAATAGGCGACTGTACGATTATTTACGTAACAGCAATTGGTGGTAGCGCTGCCGCTCGTTTAATCAAGAAAGGTGTCACCCCAGTGAAGGCGCGATCGGAAGAAGAAGAAATTACCGAAGTGCTAAATAAGCTAGTGAAAACCCTCAAAGGTAATCCTCCACCTTGGTTACGTAAAGCTTTACAGCAAAAACCCACAAATTTTGCCGATGAAGTTGAAGATGAGGCAACAGTATGACCGCAAATAATAGTGTTAACGGAACAGCTACAACTGAAGTTTTGAACTCGCCTTTTCTGAAGGTATTAATCAAACAAATCCGTGGTCAAGACAGTTATGGGGTTTATCGTACTTGGTCGGATGAGTTGATTCTCAAACCCTTTATTGTCACTAAACAAAAGAAACGAGAAATTTCCATTGAGGGCGAAGTCGATCCGATAACTCAAGCTCGAATTATGGCATTTTTCCGAGCTGTAGCTGCTGGGATTGAACAAGAAACAGGTTTGATATCTCAGGTTGTAGTTGATTTGAGCCATGAAGGATTTGGCTGGGCGCTAGTTTTTTCTGGTCGTCTTTTGTTAACTGTGAAAACTCTGCGAGATGCTCATCGCTTTGGCTTTGACTCACTGGATAAATTAGCCGAAGAGGGAGAAAACTACGTCAAAAAAGGGCTTGATTTGGCGAAGCGCTTTCCTGAAGTTGGCAAAATTTAAGAGTGCTGAGTGCTGAAAAAGGAGTGGCTGATTGTGCAAGCAGAAGAAACGAGTATTGAGGAACTACAAGGGCAAATCAGACGCCTCAACAGCAAAGCAGGTCAAATGAAAATGGATCTGCATGATTTAGCTGAAGGTTTGCCAGCAGATTACAAACAACTTATGGATGTTGCAGCTGCAACTTATGAAATCTATCGCCAGTTAGATGAACTTAAGCAACATCTAAAACAATTGGAGAATGCTAAATGACTGGAACTATTGATGAATTCAAGAAACTCGTAGATGCAGAAGAATTTTTTCAATTCTTTAATATGTCCTACGATTTAGAAGTTGTGAATGTAAATCGTCTACATATTCTGAAAAAGTTTTCTCAATACATCCAGGAAGTTGATGATAATTCTCCTGACTTGAGTGCAGAAGAGAAATTAAATCAATATTCTTTGGCTTTGCAAAAAGCTTATCAGGTATTTATCGAATCAACACCCCACGAACAAAAGCTGTTCAAAGTGTTTAACGACAAGCCGAAAAATGTAGTCACACTGACAGAAATCACTTCTGATTAGGAGGTATAAATTGGTTAACCTGACGCCTACCGAATTAGAACGCTATCGTCGCCAAATGATGCTTCCAAATTTTGGCGAAACAGCACAGAAGCGCCTGAAGTCAGCGACAGTTCTGGTTACGGGTGTGGGGGGATTAGGTGGTACGGCGGCGCTTTACCTAGCAGTAGCAGGCGTTGGGCGGCTAATCTTAGTCCGGGGTGGTGACTTGCGACTAGATGATATGAATCGTCAGGTTCTCATGACTGATGATTGGGTAGGTAAGCCAAGGGTATTCAAAGCTAAAGAAACTCTGGATGCGATTAATCCTGATGTCCAAGTGGAAGCTGTTCATGATTACATCACCCCGGAAAATGTAGATTCGTTAGTGCAATCTGCTGATATGGCTCTTGATTGCGCCCACAATTTTACAGAGCGCAATTTGTTAAATGAAGCCTGTGTGCGATCGCGCAAGCCAATGGTAGAAGCCGCAATGAATGGGATGGAGGCTTACCTGACAACGATTATTCCTGGTGTGACTCCTTGTTTGTCCTGTCTGTTTCCAGAAAAGCCTGATTGGGATCAGCGCGGCTTTTCCGTTATAGGCGCTGTTTCTGGGACACTGGCTTGTTTAACAGCACTGGAAGCTATTAAGCTGATCACCGGGTTTAGTCAGCCTCTATTGTCACAATTGTTGACAATCGACTTAAATCGGATGGAATTTGCTAAACGCCGTTCTCATCGCGATCGCTCTTGTCCAGTATGCGGTAATAATGCGCCTTGGAGACATGCACAATCCAATTCGATGGAAGCTACAGGTATTGCACAGAATAGTCATTAGTCATTAACAAAAGACAAATGACAACCCACATTTGAAATCAGAACAACTAATCGCTACAAATCAGGAGACCTGATGACCGTTACTTTATCAGAAAAAGCAGAATTTCATCTGCAAGCATTGCTCGGAGGTTCCGCACCCAACGCTAATGGCGCAACTAAAGGTGTCCGCATCTCAGTAAAAAATGGTGGTTGCAGTGGACATGAATATGCAATGGATATCACCAGCAAGCCCCAACCAGATGATTTGGTAAGCCAGCAAGGCAAAGTGCTGGTTTACATTGATGCCAAAAGTGCGTCGTTATTAGAAGGAATTGTGGTTGACTTCGTTGAGGGAGTGATGGAAAGCGGTTTTAAGTTCATCAACCCCAATGCAACTGATAAATGCAGTGGTTGTGGAAAGTCCCTCAAAGCAGGCGATGGTAAGCCTACTGGTGTACCTTGCAGCTAACATCATTCCGTTAGCACCAAGTCAATTGTAGAGGCTTCCCATAGACGCACTCCACGCAGTTTTTCATAGATGCTTGAAGTGGCTTCTAGTTCGCGTTGATCCCTTACTCCTATAGAGAAGCCGACTAAGCGTAGCATCTCTGTAAGTAGAAGGGAAGCAAAAAGTTAGGATAGGTTGCTCAAAAACTTCGGAAATTACACCAACTGTATAACGTTTGAGGAGAATCGCTAAATGGCTTCCTACCAAGTTAGATTAATCAACAAAAAAGAAGACCTCGACGCCACAATTGAAGTTGACGAAGAGACCACCATTTTAGAAGCAGCAGAAGAAAATGGGATTGAGTTGCCCTTTTCATGTCATGCAGGCTCTTGCTCTAGCTGTGTTGGTAAGGTTGTTGAAGGTGAAGTTAATCAAGATGATCAAAACTTTTTAGATGACGATCAGGTTTCTAAAGGATATGCTTTACTTTGTGTAACTTATCCTCGTTCTAATTGCACAATTAAGACACATCAAGAAGCATATCTAGTCTAAACTATTACTTTGGTTGCTGCCTTGAGCGACCAAATCAAAGATAAAGGATGAAGGATAAAAATATACTTCCTTCTTCCTTTCACAATTCCTAATTTATAATTAAAATGTTTACCCATTTTAGTGTGACTGGCTGTTCATTAGAATTATTGAAAACAGGAGAACGTGGAATTGTCGCCTTCTGTAATAGTCAAGAGCAAACAATATTGAAAAAACTTAGATCAATATGAATAATAACAGAAATTAAGATTACTTTAAAATAATATTTTTCATTATTAATATCAAAACACAGATGTTGTCTTCTGTTTAGAAAGTACTAAATTCATTTCTGTTTAATTATTAATAACTATATTAATAAAATTTTATGTATAGACTTATTTAATAAATTTGGGAAAAATCAAATTTATGTCTAAATTTCAATTATTAAAAATTAAAATATAAATTTTGATATGAAGAATAGAGTGGCTTGCAAACGAAGCCTACTCTATTTTTTAATCAATAGCAACTATTACATCTGATGATTTAATCACAGCATAAGCTTGCTTACCTTCTGAAAGTCCTAGTTTTTCGGCTGATGATTTTGTGATGATTGACACTAGCTCTATTCCTGGTGCTAGTTCTAAAATTATCTCAGTATTAACTGAACCGTGTAAAACTTTTTTGACAGTACCCTTAAAAGAATTACGAGCGCTAATTTCCATTTTTTTACTTTGCAGATTTTAACTATTTATACTTTAGTAACTTCTGTTTTTAAAACTAGCTTTCTTTAAGATATCTTAATAATTTTGAAATTATTTGATTTACTTAATGGTGATAACTCTGATTGATAAGTATTACAAAAATGCGTAGTTATTTACTGTAAAAAGTAGGATAAAACAACTTTAACAAATAATATTGATGGATATTATTATCAATTTAACATTAAAAAGTTTATGTATAAACACCGATGTTATAAAAAACTTATGTATTTATAATGACTTGGCTAAAAAGAGGTTCATATTGTGCAGCATCAAGTTAATACAACAAGACAAAATCTATTTTTTGAACACTTAAGTTTAGGTGTAGGCGTAGGATTCCCTGTCCCTAAAGGCTGGTTGCCAATCACAAGTTTTCCTTTATTAATCATAGTAGGCATGACTGGCGTGGGAAAAAGCACAATCACAAAAGCTTTGGCTGAAGAAGGGTTAGATTTCACACTTTTACCTAATCGTCGTGTTTTAACCGAACGCGTAATAATTGCGCCGATGTTAAAAATGCAAGAGAAACTTATGCAACCCCATTGCCGGGTTAATCGCCTAACTTATACTCGCCTTTATCGAGAATACTTCCCTGGTGGAATGGGTCACATTTTAGCTTCGCTACATATCAATCCCCAACAAGTCAACTCTATGTTAGTTTTCGATAGTTTACGTGGTGAAAATGAAGTTTGCTATGCAGATAAGGCTTTAAAAAATGCTAAATTTGTAATGTTGACTGCACCAAATATAGTGCGTTTAGAAAGGCTTCTAAAACGTCATGATTCTTTTGATCGAATTGCTAATCAAGAGTTAGACGATCCTATGCAAATTATCCCAGAAGTACTGACCAATTTTGCTAGTTTGGGCGTACCAGAGGCTTCTGCTTATTTTACTCCTAAAGAAGAACAACAAATCTTAGAACTTGTAAGCAAACAAGTTGTTACAAGTGTAGAATTGCGGGAAAAACTAAAAATATTTGTCGAAGAGAGTCAGAACTATGATTCGGTTCCGACAAAACAGATTTTAGAGGCGATGAATACCAGCGATCGCTCTCTTATAATTGATACTATAGTCAGTCCTCAAAAATCAGCTAAAGCAATTATTTCTCAATTATGCAAATATAATGATATTAAAACTAATAAATAAGCATAATTGGTAACAATTAGCACAAAGGAACTGTCAATGTCGCTATCTAAATTTGCAATTGTAGAAAGCACTCTCCGTGAAGGCGAACAATTTGTCAAAGCCAATTTTTCTTCAGATGATAAAGTCGAAATTGCTGAAGCTCTTGCTGTATTTGGAGTGGAATATATAGAGTTAACGTCACCAATTGCTTCACCTCAATCTAGACAAGACTGCGAACGATTGGCTCGCTTAGGCTTGCCATCCAAAATATTAACTCACATTCGCTGTCACTTAGAAGATGCTAAAGTTGCCTTAGCAACAGGTGTAGCTGGGATTAATTTAACCATTGGTAGTTCTTCTTTGATGCGTCAGTTCAGTCATGGTAAAAATATTAATCAAATTATTGATTTAGCATCTGAAGTTTTAACTTTTATTCATCAGCAAGCTCCTGATATGGAGTTACGATTTTCTGCTGAGGATTCATCACGTACTTCCACAGGAGATTTAATCACAATTTACTCGGCAATTGAGAAATTAGGATTTATCAAACGCATAGGAATTGCTGATACAGTAGGAATTATTACGCCAATGCAAGTATTTGAATTAGTGAAGACTTTGCGACAGTTCACTAATTTAGATATTGAGTTTCACGGTCATAACGATACAGAATGTGCAAATGCTAACAGTTATACAGCACTGGAAGCGGGAGCAACTCATATTGACACTTGTGTTTTGGGAATTGGTGAACGCAATGGCATTACCTCACTAGCTGGATTCATCGCTAGGTTATATGCTACAAATCCAGAGCAGATTAAGTCTAAATATCGCTTAGATCAACTTGGTTACTTACATGAATTAGTTGCGAGAAAAGTAGGGATTTCTATTCCTTTTAATCACTGTGTTTTCGGGGAAAGTGCTTTTAATCATAAAGCTGGTATTCATACTAAGGCTATGCTCAATAACTCTGAGACTTATGAAGCTATCAATCCCCGGAGTTTTGGTGTAACACGCTCCATTTTAATCAATCATAAATTGGCTGGAAAACAGGCGATTAATCACCGAGCTAATGAATTAGGACTTTCTTTTAATTTATCCCAGCTTAAAGATATTACTCATAGATTGAAAACTTTAGCTGATAAACAAAATCTTACCATCGAAGATGTAGACAATATTTTATATTCTTATTATTGCCAGTAAATTTCAAAATATACACACTTAGTGCTTAGATTCCCAACTTATTGAAGAAGTTGGGAATTTTAATCCATTTTTCTGACATATCTGCTATTAATTTATTTTATAAAACAAAACTGTAAAAATTACTGCTTTTATATTATTTTTCAAGCTTTTTTAAGAAAAGCATCAGGCTATATTTATAAATAATTTATAGTTTAAACTTATAAGATTGATAGCATATATGTAAGTTTAAATAATTTAGATAACATTTTTTAAATAATGGTGGGTATTACTCACCATTCTGTTTTTAAAGCAAATTTATATTAGTAAATTGGCAGAAATAAAGTTAACTAAGGAATACTGATGAATCGAACCAAGAGTCAAAAATTAAGTGAAGCAATAACCCAATGGCTGATAGCAAAAGGCTATAATCCTGAGAATTTAAATCAGGCGGGCGAAAATGGCGATACAGCTTTGATGAAAGCGACAAAAGAGGGAGTTTATACAGTTGTTAAAGAGCTAATGGATGCTGGTGCGGATATCAATGCTCGAAATAGCGATCGCAACAATGCTTTGTGGTTTGCTTGTTTTGGTAATCACTACGATTTAATTAATTTACTTTTGGCTGCCAACATTAATATTGATAACCAAAATGATAATGGTGCAACTGTTTTAATGTATGCAGCATCAGCTGGAAAGACAGAAGTCGTCAAGTTACTTTTACAACATCATCCTAATTTATATTTAAAAAACTTAGACGATTATAAAGCGATAGATTTTGCTAGTAACATAGAAGTCTTAAGGATAATTAAAAATGCCATCAAGTCAGATATCAGGGAAAGCCTATCATGACGTTACCAAGCATTCTTACTTATCGGTACAACTTGACCCAAATTATGTAGATGCTTCAACACAGCCATCTTCATTTAAAATTTATCCCAAGTTTTATCGGAGAGTGAAATTAAATCTCAATAATCCTGTTCACTCTTTTATCTCATTAACTAGTGCGATCACACTAGAAAAAGTATATAAAGATGGCCCATTAAAACTGCGAGTGAATCCATCAGCAGGCGCTCTGTATCCTACAGAAGTTTACGTACAGGTTCGTGGTATTGAGGGAATAGTAAATGGTATATACCATTTAGAAGTTGAGAATAATTGTCTAACTCTTATCTATGAATTAATTGATGATGGGTTAGAGAGTTATATTATACCAGGTAAAAGTATCAACGGATTCATCTTTTTAATTAGTTGTGTTTATTATAGGTCTAGCTGGAAATATCAAAACAGGAGCATAAGATATTGCTTCTTAGATAGCGGACATCATTTAGGTGCAATCGCAGCTTCAGCTTTTCTCCACAACAGAGATATACAAATAGTTTTTGACTTTGATAAACTTGCGCTCAATTCAGATTTGGGGTTTGAGAATAAAGAGTTTATCACTGCTTGTGCGGTGTCAGGGGAAATACAAGACAAAAAAATCAGACGTTTAAGGCTGAAAGTTCCTTTTGTCTGTGGTACTGATTATTTTGAATCCAATCAATTTATTGAAGATGCCTATCAAGCAACTGCTCTACAAAAGAGTTACCAGCAGAAATTAGAGTATCCTCAATTTGATTTTGACCAGGATAAATTTTACCAAACTGTTTGGGATAGACGTTCTATTAGACGTTTCCGGAAAGAGTCTATTTCTCAAGAAGATTATTTATATGTAGTGCAACAACTTCAACAGTCAATACCGACAGAGAATTATGAGGAAATAGAATTTTACTCAGTGGTACATCGAGTAGAAGGAATGACACCTGGGTTATATAGAGGTACACATCTGATTAAAACGGGTAATTTTAGTGAAAAGACAGGTTACTTATGTATTAATCAGGCTATTGCTAGAGATGGCGCTGTAACTTTATTTTTTGTATCAGATTATTTAAATTATCAAACAGCTATGCAAATAGCTGGTTTTCTTGGACAGAGACTTTATTTGACTAGTAATTATTTGGGAATTCAATGTAGTGGAATTGGTGCGTATTATGATGACGAAACCCAAGAATTATTAGAAATAAATAAAGATGTACTTTATGGAATGGTGATTGGAATATAAGTAGGAAACTAAAGAGAGATGGCTAGAAAGATGTATTACTTAAATAGTGATGATTCACATCCTATACAACCGACATCTGCGGATATTATACTGCGGCAACAACTAGAGGATTCTATTAGCAGATACTTTTATGATGCGTGCGATCGCACAATTCAAAATCTTCTATCTAATTGTCGGTGGTATGTTACAACCCATGCCAACGCTTTAACATTGGTAATTGAATGTCCCGATCAAGTTACTAATTGGCGTGTTTTACAACAAATTGTGCCAATGGGGACATTACTATATGGAATTGTCAGCAGTGCTAAAATCCGTGTTTGTCCGCCAGAGAGTCAAGGCATACCTTTTGAAATGAGGGTAGATGAACTTTCCGTTTATCGGGATTGGGCATAATTCTATTTTAGATTTTGGATTGTTAATTAAAAGTTAATATTCTGGCTGATAAGTGCAGCTACCTCTTCAAAAACCAAATCAGCAGAATGTTTGACAACAGGACTTAACTCCAGTCCCAAACCAAGATTTGCCGCCTCAATTAAATAAACTGTCACTTCATCAGGAAAGTCATTTTGAAAGATTTTCCGTCCGGCGGCTAAAGCATTATCCCAACGAAAATCGTGCAAATTATAACTAGGTTCTGGCAAAGCTTCCAGTTCTTTTCCTGGAACTTTAAACACAGCACCCGGTTCAGAACCTGTTGAACTTGCATCAATAATTATTAATTCTTTACTACCTCTAGCTTGAAACATTACTTCCATCCCTGCGGTGCCACAGTCATATACTTGCACTTTCAGATGAGGGTTTTCAGCTAGATGTTTCTGTAAGCGTTGGGCAATGATTACGCCTACTGCATCATCACTGCGATTTAGATTGCCACAACCGATAATAGTTAACATGAGATGAAATTTAATTGTTTAATTAGTTGCAAATTCAGTTAAAGCGCGAGCGATCAGAGGATGGAAAGCTAACACAATATCACTTTGGGAAACCCCTGCGTTTAGTAATTCAGGCTTTTAACTTCAACAAGAATTTTACTTTCGTTGCGTTCAACTGCAAGTGTTCTCTCAGCCGCTAAGTCAGCAAGTAGCTTAGTACTTCATGCTTCTGTTTGGAAAACTAGTATTAGTTGAATTATAAAAATACCTGTCCAGTGTAAATTTACTACTTTTCAAGTACGGTTTTCCTATCTCAAAAAAATAATTTTCATACTTATGATATACTTGTATAAGTTTGAAAACCAATTTAAGTATCCCAAAAATAAATAATTCAACAAATCAATTATAATAAAAATTCATGAGTAATATTGTTTTAAAAAATTTTGACGGGAGAGCGACGATTTCATTTCAAACTGGTAAACAAGATAATTACATGGTTACTATAAATAACCGCCCACCTAAAGATACAGATTTTCTCAGATTCTTCTCAGCTTATACAGACAAACAGACAATCTGGCAAGCAATTAAAGATGTGTCTCAACAAATAGATAGACAAACAGAAGATTTATCATTATTTAAATCTCCTAAATCTCCAGACACCAAAATGTCATCTGCCCATCTTTCCAATGAACCAAGACGAAAATTGAAACTTCTTGTAGAGGAAGTTTTTTTTCACGCTTACGCCGCTTGCCTGATTGCAGAAGAAAGAAAATCTGATCGATATGCTGAAACAACTAATTCTCCTAGATTAGGAAAACGAATTAAGCTTTTAGCAGCATACCAATTTTTGTTTGAGGGGTTATCTGTGGAATCTGCTGCAAACTTCTCAAGAGGTAAGAAAGCTTGGCAGATAGATCAAGAATGCAAAAAGAGAGGTATTTAGCTAGATTAACCTATTAGAGTAATATTATAGAGGCTTTGGTTCATGACACGAACAAAGCCTCTAAAAAAATAAGTTATCAGTCGCAGATTATAACTCTACACCATGTCGCTTGGCAATTTCAGTAAGTTTATCATGCTGATCTTGTGATACTTTAGTTAATATCTCTTCAGCCTGTTCTTTAGTACTTCCTTCTTTAGGAATTAAGTACTTGATATAAAGAGACACAAAATCTGCTGCGATCGCTAAACCAGATAAAGCGTGATTGTCAGCCTCCTTGCCAGCGATCGCTGCTACCAAACCTGCTTTAATTGGGTCTGGTTTAACTTTCATGAACTGCTCTACAAGTTTAGGAACATAGTCTGCTGGTGGCAAATTATCTAACTTACTTCTATCTGGAGTAAAGTTACATTCTGCGGCTTGAGCCTGCTCTAAAACACACCATTCTATGTATTCTTGCAATGCTGCATCAGGAACGCGAGGGAGATAATTATGTAGCGCTAAATCAGACACAAGCTTACCTTGTAAATTTCTGTTTTGTTGAAGTGATTAAGGCAAGCCTAACGCACTGTTTCTATAAGTTTTAGTGTGTTACGCTACGAGTTTTGAATATAAGGCATTGGGAATATAGTATTGGGTATAGGTTATTTCTCTCTTATTTCATTCACTCTCCACTCCCCGGTTAAAATAGTTGGTGACGCGATGTCTCCGACGGGCTACGCCTACGCATTTTTGGCTAGTAAGTTTTAAGATGGTGAAGTTTTACGATTTGGCTGCCCAAAGTAGGGAAATGTCGTAGTGATTAAACATCGAATCGGCACTCACAAGCGTCATATCTTCTATCTGAGCCTGTGCAATCAACATTCTGTCAAAAGGATCTTGGTGATGCAAAGGCAATGCAGCCGCTTGTAAAGTATGAGCAGCTGTAATCTCTAGCGAACGCATTGCCAACACCGTCATCCGACTAGAAATATAACTGTCTAGGGGATCTATTAGTGGTAACTTTCCAATCGCAACTTTTATCCCCATTTCCCAAATACTGGCAACTGAGAGCCACAATTCATTCGTTTCATCGGCAATATGGGCTATTGCTGCTTCATTCAAAAGCTCTGGTTGGGTAAACCACCATAACCAGCACTGCGTATATAGCAAAAGTTTCACTCCTCACCGTCCTCAAATGCTGCCAAAATTTCTTTTGGTAAAGGGGCATTGAAATCATCTGGCACTACAAAACGCCCTTTATCTTGCCCTAAACTATTGAGTCGATTTGATGAGGTGCGAAACGGAACCAACTTGGCGATCGGAATACCTCGGTTGGAAATAATAATTTCTTCTCCAAGTTCTACGCGTGACAGCAGCTTTGAGAGATTCGTTTTAGCTTGATGAATATTTACAGTTTCCATAAGATTAAACTAAGTCTGTAAACTAAATTTAGTCTGGTTGTTATAGCGGTGCAACGGCGATCGCTTCTTTGGTGGTATAGACAGCAACTATAATTCTTGAGTAAAACAATTAATAAAAGTTTTACTTCAAACTAGTATATGAGAGTTATTTAGTATGAGTAAAAGTGTTAATAACAGATTGATAAATAAGCTAAAGAGCCTTTTAGATTTAAAGGTAATGGTCACAATACTTGCCATTACAATTGCTTTATACGCATTAATTTTTAACAATCGCGCTGTTGAATTAACCTTTAACCAAGAAGGCACAACTGTTTTGATGAAAGGTGATGAACCTTCAAAGGCAATTGTACTTCTTCCAGCAAATAAATTATGGTTGAATACTGGTTTATCCGTGAAGCCAGGGCAAGAGGTAAAAATAGCTGCAACTGGTTCTGTGAATGTTGCTATTCATCGTCTGATTAATTCTACAAAAGAACACAAACCGCTCGAACCTGGCTGGTTAGATCCAGCAGGAGATCAGGGAACAAGCCGCAATGCTATTGACGAATTACGAAAACAATACCTAATTGACCCCAATGCTCCTTTTGGAAGTTTGATCGCTGGGATTTTTCCTGAAGGTAAAGCGCAATTGGGAAAAGATAATCCACACCCCGATGGACTAGAAATCTACTCCGTGGGCAAAGAAAAATCATTTCGTTCTAAAGAAGGCGGTAAACTTTGGCTTGTTGTGAATGATTCTGTACTTAACAAAGATGCAAAAGATGCTTATGTTCCTACGCAGCAAGTACTTGATGAAGCCTATCCTCCACCTAAATCAGTAACCGTGAATAAAAGACTTCAAGAATGGGAAAATATAAAATCTAGACGATACTTTCAAGCGTTCTTTGATGATAATGTTGGAGAGTTTTTAGTTCAAATTGAGTTTTAAAAATAAATTGCCGCTAACCTTCGCAAGTATAGAATTCGACAATCTGGGCGTAGGCGTAGCCCGTCGTAGACATCGCCACCTCATTCAAAAGCTCTGGTTAGACAAACCACCATAACCAGCACTGTGTATCTAGCAAAAGTTTCACTCCTCACCGTCCTCAAATGCTGCCAAAATTTCTTCTGGCAAAGGGGCATTGAAATCATCTGGCACTACAAAACGCCCTTTATCTTGCCCTAAACTATTGAGTCGATTTGATGAGGTGCGAAACGGAACCAACTTGGCGATCGGAATACCTCGGTTGGAAATAAGAATTTATTCTTCAAGTTCTACGCGTGACAGCAGCTTTGAGAGATTCGTTTTAGCTTGATGAATATTTACAGTTTCCATAAGATTAAACTAAGTCTAGTCTGGTTGTTATTGTGGTACAAGGGCAATCGCTTCTTTGGTGGTATAGACAGCAACTATAATTCTTGGGTAAAACAATTAATAAAAGTTTTAGTTCAAACTAGTATATGAGAGTTATTTAGTATGAGTAAAAGTGTTAATAACAGGCTTTTTTCGTAAAGTACTATTATAAAATTAGTTTCCCAGAGGCTACGCTTATGGCTTTAGGATCAAATGGGCGATCGCAAATTATTCGTACAGAACGAGGACTCACGATCGCAGGGACTCGCATCACGTTGTACCAATTCATGGACTACCTCCATACGGGACACCCACCCCAGTTTTTTCGGAATTACTTTCCTCAGATTACAGATGAGCAGTTCGATGCAGCGATGTTTTACATTGATGCCAATCACACTGAAGTTGAAGCAGAGTATCAAATTGTCTTAAAGCAAGCAGAAGAAAATCGGCAATACTGGGAAAACCGTAATCGTGAACACTTTACCCGTATTGCATTGATTCCATTGAAACCTGGTAAAGAAGCTCTTTGGGAGAAGCTCCGGGTGCAGAAAGCAAAGCATGAATCACAAGCATGAACTTTCTGATCGACCACAACATTGAAGGATACGCACAAATTTTACTGGGTACTATTGCGAGTCAAGGTTGGCTTGAGTTAATTTCCATTGACTTCATCACCTTCAAAGAAATCGATTTGTCGATTTTTAGCAACGACCGAGTAGTTTGGCAAGTTGCCCAAACAAACCGAATGATTTTATTGACTGCAAATCGGAATATGGAAGGCGAAGATTCACTCGAACAAGTGCTGCGTGAGGAAAATGCGCTCAATTCGCTACCTGTGATCACGATTGGTAATATTGAGCGCTTAGGTGAACCAGATTATCGTAATCGGTGTGTTGATCGGATTCTGGAAATTATTTTGGATATTGAAAATGTCATAGGAGTAGGTCGTCTCTATATTCCGTGAGGGCTTTCATTGATTTAATTTATGACTAATGCACTCAACCTCTAAGCAGTCCGAAAACGCGCCAACTCTTCACCAGTCTTCGCATCATGGGCGTGGACTGTACACACCAAACAAGAATCAAACGATCGCGCCACATGACCAACTTCCACCGGATCGCTAGAATCGTAAATGGGTGTGCCAATTAAAGCTTCTTCAATGGGTCCGCGCATTCCATCACCGTCACGAGGACCAATATTCCAAGTACCAGGGGCAATGACTTGGTAATTCTTAATCTTACCGCCCTCTACTTCTACCCAGTGAGACAAGGAACCCCGTGCTGCTTCCGTTGCACCCCAACCACGACCATCTTTTTCTGTGGGTTTGATATACCAAGGGTCGTTTAATTTGAATTCGCGTAAACAGTGTTCAGCTTGGCGATATAACTTGACAATTTCGTGAAGTCGTGCAAGCTGACGTACATGAATACTAGCGCCACCCATGCGTTTGAATACATCGAGGATAAAGCCGTCGTAATGTTGCCAAGATTCGCCATGTTTGCCACCAGCTACTAATTGCCGCGCTAAGGGACCAGTTTCCAAACGTCCGAAGTCTTTGTGCAGGACTGCACTCGACCAAGAGTAGGCGTTATCGAAGTCTTTTGTATTATTTGCAATGGGTTTAGTGTTGCGATCGCTAGGATGAATATCCTCTGTCCCTTCATCGTACCAAGAGTGAGTTGTATTCTCGCGGGTAAATGACTGATCCATTAAGGTATGAGTGTGTGTGAAGCTGTCGTACACTCCACTTTTCATAATCATCGCCGCATTTCGTCCTTCGATAGTCGGCTTTTGGTATTTATCTTCATGGGCTAAATATCCCCAAGTGACATATTTACCAACACCAGCGCCATATCTATCTAAACCGATGTCTAAACCCATGCGCCAATAAAAACCTAAGTCGGAATCTCGATGATTTCGGCTTTCATCTAACCAGTCTCTGAAATCCTCATAAGTCTCGATTTGTTCATAGCGTTCTAAAGAACAACCTAACCACACTGGTTCTAACCAATTGGTGCGGAAATATTCTAGAATTGCCCAAGCGCGGGTGATGTCTGTTAAAGTGGGGGCGCACATCACGCCACCGGGAACCATGTAGCTAGAATGAGGCCATTGTCCGCCCAATAGTGCATAAATTTCTACAGGTTTAGCGGAAATTGTTATGCCTAGTTCATAAGATTTGCCAGTGAAAGCAGCAAAACGTCTGGTAGCTTCCTCATAATAGCGACTATTGCGGTATTTTTTATTGGTTAAATCAATGGCAAACAAACCATAAAAATAGCGGGGGATGCTTTGAATTGTCTCGACAATTTGTCCGAGATTTCTCGCCAAAATTGCATTGCGGGGAACTTCTGTTTCCCAAGCTGTATCTAATGCCCAAGATGCACAAGTTAGGTGAGAACCGCCGCAAATTCCGCAAATGCGAGGTGTGACAATTAAGCCGGCTTGGGGATCTTTACCGCGTAAGATAACTTCAAATCCGCGAAATAGTTCAGCGTGTGTCCAAGCGTTGACTACTCTTCCATGTTCAATATCGACTCGAACATCTAAATCGCCTTCAACTCTACCGACAGGCGATATATCTAATGATTGAATTGTCATTCTGTTCTCCTTTAATTGTTAAGGGAAGTGGAAAGTGGAGAATGAGGGAGAAATAACCAATGCCCAATGCCCTATCCCCTAAACAGTAAAAAAGTCTTCTTCTGCCCAAGGTGGTGCTGCGTCTTTGGCGACCATTGTGAGTAAGGCGTATTCTTTTTTATTCACCCCTGGCGGTAATTCTTTGGGAACTCCCATTACTGTTTGGGTTTTGAATACAGTTCCTGGTTTGAGGTCAAAGAAGGGAAATTCTGGTTCTGTGCAACCTAAACAAGGCATTCCGGCGCGAGTTTTGGAAGAGACGCGATTCCATAAGATGCGGTTGCAGGAAGAATGAGTCATGGGGCCACGACAACCCAAGTCATAGAATAGGCAGCCTTTACGCTGACCAAATTCGGTGGTTGAGGCTTTGTAGGCAAAGTGGACGTTGCGGGTACAACCTGTTTGGGTATAGGTGTTGAAGAAAGTTTGGGGACGATTTAGTTCATCGAAAGCAATGTCTGCTATGCGTCCAGTAGCGATCGCAACTAATATCTGCGTAATCCAGTCGGGATGGGCGGGACATCCAGGTATATTAATTACAGGTAATCCGGCTAGCGAAAGGAAGTCTTTGCCTAATAAACCGCCTTCTTGACGTTTGAGAAATTGCAAACCTTCTGATTCGCTGGGGTTGGGTGACATGGCGGGAATTCCTCCCCAAGTGGCACAGTCCCCTACAGCGACGATAAAATGAGCAACTTTAGCCAGGTCTAGTAACCAATCTTTCATGGTGCGATCGGCAAACCGATTCCATTCACCGGTGCCATTGGGGGCATTAACAACACTGCCTTCAAACACCAAGATATCTAAAGGAATTTTGCCAGAAATGCAATCCCACAGCAGTGTTTGCAAGTTTTTGCCTATTTCCAATCCCAAGGATGGATGCCAAAGTACCTTGATGCCAAAATCGGCAATTAAATCGCAGACTGTCGGTTCTTCAGCGTTGAGGAATGACATGGTGTTGCCTGAACAAGCACCACCTTGTAGCCATAGTACGTTAGTCATCGGCTATTTGTTTTTCTATTGTTTCCCATGCATGATGTAGGTGATAATGCTTGTAAAGTCTCACCTATTTATCAATATTTATTTTTCAATGGTAAGATATTTTTTATCTAATTTACTTTGATTAAAAAAGAATTAATCATTAACAAGGAATTAAATTATCTCAAGATTATTTTCAATGACTATGCCTGTTATATATATGACATAATTCATAAATGCAAAATAGTATAAATAAAACTGGCTTTTTTTTTTAAGTTTTGACGTTAATAACCTCAACGGGCTGAATTTATCACGTTAAAACTCTCTAATTATTAATAACAATTACTATCAGTTGTTAATATACTTGAGGTGATGAGTATTTTCAGCCGTCAGATTTTCATGCAATAACTGAGCCAAAAATAGCAAAATATAGGGGCGCTAGGTTTTATGCCCTGTCAGCTATATATCAGTTGTTTTAAGATTTTGGTTGTGCAGTTTGTCTAACAAGTTATTCGTCCAAACCTAAGAGGCTATTTATAAAGTAAATCTAAAGATGGAAAATTAGAAAAAAAGAACGTTAGGATACGGTTGAAGCAGTGTATTTACGTAGAAAAGAATGACTCGAAAGGCTTATTCTACCAACCTAAGTGACTCAGAATGGACAATTTTAGCTCCCTTAATCCCATCAGCCAAATCCGGGGGACATCCAAGGACTACTAATATAAGAGAAGTATGCAACGCAATATATAGCCGTAGTCATATAGGTTAGGACATAATGACAATCGTGAATGTCAGGAAGAGTAATGTTTTTACCTCCTGCCTCCTGCTATATTTGTATCGCCGTGCTATCTAAATGCAACCTGCTGCAATGCGATTGTATCGACTGACAAAAATTAATCCACTCTATAAAGTTGTGCGATAAAATCTACAATTGGGTCAAGCTAGTTTTAGCACCTTGCCACCCATGCAAGATTGGCATAGTAAACAATCCCCACGCCAAACCTGTAATTAACCCAAAAGGCGTAACCAGATAGTTATTAAAACTCCACAAACCAAAAATCTGTGCCGCCAATTCCAAAGGATAAGCCATCATCAGCACACTTGCGATCGCCACACCACTCCAGCCATACTGACTTAACCAGTAAAATCCTTTACCACCAGTTACGCCATACAACAGACGAGTAATCAGTAAACCCGTAACAGTACCGTAGCAGCGCATACACACAGCCATAAGAAACGGTGGTGCTAAATCTAACCCCATATCTGGTTGCGGACAGACATGATTACCCATGAAATAAATAATATCCGCAATTCCAGGAAGCAAAGACACTCCAGACGCAGCTAAAAAGGGAGCGATAGGCGGGCCAAAAACCATCCCTACCAACAAGAAATCAGCTATAAAACTGACCCAATTAATCTGCAACTCTTCACTGAAAGCTACTCTTGTCATTTCCCTTTGTCTGCGCCTTTGTGTCTACGTTTTCTTAACGTACCTTATTTATATAAGGACTTGTCAACTTATCCAACTGCTGAATTAACAGACTGAGGAACAAACCCACATCTGTCACCACACCTACTGATTCTACAGAACCGCGATCGCTTAACTTAGTCACCACAGCTGGATTAATATCTACACATACCATTTTCACACCAGCCGGGGTCATATTTCCCACTCCAATCGAGTGCAGCATCGATGACAGCATCAAAATCATCTCTGCACCTTCTAGGAGTTTGGCATATTGCTCCTGTGCTTGAATCAAATCCATTTGGGTATCAGGTAAAGGCCCGTCATCCCGAATCGAACCCGCAAGCACAAAAGGTATATTATTGTGGACACACTCATACATCACGCCACTTTTAATTGCTCCTGCCTCCACAGCTTTCGGAATGCTGCCATAACGACGGATACTATTAATTACCTTCAGGTGATGGCGATGTCCACCATGCACGGCGACACCCCGCTTCATATCTACACCCAAGGAAGTGCCCATGATACTTTGCTCGATATCGTGAACTGCGATCGCATTACCACCCAGCAGTGCCTGTATATATCCTTGCCGAATCAGTTGCGCCAAGTGTTCGCCGCCACCAGTGTGAATTACCACAGGGCCAGCCGTGACAACTACTTTACCACCAGCATCGCGGATTTTACGCAATTCCCAAGCCACTTGCTCAACGACTAATTCCACGCGCCGTTCGCTGGAAACTCCCGCCGACATAAAGCTGAATTCTTGGGTGCTGCGGAGTTCGCGCGATTCAGTTTTGCGGATGGTGCGGATACCTAAAACGTCTACAATTACCTGTTCGCCAACTTTTAAATCACGGAGGATTTTACACCGAGCAACTAAACCTGTGGGAGTTTCAGTAATGGCGATCGCGCTATCCATTCGCTGATATTCTACCTTCACCCACTGACCATTAATTCGCACTTCCGTGGGATAAATCGTACTGACGTAGAAATCATCGGGCGCAACGCCATCTTGAATTACTGGTTCTAGTTTGGCATCTCGTTCATCATGGGGGAAATCTACTGCACCCAATTCAATCAACCGAGAGATGATTTCTTCCATCACCTCATGGGATGGTGCTGATACCCTCACCTCGGCGACTGAGGTACTTTGGCGTTGTTCTCCCAAGCTGAAGTTCAGGACTTTGAAACTTCCGCCAGCATCTATAATCAAATCCAAAGCGCGGTTAATTAAGCCAGCATCTAGCAAATGTCCTTCCATGCGAATGACGCGGCTTTCTACCGAGACATTGGCATGAATTTCATCCCTAACTGGTTCTGTCACCCGCAAAGTTAAGCATTTAGCCGCACCACCAGCTTTGAGAAATTCTGTAAGTGGTGTTTCCAGCACTTGGAAACCTACATCCTGAAGGCAGGTTTTCAAAGCATCACTCGCCTTGTTCATGATGACGATGCTATCTACATTCACCGTATTACAAGCGAAGTTGACTGCATCAGCCTCTTCTATTGCAATTCGCTTTTCTGGTGCGACTCGCATTTCAATTAAGCGGTTGGAGTAAGAATCAAAAGCGCCGGGATAGTATAGCAAATAGCCATTTGCTAGGGGACAAAAACAGGTATCTAGATGATAGAAACGTTCGTCTATTAATCGTAGAGATAGCACCTCAATATCCAGCCATTTAGCTAGATAAGGGTGAGAATCTAATTCCGAGCGGAAACCGTATCCTGCCCATAACCAGCGTCCTTCCCGATCCAGCAGTGCGTCTCCTGCTCCCTCAAAGGGCAAATCTTTGGGAAGTTCATTGACTGTATAACCATTTGCCTCAAACCATTGCTTGAAGTAAGGTTCCTCTCCCTGACGTTCTTTGTGCAAAAAGCGACTGAGGACGACATTATCGCCCAGAACTAAGCCAGCGTTGGCAGTAAAAACCAAATCAGGCCAGCCTTTTTCAGGTGGTACTAAATCTACAATGGCGTGTTCTTTAAGGATTTGATGTAGTCCCTGCCACTGTTCCACGGCGCGATCGCGCGATGATTTGTGAATATTCCCTTCCATCCAAGGATTAATTACATAGTCTACGTCGTAGTGGTCAGGAGGGCACATTAAAAAGCGAATCCGGGAAGTCATAAAAATCTTACAAGCGTTTTGTATGCTACAAGCTTACTTTGAATACAGATTTTTGTTTTTATACAGGTAAAATCTGCTACTAAAGTTTCTATCTTTTGATAGTTGAAGACTTTGCAAAGGCTTCAACTATCAATTCTATTACTGAAAAATGGTAATAAGACCAATTCAAAATTCCAAATTGAGAAAGCCTGATTTAATTGAGATTTCCTGGAAAGTGGGGCCACTGAGGGTGTATTAGAGGGCGAAACAACTAGATCAAATTCATCGGCATTAGCACCAAAATTTTTATTAAATGCTTTCAATTCCACAGTTTATAGTATGCTAATAACAAGCAACTAACCACTATGTTCGGCAGGTATGGTCAAGCGAACGTTCTTTTTCCCAGCGTTCGCTTTTAACTTTTCACCAACACCCGTGGCTTGAATAGCACGCTTATTAAGCTGAAGGGTAGGTAGCGTAAGGATGCTCCAGGGGCAGGGGGGCAGAGAGGCAGAGAGGCAGAGAGGCAGAGGTGCAGAGGGGAAAGAACTTGTACAAGAACTCCCCTGCACCCTTGCTCCCCTGCCCCCTGCCTCCCTCAAGCAGTTACTATATAAGGCGAATTGATCGCTGCTACACGACCAGCATTTACCAAAGCTTGATACACGATCGCCGCTACCTCAGCGCGTGTAGCATCGTGGGTAGGATTAAGTTGTTTCACATTTGGGTAATTGACAATAATTTTTTTGTCTATAGCTTTTACCACCTCATCCTTGGCATATTCAGGAATCTTGGCTTGGTCATCGAAAACTTTGATAGTTGCCGTACCATTAATAGATAACCCCAGTCCATTCACCAAAGAGACAATTACTTGCACGCGCTGGATATTTTTGTTGGGACTAAAGGTATTGTCAGGAAAACCAGAGAGAAATAAACCTTGATATGCCTGCTGAATTACCTTGGATGCCCAGAAGTCTGCTGGTACATCTTTGAATTTGATCGCTGCACGGCTTGGTTGTGGATTGAAAGCTTTTACCAGTATTGCCGCGTATTGTGCCCTTGTCATCGTTGCATCGGGTTTAAATGTGCGATCGGGAAAACCATTAACTATCCCCAATTTGACTAATTCTCGAATAAACCCACCTGCCCAATGATTCGCAATATCAGTTAATTCAATAGTAGGTGTTGGCGTTGGAGTTGGTGTTGGGGTTGGCGTTGGAGTTGGAGTTGGAGTTGGAGTTGGAGTTGGAGTTGGAGTTGGAGTTGGAGTTGGAGTTGGAGTTGGAGTTGGCGTTGGAGTTGGCGTTGGAGTTGGCGTTGGCGTTGGCGTTGGCGTTGGAACCGAACCATCTGCAAACTCTATATTTCCGCTAACTTTAGACGCATCTATTTTATTTCCTAAAGAAATCAGCTTGTTGGAACTGACATTTTGCAAATCAAATTTACCGTTATTACGTAAAGTATTGCCCCCTGGATTATTGGTACTGCCGATATCCGGTAGAGCAGTTCCAATCACTGTAATCCCATCATCAGTATTATTTTCACTAACATTATTACGTAATACGGGACGGGCACTACCAGAGATGACAATCCCAGAACGGTTTTGATAAATTCTATTATCTCGAAGGATGGGTGATGCAGTATCACTAATGGCAATACCAAAACCTGTTTTGAAGTAGGTATTATTTTCAATTTGACCTTTAGAATTTTTAGCGATCGCAATTCCATTAGCTGCATTCTCACTGAACACATTACCTAAAACAACTGGATTAGCATCGCCTGTAGCAAATACTCCCTCCCGCTTATTGTTGATGAAGGTGCTATTAGCAACAGTAGGGGCTGTTGATTCAATCCAAACACCACTACCACGACTGGCCAAATTTGTTACAGTCACTCCTCGGAGTTCGGCTTTGTCCAGCAACACAAAAGTGACATTCTGACCAGCAAAAGTACGGCTTAGATAGCTACCACTTCCTTCAATCAAAATACCATTGCCTTTGTCGGTTTCATTACCCACCACTGTTACACCAGATGGAACCGTTAACGGAAAGACTTCACCGCTAGCAGTATTATAATTACCATTTGCTAGTTGAATCTTGGTATTAACAGTAGCTACCTTGAGGGCTTGCGTAATAGTTTTGAAAGGGGCTTGTTGAGTACCTGGGTTGGTATTACTACCTGATACTGGATTTACGTAAAAAGTTTGAGCCATATTTATACTTTCATAAAATACACAGCTATCCTAGCGCTAACCATGAAAGTAAGTAGCGTTTGATGCATTAAGTAACCTAAAGTATTTTTCACTACAAAGTTAAAAAATTGGGAGCGTTTCTACTTCAGGGTGTTCCCGCTTTTCCTGTCAAAGACGCTACGCGTAGCTTGCTTCCACGTTCGCGGAGCGTTCCATAGGAAAGGGGTACGGGTTGCGGTAGGCATCGCTTCCGTGGGTAAATTAGTCGTAGGTCTTTTGCGATACTGCCACATTACGAAGCCAGTAATAAATAAAATTAACGGCGCAAGTCCTACAAACACATAGAGAATGCGAGTAGGTAAGCCGCCAAATGTGCCGTAGTGTAGGGGAGTGAAGGAGTTGAGGATGCGATCGCCCAATAACAGTTTGAGGGCATTGTCCTAGCTGTTTTTCACCGTATTCAGAACCACCTCAATCGGCAGCATTTCCCCTTGAGGAATGATAGTTCCAATCTGGTGATGCCTTTGAACGGCAATAATTTCGGATTGGAAGACCAGCAAGCTACCAGTTAAACCAACAATAATCGCAATCAGTCCAACACCTAAGCCAATGTAGCGGTGTAAAGCAAATACGAAGTTACGCAGGTTTTTGTAAGTCATGATAGATATTCGTGCTAAATAAACGTCAAAGCTCAAACGAAATCGTTCCCAACACAGTCAACGGTGCTTGAGGAACGACGAAGTAGCCCTGAGTGTCGTAATATTTGACATCGAAGATATTCTTAAAATTGAGCGCAGCCCGCCAATTATCATGTTTGTAGGAAATGGCAGCATCAGTTCTCAGATAAGAAGGAACAGTAAATGGATCGCTCTGGTTAGCAATGCGCGAACCGACAAAAAAGATGCCTCCTCCAAACTGTAACCCTTTCAAACTCCCCTGTTGAATCTCATAGGTTGTCCACAGAGTTGCACCGTGGTATGCAGTATTTTCCAAACGCTGATTTTTGATATTAGGATCGTTATCTTCGCTGACAAAAGCATCATTCAAATAGCCAGAAGCAATGATCTTCCAACCTGGTAAAATTTCCCCTGCCACATCCAGTTCAATTCCTCGACTTTTTACTTCCCCAATTGCGATGGAGAAGTCAGTATGGTTCGGGTCTGTCCTGGATATGTTTGTTTTAGTAATGTCATAGGCTGCTAGCGTTGCAGAAAGCCGTTGATCAAAAAACTCAGATTTGATACCAACTTCGTACTGTGTACCGCGAGAAGGTTCCAGTGATACTCCACTAAACGTTGTCGCGTTGTTGGGAACAAAAGAACGGCTGTAACTGGCATAAAGCGAAATTGGCTCTATGGGTTGATAGACTAATCCCACACGTGGCGAAAAAGCACTGTCGTAAAAATTAGAGTTAGTGCTGTTTTCATCTCCGATTTTTGCACTGTTATCGCTAAAAACAAAATCGTATCTGCCACCAACCAATAACTTTAAATTAGATAGTAGAGTTACCTGGTCTTGCAAATAAATACCTGTTGTACTTATCTTTGTGCCGAATACACGTTGCACCACTGTCCCTGTCGGACGAGCACCATAGACTGGATTGAAAATATCTATTGAGGCGATATCACCACCAAAGAAGTTAGGATTAATGTCTGTGTTGCGACGTAACTCCAAACCCAGCAGGAGTTGATGGGCAATTGAACCTGTGTTGAACTTACCAATTAAATCAGTTTGCCAGGAGTAGTCTTCATTTCTGCGATTGCGATTTACGATGATGTTGCCGCGCAGTACACTACGACCGTCTGGTTCAAAGTCAGTGCCGGCTTGGGTATAGATATTGTTGTCAAACGTCGATTGCACAGAAAAAGAGCTTCGCAATTGTAAATTCTCACTGAAGCGATGATCTACTGTCGCGGTTCCCCGTTGGAAATCTATATTTAAAAAATCGCTAGGCTCTCCCAAGAAACGACTGATGGGAAGAGTCAAGAACACAGAGCTCGGTGGAAAACCCCGATCAAAGGATCCCCGTCGTTTACCATATTCGTATTCAAAACTCAGGGTTGTGTTTTCGCTAGGCTTGTAAGTGATTACAGGTGACACAGAGAAAATATCCTGATGATAGAAATCTCGGAAACTGCCAGAATTTTCGTAGGCAACGTTCAAGCGATAGAGTAATTTTTTGTCAGTGGTCAGTGGACCAGAAAGGTCTATGGTACCTCGATAGAAACTGAAGCTACCTGCGGTCAATTCTGCTGCGTAGTAGGGACTGCTCAAGGGCTGCTTGGTGACAAAATTGATGACACCACCAGGCTCGACCTGACCGTATAGTACAGAGGAAGGACCTTTGAGAACTTCAACTCTTTCTATGTTGGCACCATAGGTAAAAAAGTTGCTGGTTGTGAAGCCATTTCTCAGAAGGTTGGAGTTGGTGAATCCTCGAATTGTGTAGTCATCAGAGAAACCACCGTAGCCCGATAAGGGTGATACTCCGGACACATTACGGGTAGCATCGCTAATCCGCGTAATTTGCTGGTCTTTAATCACCTGTTGCGGAATCACTTGAATTGACTGAGGAATATCGCGCAACGGTGTATCAGTTCTAGTGGCGGTTGATGAATCGGGTACATTGTATCCATCTTGCTCACCTGTCACCACCAATTCAATCGGTTCATCACTATTGGCTGATGGTTTTGGCTGTGTCTGACTTGGCGGCTGACTAGCTTGGGGCTGTTGTAAGGTTTGGGGTTGTTGCTGTTGCGCTCTAGATGCAGCACTAGCAACAGAGAAGATTAGACCCTCGTCTGGACTGTCAGATAACTCAACTGTTGGTACACTCCCCTCACCGATAACTGTCACCCGAATAGTACTGACATCAAAATTACCAACTGTTATTTCAGTAATACCTGCAATTGGTTTAGTGGAGCGGAATGTAAAGGCTTCACCCGACAGTAAACGCAGTTGAGCATTGGGAACATCAGCGATAAAGCTATTACCAGCACTGCGATTTATAACTTGCAACTGTTGCCCCTTAGTTGTCTGTAAAATTATCTCCACGCCTTGATTCGTGGGATTTGCCTTCACTCCTGTTACCTGCACAACTTCACCCGCCTGATTAGGGGGGTTGTTTGGTGTTGGTGACTGTACCAGTAACATTTGGGCGCTGGTAATAACAGGTTCTATTTCGCTTAGTTGTCGAATCTTCCTAGTTGCTTGAGGTGGCTTCACTTCTTGTACTGCTTTCCCTGGGCGAAGCCGATTAACCAATAAATCAAATTTAGGAATATCTTGCGCTTTCGCTGGCTGAACCACCAAAACTGTAAAAAGTATCAACAACCACTCCAGTCTGCAACTGAAGATTTGGAATATTCGCTTGCTCATTTTTCTCTCACACACCACAGTATCCCAGATCACAGCAATCTGGATTTGGGATTTATTATCAACAGCATAGGGGAATTTCTAGTGAAAAATCTGAACCAGATATATGCCGAAACGGATTTTTTTAGGTGTTTTTGGCAACAAGAAATCTATCTAAGTATTGACTAGGTTGGATGCCAAAGCGCTTTTGAAAAGCCACAGCGAAACGACTAGGACAGTTGTAACCCACTATCTTAGCTACCTGTTTTATGGTCATTTGCTGACTCATGATTAGTGTTCTAGCTTTTTCCATCCGGTATGCCCATAAATAGCCAAATACTGTTGTGTTAAAAACCTGACGGAACCCGATTTTCAGCTTGTAATCGTTTAAACCTACTTGTCGCGCCAATTCTAGCAATGAAGGTGGATTGTCAAAATCGGAGATTAAAATTGCTCTGGCGTGGTAAATTCGGTTAATATCATCTCCTTGCAAAATGCGCGATCGCATCAATTCCCGTTCCCCAGATGTATCGGGTTCCAACTTCAAAGCCATTAATTCTAGACATTTGGTTTGCAAGTAAATTTCTTTAATTAAACCTTGGAAAGGACAATTAACTATTTGATGCAAAATAATTTGCATTTCTGGTGTAGTTTGCCCCATGCGGAAGTAGTTGAGAAAGCATATATTGTCAGTTTCTATGTACAACTGAAGTGATTTAGGTAGAAAGTCTAAGCCACTAACTTCATCTCTGCAAAAGAATTCCTGTAGATTGATCCCAACCTCTACCTCCAGAATGCGTTGACCTGCCCGCCAATAAAATCCACTACCAGGAATTTCCTTATCCAAATCAAAATAAGTTGCAGTGAAATTTTGTCCAGCAGGTATCATTTCCGTTTCATTGTCTGCGATAACTGCGAAACTAAACTCCATTAAAGGAAGGTTATATGCCTTTGTCTCAACAATTAAATCCTCCGCTAAGTCGTACTGTTTTACTAGTAAGTTAATCCCGGTAGGGAAAGCCATTGCATGTTCATAACCCCAACTTTGCTGTTTTGGATCGTTCAACACTGCTAGATACCCAGTATGATATGAGTTGGTTTTTGTCGGTTCAGAGATTGGAGTAGTATTTTGCTGTTGGTGATAGGCTTCTCTTGTTGAAAGAAACAGAGTCATTTTTGTGATTTATTGATATTTTTTCCTATTATCATATAGTTGGTTGGGTGGTAGTAATGCGATCGCCAAATGCATTGGGATGAAAACTGTGACTACTATTGCGGCGTTGCATAATTTGAATTTGACTGCTAGTTATTGTGATCGTATTTAGGTACTGACAAATAAAAAAATGTCCCTCCTATTGAAGCGTTTCCGCTTCTCCTGTCGGAGACGCTACGAGAACGGGTTGCCGTAGGCATCGCTTTATTCTTGGTGAAAGTGCTGGCATTGCCACAATTATTAAGTTTGACGAAAGCGATCGCTAGCCGGACTATTTCCGCCACTGTGCTTAATAATCGCTGGGATTTATACCAAACTTTTTGCGGAATGCAGCAGCAAAGTAACCTCTATTGGCAAATCCCACAGTATAGGACACCTAAGCTACATTTATCCGTCCTTCCATAGAGGAATTGACAAGCTTTTTCTAAACGATAATCATGCAAATATCCAAACACTGTTGTACCAAAGAGTTAACGAGATCCTTGCTTAAGTTTGCGATCATCTAACTCTACTTGTTTTGCTAATTCAATTAATGAGGGTGGGTTAGTAATATCTTGAAGCAAAATATCCTCGCTTGATAGATGCGCTCAACATCGTTTCGTTTAAGATTGACTAACTGGTGGGAGACTATACCATACATTAAACAATTGAGCAAATTGTAAGGTGATCAGTTCCAGTGTCTTAGCTTCTAATGAGCGCAGATAGAGCAACAAATTGAGTTCTCGCGTATCATTGTATTCTCTACTTGAGACTTTGAAGAGTTTTCTGCACCACTAAGCTTACTCACTCAGTTTTTCACTTTTAAGCAAAAATTGCTCCAGATCGTGATATTGCCCTTTGAAAAAGCCATACTGTTTCAGTACACCCTGACTGTGAAAACCTAATTTTTCTAGCAACTTTTTAGAAGCTATGTTGTCCAGCATGACTTGGGCAACAACGAAACGCAAACCCATTTTCTGAAATCCAAATTGCAAGATAGTACTCACCGCCTCAGTCATGATACCTTGTCTCCAAAAAGTACTGGCAAGCTCATAACCGACTTCGGCCGAGTGTTCTTGGGGGTTCCAGGTAAACCCACAAGAACCAATCAAAACGTTGTCTTGCTTACGGGTAATTCCCCAGCGAATTCCTTCTCCTTGCTCAAACCGCTTGGCTCTACGTCCAATGACAGTGATCGCTTGTTTAATAGAAGTGAAGGTATCAAGATCGTGAAACTGAGTCACGCTTGGATCGGAGAATAGAGCAAAGATAGCTTCAGCATCCTGCAACGTTGTCTCACGAAGAAGGAGCCTTTTTGTTTCTAATTGAGGAAAGGAAAATGGTGAGAAATCGTTGCTCATAGTTGCAATCGATGATCTGGGGTTAGAGCTAACTTAGCGATCGCCATAGTGACAAGACAATTCAAAAGGCTCAAGGCTGAATAGTCTTCGCCGACTGGTTAAATAACAAATTTCGTGACTTATCTGGATCGAGCGCTTCAGTTTTCAATGCTTCAGCTTTTTCGTAGGCGCGAATGGTTGCTGGACGGGCTTTAATTGCCTCAAACCAGCGTTTGACATGAGGAAAATCCTCTAGGTTTTGACTTTGGCGTTCATAGGGCACAATCCAGGGATAAGCAGCAATATCGGCGATGGAATAATCGCCAGCTATGAATTCTTTATCTGCTAGTTGCTTATTCAGTACTGCATATAGGCGTCCCGTCTCATTCACGTAGCGGTTAATGGCATATTCAATCTTTTCGGGAGCATAAGTACTAAAGTGATGATTTTGTCCCGCCATCGGCCCCAGCCCTGCCATTTGCCAAAACAACCATTCTAAAACTTGAGTGCGATTACGTAAATCTTGGGGGATTAACTTCCCAGTTTTTTCTGCCAAATATAGTAAGATTGCACCAGACTCAAATACCGAAATTGGCGCACCTCCATCTGCTGGTAGGTGGTCAACAATCGCAGGCATCCGATTGTTAGGAGAAATCTTCAGAAATTCCGGCTTAAATTGATCCCCAGCTCCAATATTCACAGGAATTATGGTGTATGGTAAGCCGACTTCTTCCAAGAAAATTGTGATTTTATGACCGTTTGGGGTTGTCCAATAGTAAAGTTCAATCATGGTTCTTTTCCGAAAATTGTGCGATTGTTTTGTAGGTTAATAGCGTGTTACAGACATTTCTTAATTACAAATTAAATTGCGGTGATTTTGCGATCGCAGCCCAAACTCTATGATGAATCTGAAGAATTGGTGTAGGATATTTTGTTTCGAGCAATGTTGCCAATTCTTGGTCAAATACTTCTACTTTTTCTGGTATCAAGCTGCCTCCCACACCAGCACTCGCCCGAACTCGTCCTCGCCAATCTTCGTGTGTATAAGATACAAATACATCGTAAGAAAATGTGCGGATTTCTCGAAAACCTCCTTCACCAATATCTTGTAACCACTGGGGATACAATCCGTTACCGCCGCCTAGATTCCATGCGGGATTATGAGCCTCGATTAGTTGTTCTGTTGCTTCAACTACATTACTTTTTAAGGGTATCCAATCAAAATGTGCGATCGCGATCAAGCCATTTCTTCTCAATATCCGAGTAATTTCTTGGACGGCACGCGGACGGTCAAACCAATGCCAAGATTGTCCTGCTGTCACCACATCCGCACTAGTGTCTGGTAACTCGGTATTCTCGGCAGTTGCGACTCGATAATCTACTTTCAGTTGGGCAGATTCGCTTAACAGTCTCGCTTGTTCTAAAAGTGAGGCTGATGGATCTATAGCAATTACATAAGCACCTCTATCGGCAAAGCCCCGCGCTAGTGTTCCTGTTCCTGTACCGAGATCAACAATATTTTGCCCTGGTAAACCTATGCCATATTCAGACAGTTTATTAAATAATGAACTGGGAAAGCCAGCGCGGTGTTTTGCATAATCAGTAGCAGTTGCACCAAAATCAATTTTCATACCTGCAAAACTATTTTTGTAACAATTGTTTTGCCTAGAAGTTCTCTACCCAGGGACGTAGTTCTACTTCATAAGTCCAAGCACTGCGGGGTTGGCGGAGAATGCTGAGATAAGTTTGAGCGATCGCATCCGGGTCAAGAGTACTATCAGGATTATCTACTGGATCTTGGCGGTCTGCGGAGCGGATTGCACCATCAATCACAAAATGCGCTACATGGATATTCTTTGGTGCTAATTCTCTAGCAATACTCTGAGCCAAACCGCGTAGTGCAAATTTACCCATTGCAAAGGGAGCAGACAAAGGATAACCCTTAATACTGGCTGAAGCTCCAGTAAAAAATATAGCACCGCCACCAAGTTGCAAAAACCTTTTGGTAGCAGCTTGAGCCACAAGAAAGCCACCATAAGCAGTGACATCTAGGGTTTTTGCCACTTCACTAGGGTTTAGATCGACAAGAGGCCCCCGTACCCGAAAACTAGGATTGTAAACGACAATATTCGGGGAACCAACTTTATTATCAATATCAATAAATAACTGTTCTACTTCATCTGGCTTTGAGGCATCAGCTGCGAAACTAACTGCGCCAATTTCACTGCTCAATTGAGTAATTTTTTCAATTTGGCGAGCCGCTAAGGCTATGGTGAATCCTTCTTTGGCAAATAAGCGAGCTAAAGAAGCGCTCAGTCCATTACCTGCACCGACAATTAAAGCTGTTGTTGCCATAAATTCAATTCTCCTTGTTAGGATAAACGATTAAGAATGGTTATTCAGTAATTGTTATGCCAAATTATTATTTCCAAATCTAAAATTGTATCAAAATTTACTGTAAAGATTGCTCTAAAATCTCGCACCAACGAAAGGCTATTTGTTTCACAATAAAATTCTACTATATTAATGCCCGATCAATTATTGACTGAGGATTTTATGCAAGAGTCAGTCAATAATGAGAATATTTTGTATCCAGGTGTGTATCATTGATTTAATTGTTTAGTTCGTAGTCGTTTTGCTACTCTTGATGAACTGAAAAAAGAAGCGCCTAGAATCTATGAACGCATTCACGGATTAAATATTCAACAGTTAGAAAGATTTGCAATAGCTTTTATGGAATTTACAGACGCAATTGATTTAGAGGTTTGATTAGATAAATATGAACATGAAAAAAATTGGAAAAACTAGTTTGCAAAAAAGGTATTTAATAAGTTATAAATTTCCTTGTAAAATTTTAGTTCCCCTTCTCCCATAGGGAGAAGGGGTTAGGGGATAAGGGCTAGAGCAATTGTATGTAAAACTAACTCCATATTATTAAATATTTGCTCATTTTTGAAGCTAATCAGATGAAATTGATTAGATTGCAACCATAAACTTAGTACTTTTCGCCATAGTTATTGCTTTTATCATGCACGCAATTCTTGAATATCGGCGATGGGGTTTTGGTTAATCCTTCAGAGAATACAAATTATTAAAACGTTGCTGCACATTTACACCCACTTGCGATCGCAGTTTAATTTCCACACCTTTTTTAGGGTGACGTATACAATGGAGGCTGCTACCGCCAGCAAGGGAGGCAGCAGCCTAATAAGCAGCATTTCCACCCAGATAAACGAAATTTAAAAAGGGTTGGGGCTGAAGTATGACACCAATGCCCTTAACCCTTAACTGCTCTTAAGCGTTAAGCGCTTCCTCTTGATTGGTTTCGATAACGCAATCAGAAGTGGCATAGGCAACGCAGGTAAGAACCCATCCCTCGTCCATTTGATCATTGTCTAAGAAGTTCTGATCCGATTGGTCAATTGTACCTGAAATCAGCTTGCCAGTGCAGGTAGAGCAAGAACCAGCGTTACAGGAATAGGGCAAGTCTAGTCCATTTTCCTCGTTAGCGACCTCTAGGATGTACTCATCATCAGGGACTTCAATTTCTTTTTCGCCGTTTGGGGTACGCAATGTAACTTTGTAAGTTGCCATGTAAAACTTCCTAACTTAACATAAACTCCATTTTCGATACTACGGGTTTATGTGCACCTAGTCTAGAGTGAAATTTAGTTGATTATTTTACATCTTGAGACGCTTAGTTTTAATCAGAAGTAAGAGTAAAAAATGCTGCGATCGCTTCAGCAAATCCCTCAAATGAACTGTAATCTCTAGACACGATAGAGACAGTCATACCCAACTTTTGGGCATTAGCAGTAGTGTAAGGACCAAAACATGCAATAACACAATGTTCGTAATCGCTTTGCGAGTTAACCATTGTTAAAAAGCTTTCTACTTCCGCTGTGCTACTAAAGGCAATTACATCAATAATTGCTTGACGCATCAGGTTTAATTCCATACCGTAGATACTTTTGTCTAAACCCTGCGTAATGTATGTGGGTACACGAATTACTTCTATGCCCAATTGTTGCAAATCCGTAATCAAATTGGGTACAACATTAGGTTCAGGCAAACCCACAACTTTTGGAGTCGGTATCAGCACTTTTTTCTCATGAATTTGCGGAAGTTTCGCTAATTCAGCCACAATTCCGGCTGGGCTAGATTCTGTTGGAATTAAATCCACCTTGCCAGAAAAAGACAATAAGCTTTCTGCATCTTTTCCTAACGCACATAAGTGACATTTTTGTACTACAGATATAGGAATATTCAAATCATTTATACGGTGAAAAAATGCAGCGATTCCGTTTCGACTTGTGAAGAGAATCCAATCAAATTCGTTTATATGGGCTAAAGCGGCATCTAACTGAGTGTAGTTTGATAAATAGCAGGTTTCGATAGTAGGCATGAAAACAGGTAAAGCACCTTTTTTGATGATTTGTTCGGATAACCTATAAGCATAATTTCTCGGTGCTGTTACTAAAATTCTTTTGCCATATAGAGGTAAGTTTCTCGATGGAGTTAGCAGATTGATTTCTCTTGATTCGGTGTGCATTTATTTATCGAATGATTGATGTAGGGGGGTTGAGTTATGGATGCTGAAGAGTTGCTCCAACGCTATGCTGCTGGGGAGAGAGACTTTAGTGAGGTTGATTTGAGTGGTGCTAATTTAAGTGGGGTTGATAGGTAACTTGTTAAGATGATGTTGACTGCACAATTACTCAAAGTAAACCATCATTGACTACCATTAAAAGCATGAAGCATCTGTCGGACTACAACTTCTTTGACCCGGAAGTGCTCGTGTGTCCTTATGAATTCTACAAGCTGGCACAGGAGCAAGCACCAATTATGGAGCTCCCTAGTTCCAGAACAGGAGCAAAACTCTTTCTCGTTACCAGCTATGACTTGGTGAAAGAAGTTCTTAAGGATACAAGAGTATTCTCAAGCAATTTCTCTACTTTACTGGCTGGAAAAGAAGAACAGGATGATGAGTTGCAGAAAATTTCTGCTCAAGGCTGGCCTCAGATGAACACCCTGCTCACAGCAGATCCGCCAGAACACGAGCGATTTCGAGCGCTGGTGAATAAAGCATTCACCTTTGAGCGTGTCAACAAAATGTCTGAGTTGATTGAGCAGATTGTTGATGAACTAATTGACAATTTCATCGATCGCAGCAAGTGCGAATTCGTCAGTGAGTTTGCCGTAGCTTTACCACTCAAAGTTATTGCTCAACAGTTAGGTGTGCCGCAAGCAGATATGCCAAAGTTCAAGCAATGGTCTGATGCTTTTATTGCACGTCTAGGGCACACACTCTCTAGAGAGCAGGAGATCGAGTGTGCTAAAGATGTTGTTGCTTTCCAGCATTATTTTAAGGATGTTATAGACTCGCGTCAAAAACAGCCTCAAGATGATTTGATCACTGACTTGGTACAGGCAAAGGTAGCTGGACGAGCGCTCGATACTGCTGAACTGTTAAGTATAATTCAGCAGATATTAGTGGCTGGTAATGAAACTGTCACCAGTGCGCTTGCAGGTGGGATGTTGTTGCTGGCAAACAATAAAGAGCAAATAAAGTTGCTACAAACAGATATTTCGCAGCTAGAGAACTTTGTTGAAGAAGTTCTACGGATGGAAAGTCCAACAGCGGGAATGTGGCGAGTTGTGACGGAAGATATAAAACTAGGAAACGTTGCTCTGCAAGCTGGCTCTTTGGTGATGATCCGCTTCGATGCTGCTAACCGTGACCCCATAAAATTTATTGAGGGTGAGCGTTTGGATGTGTGCCGCCATAATGCCAGCAATCACCTATCTTTTGGTCATGGAATTCATTTTTGTTTAGGTGCTATGCTTGCTCGTAAGGAAATGCAGATTGCATATCAGCGATTGTTACTACGGCTTAAGAACATCCGCTTGGGACAATCCGGTTATCAGTACTTACCGAATATACTCATGCGGGGACTGAAGTACCTCTATATTGAATTCGATAAGGTAGTAAGCTGTTAAGCACCTAAGAAAGCACATTTAGACAGCAGGGGAGCAGGAGAACAGAGGAGAGTTCTTGTATAAGTTCTTTCCCCTCTGCCCCTCTGCCTCTGAAGCACCTCTGCACCTCAAGCTTGTAACAAATGCGGGTGATGTCAATCCTAGCCATTTTTCTAGGGTGAATTCTCCCCATTTTTCCGATGTCATCTGTGTTGATAAAACGGCACGATATAAACATCTAAAAACGTTTGCGGAAAATCTTATGTCTTCATTACTGGCTTTGTCCAACAGTTTAGCTGATACCGTAGAACAAGCTGGGAATGCTGTGGTTGCGGTGAATGGGGGTACACGCGTTTCTCCAAGCGGTATTCATTGGCGTAATGGCATCATTGTTACCTCTGATGAGTGCCTCCAGCGCTATGACGACATCACGATTACCTTATCAAATGGTAGCACTGCACCAGTAACACTCATTGGCCATGACTCTAGCACTGATATCGCTGTTTTTAAACTAGAAAATGTCGAAATACCTGTGGCCAAAGTTGGTGATGCCAAAACGCTCAAAGTCGGTCATCTGGTATTAGGACTAGCAAGAGGTAGCGAAGGTGACTTAAGAGCGGCGATGGGTTCGGTGAGTGTGATTAGCGGTGCTTGGCGGAGTATGAGTGGCGGCAATATTGACCAATTCATCCGCCCAGACATCACCCTTTACTCTGGTTTTGCGGGCGGGCCACTAGTAGATGCTGCTGGTTTTGTAGTAGGCATGAATACATCGGGGCGGCGTGGCATTGCTCTGACTATTCCCACTGCGACAGTCGATCGCGTGGTTGACCAATTGGTAGCAAAAGGACACATTTCTAAAGGCTACTTGGGTGTGGGAATGCAACCTGTACGTTTACCAAAGAATCTAAAAACTGCTCTCAATCTAAGTTCGGCAACTGGGGTAATTGTTGTTAATGTTGAGCCTTCGGGGCCTGCTGACAATGCAGGTGTACTGCTTGGTGATGTTTTGGTAACGTTTGATGGCGTAACTGTGGGCGATACAGGTGATGTGTTGGCGCTGCTCAATAGTAGCGATCGCATTGGTAAACCTGTCAACGTGCAAGTTGTCCGGGGTGGAGTGTTAATTGAGTTAGCGATCACAGTTGGCGAACGACCTACTAAGGAGGAATAATGCCAATTTGCGATTGGTTTAACTAGTTTTGTCAAAATTATCAAAATTTTCTGTTCATTCGAGCTTCTGAACTCGGAAGTTGCACCTTTTTGCTCGAACGTTGAGCTTCTGAACTCGGAAGTTGCACCTTTTTGCTTGAACGTTGAGCTTCTGAACTCGAAAGTTGCATCTTTTTGCTTGAACGTTGAGCTTCTGAACTCGAAAGTTGCATCTTTTTGCTTGAACGTTGAGCTTCTGAACTCGAAAGTTGCATCTTTTTGCTTGAACGTTGAGCTTCTGAACTCGAAAGTTGCATCTTTTTGCTCGAATTGTCATTAGTCATTTGTGTTTCTAAGGACAAAAGACAAATGACATCACTGATTCTACTTTGACATGCTCAAAAATTGTATAACATGGCAAACACAACATTAACTAACATCGCTGCTGAATTGACAGAGGTAGCTGCTAAACTACGCGATCGCACTGTCAAAGTAAAAAGTGGTTCTCTAGGAGTCGGTTCTGGTGTAATTTGGCAACCTGACGGACTAATTATCACTAATGCCCATGTGGCAACCAGTAACCGCGCAACTGTGGAATTGGCAGACGGAAGGGTATTTGATGCGGTGCGTACCCAATTCGATCCACAGCAGGATTTAGCAGCCCTGAAAATTGTCGCCACTAATTTAACTGCTGCAACAATCGCCAATTCTGAGGCGCTACGAGTGGGTGAATTAGTCTTGGCGGTGGGTAATCCCTTTGGTGACAGTGGTGCTGTGACAACTGGAATTATCCATGCAAATAATCCACGAGCAGTTATGGCTGATTTGCAGCTGTATCCTGGTAATTCTGGGGGGCCACTTGCCGACTATCTCGGTCGAGTCGTGGGAATTAACACCATGATTGTTAATGGTTTGGCTGTGGCAGTTCCCAGCAACACCGTTGAGCGTTTTTTACAAGGAAATAGTCGTCCGCAACTAGGAGTCACACTGCAACCTGTACTTTTAGGTAGGCGTAGCTTAGGTTTATTGGTGCTGTCAATTCTACCTGGCAGTGCGGCGGAAACTGCTGGTGTGCAAATCGGCGATGTTTTAATTGGAGTTTCGGGGCGATTATTCACTACCATGAATGATTTAACCAAATATCTCCATAACAGTAAAGGATCTGTGCCGCTACAAATCCGACGCGGTAGACAGCAATTGGTGATTTATGTTGCTGTGCAGTCCGAGACAACTGCGGTGGAGGCGACATGATCCGAGTGATGGTAGTTGCTACTTCCCCTGTGGTGCGGGCAGGGTTATCAGCTGTGGTAACTACCAATCCTCGGTTGACAGTTGTGGGAAGTGCATCCGATTTGGATGTATTGGCGAGTGAAGTTGGGCAATTACAGCCAGATGTGGTGCTGATAGATTTGAGCGGTAATTTTCCACAAGCGGTGTGGGAAAAATTGCTGACTATTCAAGAACAGCAATATCGATTAGGAATAATCGTCATTGTTGAAGAACTCGACAGTATCGACTTAGAGACGGCGTTACGTTCTGGTATCCGGGGAATATTGCCCAGTACTAGCACAGAGTCAGAAATTATCGCGGCTGTGGAGGCGATCGCTTTTGGTTTGCTGGCGCTGCACCCGGATGCTGTAGAATTACTGTCTATCCGCGAAAAAGTGGTGGCGAATCCTGTACAAACCTTGACACCACGGGAGATAGAAGTTTTAGGTATGCTTGGTTCTGGGTTGGGGAATAAGGCGATCGCAAAACGTTTACATATTTCTGAGCATACCGTCAAATTTCATCTCTCATCCATTTTTCAAAAGCTCAGTGTCTCCAGCCGCACCGAGGCTGTTGCAGTGGGTGTGCGACTGGGTTTGATTATGCTTTGATTATTTGTATCAATCTGAATGTGAAACGGTATAACCAGCGCTTGAAGTCTTCCCAGTCTTAAAGGAGTACACCGAGAATTTATGCTCGTGATATCCTTGATTGATGACACGCCCTCAACGCACACATTTCTACGATTGAAAGAATTACCATGACTTCTGACAAACATTCTGTATCCTTGGATGACGCACGACGAATACTAGCGGCTGGAGAAGCGAAGGCTCGTGCAATCGGACAACCAATGAATCTTGCGGTTGTTGATGCTGGCGGGAATCTTGTTGCTCATATTCGTATGGATGATGCGTGGATCGGAAGTATCGATATCTCAATTAACAAAGCATTTACTGCTCGTGCGTTTAATCTCTCTACCAAATCCCTTAGTGAGGATGCTCAACCAGGAAAACAATTTTATGGTATTCACGCCTCAAATGGAGGACGAATCATGATCTTTGCCGGGGGTATACCACTTCAACGCGATGAGCAGATAGTTGGTGCAGTCGGAGTAAGTGGTGGTAGCGGTGAACAGGATCAAGCTGTAGCTGAGGCAGCTGTCGCGGCTTTCTAATACCATTACACTAAACGTCTTTAAAATAAAAGCAGCACCCATTTAGCAGTCAGATTAGCAAGTCCACCCAAAAATCGTAACCACACCTAACTATTGTGAGTCATTTACCAAACACCAGGAGGAAACGCGCATTTCCTCTTGGTATTTTTGTTATACCAATTTGAAAAAAGAATGCGACAGATACATACGGACATACCTTTGTTATGTCTGGCTTTCTTAATTTTTAATTTTTAATTTTTAATTCGAGCGTTCGCGCAGCGTCTCTTAGAGAAGCGAGTGACATACAGCCTCCAATGAGGGCATGGTGTATATATCACATTTGATTCATTACTTGTATGAACATTTTAATGCTATCTTCCACCTTTCCCTATCCACCAACGCGCGGAGGAACCCAAGTTAGAACATTTAATTTACTCAAGTACTTGAGTCAACGTCATACTGTTACCCTCGCGACTCAACGCGAGAGTGATGTTACAGACGCAGAAGTAGCAGGATTACGTGATTGTGTGGATCATCTAGCCATTTTTGAACGTCCGCCAGATTCTCAAACCACTGGAATCTTGCAGAAAATACAGCGATTTGGGAGATTTTTGCAGCAGGGAACACCGCCAAGTGTACTTAACCGCTACTCAGTTGAAATGCAAACATGGGTTAATAACTGGGTGGAAGCGGGAAAATGTGATGTAATTACTTGCGAACATAGCGTCAATGAAATTTATGTGCAGCCACATTTTCTCAAACAGCTAAAAACCATAGTTAATGTTCATAGTTCTGTTTATGCTACCTGTCAAAACCAACTAGCAACAGGTATTTCCGAAAATTCACTCAGAGATAAAATTAATCTCCCACTTTTGCGTCGTTATGAGCAAAACTACTGCGCTAAATTTTCGGCAATTGTGGCGACAACAGAAGAAGATAAAATTCAACTACAAGAATTTAACCCCAATAGCGAAATTACGGTTATTCCCAATGGCGTAGATTTAGTTTCTTTCCCTAACCGTACCATCGATCCAGGAGGACATCGCCTAATTTTTATTGGTGCAATGGATAATTTAGCAAATATTGATGCTGTTTGCTTTTTCAGCAATGAAGTTTTGCCAGAAATCCAAAAATTCTATCCCAATACAACTTTCGATATTGTCGGTTCTCATCCAGTGGCAGAAGTTTTAGCACTTGATAAAAAACCAGGAATTAATGTGCTGGGGCGTGTACCTTCGATGGCAGAATATTTACACCAAGCCACCATTTGCGTTGTACCAATGCGGACTGGGTTTGGTATTAAAAATAAAACTTTAGAAGCAATGGCAGCTGGTATACCTGTAGTAGCTAGCGATCGCGGCTTAGAAGGATTAGCTGTAGATGTTGCTAGTCATCCATTACGGGCATTACGAGCCAATAAACCAGCAGAGTACGTCATCGCTATTATTCAACTATTCGATCGTCCACATCTGCGTTCAGAATTGTCTCACAATGGCAGACAACTGGTAGAAACGGAATTCACTTGGGATATTGCTGGTAAAAGCTATGAACAAGTTTGTCTTGGGAGAGAGTAATACTAATTGGTAAGCGATCGCTTGTGCTATCTTAGAGCATCAATGGCTCCTCTTTTTTGCTAGCGATCGCACCAGTAATACCATTTCACTTTAAGGTTGATACAAATAGGCAGCAGGAAAGCAGGGGGAAAGAGTTAGAGACAAATCATTTGTATCAAGTATTTCAGGAAATGGTATTATTTAGATATATATGATATTTAGATAATATATGATATTTAGATAATATATGACTATATTAATTGTCTCCAGCGTCCTTGCACTTGTAGTCGCTGGATTAATGGTAGGGAACGAAATCACGGTCGGTTTTTTCGTCCACCCGCAGCTATGGAAGCTCGATGACGCTACACATATTAAAGCAGCCCAACCGTTAGCACGTATATTCGGTGCGTTCATGCCCTTCTGGTACGCTGCTACCTTTATTACTTCATCTTTTTTTACTTATCAGTTGCATACTCTCTCCAACCCCATATTTTTCTGGCTTGCCATTGCAGCCACCGTGATCTGGCTTCTTAGTATTATCTGTACTATCGTTGCTCTGGCACCAATTAACGACGAGGTTGCTAAATGGAATTTGGAGAACTTACCCAAAAACTGGAAAGAAAGGCGTAGACTTTGGGATAATCGTCATGCAATTCGGGCGATTGCATTGCTTATCGCATTCATTTTCCTGACAATTGCGTGCGTTGGAAGGTAATACCAATTTAAAAAAAGAATGCAACCAATAGACCATTTGTAGAGACGCGATTCATCGCGTCTTTACCGAAAGATGTATTGCAATCATTAATTGAATTGGTATATGTTTGCTATGGCAACAATCGAGCCAAACTCAAACAATTAATCACTAGTTAATACTGTAGCCAGAAGGTCAGGATGAGACAGATGTGGGCAATGTCCAGAAGCTAGCTCAATGGCATCAACTCCTAAGCGCTTGCGTGCAGCATAGCGTGACCATGTAGGAGACAATATTCGGTCATCAGTACAAACAATATATTTACGCTCAACCTTTGGCAAAACTTTTAGAGGATTCGTTTCAAGAATATATGCCATAGATTGTTGCGAACGACTTTTCGAGATTGCCCACTGTGCTACATCCGGTTGACAATCATGAAAGAAAAACTCCCTTAATACTGCTTCGTCTGAATAATCTTTGCCTACGGAAGCTGGTTCATACACATCAGGCTCATCGTAGAACTGTTTGAGTTTACTTGGGTCTTTTGGCTGGTAATTGAATGATTTGAGCGTCTCAGAATCAAGGCGATGAGCAAATTGGTCGAGTGTACTAACTCCGGGATAGGGAAGCAGCGCAGCCACAAACACTAGTTGACGCACTTTTACTGCTTCTGCAACCAAAGGAATTATCGTACCAGCCATTGAGTGACCGACTAGCACAATATCATTATCAGTTTTTGGCAGCGTTTGAATTACTGTATCCGCAAATTGGGACAAAGTAGCAGATGCATTTTCAATTGGCAAATCCATTGCTACGGTTTTGTGACCCTGTGCTTCTAAGTAGGGAATTAGCAAATCCCAACACCAAGTCGCTTGGAAAGCACCGTGAACTAGACAATATAGACTCATATTAGTTGAACAGCAGTTAAAACAGGCTGAAAAGGTTGCAACAAAATACCCAAAATTTTATCAACTTCTTTAATATAATATTCAGTCAAATCTATATAAACAGTTGTCCCTTCTAAAAATAAAAACTTCCAGTTAGTTTCACTAGTAACCGATCCATAAATCTGACTTTTCCCGTTAAGTCTCGAAAAGTCTGCTGGCAAAGGATTTAATAAACAGCACAGTATATACAGTACAGTAATTAAAATTCGGTGCTAAAGGTGACGAGCAATGCTGGATTGGTGGGAGAAAAATTTTGCAACCTGTGAACTAGGCGATTACCTACGGTAGGAGGAATAGCAGACTTGTTAAGCTAAAAGTTTTACCCTGTCTCATCTAACTCCTATTCGACGCAGAACCTGTATTTTAACCATTGAGGACAAGTATAGTTCTTGTCCTTTACTTTTTTGAGAAAGTTTTCGCCACAAACTGCATTTTATTAAAGAGTAATATCAATAAATTTTAATAGCCTCTTGTTTTTTAGCACAATCTATGTAAATCTCATAACTATATAATACGGTAAACCGATCGATTTAGCGTATTTTATAAAAAGTTAGGTGGGTTAGCCAATAAACTCAAAATTTAGTGCCAAGTAAACTTTTTAGGAGATGTAATCGTGAGTACATATAAATCTGAGTCAGGCAATAGTTCAACTTCGCAACTGAATTTAGAGACTGATGTTCTAGTCATAAGTCGTGGCCCATCAGCAACTTGGGCAGCTTGGAATGCTGCTGCTCAAGGGGTAAGAGTGGTACTTGTAGATAAAGGCTACTGCGGTACGAGTAGAGCCTGATTTGCATTTAATTTTGAGTAGACAAATTGGTGATGATGCTCATGCGATCGCCTTTTTCAACGGATTATTGCCTTCACAGGACGCGATCCCGTCGACAATATTTGTAATGAAAAGTTACTTAACGATGCACAAGTTAGAGATTTTCTTAACAAGCAATATTAAGGGCGAATAGTACTTGTATTTTAAAGTTAGCGAAAGAATGAAGAATGACAATTTTGTTACTTCGTCTTTCCTAAATTAGGAGTTACTAAACTTAAAATTGAACATTCGTGGAGGTCAAATCATGTTTTCTGGAAAAATTGAAAAAGAATTATTTGGTGAAGAAATTTGGTCAACTTGGCAAACAACTAAATTACCAGCTCATATACAGTTATTAGTGGATCAAGAACTAGGAAAACGCGATATCTGGGAATTGCAGTCTCAAAAGCCTGAAAATCAGCCTATTTATCCAAATCTCTATGATGACTCTAGTCATTCAACAAATATTTAACAAAAGAGGTAGTTCTTGCGTAGGGGAGGAGGCTGGAGGAATACTGCCCTACACAAGAACTACTGTGATACCTACGGCGGTAAATTAGGCGCTGAGAGTAAGGATTTAAGTCTCCTACCAAATTTTGAATTTGCTGGAAGACTATAAAGTGGTGGGTTTAAATTCCCCACTGATTGCATTCTGAATTTTGACTTCTCTATTTAATTAATCCAAAATAATGCAAAGTCAAATTTATGTTGCAAATCCCTCCCCAATTTCTTTTACCTAGCAAGAGAAGGAATCAAGATTAATGGCACATCTATTTGAACCATTCAAGATTCGTGAAGTTGTTTTTCGCAACCGTATCGCCGTTTCACCGATGTGTCAATATTCCAGTACAAATGGATATGCTAATGATTGGCACGTTATTCATCTAGCTTCTCGCGCAGTTGGCGGTGCAGGTATAGTGTTCACAGAAGCAGCAGCTGTGGAACCGCGTGGACGCATTAGCCCGCAAGATTTGGGAATTTGGTCAGATTCACACATAGAAACTTTAGCCAAGACTGTGGCATTAATTCATAACTTTGGCGCTGTTGCAGGTATTCAACTTGCTCATGCAGGTAGAAAGGCCAGTACTGCTAAACCGAGTAAAGGAGGGAAAGTGCTGGATGAATCTCAGGAAGGTTGGCGTCCCTTGGTTTCGAGTAGTGCGATCGCTTTTAGCCAAGATAGCCCAGTTCCAGAAGCCCTTAACCATGAGGGAATTCAAGAAATTATTGACGCCTTTGCTCAAGCTGCCAAACGTTCTCTACAAGCTGGTTTCAAGGTAGTGGAAATCCATGCTGCTCACGGTTATCTACTGCACCAATTTCTCTCGCCTCTTTCTAACCACCGTCAAGATGATTATGGTGGCAGCTTTGAAAATCGGACTCGTCTGCTCAGAGAACTAGTTCAAGCAGTCCGAGAGGTTTGGCCTAAGACACATCCACTCTGGGTACGCATCTCCGCCACCGATTGGGTAGACAATGGCTGGGACATTGAGCAAAGTATTGCTTTAAGCGACAAACTCAAGTCTTTAGGAGTGGATCTGATCGACAATTCATCAGGCGGTATTATACCGGGCGTTAATATCCCAATTAAACCTAGTTATCAGACTCAGTTTGCCGAACGCATCCGCCGCGAAGCTAATATTTATACAGGAGCCGTGGGCTTAATTACATCCCCTGAACAAGCTGACGAGATTATTCGTACAGAAGTAGCTGATATAGTGCTATTAGGACGTGAACTACTCCGCAATCCTTACTGGCCACATCTGGCAGCCAAACAACTTGGACACGATAAACTCTGGCCTATTCAATACGACCGAGCCTGGCTGTAGGCTTTCCTCGTTCCCATGCTCTGTAACAACTTAAAGCAATGTCTACAACATTCTACACCTATTGGGACTTAGGCAAAAAACACCGATAAAATGACCTCAAACGTATATCTCAAAGAATTTTGACATCGTTTTGCTTGGTTTATTGATATATCTAGGTTTCAGGCGTTTTCGGGCATTTGGTGTATTTACCTTACCCCACAAGGGTTTAAGGCTTATTTATTCCTCAAAAATGTTTAAGTCCCGCTATGCCAAAATGCATCGGGGGGATTAAGGGGGTAAATCCAGACTTTGGGCTTTATTACCAAGACGTGTTTATACCGTAGCTTTTTAGGCTACTTAGCATACACAAGTACTAAAAACCTCAATTGCTTAAGGCAATTTAACAGTTTTTATACGCAGATAATATATTTGTCTGCGTATTTTTTATGAAAAAAGATTCATCCCAATGTATATTTCTGCATTCTTTTGGGAATCATAAATCGAGGAAGCATTATAGACCACAACGTATTACTTCCTGAAATATCACGTAACTTTTAGAGGATAATTATGTCTAAACGCAAGTTGCCCAAAGGCCGTAGTGTTAGTTCAGTTGCTCTAGAACCAGAAGTTGCGATCGCAATCCTTGGGTTGTTTTCCGCAGCTGCTGATGGTGAAGGTATTTCTTCCACAGAAGAATACGCTTTGAGTGAATTTCTCGGTCAGGTTGACTTATTTGAAGATTACTCTGAAAAAGATTTTGAAGAATTGACCGAAAAAGTTGTCAGTTTGATTGAAGAAGAAGAACCAGAAGATTTAATCACCGAGTCTATCGAATCCTTAACCAATACAGATTATCGCGAAGCTGCATACATCACAGCTATTTTAGTAGTAGGGATTGACGAAGAAGTACCCGAAAGCGAACAAGATTACATCTCTGAACTTCAAGAAGCCTTAAATATTTCAGACAAACGCGCACAAGAACTTATAGATGAAGTATTTGGAGAAGAAGAGGAAGAAGAGGAAGAAGAGGAGTAATATTTTTTGACTTGCAACCTCAGTTATTTATTATCTTTAATTTGGGATTGCTAAATTTAGAATATGAAATAATTTTGTTTGAGTTAAGTTGTTTGGATTCCCGGCTTCATGAAGAAGTTGGGAATCTTGCATTTTATCAACATTAATTCGATAAAGCATTAATAGTTAGAAACTATATCAAGTTCGGGTGATTACTTGTATAGCGTTTCCCAGTATAATGAAGTACAATGATGTTCATATCAATAGGTTTAGTAACAAAATTTACATTTAAATCTGAGGTGGTCTCTGTCCCCGAACCTTCGGCAGCATTGGGTACACTGGCAATTAGTGTTTGGGGGGCGGCAGCATTACTAAAACGCAAACATCATAAGAAAACAACAATCAATTTGGGCGTTGCATAAATGCGGGATGAATTAACTAAATACAGGTATTTGTCTATACTTCAAGTAAGAGAGTCACAAACGAATTGAGTATTTAAATATCTACTGTTTTGGAATAGCATAATGTTTTGCGATGTAAGCGTGCCAGATAATCACGTAACCGTGTATTTTCACCTTCGATGGTCATATATGTTTTACTGACAATATGATCTCCTGGCTCAATAAAACTGGGGTAAACTTTCCATCCATCGGTAAAATAAAAATAGGGCGTTGCATAAATGCGGGAGGAATCAAGTAAACATTAGTAATTTCTTATACTCAAGATAATGAAGTAATAATCTAATAGAGTATTTAAGCATATCCACGCTCTTTGGAATAGCATAGTGTTTTTCGGTGTAGTCTTGCTAAATAATGACGTAAACGCGTATTCTCACCTTCTACTCTAGTCATGTAAGTTTTGCTGACAATATGATCTCCTGGGTCGATAAAACAGGGATAAACTTTCCAACCATCTGTTACATAGAAATAACACTGCCAACAGCAAACAATCTTCCACAATAATTCAAACGTTTTCGCGCTGCGTAGGCTTTGCCCGCCGAAGGCATCGCCGATCACCCAAGCCAAAATTCCCTCACGAAAATGATCTACTGCTGTCCACAACCAAACTTTGTTTTTTTTGACCCGACAAAGGTTTCCAGTTCATCTAATTCCCCAACTTCTGGTATCGCCGTCGTTGGTGGAGCATCTGGGAGCTTCGAGGCAGCTTGTTTTACCCAATGAATTATAGTTGTGTGATAGCGAAGCGTTAGCGAGTCCGCGAGCGTCTGAACTCCCTTGTCACGCTCAATAGCTCGAAATCCCATCCCATTAACCTATGAGCGTAAGCAACTTTGTTTAACTTCATCTGAGTACCTTTTTGGTGGACTATAAACATTGATAAATTGACGACCACAATTAACACAAATGTGATTCTGTTTACCTCTTCGCTTTCCGTTTTTTCTAATCTCAGTAGACTCACAGTATGGACAATGCACAGTAGAACACCTCAATTCCTCCCTATATTATGCAACGCCTTGCAGTGAAGCACCTGGGCGTACTAAGGCACAGATGCGATCATCAGAAATCTCAATGGCTTCAGGCATAGGAATCTCCTGTTATTTAACTTGGTTACTAGCGCTAAATGGCAGGTTAAGTTAATACCAATTTAAAAAGTAATATTTATAAAACTTTTCCGCATTTTTATAAATATTGAATATGCTTGATTTACATCATATATAAACAAAAATAAAATTAAAATGAAATACTATCCCTCTCTTTAGACATAAATAACAATTAGTCCCTTGGGTAGAATCCAAACAAAATTTTAAATTGGCAATATTTCTGTAACTCTAGGTTATGCCAATTCATTTCTCACTACATTTTTCCCAATTCTCAGTTAGAACAATTTTCTTAAGTTTATCTATGTCTAAAGGCTGAATTTCTAATTTTAAGAGATATACCATCGATAAGTTGAAAAAATCAGACTTTGTGACATAAAGTAAAAAATGTAAATAAAAACTATTTGAATATCTCTCAAAAGTAATCGGACAGACTAATAATACTGAATACAGAGTCCAGTTTTTTATTGTTATATCAATTCGTAATCAAAGGGTGTAAAACCTTGTAGCCGTACTCAAACTAATATGTGATCAAATTTTCAAGAATTGGTATACTCTTATTCTTAATTTGAAAGTTGATTATGAAACAGATAGAAGCAGTTGTTGGTAACATTAACGATTTAAATGATGGCGAAATGCGACAAGTGTCTGTCGGCGAGACAGAAATTTTATTAAGTCGTATAGATGGAAAGTATTATGCTGTCGGCGCACACTGCACTCATTATAAAGCGCCACTAGCTGAGGGGGTACTGAGTGGACATCATGTTGTTTGCCCCTGGCACAATGCCTATTATGATGTAACGACTGGCGACCAACAAGAGCCACCTGGTTTGGATGCTTTAGCTTGTTATAAAGTACGCATTGAAGGTGAAAATGTCATTGTCAGCCTACCAGAGGAAACTAACGGATTACGATCGCCCGCAATGGCGCAATTCGACCCTAATGTTGATGGGCGGACATTTGTCATCTTAGGCGCAGGAGCGGCAGGTGTCCATGCTGCAGAAACTTTGCGAATAGCTGGATATCAAGGGCGAATCGTGATGATTACTCAAGATAGCAGGCTACCCTACGATCGCACCAAGCTGACTAAAGACTACTTCATTGGTAAGACATCCGCAGAGGAAATGCCCTTGCGATCGCCTGATTTCTTCAAAGAACACGCGATTGAAGTGCTGTTGAATAAGCGAGTTGAACAGGTACAAACCACAAATAAAACGATCGCCTTTACCGATAGCGACACCGGAGCGTCTAGTGATTCATTAACCTATGATGCCTTACTGGTAGCAACAGGGGGGAAACCACGCCAGCTAGATATTCCCGGTGCAGACTTGCAAAATATTTTGACATTACGCAGTTTTAATGACACTGATCATATTTTGACAATCAGCAAGCAAAAAGGACAAGCAGTAGTCATTGGCTCCAGTTTTATCGGCATGGAAACGGCAGCTGGGCTGAAGCAACATGGCTTAGAAGTAACTGTTGTTTCACCGGATTCTGTACCTTTTAAGAAAATCCTGGGCGAGGAAATTGGCAAACTATTTCAGCAAGTCCATGAGGAAAAGGGTGTTTCCTTTAAATTTGGTAGGAAAGCGGTGCAATTTGAGGGTAGCGACAAGGTTGAAGCTGTAATTTTAGATAATGGCGATCGCTTAAAAGCAGATATTGTAATTGTCGGAGTTGGCGTACAGCCTGCAACAGACTTTCTTCAGGGTATCGATTTGCATCCTAAAGATAACAGTGTTGTTGTTGATGAATACTTGCGTGCAGCTGATAGCATCTACGCCGCAGGTGATATTGCCCATTATCCCGATTGGCGGACAAACGAATCGATTCGGATTGAACATTGGCGAGTCGCAGCACAGCAGGGGCGAATTGCCGCTCAGAACATGACAGGGAAAGCAGTCAAATTTAGAGGGCTTCCTTTGTTCTGGACAATGCAATTCGACTTTCCATTGCGCTACATCGGACACGCCGAAAGTTGGGATGAAATAATTGTAGATGGGGATTTGCAAAAACAGGAATTTATCGCTTTTTATCTGAAAAACAATCAAGTCTTGGCAGTTGCAACCAGCCATCAAGATACAGAAACAGCAGCGATTTCAGAATTGATGCGCTTGAACCAGATGCTAACTGTTGATGAATTACGGCGTGGTATCGTTGATTTGATTCAAAAAGGACAGCCTGAAGTTAGTAGTAAGCGCTAGGACATATATGACAATTACTGAGCGCTATGACATCATTATTATCGGTACGGGAGCAGGTGGAGGTACACTAGCTCACCGCCTCGCACCTACAGGTAAAAAAATTCTCGTGCTGGAACGAGGCGACTTTTTACCGAGAGAAAAAGCTAACTGGAATCCCCAGTAAGTCTATGAAAAACATCGTTACCACACCGATGAGCAATGGTATAACAAAGAAGGCAAAGTTTTTAAGCCTCAAACAGGTTACTGGGTTGGCGGCAATACTAAACTCTACGGTGCAGCCTTAATTCGATTTCGGGAGCGAGATTTTGAAAGGGTAATTCACAAGCAAGGAATTTCTCCAGAATGGCCGCTTAAGTACTCAGACTTTGAGCCGTACTACACACAGGCAGAAAAGCTGTATGACATGCATGGTCAAGCAGGAGAAGACCCAACGGAACCACCTCGCAGAGAACCATATCCCTATCCGCCAGTGAGTCATGAGCCGGATATGCAGTCCCTTGCTGATGGCATCCGCAAACTAGGTTATTACCCATTTCACCTACCACTGGGATTAAAGCTTAATGAAAGCGATCGCACCAAGAGTCCCTGCATTCGTTGCGATACTTTTGACGGATACCCTTGTCTCGTACACGCAAAAGCCGATGCCGATGTCAACGCCATTCGTCCTAGCCGCGAGATGTATGCCAATTTCACCCTTTTAACTAATGCCAAAGTCTTGCGGCTGCATACCAGTGATACCATTTCACGGAAAAAATGATAGAAATAATTAAGTAATAAATATTAGCAAGTGAAAATGGCTAGAGTTACCAAAGTAAAAATATTTGAGTCAGCAGACCAATTGCATGAGTTGCTGAGAAAACAAAAAACAGCGTTAGGTAAAGAACGTATTCAAGCGTTGTATTTACTGAAAATAGGGCAAGTAAAGACGATAGGGGATTTGGCTGTTGTGCTGGGAAGAGGAACAGCGACGGTACAAAGATGGTTAAAGACTTATAAACAGTCGGGAATCACCAGTCTTTTATCAAGAAAAGAAGGGTCAGGGCGACCACCAATCATCAACTCACAGGTTCGAGAGCAACTTTTGGAAGAACTTCAACAGCCACAAGGATTTAAAAGTTATGAGGAAATACGAACATGGTTAAAAGCCCAGGAGGGGGTAGAAGCTTCATATAAAGTAGTACATGATACAGTGCGTTATCAAATGAAAGCGAAGTTAAAAGTACCGTGAGCAGTAAATATAAAACACGACTAATAAGCGGAATCAGAATTTAAAAAAAACTTCCAGAATACTTAGAAGTAATTAAAAAATACGTAATAGCACCTTCAGTTCAATACAAAAGAATTAGATACTGGTGTGGTGATGAAAGTTGTATAGGATTAAAAACAGAGCCAGGAAGATTAATTACACTCCGTGGTGTTAAACCGCTGGGTACGATGCAGTGGAAACGAGAAAATTTATATTTATACGGTTTAGTATAACCACTAACTGGAGAGCATTATATTTGGGAATTCTCTCATCTCAATACAGTCTGTTTCAATATTTTTTTAGAACAGTTTGCAACTACATACTCAGAAGATATACATATTCTACAGTTAGATAATGGTGCTTTTCATTTAAGCCAAACTCTTGTTATACCAGAAAATATCATTCTCTTGTTTCAACCTCCACATACACCACAAGTAAATCCAATTGAACGTTTATGGGAAGAAATTAAAAGGTATTTAAGTTGGGAATGCTTTGGAAATTTAGATGAGCTAAGAACAGTTATCTGGCAACGTCTGGAAAAATTAAACACATCAATTGTTGCTTCTATTACAGGTTGGGGTTTTATTCTGGATGCTTTATTTGTATCAGGTTTTTCGTGAGATGGTATTAGCCCTCTTTTGTTACTACGGGGAGAGTAGAATCAGGAAGAAAAACTGAAACAGTAAGTAACTCTGATGGTTACGCAGCGCTCTTAAGCAGTAAATA
>NZ_JBALDE010000279.1:0-5320 GCF_036917515.1 Nostoc sp. | reverse complement strand
ATGCTGAAGTATTCAATTCGATTATTACTTCATTACTTGAAGTACGGGAAAATACCCGTGTTAACCTGATTCATCCCGCACTTATGCAACGCCATTTTTTGGAAGTCCCTTCGCACTCCAATTGAACTGATGTCTGCGTAACAGTGACTTTAGGCGTTTCACCACTCAATGAATTATGTGTAACTGAACATGACTATAAGTGAATAGACGATACACCTACGCTTTGAGATGACAAACCCATACTAATAAAACTCTCAGTTAAATACTTTTTAATTAGCCGACCAAGAATCTTAATTCCATGTTCAATATTCTCTGGTGTTTGGCAAAAGTTCAAGCGCATCGCCGGATACCCTTGTCCTAGAAAAAATGCAGCACCACTAGCAACAAGGACATTGTGAGATAAGGCTTCAGAGCAAATTTCTTGAATAGGTAAATAGTGTGGCAGATGAGTCCACAAAAATAAACCACCTTTTGGAATTGTCCAGGTGATAGCTTCGGGAAAATAGCTTTCCAGAGATTGCAACATCATATTGCGACTTTGCAGGTTATTAATACGTAAACGATTCAAGTGACGGCGGTAATGTCCCGATGCTAAAAATTCACTCACAATTACCTGAGATACTGTAGAAACATGCAAGTCATTGAGTAATTTATGCTTTACCAAAGATTGATGATGCTCACCTGTCACCACCATGTAACCAACTCGTAGTCCAGGCATTAAGGTTTTTGAGAATGTACTGATGTAAGTGACTAAATCATGACGATCGAATACCTTGATGGGAGAAGGAACAGGTTGAAACTCTAACCCTTCGTAGGCATTATCTTCCAAAATAAAACACTCGTATTGTTGTGCCAATTTTAATAAATCTTGGCGATGAGTTTGGGAAGTTGTAATACCTGTTGGATTATGTAAAGTACTGATGGTGTAAATTAATTTTGGTCGATGACTTTTGAGATACTGCTCCAACAATTCTAGATTCATTCCCTCCGCTGTCATCGGAATTCCTATGACTTTAGCCTGTAAATTTTCCAGAATTCCCAATGCTCCATGATAGGTTGGTGTTTCTACAATCACCCAGTCATCTTTTTGCAGGTAATATTGCATAGCTAAAGATAAAGCTTGCTGTGAACCAGTGGTAATAATTATTTCTTCAGGGGAAACCTCTAATCCTTGTTGAACTAACATCTGAGCAATCAGTTGCCGCAGCATAAGTTGTCCTTGAGGAAAGTCTTCTCTAAAAAGAATATCTCCTACATTAGCCAATGCTCGTTTAGCAGTCCGTTGCAGGTTATCTGAAATGGAACTAGAAGGAAAACCTGAACTGAACTCAATAATATCTTGCTGTCGTCGAGCCTGAATTGAAGCTGTATATTGCTCGAAAAATGACCCTCCACCTTGTGAAATTATCACCTCTTGAGACGGGGCAAAGGTTGAACGCAAAGTTAGATTAGATAATACTGTGATTGTACGGTTGACAAAATAGCCTGAACCCTGACGAGCATGAATGAGACCATCAGCTTCTAAGAGACTGTAAGCCTCAATGACAGTCAACTTGTTAACTTGAATACTCGTAGACATCACCCGAATAGAAGGAAGTTTTTGTCCATCTGGTATTTTGCCAGATTGAATCAGACGACTGAGATAATTGCGAATCTGGAGATATATCGGGGTTGGTGAGTACCGATCTAAAGGAATATTCACTGTGAAACCCTTCCTTCGGGATGATAGTAGGGATTATAAGCAATATAAGGGATTTTTTTGTATTTGAACTGGTACAGTTGAGTGCAGTTTGACTAGAACAGTTGTAAATACTGTGACTGTACCAGTAAAAATTGGACAAATCTGTACCTTCTCATTGCTATTTTTCCAAGCGAATCTAGAAAGTATCTGATGCTCTATTGAGGAGCCAAGGGGACTTTTCTATGAAAATAGTTGATAAATGGTTGCTACTAAAATCAAAACTTCAAAAATCTTGGTATAGCTTAATTACAGTAATGGCAAGCAGTTCTCAGTTGCAAGTTTGGCAAAATCACCTTGCCAATAGGGATTGTTATTGGCACGCCTATGATCCGATGACAGGACGTTCTGCTTGTTTTGGCTCTGAAGCTGAAATGCGAATATGGATTGAAACCCATTATTATACCAAGTAAGTCAGCATGATCCGAAATTCAAATATTTACCCCATTAATTCAGAAACGCTAGGACTTGGTTGTGGCTTTTTGGGTGTGCTGGGATTTAGTCTTACCTTACCAGCAACTCGTGCTGCCGTTGCTGACTTCGATCCGACTTTTGTCGGGCTGGGACGTGCAGTAGTTGCTGGTGTTCTGGCAATGATTGTTCTGTGGGTAACTCGTCAGCCTTTACCACTAAGCAAACACTGGGGGAGCTTACTAATTATTACAGCCGGGGTGGTTTTGGGGTTTCCATTACTATCAGCTTGGGCAATGCAGCAACTACCAGCGACAGATGGTGCAGTAATTATAGGGCTTGTTCCTTTGGCAACTGCTATTGCTGCCACGCTCAAAGGTAAAGAGCGTCCTTCCCAAAAGTTTTGGTTCGCTAGTATTTTCGGTAGTACGACCGTTGTTTTATTTGCTTTTACCTCTAGCGCGGGACAAATTTCAGGAGCAGATTTGCTTTTGTTAGGCGCGGTGGGCGCAGCTGCTATTGGCTATGCAGAAGGAGGATGTTTAGCTCAGATTTTAGGAGGATGGCAAGTTATTTGTTGGGCTTTAGTCATAGCACTTCCGATTTTGCTTATACCTGTAATATACACAGTGTTTCAGCACGGATTAGTTGCTTCACCAACTGCTTGGTTAGGTTTTAGTTATGTCAGTATTTTCAGTCAGTTCCTAGCTTTCTTTGCTTGGTATCACGGGATGAGTATCGGTGGTGTTGCAAGGGTCAGTCAGATACAGTTACTACAACCGTTTTTAACGATTATATTTTCTGGGCTATTACTAGGTGAACAAATTACGCCATTGATGCTAGTTGTCTCTGGTACCGTGATTGCTAGTATAGCAGTGGGAAAACAGGCATTAATTGAACGCAAGATTTAACTAAGTTATCAAAACAAAATTCAAGGGTCAGCAGTTAGAATATAAGATTTTCTAATTGTCGCTCCCACCATTCCAGCATTGCTCGTCACCTTTAACACCCGATTTCAAGCGCTGTACCGTATAGGCTGTGCTTTATATAGAATCCTTTGTGAGGCAGCTTTTTGAGACTTAACGGGAAAAGTCATGCATAATTTAGGTTGAATTATATGTATAGTAAACAGACTTGTTTGAAAACTTTACCGAGTAAGAATAATGGCTCAAATACTATGCGCTTTACACAAAAGTTTGAGAAATATCCTTACTAGCTATATTACCTTAAGCTTATTGTTATCGATGTCTACAACAGCCTTAGCTGATAGGAACAACAATTCTGACGACCCTCCACCACAGACTAGAGGAAGTTCAGGTGGTTCTAGAGGATGCGAGACTCAAACAGAAGCATCTTTAAGTAATATTCCACATATTATATTACTTGCACCTACGCAAAGTTACGGTCAAACTTTAGCAAATAGTCCAACATTCGCCTGGTTTGTGAAAGATAATAACTCCTGGCAAATGGAGTTTCGCCTTTATGAGTATGACGAAACTAATAAACAATCTATATTGGTAAAAGAGATTAAAGATGAAAATTTTAAAAGTTTCTCTGGAATCATGGTTTTATCTCTATCTAATCTAGAATTGTTAGTTGGTCGAAAATATCTTTGGCAAGTCGAATTGGTCTGCGATGCTAATCGTCCTTCAGCTAATCCGTTTGCGATCGCTGCGATGAAAGCAGTTTCAATTCCACCAGATTTGAAAAAACAACTCTCGCAGAGTAATAATGTTTTAATCAAGGCAAATCTTTATAACAAAGCTGATTTGTGGTATAACACTTTAGAAATTGCTTTAAGTTCAAAAAATGAGCCTACTCTTAAAGAATTAAGAAAGTCTCTTCTAGAACAGATAGTAACTGAAACTAAAATAGAATTAAGAGAACAAACTAAACTAGTACTGACAAATAGTAAAATACATCAATTGCAGCGCTAGGATGAAAGAGTAGTTTTCAATATCTTGCTGATACCAATTCGACGTGATGATACACTTAAGTTTTATTAAACTAACTGCCAAGAAGGTTAATAACGTCAAGTAAGAGAAAGGTAATCATTTAGTACAAATTTATAGAAAATTGGTATGAGTCAAAGTACGAAATTTTCATAGATGTAGAGATCAAAGCCAGTTACCAATGAGAATGAATGGTGCCCAATATCCGGGGTGACTTTCAAGTTGCTGCTGATGGGTTTGCAACCAAGCTATTTGAGCCGCCTGTAAGGCTTTGGCTTTACTCATTCCACTATACCAGTTTTGATAAAATTTCGCTATGAGTTGCGCTGTTGCTGCATCATCAACTTTCCATAGAGAAGCTATAGCACTTTGAGATCCGGCTTGGATGGCGATACCAGCCAAACCTAGAGTTTCGCGATCGCTACCTACTGCTGTTTCACAAGCTGTCAATGTTAGTAACTCAATCGGTTTATTTTGAGGGTAAGTGCGATTAATAAGTTGATAAAGGTCATTTAGTGTCAACTTTTCGTTGTAAATCTTACTTAGAAGTGATTTTTGGCGATTTACTACAACTTTTTTCCCAGTTACTAAGAACGTTTCTCTATCATCAATACCAAATTTACCGTGAGTCGCTAGGTGAATTATTGGATAAGTATTTTTTTCTAATTCTTGTTGCAAGCGCTCAGGAGTAAAATCTCGATCTAGTAGGCTCTTGCTTTTGGGTAAACTTGTTGTAATTGCTTTCAACTCAGATTGAACTTGTGTAAGTGGTTCAAAAAATTTTGAGCCAGCATCTGTTTCGACGGTAGCTGGTTGTGTCAAGCCAAAAGCTAATACCTGTAATTTTTGTGGGTTTGATTGTTGAGGGTTGGTTAAAGTCAATGCTGGAGCAAAGGCGATCGCATATTTTTCAATCAAGAATTGCTTACCGTCAAACAGTACAGTTATGGGAATACTTCGAATAATTCCGTCTTGAATAAACACTAAAGTTTCAATTTTCTCTTTTTCTAAATCGCTGATAAAAGGACGAATAAACCAGTTATATAGTAGTTGCGCTCTGGCTTGATAAGTGTTTTCCAAGTCAGAGCGTTTTTCTAGTTTAGTGCGCAGATCATTGATAATATCTTTAGAGGATGTTTTAAAAGTCCAAGAAAGTAAAAACTCATGCGAGTCGTCGAAGCATAATACGTATCATCGCAATATAAATAAAAGTCTCGGA
>NZ_JBALDE010000278.1:0-40779 GCF_036917515.1 Nostoc sp. | reverse complement strand
GCTTGAGGAGATGATGTTATGTTGACTATTTTAGGCTTTTCAGGGTTACTTTAAATAAGTATGTAAACTTTTGTATCGTCATTCAACATTTCTGGGCTAATACAAATAATATTACTTAAAATTTTGTAGAATATGGAGGTAAAAAATACAATTTTCGGGCTAGCAATACCTACGGAGGACTACGCCTACCCGTCATCAAAAAAGTGCCGCTCATTCTTAACCGCCAATACTCCGTATAGTATTAAATTCGATACTCACATACTGCGGGTCTATTGTAATGGGGAAGACCGCTTTTAAATATTGTATTTGACGGTAGTAGTGAAGTAGTAACCGGAGAATTAAAACGATTATTTGAACCGACTGATAAAAGTAGTAAAAGTTTTTATTATCATTTTCAAACATTCCCCAGCAGTGAACAGCAAGCAACAGATAACGTTAAACCAGAAACTCTTCGTCAGGTACAGGCATTAGCTGCTCGTCTGATTGTAGAAAAAAGATAAGCAATTAATAAGTTGTGTAGTCTATTATAAAACTAATCTTTATTCATGGCTAGCTATTATTTAATATTATCTCTTACTCTTATTAGCAAAAGTGCAGTTAGGTAAGCATAATGCTGAAAAAGCGAACCGCAAGAAGGATATAGAATCAAATGCAGTTAGATAATTCTAGTCTACCTTTAGCAAATTCAATTAATAGAAATTTTATATGTAGAGAAGTAGAAGTTGCGATTCGGTCGAGTTTAGCTGTTGACGATTGTGTAGTAATCCAGAAGCAGACAAAAAAGTTAAAACAAGAGTCAGTTGCTTATATAGTTACATCAGGTTCTTTTATACCAGAACAATTGTTATCTGACTTGCAAAGAATTTTACCCAGCGAATACATCCCAAAGGCGATCGTACTAGTTTCTACCATACCCTTGACAGATAAAGGAGAGGTAGACGAATTGGCTATGATAAACATTGCTGTTATTGATGAAAGTTTAATTGAGCAAGTAGAAAAGCAACTTAATTCTAATGACACAATTGAACAGGCAGTGGTAGTGGTACAGGAGTTGAGAAAGGAGATCCCCTCACTTCATTTGTCCGATTTGATCCCAAATTGGCAACGCCAGAACGCGATCGCCGGAGGCGGGGCTTTGCCCATCGCTAACATTACTCCAATTCCCAGAGACTGCCCAACCAATACACAACAACGGTTCTTAGAGCCAAAGCCACTTGCCATCAGCCACGGCGGTATTCTCCGTAGCGATCGCAATGCACCTATGACCTTGCCCGAAGTTTTACAAAAAGCCGCGCAACAAGTTGCAAGTGGAGAAATTATTTACCTGTTGCCCGATGGAACAGAACTACGCCAATCTTATGCTGAGTTACTTGAAATTGCAGAGCGAATTCTTACTGGTTTGATAAAGTTAGGACTCAAACCAAAAAACAAAGTCATATTACAGATAGAACTTAGCTGTGACATTATTCCAGCTTTTTGGGGCTGCCTATTGGGAGGCTTTGTACCCGTTATTATGGAAGTACCACCGACTTATAGAGAATCAAACAAGGTGGTGGATAAGCTTTGTCATATTTGGCAGTTCTTAGATAGTCCAGTCATTTTAACTACGGAAGCTCTCAAACAAGAGGTAGAATTACTATCGCAATGGCTACCAATAGAACGCTTAAAAATAGGCACGATTGAAGCATTAAAAGACAATACCGCCAGTAAACAATATCATCATAGTCAACCGGATGAAGTAGCTCTTTTCAACCTCACTTCTGGCAGTACAGGAATACCAAAATGTGTTCAATTGACTCATAAAAATCTCATTGCTCGCGCTAGAGGAGCTAACCAACTCAATCAACACGAGCGAGAAGATGTAATTTTGAATTGGCTGCCGTTCGATCACATTGGCAGCATTTCCGACTGGCATATCCGTGGTGTTGTATTGGGTTGCACCTTGGTTTATGCACAAAAAGAATATATCTTAGGTCGTATACTCAACTGGTTGGATTTGATCGACAAATACCGCATTACTCAGAGCTGGGCCCCTAACTTTGCCTATGCGATAGTTAATGACTCCCTCAAACAAGAACCAGAACAGACTTGGAACTTATCGTGCGTGAAATTCCTACTTACAGCTGGTGAAGCAGTATCTAGTAAAGCTATGGAGAATTTTCGAGAAAATTTAGTTGTTTATGGACTCAAAGCAACGGCAATTAGACCAGCTTTTGGGATGGCAGAGATGGGTTCGGGGATTACATATTATCAGCCCATTAAGAAAGCACCTTTGTTGTTTCACAGGGTAGAAAAATCTATATTTCAAGGTACTATTCAACGAGTAGAAATAGACCATTATAATCATCATACTTTTACCGATTTAGGCTCAGTCATTCCAGGAATTACTATTCGCATAGTAGACGAGCAAAACTCTGTATTAAGAGAAGACATCATAGGGCATTTGCAAGTTAAAGGTGATGCAGTTTCTCCTGCATATTACAACAACCACAATGCCAACAGTCAATCCTTTTTAAAAGATGGCTGGTTTGATACTGGAGATTTAGGATTTATTGCTAACAGACAATTGGTGGTTACTGGTCGCGCCAAGGAAACTATCATCATCAATGGAGCTAACTACTACAGTCATGAAATTGAAGCAATAGTTGAAGAAATTACAGAAATTGAAGTTTCCTACACTGCTGCTTGTGCAGTCTGTAATGCTGATCGTGCAACAGAGAAACTAGCCATCTTCTTCAGTTCGCCGATTACAGAAAAACCAAAACTGTTAGAGCTACTGAAGAAAATTCGGCAGACAGTGGTGAATAAAATCGGCTTAAATCCTGATTATTTAATTTTATTAGCTAAAGAAGATATTCCCAAAACCGTGATTGGTAAAATCCAGCGATCGCAACTTCGCGATCGCTTTCATGCAGGTGAGTTTAACTTAATTCTCAAGCAATTCGACATTTTACTAGACAATACCAACACTATTCCTGATTGGTTCTACCAAAAAGTCTGGCGACGTAAGCAAGCCAAGGTTTTGAAGACTTTATCCCAAAGTGGTCTGACTATAGTATTCCTTGACGAACTTGGATTGGGGACATTTATTTGTCAGCAACTGGAACAGCAAAACCTGCCATATCTGTGTGTCTCACCTGGTTATGATTTTGCTAAAAAAAGTTCCAATCACTTCTGTTTAACTCCTGGTAACGCAGACCATTATCAGCTATTGGTTGAGGCTATAAAAGCAGACAACCTGGCTATTGGTGAGATTCTCCATTTGTGTAATTATCAGGAGTATAGCGGGGAAATCAAAAGTATAGAAGCTCTGGAAAAAGCCCAAGAACAGGGAATTTATAGTTTATTGTTTTTTGTCAAAGCCTTAGCAAAAACTCAGGGAGTTAAAGATTTAATTCAATTATTGTTTGTTTCTAGCTACACCCAGTTTATAGAAGAAACAGACAAGATAGCTTATGAAAAATCTCCAGTTTTGGGAGTAATTAAAGCTATTCCCCAGGAAATACCTTGGTTAAATTGTCGTCACATCGATTTGACACCAAATTCGATACAGGTGGATGGAAACTATCTTCTACAAGAACTCCAGGTTTTATCAAAAGATCAAGAGGTAGCTTACCGCAACGGACAGCGTTTTGTTGCAGGTTTGGAAAAAGTTAATCTGCAAGACAAACCAAAGCAAGAACTTCCCTTTAAATCAGGAGGAATGTATCTGATAAGTGGTGGGCTTGGGGCTGTTGCAGTTGAAATTGCTAAATATCTGATTAAGTTTTTTAATGCCAAATTATTATTAGTAGGTCGCACTCCTCTATCAACCACAGATGTTGCATCCAATGACTCTGCAACAATGTCAGACAAGATTAAAGCTTATCAAGAATTAAAGCAGCTGGGAGCAGTGGTTTATGAGGCAGTAGATATCTGCGACTTTCAAGCTGTTCAACAAGTAGTCGAAAAAGCCAAGGCTAGCTGGGGACGTCAGTTACATGGGGTGATTCATCTGGCGGGAACTTATCACGAACAAATGCTAATAGATGAAACCCCACAGAGTTTAGCTGCAATTTTACGTCCTAAAGTGTTAGGTGCTTGGGTGTTGCATCAGGTGTTGAACAAGCAAGGGCAGGGGGTTTTCATTAGCTTTTCGTCTTTAACGAGTTTCTTTGGTGGAGCCACGATTGCTGCTTATGCTGCTGCTAACAACTTTTTGGAAAGTTTTAATCAATACCAGCGTTCTGTTGGTGGGTTGCACAGCTATTGCTTTGCTTGGACAATTTGGCGTGATACAGGGATCAACAAAGGTTATCAGAGGCAAGAAATTACCCGCGCTCAAGGCTTTTATGAGATGAGCCTGCAACAAGGGTTATATTCCTTGTTAACTGGTTTATATCATGACCAAGCACAGCTGATAGTCGGTTTAGATGGCAGCAATCCCAAAATTCGGCGTTTTACCTCTGAGTTTCCAGGGTTACAAAAATTAACTGCCTATTTCACTACGAAGAACGGTTCTAGCGTCCCGGAGTTATCAGATTTTACAGTGCGCGATCGCTTCACAACGACCGTTAACTGTGACTTCGTGCAACTATCACAAATGCCCCTCACCGTTAGTGGTGAAATCAATCGAGATTTACTGGCTAGGGGGATGACTCGTAGAGCGATCGTTCCCCGAAACGAAATGGAACGGCAAATAGCTCAAAGCTGGCAAGAAGTTTTAAAAATACCCCAAATCGGCATTCACGACAACTTCTTTCAACTGGGAGGAAATTCTTTGTTAGCCTTCCAAGTCATTTCTCGGTTGCGCGAGACTTTTTCTGTTGAGTTGTCGCCCAATCGTTTTTTTGCATCCCCCACCGTAGCTGGTTTGGGGGAAAGCCTTGAGGCGCTACAAACTGTTGTCAGAAAGTGGAATGTAGCTATGGATGATGCAGAAAAAGAATATGAGGGAGGGGTATTATAAATGACAATAATAGAATTTGTATCTTATTTAAATAGTTTAGGCATAAAAATTTGGCTGGAAGGCGATCAGTTAAACTATCGCGCTCCCAAGGGAGTGATGAACCCAGACCTCAAAAACAAACTGCTAGGGCGCAAATCAGAAATCCTGGCTTTTCTAGAAGAAGCTAAGAGTGCGACAGACTCCTCCTTTGAGCCAATACCATCTATAGAACGCTCTGAAGAGTTGCCCTTATCCTTTGCCCAGCAGAGGATGTGGTTTCTCTATCAATTAGAGAGCCAAAACCCATTTTATAACGAGGGTTTCCAGCTGCGCGTTCAAGGCGTACTCAACGTTGCAGTTCTTGGGCAAAGTATCAACGAAATCATTCACCGCCACGAGATTTTACGGACAACATTTCCAGCAGTAGATGGAAAACCCTTGCAGGTAATTTCTCCTGACTTGGCGTTAGCAATACCAGTTCTGGATTTGCAAGGCTTAGAAGAATCAGAAGTACAACAGATTGTCACAAAGGAAGCTCGGCAACCTTTTGATTTGAATAATGGCCCTTTGTTGCGGGTCACTTTACTGCGGCTGGGGTCAGAGTCCCATCTGCTGGTGTTGATTATGCACCATATCATCACGGATGGCTGGTCAATGGGGATATTCATCCAAGAGTTGTCTATTCTCTACCAAGCTTTTACTCTTAATTCCCCTTTGCTCGTCCCTGAGTTGCCTATCCAGTATGCTGATTTTGCAGTTTGGCAACGACAGTGGTTAACCGAGGAAGTTCAAAAACACCAACTCAATTACTGGAAGCAACAGTTAGCTGGTGCGCCACCCTTATTAGAACTACCCACAGACAAACCACGCCCCCCCGTTCAGACTTTCTGTGGTGCTACCCAGGAATTTCAAATTGACCGGAATTTGAGCGAGCAAATCAAAATCTTCAGCCAACAGTCAGGAGCTACCTTATTCCATACCCTACTGGCGGCTTTCGTCGTTTTAATGTTTCGCTATAGCGGTCAAGATGATATCTGCATTGGTAGCCCCATTGCCAATCGCAACCGCACAGAGATAGAATCATCGATTGGCTTTTTTGTCAATACATTGGTACTGCGTCACCAAATCGAGGAAAATCCGAGTTTTAGTGAGTTTCTCTCTCAAGTGCGACAAGTTGCAACATCCGCTTACACTCACCAAGATGTCCCCTTTGAACAAGTGGTAGAAGCGTTGCAACCAGAACGTTCTCTCAGCTACAATCCCCTATTCCAAGTGGTGTTTGTCTTAGAGAATTTCTTGTTGGATACATTAGAATTACCTGATGTTACCCTGACTCCTCAATTTATAGAACGTGGAACATCTCAGTTTGATTTGACCTTGGCAGTTTGGGACACAAAAGAGGGGCTGATCGGTTCGTGGGAATATAACAGCGACCTATTTGAGCCAGATACCATTGCGAGGATGACAAGTCATTTCCAGACTTTGTTAGCAGCGATTGTTGCTAATCCAAATCAACCCATTCGTGAATTACCACTGTTGAACCAGCAAGAGCGGCATCAGTTGCTAGTGGAATGGAATGATACTTATACGTCTTATCCTAAGAGCAAATGCATCCATGAGTTGTTTGAGGAGCAGGTAGAAAAAACACCAAATGCGATCGCAGTAGTCTATGAGGATGAGTCCCTCACATACCAACAGTTGAATGATCGCGCAAATCAGTTGGCGCATTCTCTGCAAGCGCTTGGCGTGAGACCAGAAGTCTTAGTGGGAATTTGCGTCGAGCGTTCTCCTCTAATGGTGGTAGGATTGCTGGGCATTCTCAAAGCTGGTGGGGCTTATGTACCCCTTGACCCCGCATATCCCCAAGAGCGTTTGGCCTTCATGCTAGAAGATGCTCAGGTATCGGTGCTGTTGACTCAGGAAAATTTTGTTCCAACGCTACCGCCACATAAAGCGCGGGTGGTTTGTCTGGATAGCAACAGAGCAAACTTCAGCACCAGCAAAAAAAATTTACCTCACACAGCGACAACTGGCAATCTAGCTTATGTGATTTACACCTCTGGCTCCACCGGCAGACCGAAAGGAGTTCAAATTGAATATCGAGGATTGTTAAATCTCGTCTTTTGGCATCAACAAGCTTTTGCGGTGTCGTCCCTTGACCGAGTAACACAAGTTGCTGGAGTAGCATTTGACGCTTGTGGTTGGGAAATCTGGCCTTATCTGACGGCGGGAGCTAGCATTCACTTTCCCGATAATGAAACCAGGCTTTACCCTGAGCAACTGCGAGACTGGATGTTATCAAAGGCAATCACCATTAGTTTCTTACCAACGCCAATGGCCGAGAAAATGCTGTCATTAAATTGGCCACTGAATGCTGCTTTGCGAACTTTGCTCACAGGTGGGGATCAACTTCATCAGTATCCTTCGACTTCCCATCCCTTTGAGGTGGTGAATAATTACGGGCCAACAGAGAATACTGTAGTTACAACCTCTGGGACTGTTCCGAAAAGACAACAAGCCTGTTTATCACCTGCGATCGGGCGGGCGATCGCAAACACCCAAGTTTATGTACTGGATTCCCGATTACAGCCTGTACCCATCGGTGTAGCTGGAGAATTGTACATCAGTGGTAAGGGCTTGGCACGAGGCTATCTCCACCGTCCCGACCTGACCGCAGAACGCTTCATTCATAACCCTTTTAAAAGAAGCAGGGGAGCCACTGCGGTCTTGACGGTTTCCGTCGAAGAGCAAGTGGCGTGGCAGGGAGCAGGGGGCAAGGGGGAAACAGAAGACCAATCCACTAATTGCGATCGCTTGTATAAGACGGGCGATTTGGTTCGCTACCAAGCCGATGGCAATATAGAATTCTTGGGCCGGATTGATAACCAAGTTAAGATTCGCGGCTTCCGCATTGAACTTTCCGAAATTGAGGGTATTTTGACTCAACACCCCCAGGTACGCGACGCTGTGGCGAACGTGAGGGAAGATATACCTGGGGTGAAGAATTTGGCTGCATATATCATCCCAGAATCGACACAGCCTACCAGTAATGAGCTACGCCAGTTTCTCAAGTCCAAGCTCCCCAGTTACATGGTACCTGCATCCTTCACAGTTCTAGAAGCTCTGCCAATTACCCCCAATGGCAAGGTAGACCGTCGTGCATTACCAGTACCAGAGTTCGAGTTTGATGAATCTACTGGCTTTGTCTCCGCGCACACCGACATTCAAGAAGTCTTGGCAAAGATTTGGCGGGATGTTTTAGTTCTAAAAAAAGTCGGTATCCACGACAATTTCTTTGAATTGGGCGGGGATTCTATCATTAGTATGCAAATTATCGCTAAAGCTAATCAATCTGGACTAAAGCTTACTCCCAAACAATTATTTCAACACCAAACAATTGCTGAATTAGCTGCTGTTGCTGGTACAATTAATTCGATCAAATCAGAACAAGGTTTAGTTACAGGGCTTGTCCCTCTAACACCAATTTCGCACTGGTTCTTTGAGCAAAATCTGCCGGAACCTCATCACTTTAACCAATCCTTCCTGCTAGAAGTTCCCGCAAATTTGCAACCGGAATTATTAGAGCAGGCACTACAAAAGTTACTGTACCATCACGACGCTTTACGCCTGCGGTTTGTGCAGCAGGAGGGGCAATGGCAGCAGTACAACAGGGATGCAGGCGATAAAGTATCGTTGGACATTGCAGATTTATCACATCTGCCCCAAGAAGAACAGTTAAAGGCGATCGCAGCCAGAGCAGAGGAAGCACAAAGAACGCTGAACTTAGCAGATGGGCCGCTGATGCGGGTCGTTCTGTTTAACTTAGGCAATTCCCCCGCACGTTTACTCATCGTCATCCATCACTTGGCTGTCGATGGCATCTCGTGGCGGATTTTGCTAGAAGACTTATCTGAAGCATACAAACAATTAGAAGTTGGCAAAAGTATCCAACTACCTGCAAAAACAACTTCCTTTAAGGATTGGGCAATTCGATTGCAGGATTATGCCCGCAGTCAAGAACTGCATTCACAGCTAAATTATTGGCTGGACTCAATGCGGTTCCCAATTGCTCGTTTACCGTTGGATTATGCTGCTGTTGCCCAAGATAACACTGTCGCTTCTAGTCGGATTGTATCTGTATACCTGAGTGTAGAACAGACTCGCGCTCTGTTGCAGGATGTCCCTGGAGCTTACAACACCCAGATTAATGATGTGCTGCTGACAGCGTTAGTGCGGACTTTCACTCATTGGACAAGTTCTCACGCCCTACTGATTGACTTAGAAGGTCACGGACGAGAGGACTTGTTTGAAGATGTGGACTTGTCCCGCACAGTAGGCTGGTTTACTAGTATATTCCCCGTTCTGTTAAAACTTGAGAATCGCAACGATCCCAAAGAGGTTCTCAAGTCGGTAAAAGAGCAACTGCGCCGGATTCCCAACCGGGGTATTGATTATGGGATCTTGCGCTATCTTAGCCCGGATGAGAGCGATTGCAAAGCGTCTCGTAGAGAAGCGCTGCTGCCAAGCGCAGAACGCAATCAATTAGAAGCCCTCCCCCAAGCTGAGGTAAGCTTTAACTACTTTGGTCAATTCGATCAAACACAGTTAGCAACCTTGGGATGGAAATATGCCCAAGAGTCTAGCGGTTCCATTCACAGCCCCAAAGGACAGCGCCGCCATTTGTTAACTGTAAATGGATTAGTTGTTGAAGGAAGGCTGAAATTAGAATGGCAATATAGCGAGCATTTCCATAGCTGGGCCACTGTAGAAAATCTGGCTAATGAATATATAAAAGCTTTAGAAACTATTATTACCCACTGCTTATCCCCAGAAGCAGGTGGCTATACTCCCTCTGATTTCCCGGAAGTTGAGTTTAGCCAAGAAGCTTTGGACGAACTGCTAGCAGAAATTAATTAAATAAACTCGTCCACATCTAGAAACACAGTTTTTATTTTAACAAGGTTTTCTACTAACAAACTAAATTTTATGAGGCTATCTATAACCAAGCTATCAATGACTTGCTAGAAAAAAATATCATGATGATTACTTAGAAAAAACTATGCTGGAATTTCAGATTGAATTTCAACCCCGTATCCCTCCTTCAAAAAATTTAGTTATAGGTACTTTGGGGCCTACTGCTACTAGTAGTGACTACGCTGCCAAGCATATAACCAACCATCTGCTATCAGAAGAATTTACTGTATCAACTCAGTTGTTTGATAGTTTTATAGATGTTAAAGAAGCTTTACTGCAAGACAATGTGGATCTGGCTTTAGTTCCTCATGCTTACGACCGAATTAATGAGTTTTATATGGAGCCAAGTATCGATCTAGGCTTTATTTTTATATTTCCTACTCCAGTTTATGGATTGGCTAAGAAAAAAAATACAGAGGTAGTTTTCAATGGCTCTAGAATTGTTACCCATCCTGCTCCTCTACCTCTGTTAACACAACTCTTGCCAGCTTCTCAAGATCAAACACAAATACAAGTGGATTTATCTCCTTCTACCAGTGATTCAGCAATTCAGGTAATGGAGGGTTTAGCCGATTTCGCTATTACTAATGAGAATGCTGTTAAAGCTTACGATTTAGAATTTATTTCCATCTATGGAAACATTGAGATGAGTTGGTCAATTTTTCACAAAAAGAAGTAGAGAACCATGTCTAAATATTTTCCCCAGCCAAAAAACATCAAAATTAATTTTGATGTAGAGTTAATAGCATTTCAATGTCAAGACACAGTTGTTCAATTAGCTTCTATTCCACCAGGGGCTACTTTTGAATTACATCGCCATCCTGAAAGCCAAATTGGAATGCAAATTGCGGGACGTTTGGAATTTAACCTCAACGGGACTAAAGAAATTATCAAGCCATTTGAGCAAGTTTATGTGGCTGGTTCTAATGTTCTTCATGGTTCTATCAACCCTTTTCAGGAAACAGCACTAGCATTTGATGTAAAACGCATCACTAATTCTGAAGAAGCTGAGGAAGCTATTTTAAAAGTCTCACCCACTCAATATGAATTTACAGGTTTCGATTGTCAATCTGTAGTTGGTTCATGGTTTGATATTTTCATTACCAAAATTCCTTCAAAAGGGATAATACCAATTCGCCAATCTGCTAGTGAAACAATGGGAATAGTCCTAAATGGTCAATTGGCGATCGCAGTGGCAGAGCAACAGCAACAGCTAGAATTTGGTAGTGTTTATTATGCTCCTGCTAATGTTCTTTATAAAGGATATAATTTTTCTGATGAAACAGTATCTTTGATTGAAATTTTGATTAAAGATCGCTCTGTTTCATCTGCTAAAGATACTTTATATAATATAGCACTCACTGCTTCCTAAAGGAATATTCATCATGGATTTAGGATTAACGAAAAAAGTAGCTTTAGTGACAGGAGCAACTGCTGGTATAGGTTATAGCGTTGCCAAAAAGCTAGTATCAGAAGGTTGTCAGTTAATAATTTGTGGAAGAAATTCCGAACGATTAGAACAAGCTTATCAAGGTTTGGTTGGTTCCCAAGCAAAAGTTATTCCTATTTGTGCTGATGTTCAAAATGCAAGTGATTCTCAGCAATTAGTCCAAGAAGCTCTTACTGAATTTGGCAAAATTGATATCTTAGTCAATAATTCAGAAGGGGCTATATTTTCTAATGAACCAGTAGAAAATCTATCTGATGAAGATTGGTCAACTGTCTTTGAAGGCAAGTTAATAGGTTATATTCGCATGACTAACCTGGTGCTACCGACAATGAAAAATCAGCAATGGGGGCGCGTTATAAATATTGTTGGGATATCAGGAAAAGAACCTTCTAGTCGTCTAGTTAAATCAGGTGTGGCGAATGCTGCATTAATCAACTTTACTAAAACTGTTGCGACGCAAGTTGCTAAGTGGAATGTTTTAGTTACCTGTGTAAATCCTGGTTTGATTGATACTCCAAGGCATAGAGAATATTTAGAAGTATTCGCTCAAGAGGAAGGCCGGACGGTTGATTCAATCATCGAAGGAACGAATAAGATGATTCCTCTTGGTCGTCGCGGTGTTTCTAGTGAGGTTGCTAATTTGGTTGCTTTTTTAGCGTCAGAATGTGCTAGCTATATTACGGGTGTTACTATTCCAGTAGATGGCGGATTGTCAACTTCTGCTTTTTAACAATTACTTTTTTAAACGAACCGCAGAGGCGCAGAGAACACAGAGATAAGAGAAGAAGAGAGATAAATTACATAATTAATATCATCTATAAAAACAATGGTAGTTGCACAAAAACAAAGTAATAGTAAAGATATTGAAGCTATTTATCCCCTTTCGCCTACGCAGCAGGGGATACTATTTCATACTCTCTATGAGCCAGAATCGACAATCTATTTTGAACAGTTTCAATTAACTATGCATGGCAATTTAGAGCCAGGCATATTTGAGCGATCTTGGCAACTTTTAGTAGAGCGACATTCAGCTTTGCGGACTCTTTTTGTTTGGAAGAATCGCAAACAATCAGTTCAGGTGGTGCGAAAAGCAGTGAATTTGCCTTGGTCTAATTTAGACTGGCGGATGTTTCCTCAGCAGGAGCAAGAAATACATCTTAATTCTTTCTTAAACTCAGATAGAAAACAAGGTTTTGAACTTGACAAAGCTCCATTAATGCGCTTTGCCTTAATTCGAGTAGCTGATGAAACTTATGAGTTTGTTTGGAGCTTTCATCATTTATTAGTTGATGGTTGGAGTTGGCCGATTATTGTTAAAGAATTGTTTGCTCTATATGAGTCAATTCAAAATGGTCAACAGTTATATATAGCCCCCAGTCGCCCTTACCGGGATTATATTAACTGGTTGCAGCAGCAAGATTTGACTGGTGCAAAGGCGTTTTGGCAAAAAAATCTTGAGGGTTTTACTGTACCTACGCCTTTGATAGTTGAGCGAGCAATTGGGCAGAGTTCTCACCAACAACAAAATATTGAAGTGCGATCGCAACATCTATCAGCTGAGACGACAACTACCTTAAAATCTTTTGCCCAACAACATCATCTGACACTTGCCACCTTAGTACAAGCTGCTTGGGGGTTGTTACTAAGTCGCTACAGTGGCGAGTCTGACGTGGTTTTTGGCACTACTGTATCTGGTCGCCCTCCTGCTTTATCTGGTGTGGAGTCGATGGTGGGGTTGTTCATTAATACTCTGCCAGCACGGGTAAAAATCACTGATACAACCGATTTGTTAACCTGGCTGGGGTTGTTGCAACAAGAATACATAGAACGGGAGCAGTATTCATACACTCCACTCGTAGATATTCAAGGCGTAAGTGAAGTTCCTCGCACTCAACTTTTGTTTGAAAGCCTTGTTGTATTTGAAAACTATCCTGTAAATGTAACGTTGCAGCAACTCCCTGGAAACTTGAGCATCGGGGAGCTACAAGACAGGGGACAAACTAATTATCCTCTCACACTGCTGGCAATTCCTGGCGAGGAAATGACTGTAAAAATTTACTACGATCGCGATCGCTTTGATCTAGAGATTATCGATCGCATGGCTGGTCATTTCCTCAGTCTGTTGGAGGGAATTACCGTCAATCCTCATTGCACCCCAGGCGAGTTACCGCTACTAACTCCAGCAGAGCAAAATTTGCTTTTAGTCGAGTGGAATGCTACCTCAGCAGCGCATCCTATCAATCGTTGCATCCATCAGTTATTTGAGGAGCAAGTCAAAAAAACACCCCAAGCATTGGCGGTGGTATATGACAACCAACAATTAACTTATGAAGAGTTAAACCAGCAAGCCAATAAAATTGCCCGCTACTTGCAACGCTTGGGTGTGAAACCAGATGTCCCAGTGGGTATTTGTGTAGAGCGATCGCTAGTAGCTGCGATCGCCATATTAGGAACTCTCAAGGCTGGGGGAGTTTGCGTTCCCCTCGATCCTACCTATCCGCCAGAACGTTTAGCCTTCATGCTCAACGATTCTCAAGCACCAGTCATCTTAACTCAAACACGTTGGAAGTCATTACTTGATGGCAACTTTGCTCATCGTCTGATTGTGTTGGATGAAGATGGGGACGAAATCAGCAAAGAATCTGAGAGCAATCAGCAGGTTGAAGTAGCAGCTGATAATTTAGCCTACATTATATATACCTCTGGCTCTACCGGCACTCCTAAAGGTACGATTGTTCCCCATCGCTCCCTCACCAATTTAATAGAACACCATCAGGCAAAAATGGCCACAGGTATTGGTGTGCTTCAGTTTGCCTCCCTCAGTTTTGATGTCAGCTATCACGAAATATCCGTGGCGTGGGGCTTTGGAGGGACGCTGTATATCATTCCTGAATGTGATCGCAAAGATTTAGATAAATTAATCCACTTGCTTGCTAACAACCCTGTTGGGAAAGTTTTTCTGCCAGTTAGCCTTTGGCAGCAATTAGCGGAAATATACGGAGATCAAAAACATTTATTTAACAATATTCGGGAAGCGATCGCTTGTGGCGAACAACTCCAAATTACTCAGCCGATGATTAAGCTGTTTAAGCGTCTGGAAAATTGTACACTCTACAATTTCTATGGTCCCACGGAAGCAGACTTAGTTACAGCTTATACTTTTAGCGAAAAGCCAGATGAATGGCCGATTTATCCGCCGATTGGTAAAGCTGCTGTCAATGTACAAGTTTATCTGTTAGACAGTAATCTCCAACCCGTGCCGATTGGCGTTCCTGGGGAACTCTACGTGAGTGGTGATGGTTTGGCTCGTGGCTACCTCAACCGTGCAGATTTGACCAATCAAAAATTTCTCCCAAATCCGTTCCGAAGAAGCAGGGGAGCAGGGGAGCAGGGGAGCAGAGGAGTAGAGGAGAAGTTGCAGCAGTCTTTCCCCTCTGCCTCTTCCGAACGCCTCTATAAAACAGGGGACTTAGCTCGATACTTACCAGATGGCAATATCAAGTTTCTCGGACGGATAGATGATTTGGTAAAAGTCCGGGGTTTTCGCGTTGAACTGGGAGAAGTTGAAGCCGTTCTGAGCAGGCATCCTCAAATTAACCAAGCAGTCGCAAAAGTGCATGGGGAAAGTGCCAGGGAAAAATATTTAGTTGCTTACTTTGTCCCAATTCCGGGAGAGTCAGTAACAGTCGAACAACTGCGGACTTTTTTGACTGAGCAACTGCCAGATTATATGATTCCATCAGCTTTTGTAGAAATGGAATCGTTCCCCTTAACACCCAATGGTAAGGTAAACCGTCGCGCTCTACCAGAACCGACAACCAACCGACCGGAGTTAAGTCAGACTTTTGTTGAGCCGCGTACTCCCACCGAAGAAATTTTGGCTGGTATTTGGAGAGATGTTTTAGGGTTAGAACGAGTTGGCATTTATGACAACTTCTTTGATTTGGGGGGACATTCTTTACTAGCAACTCAGGTTATTGCTTTGACGCGTAAAGCATTTGGGATAGAATTACCACTGTTAAGTTTGTTTGAGTCTCCTGCGATCGCACCTTTAGCCCAAAAAATCGCCATAGCTAACCAACCAGATTGCCAGGAGTTATCTTTAAAACGGTTGCCCTCGCAAGACGAGCCAATACCAATTTCTTTAACACAGCTAGAGTTGTGGTTTTTTGACCAATTCTATCCAGACAGTTCCATTTATAACTTGCCTTTGGTTTATCGCATCACAGGTGCGCTTAATGAGAAAGCATTATCAGAGAGTTTAAGAGAAATTGTCCAGCGACATGAGACATTGCGATCGACTTTTCAGGTGAAAAATGGACAAGTCGTTTATGCTGTTGTCAACAAGCCTGTCTTTGACTTTTCCGTAATTGATCTCCGACACCTCCCCGCAACTGAACGCGAAACTCAAGCCACACAACAGGCTGAAAAGGAAATTAAGCATCCTTTCGATTTGGCACGAGGCCCTTTATTACGCAGCAAGCTTTGGCGCTTGGATGAACAAGAGTATCTATTTGTTGCCGTCACACACCATATTGTTGCTGATGGTTGGTCTTTTAGTGTCCTAACCCAAGAACTGGCAAAAGTTTACGAAGCCTTCTGTAAAGGTAAGCCGTCTCCTCTGACTGAATTACCGATCAAATATACCGACTTTGCTCAATGGCAGAGGCAGTGGTTACAAGGAGAAGTTTTAGAATCTCAGCTTCAGTTTTGGCAAAAGCACTTAGGTATTAGTCCACCGATATTGCAGCTACCAACTGATTATCCCCGCCCACCAGTGCGAACTTTTAAAAGTGCAGGCCAACCGATAATTCTCTCCAAAAAATTAACCGATGCACTCAAAGCGCTGAGTCAACAGGAAGGCGTAACCCTATTTATGACCTTGTTGGCAGCATTCCAGACATTACTCTTCTCTTATACAAGACAAGAAAACATCATTGTCAGCAGCGCCCTTGCAAATCGCACCAGAGTAGAAACTGAGGGACTGATTGGTTTCTTTGTCAATTTACTGCCATTTTGTACCAACTTAGAAGGAAACCCCAACTTTCGGGAACTACTCGGCCGAGTGCGTGAGGTAGCTTTGGGTGTTTATGCTCATCAAGAAATGCCCCTGATCAAGCTAATAGAAAAACTCCAGCCAGTGAGAGATTCTAGTTACACATTAATAAATCAAGTAATGTTTGTCTTTCAAAATACTCCAGAGGATGATTTAGAATTTGCAAATCTCACTTTGAAGGAGCAGTTTATTGCTAGAGATACAAAAGATACCGCAGAGTTTGATTTAGAGTTAACGCTGGAAGAAACATCAACAGGTATTGAAGGTTTACTCGTATACAGAATCGATTTATTTGAACCTGCCACTATTACCAAAATGGTCGAGAATTTGCAGACCTTGCTGGAAAAAATAACGACAAATTATAACCAACGTCTGGCTGAACTTATCTTAATATTTGAATCACCAAGTTTGCCCACTCAAACTGTTACACTCCCAACATCGAAGGACTTTGTTACTCCACAAAATCCTATCGAAGAAGTTGTGTTAAATATCTGGAAAGAGATTTTAAGACTAGAGCAGATTAGCACTCAAGATAACTTTTTTGAACTGGGAGGACATTCTTCTCAAACCCTTGAAGTTATATGCAAACTACAGTCAGCTTTGCAAGTCGAACTGCCGTTGATCTACCTATTTGAGAAACCTACTGTAGTTCAACTAGCAGAAGCCATCCAATATCAATTAAACAATTAATAGGTTAATATCTAGTTTTTAAATTGTTATTGTCAACGTAGAGGTGAACAACATGGAAATTCCAAAGAACAATCAAATAATTGAGAATACCAGACTTAGTATTAGTGAAGTAACTCAAATATCTAACGAAGAACTTCGTATATTGCATGAAATTCCTACATTTAGATCGATTATTCAAACATTTGTTGTCATTAGTACATATTTAATCTTTGCAGCTATTGGATTCTGGTTGAATAACTGGGCAGTGTGGTTATTAGTCTGGTTTGTTCAAGGATTTTTGTTTGTCTGTTTTTTTGCGGCAATACATTATTGCTCTCACTATAGTTTGTATAAGTCAAAAAATACTAATCGATTCGTGGGGACTTTCTTGTCATTAGTATTATTGATGAACTTTTCATTTCACAAATATATTCATATTGGACATCATCGAGAAGCAAAAATCAAAGGTAACATCGTAGGAGATACCTCAGCATGGCAAATCTTTCCTAATATTAAAACCTATCTTCTGGCCTTGACATATTTTTATCCTCTCGCAGTATGCAAGAACTGGTGGTTAGTGACCAAAGATTTATATTTAGACTCTTTAAAAACACATACGCAAGAGGAATCATCTTTACCAACTAACTTATATTTGAGCTATTTTAAAACACCAGAACAACGCCAATTTGTCTTACAAAATAATTGGCTATTATTGGGCTGGGTTGTAGTAATGGGAGGATTGACAGTAATTTTTCCTGGAATTTTGTTCTTTGGTTACTGGATACCATTAATATCTTTTGCTTCTCCATTCGGTTTTATTTTCAGCATTACAGATCACTATGGCTGTGAATCTGACTTAAATCACAACCTATGGAATGATACACGAACAATGATTTCTAACCCGATCGTTAGGTTTTATTACTGGAATAATAATTACCATGTAGAGCATCATCTCTACCCAAGTATGCCACCATGTAACTACTCCAAGATACATGAGTTAATTCAATATCATCTTCAGCATCTTGAAAAATCATACTTTATGTTCCATCTCAAAGTAATGCGTGGCTTAATTTCGGCAAAAAGTCATTAATGAATCGCTCTAATCAAAACACATTTATAATGCAATATCGTAGATTTGGGCGTACAGAATTGCCAATGCCAATATTTTCCTGCGGCGGAATGCGCTACGCCTATACTGAATATGAGGAACTTACTCAAGAAAAAATTCCCAATGAAAATCAACAGAATTTAGAAACCACTATTCGCCGTTCTTTAGAAGTTGGCATCAATCACATCGAAACTGCTCGAATGTATGGAACTTCTGAGATGCAATTAGGAGCGATTTTACCTAAGTTACCTAGAGAAAAAATTATTGTCCAAACTAAGGTTACTCCTATGTCTGATTCTGAAGACTTCCGCAGTTTGTGTGAGAAATCTTTAGCTTTGTTAAAGCTAGATTACATTGACTTATTAACACTGCATGGCATTAATAATTACCAACATCTTGAGGATAGCATTCGCCCTAATGGTTGTCTTGATGTAGCGCGGCAATTGCAAGCTGAGGGTAAGGTAAAGTTTATTGGCTTTTCTACTCACGCTGCGACAAACTTAATTATTAAAACCATTCAAACCAATCAATTTGACTATATAAATTTACATTGGTACTACATTAATCAATTCAATTGGTCCGCCATTGAAGCAGCCGCATATCATGATATGGGAGTATTTATTATTAGCCCATCAGACAAAGGTGGTATGCTCTACAAACCTCCACAAAAGTTATTAGAATTGTGCCATCCTCTCAGTCCGATGGTGTTTAACGATCTGTTTTGTTTGAGCCATCCTCAAGTACATACTCTCAGCTTAGGCGCATCTAGACCATCAGATTTTGACGAACACTTGAAGGTTATAGAACTTTTAGATAAAGCGGATGAAATTTTATTACCAATTTTGAACCGTTTAGAAAAAGAAGCGATCGCTACACTCGGAAAAGATTGGTATTCTAGCTGGCATACTGGTTTACCTGCCTATAAAGAAACCCCTGGCGAGATTAATATTCCAGTTATTTTGTGGTTGCGAAATTTAGCGATCGCATTTGATATGTTTGAATATGCCACAAGGCGTTACAACCACTTAAATAATGCCGATCCTTGGTTCCCTGGCGTGACAGCAGAAAAAGTTAGACAATTTGATCTAAGTAATTGTCTGCGTCATAGCCCCCATGCTGACAAAATACCAGCTTTATTAGAAGATGCCCATAGGTTGTTATCTCAACCTAGTCAAGAATAAATTGCGGAGTGGTTTCACGATGTTGAATTATAAGTTATTAAAAAATAAGAAAAAGTATACTTTAATTCGCCATCGCTGGCTAGTAATTTTGCTGGCTTTTGTAACTGCGATCGCAATAATTATCTATCATCAAACTAACTTAAAAATTAAAGCAACATCAATATCTCAAGTTATTTTCTCTTTCCCAATTGAACCTACAACTTTTAATCCAGCTTTAATCGTAGAATCAGCTTATACTTTAAACTATACTTATGAGGGACTAGTAAAAGAAAATGGACGGGGAGAAATTGAACCTAGTCTAGCTGAATCTTGGCAAACTTCTCCAGATAAAAAACAAATAATTTACATCCTCAGAAAAGGGTTAAAATGGTCAGATGGAAAGCCACTAACTGCTGAAGATGTGGTTTTTACTTACAATGAAATTTATAAGAATCCAGCCATTCCTACTTATGCTAAAGACTTCTTCCTAATTGGCAAGAATCGTACCTTTCCTACTGTACGGAAACTTGATGATTTGCGAGTTGAATTTACATTACCTGAACCATTTGCTCCATTTATTCGGGCTACAAAACTGGAAATTTTACCAGCCCATGTTTTTCGGGAAACAGTCAAAATAAAAGACCAGGAAGGCAGACCTAAATTTATGTCTACTTGGGGGATTGATACTCCACCAGAAAATATTATTGTCAACGGCCCTTATACAATAGAATCTTATACTCCTAGCCAGCGAATAATTTTCCGAAAAAATCCTTATTACTGGCGTAAAGATGCTCAAGGCAATTCGCAACCTTATATCGAGCGTGTGATTGGGCAAATTATTCCTAGTCAAGATACTTCTTTAATCCAATTCCGTTCTGGAGGATTGGATTACATCAACGTTAATACCAATTATTTTTCATTATTAAAACATGAAGAAACTAGAGGAAACTTTACTATTTATAATGGCGGCCTTTTTATAGGATCAACTGCCATTACTTTTAATCTCAATAAAGGTAGTAGAAATGGTCAACCACTGGTAGATCCCATCAAGTCTCGTTGGTTTAATACAGTGGAATTTAGACAAGCAGTTGCCTATGTAATTAATCGCCAACAAATACTCAACAATATCTATAAGGGATTGGGTCAACTGCAAAATTCGCCGATTGCTGTACAGAGCAAGTATTATTTACCCGTCCAAGCAGGTTTAAAGGTCTATGAATACAATCTTAAAAAAGCAAAAGAATTACTGGTAAAAACAGGGTTTAAATACAATAATCAAGGTCAGTTATTAGACAAGCAAGGAAACCTTGTGCGCTTTAGCCTCATGACGAATGCTAACAATAATATATTGCAGGCAATGGGAGTACTCATCAAACAAAATTTGAGTGATATTGGCATAACTGTTGATTTCAATCCTGTCGCTACTAGCATTTTTATCAACAAACTAACTCAAACTTTCGATTGGGAGTGTCAAGTACTTGAAGTTGCTGTCGGTCAAGAACCGAATGATTGGGCTAATGTTTGGTTGCCTGAAACTAGTTGGCACTTTTTTAATCAACAATCCCAAACAGGACAAATGCCGATAATAGGGCGACAGGTTGCAGATTGGGAACGAAAAATTGGTATTTTATACATTCAAGCAGCCTCCGAAGTGGATGAAGCAAAGCGTAAAGCTATGTACGTAGAAACTCAACAAATTGCTCAGGAGTATCTGCCATTTATTTATCTAGTTAACCCTTTTTCAATGGTGGCAGTACGAAATCGTATCCAAGGTATTGAACACTCTGCTCTAATAGGAACATTTTGGAACTCTTACGACTTGAAACTGACTGAGATTAACTAAAGAGGATATCGTTTGTATGCAAATTCCTATCATTGATTTCAATGCTTTTCTTATAGGTGACTCGACCGCAAAAGAAGCTGTCGCTGCACAAATTTCTCTTGCTATTCATGAGGTCGGATGTTTATACCTCAAAAATTATGGTATTCCTAATACTCTAATCGCTCAAGTCTTTTCACAAACCGAGTGCTTTTTTGGACTACCGGAGCATGAAAAAGAACAAGTATCTTTCTTTCCAGACCGGAATCTTCGCGGATATCATAATTTTAAAAAAAGTGAAGATAAACACAACGCTAATGAACTAATGACTGAAGGGTTTCATTTTGGCAAAGAAATTACTTCCGATGAAGTTGGTGGGATTGAAGATCCTTTCTTTGAACCGAATAAATGGCCTAAAAATCCTACTCAGTTTCATAAAGTGATGATGAAATTTTTCGCTGGTTGTCACGAAACTGCTTTGAGAGTATTCCAAGCTTTGGCTATTTCTCTGATAATTCCAGAAGATTATTTTACAAATTTATATTCAGAGCAAAACCACGGCATAGTTTTGCATCACTACCCATCTATATATCAGCCTCCAGAACTAGGAAAAGTTTATCTTGCAGAACATACTGACATAGGTACTCTCACATTTTTATTTCAAGATTCTGAAGGGTTAGAAGTATATACAAATGCTGGAGAATGGGTTGTAGCGCCCTTCATTCCTGACGCAATTATAGTATTGGTTGCAGATTTAATGCAGCGATGGACAAACGATAAATTTTGCGCTACACGACATCGAGTTATAGTCCCAACTCAATCTCACAGTGCTAAACAAAGGTACTCATGCGCCTTTTTTACAGGTCCCAATTATGATGCTCCAATTAACTCCATTCAGACTTGCTTAGATATAGATGAAGTACCCAAGTATCCACCAATTCTTGCCCATGAATATTTTAAGCAGCCAAAAGGATAGCTACAGACTAGAGATAATAAATGGACAAGTTACAATTGCTAGCAAAGTCAAAACCTCCAACTTGGTTAAAAATTTTGGTAATTAGCCTAATTGGGTTAGGTATTTTCTTTCGCTTTACCCATTTGGGACAAAAAGTGTATTGGTATGACGAATTTGCGACATCGCTGGCAATATCTGGTCATACACTAGCCGAGGTTAAACAAGAGATTTTTAGCAATTGGAGCAATAATGAAGGCGTAATTCCTGTTATCACTTTAGACAAATATCAACACATTAACCCAGATCGAACTGTGGCTGATACAGTTCGCTACTTAATAAGTTCAGACCCACAACATCCACCTTTGTATTATGTGATGGTGAGATTATGGGCGCAAGTCTTTGGGGATTTCCCTGCGGCAGTTAGGAGTTTATCAGCAGTAATTAGTCTGTTGGTGTTTCCTAGTGTGTATTGGCTATGTTTAGAGTTGTTTGAATCAGCACTAGTTGGGTGGATGGGAATGGCTATAATGGCGATTTCTCCGTTGCAGATTTTCTTTGCCCAAGATGCACGAGAATACGGTTTATGGATGGTGACGATTCTAGTATCAAGTGCTGCTTTATTGCAAGCTATTCGCCGAAAAAGTTACTTAAGTTGGGCTGTATATACTCTCACTCTAGCCTTGGGATTTTACACCCATCTATTAACAGCAATGGTTGCGATCGCTCATTGCATATATATGGTTATTAGGCAACAGTTTCGCTTCAACAAAACTCTGCGTAATTATTTACTGAGTTCCATAGCAGCTTGCTTGATGTTTTTACCCTGGCTAATGGTAATCATTACCCAGATTCATACAGCAACAAATCTCTTGTCATGGATCGCATTTAAAACAGATAGTCCTTTCGACTTAATTGGGATTTGGCTCAGTCGGATTAGCAGAATATTTTTTGATTTTAATTTAGCTTCTGATGATGCTTGGGTCAAGAATTTACCTGCGGAAAGCTCTTTACTTTATAGTATTCCTACGATAATAACTAGTTTAGTTTTAATAATTTATATTATTAATTATTTTATAAATTATCTCTCAAATAATACTAGTTTATTTATTGCTTTATTAGGGGGATTTCCAGGGTTAACGTTGCTTTTCTACGACCTAATTTTTGGAGGAATTCGCTCTATTCATTTTCGTTATCAGTTACCGTTATACCTCAGCATCCAAAGTGCTGTAGTGTATATTTTAGCTTTCCATCTTTTCTTGGTGAAAAACTGGCAGAAAAACCTTTGGCAAGTCATTGTGGTAGGGTTACTCATCTCTGGACTAGTTTCTGATGTTAGATTTTTTCAGTCTGAAACTTGGTGGCCACAAATAGGTGGCAAGAATTTGCTAGCAATGAGTCAACGTATTAATCAATCTAATAATAATATTTTATTGATAAGTAACAAAAATGATTATAACTTGGGAGTTATCCTCACCTTAAGTCATAATTTCGAGCCAAACGTTAACTTAGTTACAATCCAAAACGACCAGTTACCAATAATGGTTAAAAATTATAAATCTATTTTTTTTGTTGACGATCTGGAAAATAGTTTAGCTCATCAACTTGAAAAGGATAAGACTAATTCACTGAAATTAATCTACCCACTTGAAGGATTTTGGCAACTCGATAAAAACCTTAACATAATAGAAAGTGAATGAAGCAATATTTTAACTATTGTAATATTATTTATCTGAGAGATAAAGTCTACTTTTATCTTCATTCGGCACTTTTTAGTCGATTTATTCGCTTTGCTGTAGTTGGTTTAAGTGGAGTGTTTGTAGACTTTGGGGCATTCTATTTTTTACATAGCTCATTATGTTTTGCGTTAACTCGGAGTGCAATGCTTTCCACAGAAATAGCAATTATTAATAATTTTCTATGGAATGATTTATGGACATTTGGTGATATGTCTTTCCAACAAAAAATTAGTCAAAAGTTACAACGGTTTGTCAAGTTTAATCTCATTTGCTTAGTTGGGCTTATTTTCAATAGCCTAATTGTAAATTGGCTATTTTATCAATTCCAAGTCAATGAATACATAGCTAAATTAGTAGCGATCGCTTGTGTGACACTTTGGAATTTCTGGCTCAACCTGAAGATGAACTGGCAATTAACAAAGACAGAAGTAGAAGTAGATGTAGTTGTAGATATTTAAGAAAAAAATTATGTTAAGACCACTTGTGATGTTTGGGTATAGTTTAATTTTTCTAATTACTATATTTGTTTCTTCGGGATTATTAAATACAGTTATACCCTATTCTAAGACTATCCAAAATCTTGGTGAGATTAGCGTTAAATGGCAATATTTTACTGAACATAAAGATGATTACAATGCTATCTTTCTGGGGCCAAGCACTACTTACTTTGGCGTAGTCCCGAAAATATTTGATGAATACATGACAAAAGAGGGTAAGAGTGTCAAATCTTTCAACTTTGGTATCGCAGGCGCAAACGTATCAGAACTAGATTTTTACTTACAGAAAATTCTAGATTTAAAGCCAGCAAACTTAAAATGGATATTTCTAGACTGTTCAGTTGACTTATTTACCAACTTTGGTTCGACTTCCGCTCAGGAGATATACTGGCATACTCCTCGTAAAACCATAGAAAATTTTCAATTAATTTGGGAATCATCAATCGATAACTGGCAAGTAAAAGTTCCATATATATACGCTAACTTTCAAAGCTTTATCTATCGATGGCTAGGTCTTGGTCAGCTTTCTACTTTCTGGCAGGAAAGAATATTAAATTTAGATTTATCAAATGCAGATCCCTTAGCAAAAGTATCTGAGGATAGACTATTACAAGAATCTGGATATTACGCAATAGATTGGCAAAAAAAAGCTGAAAAATGGCAGACTCTATTCCGAACAAATGGTTTGGATACTTATTTAAAACATCTCAAAAATGAACAAACAAAATTAGCAAATTTAAATTCAGAAAATACATTTAATAAGACATCCACAATATATGGAGTGAAAATGATGGAAAATATTTCTTCCCAAATTGAAAAACAGCAGCAAATTAATAACAAGAAACTTGAAGCTATATTTTTTATTCCTCCACTTCTAGAGGCTGATTCTAACTACTCTGCTCTTTACAAAGCATACGATTCAGGATATATAAATACTTTGTTTGCTTTTAATAATGTCAATATTTTTACTAATTTGTATGAATTAAACCGTAGAATTGATAGCGCACATCTCAATCACCAAGGCGCTCAAGAATTCACACTTTTACTGGCATCAAGATTTACTGAGTATTTAAATAATTCAGGGCAACAAGTTGCAAATAGCGTAAAACTTGAATAGCCAGTTTTTATCACATAATCATTAGCTCAATGTAAAGAAAGATGGTATTCACAGAATTTCGGTTTGTATTTTTCTTCGTGATTGTTTTCTGCATCTATTGGGCGTTGCAGAAAGACAATCATCGTAAGTTGTGGTTGCTAATCTGTAGTTATATCTTTTATAGTGCTTGGGATTGGCGCTTCCTTTTTTTGCTCTTGTTATCGACAGTCATTGATTACTTTGTTGGTTTAATGCTATCTAGACCACAGGTTAGTGATTTACTAGGACAGGAAATTCCCACCAATGAGGTAGTAGAAAAAGCAAAAACTCCAAATTTTGGGAATTGGGATGCCTTGCTGAATAAGCCACAGAATCAGCAGCGTCAAGCATGGTTGATACTTAGTTTAGTAGTAAATCTAGGAATATTAGGGTTTTTTAAGTACTATAACTTTTTCACTGAGTCTGCTGCCAACTTATTAAGTTTTTTGGGTTTACCTATAAGCCTGACAACCCTTAACATTATTCTACCAGCAGGTATTAGTTTTTACACGTTTCAAACTCTGAGTTATTCCCTTGATATCTATCTAGGTAAACTCAAACCTGTGAGAAATTTTTGGGATTTTTCTCTATTTGTAACTTTTTTCCCTCAACTGGTTGCGGGGCCAATTGTCCGTGCATCTACTTTTTTGCCCCAACTGCTAACCCCAAAAAGCTTAAGCGAGGTTGATTTTCGGGGGTGTTTAATGCTTTTTTTCGTAGGATATTTCAAGAAAGCCTGCATTTCGGATAATCTTTCTCCTTTAATAGAACAGTATTTCACGAATCCAGAAAATTATACTTTCTTGAGTTGTTGGATTGCTGTTATTTCTTTCGTCATCCAGATATACTGCGACTTTTCTGCTTATTCAGATATGGCGATCGCTTCAGCAGGTTTACTTGGATACAAACTACCTCTGAACTTTAATTTCCCCTACCTTTCCGGTAATATCACTGATTTGTGGCAACGCTGGCACATTACCCTCTACAGTTGGTTGCGAGATTATGTCTATATTCCTTTAATGAGAAAGCGGCCAAAAGCTGAACGAACAGAACTGTTTGGGTATAAAAATCTTCTCATTTTAATGCTTCTATCAGGACTCTGGCATGGAGCTGCTTGGCATTTTGTAGTTTGGGGTGGATTAAATGGAATCGCTTTAGTTGTTCACAAGCAATGGTTATCTCGGATTGCTCCCTATAAAGGATTGCTACCATTGAGAAAGATGCTAGGTATCCCCCTAACAATGTATTGGTTTTGTGCCTCTGCCATCTTCTTTCGGAGTAACGATCTTAGCAGCGCTATACAAGTAGAAAAATCATTTTTATTCTTGACTTCTCTTGACTCTGAAAACCTAAATCTCCAAGTTGCATGGACTTTTGTACCTTTAATGATGCTCCATTGGGCGGCTTATAAAGGTTGGTTTGCTGATTGGTGGCGTAAAATTCCTAATTGGAGTTTTGCTGTTTGCTTTGGGGTGTTGGTTTCAGCAATATTTCGGCTGACAGCAATCAATCCTCAGCCCTTTGTTTACTTTCAGTTTTAGCGTGCGATCGCTCACTTTTTACTAAAAAATACCTTTTAAATTACTCCCATTGATTAAAGACATATGACAATAATTTACTTACACATTGGAATGCCCAAGACTGGAACAACTTGCCTACAAAAAGCATTGTTTAATAATAGAGATAAATTCTTAGAAAACGGTTACTTGTATCCTAAGTCTGATATAAAAAATAATGCCAAAGAAATAGTTAACCGTTACTGTCATAATACTTTAGCCCATTGTTTAATGGGTTTGGAAGACAAGGATAATACACTTTCAATGTCAATTTGGGAAGAACTGAAGACAGAAATAGACTCTATTAACCCTAGAAATGTGATAATTTCCGCAGAAGCTTTTACTTCTTTTAAAATCTTTTATCAACTTGAAACACTTGCAAAAATAAAAAATTTGTTAAAAGAATACGAAATCAAGGTAGTTATATATCTAAGAAAGCAAGATGAATTTTTAGAATCCTCTTACTGTTACATGGTTAAACTAGGAGCATGTAGCGTAGGAATTCAAGAGTTGTTTAATAAATATCAATATATCTTTAACTATTATCAAATGTTAGAGAATTGGGCAAATATATTTGGATATGACAATATGATTGTTCGATGTTTTGCAAAATCAAATACGAAAGATCATATTTTTGCTGATTTCTTAAGAGTCATTAATCAATTCAACAATAAAAGTGATTATAAAGTTGACTATAATGCAAAAATAAATGTGTCTCCTTCAGGAAAAATGATCAAGATACTTTTGCTTATAAATAATTTGAATGAAACAATTTTAGCGAAATTCATAAAATTAGATTATAGTTATTGGTCAAAATATCAAGAGTTCTTGAGCTTCTTATCTAATAACAAAACAATATGTAAGTTAGTATCGAGGCTGCCAAAATTTTTAATTGATGATGTGCTCCTCTTACCGAAAGAAAAAGAAGATATTATGAAAAAATTTAAAGAGTTAAATAGTCAGATAGCTTACAAGTATTTAGGACAAAAAAATGGAGTATTATTTGGCGATTATTCTTAGTTATAGGAATTCGATTTGATTCGGATAATCGCTCATAGAGAGAGGAAGCAGAGAACAGAAAATAGGGAACAATAAAGAATAAAGTTGTACTGAGTTTTGTTCAACAATTAAGTAGAGTTCGTAATATATAAATAACTTTGATTTCATGAATTTAGCGTAAAAAATATTATTTTCTACGAGGAACAATAAAAATTTGAGAAAGAGCTTTACCTATCTTTTCAAAAATAAAATAATAACCTTATATGAGCAAACTGCAAATAATTAAAAATAAAAATATTGAATCTATTTACCCTCTTTCTGCTATGCAACAGGGTATGCTTTTTCATACTCTGCATGAGCCAGAATCAGGAGTATATCTTGAGCAGTTCTGTCTCACGCTCTCTGGCAATTTAGATATTACACTGCTTCAGCAGGCTTGTGTGCGAGTATTGAAGCGTCACCCAGTTCTGCGTACCCTTGTTGTTTGGGAAAAGCAGGAAAAGCCTCTCCACGTAGTATGTAAGCAAGTAGAGTTACCTTGGCAGAACTATGATTGGCGTTCTTTATCTCCAAAAGAACAACAAGAGCGTTTACAAGCTTTCTTACAAACAGATCGAGTTCAGGACTTTGTTATTGACAAAGCTCCACTCATGCGGTTCACCTTAATTCGAGTCGCTGATGATACTTACGAATTTGTCTGGAGCTTTCATCACTTGCTAATTGATGGCTGGAGTTTCCCAATTCTCTGCAAAGAAGTCTTTGCTTTTTATAATGCTTTAGTTAAAGGCGAATACTTATATTTAAATACTCCCCGTCCTTACCGAGATTATATTAATTGGTTGCAGCAACAAGATTTAAAAGCAGCAGAGATTTTTTGGCGACAACAACTTCATGGCTTTACTAGTCCTACCCGTTTGCAACTAAATCGGGGTGAGGTGCAAAATTTTCCCCAGTCAAAAACCTACCAGGAACATCAGTGCTGTTTATCAGTAACCATAACTGCGGCTTTACAGTCCCAAGCACAGCAGTATCATCTGACACTTTCAACTTTCGTCCAAGCAGCTTGGGCAATTTTACTTAGTCGCTACACTGATGAGTCTGAGCTAGTATTTGGCGCAACTGTGTCTGGTCGTCCTCCCACATTATCGGGGGTAGAATCTATGGTGGGACTATTCATTAATACTCTACCAGTCAGGGTGAAAGTACCAACAGCAACTCCTTTATGGCAATGGCTGAGGGAATTGCAGACTCAACAGGTGGAGCGATCGCAGTATTCTTGGTGTCCGTTAGTAGAAATTCAAGCTATTAGTGAAATTCCCCAAGAATTACCCATGTTTGAAAGCATTGTGGTGTTTGAGAACTACCCACAAGATACGTCTTTATCAAATCCAGGTAGCAGTATCCAAATTACTAAACGGCGAGTTATTGAACAAACAAATTATCCGCTCACAGTCATCGCTGTACCAGGACAAGAATTATCTCTACGCATTCTTTATGATGGTAGCCGCTTTGACAGGGAAACGATTAACCGGATGATGGGGCATCTTGTAACTTTGTTAGAGGGTATGGTTAGTAACGTCGAGCAGAAAGTAGGAGAGATACCCATGCTAACTGCTAGCGAGCAGCGCCAACTCTTAGTATGGAATCATACCCAAACAGATTATCCCAATAAATGTATCGCTCAGTTGTTTGAAGAACAAGTGGAACGGATACCGGATGCAGTGGCCGTTTCGTTCCAGTCTCAACAACTGACTTACCAGCAGTTAAATTGTCAGGCTAACAAGTTAGCACACCATCTCCAAAAACTTGGTGTAAAACCAGAAGTGCGGGTAGGGATTTGCGTTGAGCGTTCTTTATCGATGGTTGTAGGACTTTTGGCAATCCTTAAAGCTGGTGGTACTTACGTACCCTTAGATCCGCGATCGCCCCAAGAACGCTTGACTTATATTTTAAGTGATTCTCAAGCCTCGGTATTGCTGACAGATTCATCAACTAAGAGGCAGGGGGAGGGGAGCAGGGAGCAAGAGGAAATGACCTGCTGTGGAGCAGAGCAGAACATGGATCTAAATCCCCATTACAAAACTCTACTTCCGACTTCTTTAACAGTAGTTTGCTTAGATACATCGGAGATTTTTTGCCAAAACAGTCAGGAAAATACTGTTAGTCAAGTGACACCACAAAACTTGGCTTATGTAATTTATACTTCTGGCTCAACCGGCAAACCCAAAGGTGTAGCCATGAGTCACCGTTCTCTAGCGAACCTTTTACATTGGCAAATTAACGAAAGTGCTTTTAGTTGTGCCAAAACTTTGCAATTTGCTTCTATCAGTTTCGATGTCTCTTTTCAAGAAATATTCTCTACCTGGTGTAGCGGCGGAACCTTAGTTTTAATTCCCGAAGAAGTACAGAAGGATGGATTCGTATTATTACAATTAATTACCCAAGAAAAGGTAGAAAGACTGTTTTTGCCCTTCGTCGCCCTTCAGCAGTTAGCCAATGCTGCCTCTATTTCTAAATTCTATCCTGCATCTTTGCGCCAGATTATGACGGCAGGAGAACAGTTGCATATTACTCCTGATTTAGTCAACTTTTTTAGGGAGCTTCCTGGTTGTACGCTGCAAAATCAGTATGGCCCAACAGAGAGCCATGTAGTAACAAGTTTTACATTAAAAGATGTGGCAAGCAGTTGGTCGCCACTTCCACCCATTGGTCGCCCGATCGCAAATACGCAAATCTACATCCTTGACCGCCATCTGCAACTATTACCAATTGGAGTTTCCGGAGAACTGTATATTGGCGGCGTGGCGATCGCTAGAAGTTACATTAATTCCCCAGAATTAACAGCTGAGAAATTCATTGTTAAGGATGGGAATCGTTTTTATAAAACAGGCGATCGCGCTCGATATTTAGCTGATGGCAACATCGAATTTCTTGGTAGAATTGACAATCAAGTGAAGGTGCGGGGTTTTCGCATTGAACTGGGAGAAATTGAAACCGTACTCGTCGCACACCCGCAGGTAAAAGAAGCAGTAGTTATTGCAAGAGTTGACCAACCAGGAAGCAAGCGCCTAGTCGCTTACATTGTCCCCAAACAACACCTAGACACCAGCGAACTGCTTTGTTATCTCAAACAGAAGCTACCCGAATACATGCTACCTTCTGCTTTTGTAAAGTTGCTGGATGCTCTACCTCTAACCAGCAGTGGCAAAACAGACCGCCGCGCTTTACCAGCACCTACGACTAGGGAAACACGTAACATCTCTACAGACTTGATCCCACCCCGGACTGCAACTGAAGAGGTTCTGGCAGAAATCTGGAGTGATGTTTTAGGGCTGGAACAAGTTGGTATCCATGACAACTTTTTTGCATTAGGAGGGCATTCTTTATCAGTAATGCAAGTCATTGCTCGGTTGCGAGAAACCTTCAAAGTGGAGTTACCTATAAGCTGTCTGTTTGATTACCCAACAGTAGTCGAGCTAGATCGGCAGATTTCAGAATATCGCCAAAATGACTTAACTCCATCTCTCAAACTAGTACCTCGGAGTACAAAAGAGTTGCCAATCTCTTTGACTCAACTTGAGTTTTGGATATTAGCTCAATTGCATCCGGGTATTCCCGTCTACAATATTCCCCTGGCTTATCGCCTCACAGGTTTACTCAACGTAAATGCCCTGGTGCAAAGCCTCGTGGAAATTGTCCGTCGTCACGAAGCTTTGCGAACTACTTTTGCGATCGCTTCCAGCGGCGCAAAGCCCATCGCCGATAGGCAAGTGGTTCAGAAAATTGCTCAACACCCCATATTGCCATTTTCGGCGGTAGACTTGCGAAAACTTTCTGAATCTAAAACTGAGCGAAAGGCTCTGGCTCAAAAATTTGTGAATGAGGAAAAAAACCAGCCTTTCGATCTAGAACAAAGCCCGTTGTTACGCATCAAGCTGCTGCGGCTCTCTGATGCCGAGCATTTACTCATAGTAACTATCCATCATCTAGTTTTTGATGGTTGGTCTGTAAGTGTGTTTTTACAGGAGCTAACAAAATTATACGAAGCATTTTGTCACGGTCAGCCCTTACCACTTCCCGATTTACCCATTCAATATGGTGACTTTGCCGATTGGCAACAGCAGGGGGTTGCTCGTCCTGCTTTCGTGTCTAACCTTAACTATTGGAAGCAGCAACTAGGTAATAGCACACTTTTACTACAGTTACCTACGGATCGCCCGCGCTTACCAGTCCGAACTTTTCAAGGCGCAAGTCAAACTTTTACCATCCCTAAAAGCCTAACAAATGCTCTGAAAAATTTGAGCCAACAGCATAATGTAACTCTATTTGTGACTTTGCTAACAGCTTTCAAAATAGTGCTGTTCTATTACACGGGACAGTCAGATATTATCGTAGGCACTCCTTTTGCTAATCGCCAGCAAATGGAAACTAAAGGACTTATTGGATGCTTTATTAACACACTTCCAATACGTACATATCTGGGCGGCGATCCAAGCCTGAGCGAGTTGCTGTATCGGGTGCGGGGATATTTTTTAGACGCTGGCGATCACCAACAAATCCCCTTCGTGAAGTTAGTAGAAGCACTACAGCCAAAAGGAGAACCAAGCCACTCTTTGCTATATCAAGTGATGTTTAACTTTTTGCCTCCATCAGATTTAAAACTGACAAACTTGACTGTTCGTTCCTGGTCAATTGAAACTAATACAGCAGAATTTGATTGGGATATTTATCTTCAACAAACAACATTAGGAACCATTGAAGGTAAATGGTGTTACAAAATCGATTTGTTTGATGCTAGTACTGTTAGCCGTGCAGTAACTCAGTTTTTAGTATTGCTTGAACTGCTAATTAATAATCCTGAATGCCGTCTGAATGACCTTTCCTTACTATTTCAGAAGCATAATTCTCAATGCCGTGCCATGTAGATACACATAACAAGTAATTTGCCAGATTATTATGTCAGACGTACAGATTATGGAAAAAACAAGACTGACTGCTTTGCGGGAAATGCGACTGTTTCTCATTGTGTGGATAGGACAGTTGATCGCCTTGATTGGTTATAGTACTACTGCATTTGCCTTAGATATTTGGGTTTACAACCGCACTGGTTCAGTGACCCAGTTTGCTTTAGTCTCCCTGTTCAATACTCTACCGCTAATCTTAATTTCCCCGATCGCTGGACCTCTGGTAGATAGGTGGGATCGCCGAAAGACAATGATTATAGCTGATGTCTTGGCGTGTTTGGGAACGATCGCGATCGGCGTTTTATTTGTCATAGGTCAGTTGGGAGTATGGCACATTTACCTAGCTAATACCTTCACTGCTATTTTCATGGCTTTTCACACACCTGCTTATACAGCATCCACAGTCTTATTAGTGCCAAAACAGCACCTCAATCGTGCTAACGGTCTGATGAGTCTGATGTTTGGGATTTCCATAATCATTGCACCAACTCTTGGAGGTGTTCTACTAAGCATTGTCAATTTTCAAGGGATTATTTTGTTTCACGTAATGGCTGTGTTTATTGCTGTTGTCTCCTTGATGCTCGTGAGATTCCCCCAAGTCAACACGAGTGATGTTGCAACTGCAAAAAGTTCATTTCTGAGTGAAGCAACTTATGGATTTAAATATTTGACCACTCGACCAGGGCTGTTGGGACTAGTCTTATTCTCAGCTTCCAGCCTTTATTTTGTGGGAGGCATTAATGTTATCACCATACCTCTAGTATTAAATTTCGCTTCAATAAACGTTCTGGGAACTATTCTTTCGCTATTCGGCATTGCTCTTTTAGTAGGCGGCTTGCTCGTGAGCATCTGGGGAGGACTAGAACGCAACATCTATGCAATATACGGATGTATGCTTTTGAATGGTGTATTTCTTCTCGTCGCCGGGTTGCAACCCTCTCTTGTCATCTTCACTGTTAGCATCTTTTTATTCTCCCTGACACAACCGATCGTTTCCAGTTCTACGCAAGCTGTCATGCAAAATAAAATAGAACCTAGCATACAAGGTAGAGTTTTTGCGATCAAAGGAGCAATTGAAGCAGCCGCTTTACCTCTAGGCTACATCACAATTGGGCCTTTAGCCGAGAAGGTTTTTGAACCCTTAATGGCTAGTGATAGTTTTTTGGCAGGAAGCATCGGACAAATCATCGGTATTGGATCGGGTCGTGGAATGGGACTTCTACTAATGATTATGGGAGTCTTGACCATTTTAGAAACCTCTATTGCCTACTTGTACCCTCGTCTACGGTTTGTGGAAGATGAACTCCCTAATGTTAGTAATGCAGTTGCAATGGCTACGCCCGCCGCAGGCATCGCTGCTGATACACCTTCTAGCAAGAATGACGCGGTTTCTTTGCTATCCTAAATTTGGCGTTGCATAGTGGTGGTTGATTAAAAACTCTACTATTTTCCAAATATTATTTGATTTTTTTAAATAGGTAATTGTTAATTAAGTTCATAAATTGCAAAGATTTTGTATCTAAATTCAATGTTTATGATATACGTCCAATTGTGTATTATTTAATAGTTGGTTTTACTGTATTTCAATCAAAAAAATGTTCAATTTGTTTTAAAATATGCCAACCACAGTTTCTCGCGATCGCTCCTTAAACAACGATTTTTCTCCATCCAGTTTTAACAAATTTTGGGATAATGTAAGAGCGATTGTTCAGCCTTACTGGTATCCAACAGAGTCCGGGGGAAGAGTATTTTCAGACGTGATTCGTATATGGGGGATGCTCATTCTCCTGATTTTATTAATAATCGCGCTGGTGGGCGTAACTGCCTTTAATAGCTTTGTTACTCGTTACATAACAGATGTTATTGAAGAGAAAGATTATCCTAACTTTATTAAGACGATAGTAGTTTTCGGCGCTGCTCTTGTCTGCATAACACTCTTAAACGGATTTTCTAAACTTGTCAGAAAAAAAATTGCTCTTGATTGGTACAAATGGTTAAATAATCACACATTATCAAAATATTTAAGCAATCGTGTCTATTATAGAATCAACTTTAGATCCGATGTTGATAACCCAGATCAACGAATATCTCAAGAAATAGAACCCATTACCAGTAATGCTCTCTCGTTTTCAGCTACTTTGCTAGAAAAAGTCCTGGAAATGACAACTTTTTTAGTTATTATTTGGTCAATTTCCCAATTTATTGCGATTGTTCTGATTATTTATACGATTGTAGGTAATTTGATTGCTATTTACTTAGGTCAACAATTGAGTAAAATTAATCAAGAGGAACTAGAACTAAAGGCAGAATACAATTATTGTCTAACTCATGTTCGTAATCACGCTGAATCAATAGCTTTTTTTCAAGGAGAAAACCAAGAATCCAATATAATTCAACGAAGATTTAGTAATCTCTTGAGAAATGTCGAACGCAAGATTAATTGGGAGAACAATCAGGAACTTTTTGACGGAGCATATAAGTCTGCTATTCAAATATTCCCATATCTGGTACTCGCACCTATATATATGAGCGGTCAAGCTGATTTCGGAGAAGTTGTCCAAGCTAGTATAGCTTGTAATCAGTTTGCCTCAGCTATGGCAACATTAATTAGAGAATTTGGGAATTCAGGACGATTTTCCAGTTATGTTGAGCGTTTATCTGAGTTTTCAGATGCGCTACAAGAAGTAACTAAACAACCTGAAAATGTCAGTATTATTAAAACAATAGAAGAAAATCATCTCGCTTTTGAGAATGTCACTTTACAAACACCCAACTATGAACAGGTGATTGTTGAAGATTTGTCACTGTCTGTTCAGCCAGGAGAAGGTTTATTGATTGTTGGGCCTAGTGGTCGAGGTAAAAGTTCTCTATTGAGAGCGATTGCTGGTTTGTGGAACGCAGGAACAGGTCGTCTAGTGCGTCCTCCTCTACAAGAAGTCTTATTCCTACCTCAACGTCCTTATATCATTTTGGGAACTTTGCGACAACAGTTACTCTATCCTAAAACTAATCGTCAAATGACCGACGCAGAACTCAAAAAAGTTTTGCAACAAGTAAACCTGCAAAACTTGTTAAGTCGAGTTGAGGGTTTTGATACTGAAATTCCTTGGGAAAACATATTATCGCTGGGAGAGCAACAACGCCTCGCTTTCGCACGCCTGTTAGTAACTCATCCAAGGTTCACCATATTAGATGAAGCAACAAGTGCTTTGGATTTTAAAAATGAAGGAAGTTTATATCAGCAGTTACAAGAGACGAAAACAACATTTATCAGTGTTGGGCATAGGGAAAGTTTATTTAATTATCATCAATGGGTTTTGGAACTTTCACAAGATTCTAGTTGGCAACTTGTGACCATGCAAGATTATCAAAATCAAAAAACAATTACCCATAACTCTACTGAAAATACTCACATTACTATAGACAGGTTGCCTAATAATGAATCCCAAAATCAATCAGAAATATTGACTCAAAAAACTGCAATTGAAGGACTTTCTCATAAGGAAATGACTGAATTAACTTCTTATTCTATTAAGACGATTAGAAGTAAGGCAAGTAAAGGTGAGTCTATCACTACTAGGGACAGCATGACCTGCCACTATGACAAAGACTTAAAAGTGTGGAAATAAGTTAAACTCTAGCAGCCACTTATACTTTTTTTAACTGTAAATTATATCAAGTCCGGATGATTACTTATAATATAATACAGTTCAGTTAAGGTTGAGAATTATGTAAATTAAGCATTGTTCCCAAACCTTAAAATTGAGTGTAGTGCATCTCAAAGATTTCTCTTTGGTGTGTCCTGATATACAAAGTGTTGATCTACTTAAAGCAATCGAGACGGCGATTCCAGCTTTTGTCATTGAACAGGTGATCGCTAATACCCAAACTCAAGAGGAGCGCAAGCGATCGCTACCAGCGCAATTAGTGGTAAGTCTAGTAATTGCAATGAGTCTATGGTCAAAAGACTCAATGCGGGATGTACTTAAAAACTTGATTGATGGTCTTTCTGAGGGATGGGTAAAAGTTGGGAAATATTGGCGAGCACCTTGTAAATCAGCAATTACTCAAGCTCGGCAACGATTAGGGGCAGGGGTGATGAGCCAATTATTTCACCAGTTAGTACGACCAATGGCGACTGGTGAGACAATAGGAGCATTTCTAAATGGACTGCGAATTGTAGTGATTGATGGCATTTGTTTTGATCTTCCAGATAGCAATGAAAATGCGAGAGTTTTTGGTCGTCCCGGTAGTCATCCAGGCACACAAGCAGGTTTTCCAAAAATCAGATTAGTCATATTGGTAGAAGCAGAAACGCACATAATATTTGATGCTTTAATGTGTTCATACCGCATCAGAGAACGAGTGCGGGCATTAAAATTATTACGCTCTGTCACATCAGGGATGCTGTTGATGTGGGATAGGGGATTGCATTCGTATGCAATGGTACACGTAACAGTGTCTAAGGGGTGTGATTATTTAGGGAGAATTCCTGCCAATGTTATCGCTCTTTCATCACTCTCATGAGATTGATGAAAGAGCGATAAATAGCACTAAGAAAGTTGACTTTAATTACTTGTAAAAAGGGTTTTCTTCCTTTACCAGATGATGCTAATACATTAAGAACTGTTTGGAATGCGCTGGAGCGAACAATACGAATCATCTCCCTAGTTGACCAAGGATTGATATTTAAAAATCGGCTGATTGCACTTGGGGATTTTGTTTGACTGTGTTCGGGTAATGGATGTCCTTGTGCCTCTAAAAATAACGCCAACATCGCTTCTAGGTTATCTTTTTGGTACTGCGTCGGCATCAATTCTTTGAGGTTGTACACTAACTCTTGGGCGTGGGCAAGCATTGTTCTTGCTGAATTTAGGAATTACACGCCCTTTTTCTCATGTTTTTAGCCATTAAGCAAATCTAAGATTTGCGATCGCCTCCAGCGTGTGGATACGCCATCGCACTCTTAGATGACGCAGAATGTGTCATCCTGGCATCTCTCGAACGGGGTACAACTTGGTTTGGAAGTTTGGAATTCAAAAGGCTCAGTTGGCTAGATGCTCCAGCCAACTGAGCCTTTTGAATAAATTTTCTTAGGACTTACCTTGAGTAGATTAATCATTGTGTGCGTGTTCAAACTCGTAAACGTAAAATAGGCGACTAAATTTATCAAGCAAGTATCCTAGAAGTACAAATAATGTTGCACCCCCAAGCGCCCACCAGAATCCTGTATGAGGAAAAACCGTTAAAAGTGATGCAGGTATTTGGTTTGCAGATGCTAATGCAGCTTTTACCGCTATGGCTCTTGCATCCAGAATTACAGCAACACATAAGCATAATATAGATAACCCGTAAGCCAACACCCGTAGACGTTTAATATTTTTCAAAGCATCTTTGCAAACTTCGCAATGTTGGGTATGAGTTGTCCAGACATCAAAAAGCTTTTGTTTGTCTAATTCGGGCAAGGGAAGATCGGTATTACACCCCCAAGCCCAAGGAATACTACCTCCAGCTTTTTTCTCCAACCACTGGTGAAATGTAATTACCATTTTATCTTGAGGATTGGGTGTATAAACTGCGTTCACCCATTGGTCCTTTTGACGTTTAGCTAGAATCTTCTGTTGATAATGAAGAAATACTAAGTCTTGGTGTAAGAACAAGGATGACAAAACATGGCCTAGCCAAGTTGGCATTGGTAGTCCAAAGACTCCTAATCCTTTAGGTGTCTTGCCCATCTCGTTCTTAACTAAGACCTGGCAGCCAATATGACGACACCATCCTGGACGTGTAGGACTAGCATACAATGCTAGGATCAGCTTACCACCATCGTGTGAAGTAGAAACAATTCTCATCTGACAAGGTGGTTGAAAGTCGTGAATCGCTTGTGAAATCGTGGGGGCAGTCGGTGTAATTTCAAAAGAAAATCCTTCTTGAGTAGACATTTCCTTGATGCAAAGCATATTGTAGTAATTAGCATCTTTATACCGATTACCAACTATACCGTGGTGAGAAACAGGGACATGGGCTGGGTCAGCTACATTTTCCATGAAAAAATCCCATCCATAGGGTAAGTCACGTATATTCCAAAATAGATGAACTACTCTGTCGGAGTTTTCTTCAAGTTCTGGAATAATTCGTGGTGTCCTCAATTGACTTTCAAGCTGTGCTTCAGAACCAGACTCAGCCCAAACCCACAATAAACCCTGCCGTTCTTGTGTTGGATAACTAATTGCAGATGACTTTGAATTTAAGCAGTGTTTAGAAGATGTGTGCTGATCTTTCGACTGGGGAATGCTCACACAGTTTCCCTGCGAATCAAAACGCCAAGCATGATAAGCACATAAAAGTGTGCCATCAGACTCAACACGCCCTTCAGAAAGAGGAGCTAGTCGATGGGGGCAACAATCTTCAAAGCAAGACCATTTACTCAAACTGTCTCGCCATAAGACTAAATCTTTTCCTAATAACTGTATTGCATGTGGGCGAGATGGATCTAAAAAATCCACAACTGCTACAGGATACCACTGCTTTGTCCATTGAAATACTTCTTCTTTGTTTTGATTCAATGGAATGCTTGCGTTATCCATATCCCCTTGAAAATCAATTTTTATGGTCATGTGTGTTCTTTTATGTTTTTGAACTAATAAAGTTAGAGCTGTTTAATATTTAATATAGTTGCAATTCCAGGTACGCTCTTTTCTACTTAAAAAACTTTCTTCGCTTGCTTGATGGCATAAAAACTATGTACCCCCTCAAACACTTCTTCAAGTGACAGTTGCTCAAAACGACAGCAGGTAATTTTATCTCTAAGATAGTACTGGTATACTATAAACTGAGATTGTATTTACTTCTTTGAAAATGCTGTGAAAAACGAGACTGCTTGTGGTGAAGCTACGCTTGGGACAAGAATCTGTCGCTAGAATTAGGAAAATAATTCACGTAGATATGGACGCTTTTTACGCATCGGTAGAGCAGAGGGACAACCCTAGCTACCGAGAAAAACCGTTAGTAGTCGGTGGCAGTCCCAATCAGCGAGGCGTAGTTGCAGCAGCTAGTTATGAAGCTCGTAAGTTTGGTATTCACTCAGCAATGCCCTCAGTAACTGCGTTCGCTAAATGTCCCGCACTTATCTTTGTCAGACCGAGATTCGATGTTTACCGAGAGATTTCTACTTCAATCCACGCCATATTCAAACGCTACAGTGATTTAGTGGAAGGAGTTGCGCTAGATGAAGCATATCTAGATGTTACTGAGAATAAGCAAAACATCCCCTACGCTTCTACTATCGCAAGACACATCAAAACTGCAATTTTCCAGTCAACCCAGTTGACGGCAACCGCAGGTGTATCGATTAACAAGTTTCTTGCAAAAATGGCATCAGGCCAGAATAAACCCAATGGATTAACAGTAATTTTACCAGAGCAAGCGATCGCCTTTGTAGAACAGCTAGCGATTGAACAATTCCACGGGATAGGAGAAGTTACGGCGGCGAAGATGCATTCGTTCGGCATTCATACTGGCGCAGATTTGAAAACGCGATCGCTGACTGAGTTAACACACCACTTTGGTAAAGCAGGTCAGTATTACTACAAGATTGCCAGAGCAGAGGATGACCGCCCAGTTGAGGCGAATCGGGTTCGCAAGTCCATTGGTGCAGAAAACTCGTTTGCTAGAGACTTATCCCTCTTTTGTTACTTTGGGTAAAGAAAAAACAGCAATCTTATTCAACTAGCAATAGGAAAACTGATTGGACTCGCCCGAAAATCATTCATAA
>NZ_JBALDE010000277.1:0-23404 GCF_036917515.1 Nostoc sp. | reverse complement strand
TCCAGCAGCAATATCAACGCTACTGACCCCGATAACACCCCAGCTCAACTCACCTACACTGCTAGTGGTATCAGCGGTGGACAGTTTGAGTTGGTAGCGAATGCAGGTGTTGCGATTACCAGCTTTACCCAAGCACAGATAAACTCTGGGGCAGTTCGCTTTGTCCACAATGGCGGTGAAATCGCACCTAGCTATAGCCTCAGTGTCAGTGATGGGTCGTTGAGCAGCCCTAGCAGCACAGTGGCGATCGGCACCTTCACCAACGTCAACGATGCCCCCACTATCAGCACCAACTTGTTGAACATTAGCGAAGGTGGCAGTGTGGTTCTCTCCAGCAGCAATATCAACGCTACTGACCCCGATAACACCCCAGCTCAACTCACCTACACTGCTAGTGGTATCAGCGGTGGACAGTTTGAGTTGGTGGCGAATGCGGGTGTTGCGATTACCAGCTTTACCCAAGCACAGATAAACTCTGGGGCAGTTCGCTTTGTCCGCAGTGGCGGTGAAACCGCACCCAGCTATAGCCTCAGTGTCAGTGATGGGTCGTTGAGCAGCCCTAGCAGCACAGTGGCGATCGCCACCTTACCCAATCTGCTGTGGCGCAACAGTGACACCGGGCAAAATGTGGTTTGGCAACTGATGAAGGACTTTTCGCAAAAACCTTACTCTTTAACTATAGTGAAGGATCCCAACTGGCAAATTGTAGGTACTGGTGACTTCAACGGTGACGGCACAGCTGATGTCCTCTGGCGCAACAAAGCAAGCGGCGAGAACGTCATTTGGCAGATGAATAAAGATGGCTTGTCAGTGCAAGCCAGTCAGTTGATTACCCAGGTGAAGGATCCCAATTGGCAAATTGTAGGTACTGGTGACTTCAATAAAGACGGTAAATCTGATATCCTCTGGCGTAACGTACAAAGTGGCGAGAATGTCATTTGGCAGATGAATGGCTTCTCAGTGCAAGCCAGTCAGTTGCTCACCCAAGTGAAGGATCCTAATTGGCAAATTGTAGGTACTGGTGACTTCAATAAAGACGGTAAATCTGATATCCTCTGGCGTAACGTACAAAGTGGCGAGAACGTCATTTGGCAGATGAATGGCTTCTCGGTACAAGCTAGTCAGTTGATTACCCAGGTGAAGGATCCTAATTGGCAAATTGTAGGTACTGGTGACTTCAATAACGACGGTAAATCTGATATCCTTTGGCGTAACAAGGCAAGCGGCGAGAACGTCATTTGGCAGATGAATGGCTTCTCGGTGCAAACTAGTCAGTTGATTACCCAGGTGAAGGATCCTAATTGGCAAATTGTAGGTACTGGTGACTTCAACAACGATGGTAAATCTGATATCCTCTGGCGTAACAAGGCAAGCGGCGAGAACGTTATTTGGAAGATGGATGGCTTCGTGCCAACTAGTCAGTCGATTGCCCTGGTGAAGGATCCTAATTGGAGCGTAAGGCCTTTTGTAGCACCGAAGCCTTTTGTGGAAGCTTAGATACTTCTAATTATTTTGATAATAAGTAGCTGGACAAAAATATTTACAGTCATTGTGTTTGCCCCTGATGTTCTCGTTGGCGCAAAGCGTCTCCAAGAGTTGCAACTTCAATTCCTTACATTTGCGAAGCGTGTCTGAAAGACTTATGCTTCGTTTCACTTCATTAGACTCGCAATGACATTATGTAATTAATTCTGTCCTACTACTTAATAATGTCTAAATAATTAGTTATGATTCCCACAATCTCCCTTCCCTTATCAAAGGAAAGGGGAGACAAGACCTAGCTTTGCCTCTTTGGAGTTCTTCAGGTTTAATTACAGCTATTTTCAGTTAAATAGACCACGCGATAGGGGCGCAAGGCCTTGCGCCCCTATGCCAGGTGTGATTCAAATGATATGAAAACTGCTGTAAGTAATCAAGCGGGCTTCTCCATACCTCGTTCCCATAATTTAAAACGAAATTATCAAATAATTATTCTGAAACTTTGCTCCAGCAACAGGTCTGCCACTCAAAGCTGGGGGTAAGGGAATATTGCGCCGCTGATCTCCTGCTTCTACCGTGACTTCTGGCCCATATTGGGTAAGCTTGACCTGCTTTTTGTCAAATCCTGGCAAGAATAAGCGTACTTGACGATTGTGGATGTCTATTTCAATAGGTTTGGGAGCCTGTAAAGCTTGTGCTTCAAAGTTCGGTAGGGCGTCTATCAGTGGTTGCCAGTCACCTGTTGACGAGTCGGGAACGACGCTTACAAGTAGGGGTGTAAATTCCTCTGACAGTTTGACATTTGTCTCAGTCGACACAAGCAGAACACCACCGACAGTTAAACCGATTTGTTGAGCGCTACCCCATAAATAACGAGCATTTGCTACTTCAATGGGATCTCCTGTAGTCACTAAGAAAGCAGCAAGACGCTTGGGATCGGCAAGAGCGGCTCTCCCTTTTTCTAAGAAATTATTGACTTGGTTAGTGGGTCCTGCAAAGTTATCTGCTGTCCAGTTGATATTGAAAAAACTACTAATCAGCGGTTGAATCAAGGGTGATTCAGTAATCGTCTTTCCCAAATCGGAGTTGACAAACAATTGCCGAAATCGTCGAACATACCAACTAAGAGATTCTGGCAAACCTAACGTTCGCAGCGTTAAAGAGTCGCCCGTGCCATCGTAGACGATCGCATCATATTTGCCACTGGCATCATATTCGCGGATAGCATTCAGTGCTAGGGCGTTGTCCATCCCCGGCAATACTACCAGTTCTTGACCAAAAACGTCTTTGAAGATTGGCGTGCGGAGATATTGTGCCTCAAGTTTCTTCACTTCGTCCCAGTTGCGCTCTAGCAGTACAGACGCTTGAAACTGGACTGCTTGCAAATTGGGAGCGATTTCCTGAGGATCGGCAGCAATGGGAATACCCAGCAGGTTTTGCAATGTTGGTTCTGCTTGTCCTGCTAGGAGTACGCGCTTGCCTTGACTTGCCAATAATTTGGCGGCGGCGATCGCAATTTTGGTACGAGCGGTACCGCCTTTGCCCAAAAATGTCAAAATTAGAGCCATTAGTTGATTCCTATTTTCACCGCCGAGCTTTTCAACTCCAACTTAGCACTCAACAAAGACTCTCAACCTGTGGTTGAAACTTCAGATATCAAGAAAAACTCGGATCTGAGTTCTTTACAATTACACAGGTTTGATTTCATCTTCAAAAAACCAAGTGGAAAAATTGTCGTCAAACATTACCACAATACCGATCCCAGCACCATCAGTAACTTTGTAGCCTTGGATGATGCCCACTTGTCCGAGTTTTTTCACAATTGGGGGAGAAACGCGATCGCGTAAACGAAAGACTTTAACCTTTTGTCCGATTTCCATGCCTGATTACAATTCAGATAAACCAAGTCTCAGTGTAGCGGAATCCGTGACTCTGCTCTCATAAATTCAGTGGAGATGGGGGAGAATAATTCCCAACTCTTGACTTCACAACTTAAAATTAAATCAACAACCAAACAGGTACATACTCAATCTTTGTCTTTTTTGGTCATAGACACCAAAAGCAATTGCATAGTTATACTTGAAAAATTACTATCGTAAGGCAACAATAAATACCAAAATTACAATTGCTGTTGGAACAAGAACGGCTGCGATCGCATGACTTCGCTAGATAGAATGGCGCTTAGACCGTCTCATGAACAATATTGTTATTGACGATAAAGCAATTATATGGTAAAAAGCCTAATTATTTGTGGTAGATAGTTCTATGGAACCAATTGATAAATTAATTGGTCTTGCCCGGATAGGATGTGATTAAAAGTAGAAAAATGGTAACTAGTAACTTGTGTGTTTAACAATGCTTTTGAAAATAAAGTTTTTATTGTTAAAGTAATGCGGTAAAGTAGCCACCAATAGTATAAAATCTGCAAATAATTTAGCTATGATCTGTAGCGGTGTGTAAGGATGAAGCTTTCAGTTAAAAGTAATTCAACTTGGTTGCAAGTTTGGCGCTACTGGGAATTGCTGCACGTCTTGGTAGCGCGAAATCTTAAAGTGCGTTATCGGGGTTCATTTCTGGGGGTTTATTGGTCACTCTTGAACCCGTTGATTATGACCGGGCTATACACTGCGATTTTTGGGACAACGTTTTCGTCATATTACAATAACTCAATACCAAACTATGTACTAGCAGCATTTACAGGGCTAGTGGTAATCAACTTTTTTTCAGCTTCTACTTCTCAGGCACTGAGTAGTGTAGTAGGCAATGGCTCACTTTTAAATAAAATTCGTCTGCCAGTCAGTATTTTTCCAATATCAATGATTGCAGCAAATGTATTTCAGTTTTGCGTCGGAGTGCTGCCCTTGTTAGGAATTATAACTTTTGTTAAATCCAAAAGTTTAGTAAATGTGCTGGCATTGCTATTTCCATTTTTAGCACTGGTTTTAGTCTGTACGGGAGTTGGTTTTTTAGTAAGCGCTTTATATGTATTTTTTAGAGATTTACCTTATTTTTATGAGTTAATTATATTTGTAATTTGGATCAGTAGTCCTGTTTTTTATCCGCCAGACATTGTTCCAAAAACAGTAAAAGCGTTTTTAGGGTTAAATCCTTTATCACCAGTTATTGAAAGTATCCGTCAGATTACACTATCGGGAGTGCTACCGGATTTAAGTTTAATTTGGGGAGCCTTGCTTAGTGGCATAATTATTTTGTCATTGGGATGGGTTTGTTTTCAGTTGTGGCGGCATCAATTCATGGATTTGCTGTAAAAGATGGAAGTAATTCGCCTAGATCGAGTTTCGCTGTGGCGACGGACACAAGAAGAGTTTTCTTATGACCTAAAGAAAACACTTTTATCTGTTTTAGAAGGTAAATATTACCAGCCTGCGAAGAAACAGGTGCTAAATGAAATTGATTTAGTTGTTGAAAGAGGTGAAAAAATAGGAATTATAGGGGCAAATGGATCTGGAAAATCAACACTATTAAAGATAATTTCTGGGATTTTGCGACCTACGAGTGGTTTGGTGCGAGTACGCGGTCAAATTGCTCCATTGATTGAACTTGGAGCGGGGTTTGATGCAGAAATTTCTGTAATGGATAATATTTTACTATATGGCGTATTACTGGGATATTCTCGAACAGAAATGCGGAAAAGAACGCTTTCAATATTAGAGTTTGCAGAGTTAGAAGATTATGCATTAGTACCAGTAAAGGGATTATCTTCTGGAATGGTAGCACGATTAGGATTTGCGATCGCCACTGATATACAGCCGGACATTTTGATATTGGATGAAGTATTGTCGGTAGGAGATGAAAGTTTCAAAAACAAGTGTAAGCGAAGAATTGAGCAATTTTGGAATCAGAACGCTACTGTATTAGTAGTTTCTCATGATTTAAAATTTATAAAACAGTCTTGCGTTCGAGGAATTTGGTTAGATCAAGGAAAAGTGCGTTTTATGGGAAACGCGGATGAAACTGCCGACTCCTATTTAAACTCAGTGAGTAAAATTTAATGTAAATTATCTAATATTAATTATTGAGTTATTAGTAATAATTCTACTTTCAAGAAAAATATTTAGTGAACCATGTGAATTGGACAACTAATATAATTAGATAGACTATTATAGTTAGGCTTTAAATAAAATTTACTAAAAATAAAAATATATTCTTTTGGCAATAATGATTAATGATAAATTTCAGGAGAATCAGATGGATTACGAAAAAATATTAGAGCGTATTAGTGATGTTTATCAACAATCAGTTAAATTTGATCGTCCGGATGGAAATGAAGAAAATGAATCAAGCAGAACAATAAATCTACCTCATCAAGCAATAAATAACAACAATTATGTGACAGAAATTGATGGAAACTATTTATTATTTTTTAATGATATATATACAAATACTATTCGTAAATGGCTAAAAAATATTTTAAAGAAAATAGCATGGCCTATTTTTAAAAGACAAGTTTATTATAATTCTGTTGTTAGACAACTTTTATACAATTTAATTCAAAAAAGTGATGAATATTCTACAAGGGATAAAGAGGTAAATAAGAAGTTTTCTCAGCTTGAGCAGAAAATAGAACAGCTTTCTCAGCTTAAGCAAAAAATAGAACAACTACCTCAACTTGAGCAGAAAATGGAACAGTTTTCTCAGATTGAGCAGAAAATAGACCAACTACCTCAACTTGAACAGAAAATAGAACAACTCTCTGCTGAACTTCAAGTTAATAATAGTGTAGCCAGTCAATTTGCTTCTGCTGAGGAAGCAAAAATTAAAAGTGGGTTATGGTTTAATGATCCAATATGGGTAGGTCATCGTGAAAATGGTGAAGCTTACTGGGTTGAGACTACAGAAAGAATTTTAGAAAAGACTTTTGTCATGCATTCTCTAGCTTATTTGTATCAATCTAGGCATATAGAAATTTTAGATGTAGGCGCTGCTGAAAGTCTCCTTTCGTATGAGTTAGCTAGTTTTAATTACTCAGTTACAGCAATAGATATTCGCCCCATAGCGTTATTTCATCCCAACTTGAAGTTTATTAAAACTGATATCTGCAACCCTGTCTTACCGCCAGCTAGTTTTGATTGTGTGATTGCTTTATCAACTTTGGAACATATTGGCTTAGGATGGTATGGAGATGAAACAGGAGAGAATTATGATGTTAAAGCTGCCCAACAGATTAGTGTACTTTTAAAGCCAGAAGGTAGTTTTATACTCACAGTTCCCTATGGTAAAAAAGCTTTAACACCAGTACATCGAATATATAACCAAGAATCACTACAAAAACTAATTCAAGATTTCAGGATAGTTCAAATATCCTATGGAGTACGTAAGGATGACTTTACTTGGACTATCACTGAAAATGAATTAGAAGCATCTGAAAAAGAACATAATCCAGATAATTACCTTCCTGGCGCAGTAGCTATGTTGGTATGTAAAAAAAACCTTGTATAAAAAATTAAATCTCAAATGGACGCAGCATGAAAATAGCCATTGATCTTCAAGCTCTGCAAACAAATAATTCTAGAAATAGAGGTATTGGTCGTTATACACAATCTGTAATAGAAGCTCTATTTAAACAGCAAAATACTCTCAGTTACCAGTTATATACTAATAGTAATTTACTAGTCCCAGAACTGGATGATAATTACTTTAAGTATAATTCTGTAGATTACCCGTACATTGGTAGTTGCGACATCAATGAACTACTATTAAAAACTGTTTTAATGGCAGCAGATGTTGACATAATATTTATACCTAGTCCTATGGAAGGTTTAGACTCCACAATACCTGACTATAGCGATTTTCCTAAAAAAGTTTTTGTCATTTGCTATGATTTAATACCTCTCATCTTTTCTGATAGATACTTAAATGAGTCAAATATGCGCTCACTCTATATGAAGCGCTTAAAAAATATACAAAATGCTGATTTTATATTTGCAATCTCGGAAGCTACGCGCCAAGATGTAATTAAATTCCTCGATATACCCCCTGAGAGAGTTTTAAACGTTTCGGGTGGTGTTTCTGCTTTTTTTACTCCGATTCCTGCTCATGAACAGCAAGCTTGGCTCGAAACTTTTGCAAGGAAGTTTGGTATTTACAAAAAATTTGTTCTTTATACAGGAGGCGAAGATTGGCGAAAGAATATTGAAGGGCTAGTCACTGCTTTTTCTGCCTTACCCAAGAATTTGCAAGAATGTTACCAATTAGTAGTTGCCTGCAAAGTTTCTGAGCATTTTAGTAAAGAAATAACTAGCTTTGCGTCAAAATTAGGGATTAATAAATCTATAATATTAACAAATTATGTTACAGATGAAGAATTAAGAGCTTTATACTCAACCTGCTCTCTATTTGTTTTTCCTTCTTTTTATGAAGGCTTTGGTTTACCACTACTTGAGGCTATTTCATGTGGCGCACCATCGATTGCAAGTAATAGCTCATCTTTGCCAGAAATTTTAGGTTCTGATGAATTACTGTTCGATCCATACTCACCTTCTGATATGGCTGGGATCATGCAAAAAGTTCTATCTGATGAGAACCTTAGAACAAAAATCTCAGAGGATGCACTTCAGCAATCAGCAAAATTCTCTTGGCAATCTGTTGCTAAAAATATGCTTGATGTGTTTCAAGAGCATCAGCTATTAAATAAAGTATCTATTTCAGTTAATCAAAAACCACAAATAGCTTTTTTTAGCCCATTCCCACCAGCTAAATCTGGTATAGCAGACTATAGTCGAGACTTATTACCATCATTAGAACAACACATTAACCTTGATTTATACCATGATGATAGTTATTTGCCCGATATCAACATCAGTAATAACTTATTTTCTCATAGTAAATTTGAAGAAAAATTAAAGTCTCAAGTATATGAAGGTATTATTTACCAGATAGGGAATAGTAGCTACCATTCTTATATGTACTCCCAATTAATGAGATATTCTGGAATATCTGTGTTACATGACTATTACTTGGGAGGGCTGATTAATTATATGGAAGCTCGTTGTCCAGAACTTGGTATTAAATTTTCTAAAGAACTAGAACACTGTTATGGAAAAGATAAAGCACTAAAAATTTTAAACCTTTTAAAAATAAAAGATTTAGATATTAATGAGAAGTTATCAGAAGTAGGTCTTTATATAAATAGAAGAATTTTTACGCGCTCTTTAGGAGTTATATTACACAGCAAATGGGCTTATAACTGTGCTATTAAAGAATTTACTAATGATAATAGCCATATTGTTCATATACCTCAGATAGTGCCAAAGTATGTTGTTAAGGAAAAATCACTAAGAGATCAATGTAAAGAGTTGGATCTTCCAGATGATAAACTTATAATATCAACCTTTGGATTTATTAATAAAACTAAACGTCCGCTACAAATTATTTATGCATTTAAGAAGTATCTTGTAACTCAACCTAATGCTTACTTAGTATTTGTGGGTGGTACTGATTATCTTGGTACGATTAATATAGAAAATGAAATTAAAAAGCTAAGTTTACAAGAGCGAGTAAAAGTTACTGGCTATGTCAATATGCCGGATTTTTACCGTTACATAGAAGTATCAGATATATGCCTAAATTTAAGATTTCCTTTTAACGGAGAAAGCTCTGCATCACTTCTGCGAATTTTGTCTGTTGGTAAGCCTACTATTGTTACAGATATCGGCTCCTTCTCTGATTTTCCCAATGATGTGGTGTTCAAAATACCCAATCCTGGACAAAGTGATGAAGTACAAGAGATATTGAAATCTCTTATTTTACTAACTCAAAACTCAGACTACAGAAAATCCCTGAGCAAAAATGCATATAAGTATATTGCTAAAGAACATTCTCTAGACAAATGTGCTAATTTATATACAGAATTTATCCAGCAAATACTTTCTTCACCTCAAGCAAAAAGTAAAAAACTTGCTGACTATGTAGGACGTGAATTAGCTAAAGTTATACCTAATGCATCAAAAAAAGTACTTACTACTTTTGCTAGAGCTATTGATAATTCTTATCAGGAAGAAGAGCAAGTAGTTGAAAATTTTGATTTCAACAATACTGCGATATTAATACAGCCTCCTTTAGGAAAAAAACTCAACTTTAATGATTTTTTACACGAATGTCGTTCTATTTGCCTTGCAAAAATACCACAATCTAAGGAAATATTAAGTATTGGATGTGCTGGAAATTGGTACTTCGAGTGGTTCGATAAATTTTATCCTCACTCTATTGAAAATCACACTGGTATAGATTTAAATTCAAAGCCACTAGATTTACCAAATAATGTAACTTGGATTCAACATGATGGGGATGATCTAAGGTTAATAGAGTCACAAAGTTTTGACTTAGTATTTGCTGGTCAATTTATTGAACATATATCTTGGGAATCACAGGTAAGTTTCCTGTTAGAAGTCAATAGAGTACTTAAACCAAATGGCATTTTTGTACTTGATAGTCCCAATTATACTGTTACTAATAGATATGGATGGAAACAGCCAGAACATATACATGAACTAACTTTTCAACAAGTATGTGAGCTTTTGTCAATCTCAGGTTTTAAAATTCAAGATTTATTCGGTTTGATCTCAAAAGATTTGTTAGGAATCCCACCTAATTTATTTGGCAGATATATTGAACCTTGTTTAGACATAAATTTCTATCAAGAAGATATTAAAAAGGCAATTAATCAGGATCCGCAAAATTGCTTTGTTTGGTGGGTAACATGTCAAAAATTTCAAGAGATTGATCTTGCAGATAAAACTCTAATTAAGCGAATGCAGGAGTTTTATCTGGAAAACCAAAAAATTAAAAATGAAGTAATTTTTCATGGTATTGGTTCAATAATCAAAGTAAAGCAAGAGTATTTTGTGATTGTAAATCCTGATGATGGACAAGGATTTGCAATCTTTGGTCCTTACGATTCTTATTGCAAAGGTAAATATTTAGTCGAATTTGAACTCTTAGCCTCTAATAATGATAATGAAATATCTAAAAGGAATCTAGATTTAATTGTAGCGATCGCAGATATTTCTACTAATTCTGGTGCACTAGTTTTAGCTAAAAAAGAACTTACTTTAAGAGATCTCTTAAAGAAAGAAAAGACAAAACTGAAGTTTGTTATAGAGACAACATCTATACTAGAATTTAGAGTTTTATCGCTAGGAGTATATCCAGTTTTAGTTGGTATTAAACCAAAAGTATCAACGCTATAATTCAGTATTTACAGAGAAGAAATATATTGTAAAAAAAAGTGAGCATGACAACAAAAAAAGCCCTAATCACCGGGTTAACTGGACAAGATGGTTCATATCTTGCCGAACTACTCATAGCAAAAGGCTACCAAGTCTTTGGTCTAGTCCGCCGTTCTAGCACCAGTAATCTAGAGCGTATCACCCACCTTTATGGCGACATTCAAATCGTATCCGGCGACCTCCTCGATCAATCATCCCTCATGGATGTAGTGAGCGAATGCCAACCAGACGAAATATACAATCTTGCCTCTCAAAGCTACGTTCCACTCTCTTGGACACAACCTGCTCTTACTGCTGAATATACAGCTCTCGGTGTCTCTCGCCTCTTAGAATCTATTCGTCGCTGCAAACCTGATGCTAGATTCTATCAAGCATCCAGTAGTGAAGTTTTTGGTCAACCCGACGAATCGCCTCAAACCGAACGCACTGCCTTTCGTCCCCGGAATCCTTATGGAGTTGCCAAAGCTTATGCTCATTGGATGACTGTCAACTATCGGCAGAAATACAACCTTTACAACTGTTGTGGTATTACTTATACTCACGAATCACCTCGACGTGGGACAGAATTTGTATTTCGCAAAATCACACACGCAGCTGCCCAAATTAAATTAGGTTTGGCAAATGAACTAAAATTAGGTAACCTAGATGCCCGTCGTGATTGGTGCTATGCCAAAGATGCTGTTTACGCTATGTGGCTAATGTTGCAGCAGGAACAACCTGATGACTACCTCATTGCTAGTGGTGAAACCTACTCTGTTAAAGAACTTGTTGAGTGTGCTTTTGACTGTGTTGGGCTTAATTGGCAAGATTATGTCTCGGTTGACCCCGCTTTTTATCGCGCTGATGAACCAGTACAGTTAGTTGGTTGCATTGATAAAATTAAAATGGGAATAGGTTGGCAGCCTCAATACTCTTTTAATCAATTGGTTGAGTTAATGGTTGATTATGACCTTAAGAAATTAAGCAGTTAGCTTTTTAGTTTCTTACTTATAAATAACCATTAACTTGAGACGAGGAAAAAGTAAAATAGCTTACCTAAGAATGTAACTACTGAGTTTTTTAGTTATGGGTTTTCTTAGGTAAGTTTTTTAAGTAAAAAATTATTAATAATTTATAATAACAATATTTCTAAGTAGGTTTTAGAATGAAGATATTTATAGATTGTACTCATACGGCAAAACATACATATAAAAATACTGGAATCCATAGAGTAGTTCGAGAGCTAGCTTCTGAATTATTGCAAATAAGCTCAAACTGCACAGAGATAGAAATAGTAACGGTTATGTTTGATGGTAGTTTTATGAGGAGAGTGACTAATCTTAATAAACAGCAAGATGACTATTTTGTTAAGGTTAATAAATATCTTGATCTAAGTAAAATAAATATAAAAGTTCAATCTCTACTTTTGAAACTGAAAAATAAATTTATAAATTTTTTGTATATATTAAATTTGATTGATTGGTTTGATTCAAATTCAGCAAACAAAAAAATTTTCCTTAAATTTGAAGATTCTATAGTCCAGCCAGGAGATATTTATGTGATAGCTGATGCTAACTGGGATTTACCTAAAACTTATTACCGATTTCTACAACTTTTAGAAATTCATAAAGTTACTATTGTAGTTATATGTTACGATCTTATTCCAATAAAATTCCCAGAGTTTTCTTCCAAGAGATTTACTAAAGCTTTTACAAAATTCTACACCGATTATTCTATTTTATTCGATAAAGTATTATGTATTTCTAAGAGGAGTGCTGAAGATTATATGAATGCAAGACAACAAGGAATACTAGCTAAGAAAAACTCACAAATTGTTCAAAGCTTTCGTTTGGGCGGTAACTATTATAAACATGATTGTTTGCTAAGTAAAGAATATAAGAACTCTGATGTAAAGTTGCAGAAATTACTTAACAAAAAATATATTTTAGTAGTTGGAAGCTTAGTACCTCATAAAAATATTAAAACTATTATTGCAGCCTTTGATTTATTGATAAATTCTAGTTATGATGATGTATTTTTAGTTTTTGCAGGTAATAAAGGTTGGGACTCAAAAACTGATAATTTGATAGAATCTAATAAAATGTATGGCAAGCTCATAGAAATACTAGGTTCTGTTACCGATGCTCAACTAGATTTTCTCTATCAAAACTGTTACTGTTTAGTTCAAGCCTCCTTTTATGAAGGATTTGGATTACCTGTGGTAGAAGCACTACAACACTGTAAACCTGTAATTGCCAGCAATGGTGGCTCCTTACCTGAAGTAGGAGGTGATTTTTGTAGATATTTCTCTCCTACTCAACCAACAGAACTGTATGAAGCTTTAAAAGAGCTACTTGATTCAGATATTTACTACAATAATTTGGTAGAGCGCATAAGAAATGAGTATGTACCATTTTCATGGCAAGAATCTGCTGAAGAGTTTCTCTCTTATTTATATAATTAAATTTAGTTTAAATAAAAGCTTAAAAATTTGTTGTTCAATCTATCTTTTTTGTCTAAAAAAACCACAGGTTTAACAACTTACGCTTTCAGTATTCCTACAAATCTGCGATTTTTCAATCTGACATTATTAACTTTACAGTCAATTTTTGGCTATAAATACTATGGAATTTCATCAAAATTAACACTAAATGACAGTTTACAAAAGTGATATAGTTACCCTATTATTTGTTAAATGAAATACTAATAAAACTTTTTGTTACCAGTAATATTTTGGTAAAAGACCAAAATTAAGCAATTAAATTTTATACCAATTATTTATGAAGACGCATAGAAAGAACCCTACTACCTACGGCACCTCCCCGATGTTTTTTTTGGTGAAGATAGGAGGAGTTAAAATAATGTGCAACTTCACAGAGAATTGTTATTACATAATAAACTAAAAAGTAAGTCGAAAATTATGTTAGACAAAATATCACAATTCGTAAAAGCTATATTGAATCTATTAAGATTATTGAAAAAAACAGATGCTATAAGCTTGAATATTAAAACTTTCGGTTATGAATATGCTCGTAATTTGCGCGAGCAGTTGACAATACCTAGTAATTTATCACCACAAAAAATTAATTTACAATCCAAAGCTTGTCAACAAAATGATATTGAATCACATTGGTTTTTCTACTGGTGTCAAGAGATGAAAATTCCTGTAGCATACCATCGAAAATTGTGGGAATTTTGCTATATTTTACAAGCATTATATGAATACGATTTACTTACTCCTGGACGTAAAGGCTTAGGTTTTGGTTGTGGTGAAGAACCTCTGCCAAGTATTCTTGCTGCTTATGATATTGCGATTACGGCTACAGATTTAGATCCAGCAGCATCAGCTGCACAGGGTTGGATAGAAACTAAACAAAATATGTCTTCTTTAGAAAAGATATTCCGTCCTGAGTTATGTACAAAAGAACTATTTACTAAAAATGTGAGTCTAAAATATGTCGATATGAATGCTATTCCTGCTTACTTAGAGGGTAAATATGATTTCTGCTGGTCTGCTTGTGCATTAGAACATCTAGGTAGCATTAAAAATGGACTTCTATTTATCGAAAATTCTTTAAAAACTCTAGTTCCTGGAGGAATAAGTATACAAACGACAGAATTTAATTATTTAGAAGAAGAAGAAACTATTGACAATAAGGGAACAGTACTTTTTAGAAAAAAAGATTTTGAACAAATTGCTAAAAAACTAACTGCGGCAGGACATCAAGTAGTACCTCTAGATTTCAATATTGGTTCTCGCGTGTTAGATAAATTTATTGATATTCCTCCATATTACAATCAAGTACATGATATACCACAAGAAGCACATTTAAAATTATTAGTCGATCGTTTTGCTTCTACATCCTTTGGTATGATTGTCAGAAAAGCTATGTAAGAAGCTACAGTTCTTAATTTGCCATAGTATTATGTAATTTGTGATAATGTCAAAATTATTATTTTTCTAGCCAAATAAAAAAATACTAAATGAATATAGTAGATAATGTTTCCTCTAACCAATTAATTGTTAACTTATCTATTCTCTTAGCTCAACCAACGGGTATAGGCAACTATGCTCAAAATATTTTTCCTTATTTAAAATCTTTGCAACCTGCTCTATTAGTAGCGCAAAAATATCCCGATTTTGACTGTTATCCAATACCGTCAAACTTAACCCCAAACCACGGCACTAAAGGTCATTTTAACCGCCTCCTCTGGACACAATTTCAACTACCACAAATATATAAAAACCTCAAATCAAGTCTTTTATTCTCCCCGCTACCAGAAGCACCCCTTTATAGCAATTGTCGTTTTGTTGTCACATCTTTTGATATGATACCGTTGCGCTTTGCTAAACGCTTCTCACCACTCACAGCCTACCACCGCCACTATACTCCTCAAGTCCTTAAGCAAGCACAACACATTATTTGCATCTCCCAGACTACGGCTAAAGACATCACGGATTTTTACCAAATTCCCGCCAGTAAAATTACTCCGATTCCTTTAGCGCACGATCGCACTCACTTCCTTCCTCTCAATTTATCTAAGTGCAACTACTTTCTCTACATTGGTCGCCAAGATCCTTACAAAAACATCCAGCGACTCATCAGTGCTTTTGCGGCGTTACCTAACTGCAAAGATTATGAACTATGGTTAGTAGGGCCAATTGATTCGCGTTACACCCCTACTTTAAAAGTGCAAGTTGCAGAATTGGGTGTAACTAATCAGGTAAAGTTTCTTGACTATGTACCTTACAACGAATTACCAAAAATAATTAATCAAGCGATCGCTCTGGTTTTCTCCAGTCTCTGGGAAGGTTTTGGTTTACCTGTCCTCGAAGCAATGGCTTGTGGGACTCCCGTCATTACCTCCAATCTCTCCTCCTTACCTGAAGTGGCTGGCGATGCGGCGATTCTAGTCAATCCCTACAACACCGGAGAAATTACAGAGGCAATGCAGGCGATCGCAACTAATCCAGAATTGCGATCACGTCTACGTACCCTTGGCCTCAACCGTGCCAGTCAGTTCAGTTGGGCAAAGACAGGACTTGCTACCGCCGAAGTTCTCAAGCAGTACCTATAATGGCTGATTTCTAGAAAATAGAGACACTGCGAAATAAGCTTAGTTCTTTACTGCAATGGCATTCCAGTTAGCAATCGCCTGCTCTTCGGTTAGAGTAGGGTTAGCATTACACACATACTCAAGTTTAGCTAACACGCTTTGATGGGCAAGAGCAATCTCTTGAGCAACGGGTGCTATAAGAAGCTTCTTCCAGAGAGCATACTTTCCTTGCCAGAAGTGATTATTTGTACTCATGGTGCGGAGGCGATCGATGGAATGTAACGAAACCACATCTAATATAGGCTTGACTGGGGTCAGTCCCAGTTGTTCGTTAAACTGGGCAAGTTCCTTGACCGCATCATTCACCAGATTTTCGTAACGAACTTTCAATGTGTCTTCTCGCCTCCACCATTCCGGGCTAATGGAGAGAAGTGCTGCTGCTCTACTCCCAGTGGCATAGTTGATAAACTCTGGGCTAAGGGGCGTTTTCTCAAGGATGGAAATCTCAGTTCCTCCTTCACCTTTTAGCCACTTGGCAGTATCCGGTTCGTAGCTGGCAAAATGCAGAATAGAAATCAATACATCCAAGGGATGGCGGGCAAGAGCTACCACACGAAATCCTTGCTCAGCTAGCAATGAAACGAAATCATCACTTCTGTGCCAATGAATCTGAAGCACTAATCTTGCTGGTAGCAAGTGCCAGGAAATGTCAGCCGGATGATGCACCGCCAGTTCAGCCATTTCATAACTGGCTGCCAGCATTTTTCGTAGCCAAGTATTACCCGATCGGGGATTGCTAATTATTGCTAGACGCAAGGAGCCTAAACTGCTCAAATTCTGTTAATCCTTTCAGCTAAATTAGGGTACATCCAAACTAACATCATACTAACACCATAACTTAAATCCAATCATTTGGGATTTTGTCAAGTTTTCAGATTATCTTGACTAATGACTTGTAATTAATCCTAAATCCTGATGAAAGCACTATGAAAGCACTAATTCTTTCTGGCGGTAAAGGTACACGCTTACGTCCCCTTACCTACAGCGGGGCAAAACAACTTGTACCAGTTGCTAACAAACCTGTTTTATGGTACGGCATTGAAGAAATGGTCGCGGCTGGTATTACTGATATTGGCATCATCATCAGTCCAGAAACCGGGGCAGAAGTCCAAGGAAAAACCGGAAATGGAGAAAACTTTGGAGCAAACATCAGCTATATCGTACAAGACCAGCCACTTGGACTTGCTCACGCCGTCCAAGTCGCTCGTCCTTTTTTAGGAGATTCTCCCTTTGTGATGTACTTAGGCGATAATCTGATTCAACTAGGTGAGTTACGTTACTTTCTGCAACAATTTAACCAACAACAGCCAGATGCTTTGATTCTCTTACGTTCAGTTGCTAACCCTAGTGCCTTTGGTGTGGCTCAGGTGGATGAAACAGGACGGGTATTACAGTTAATTGAAAAACCCAAAGTTCCTCCTTCAAATCTGGCATTAGTAGGGGTTTATTTCTTTTCTCACCTCATTTATGATGCGATCGCAAATATCCAACCTTCCACCAGAGGCGAGTTGGAAATCACTGATGCCATTCAATACCTCATTAATCAGCAAAAGCAGGTCTTAGCCCACAATCTCCAAGGCTGGTGGTTAGATACTGGTAAAAAAGATGATTTATTAGAAGCTAATAGATTGATTCTCGATACCTATCTAACAGCATCAGTTGTGGGCGAAATTGATGCCCAAAGTCAGATTATTGGACGAGTCCAAATCGGGGTAAAATCTAAAGTAATTAACTGCACAATTCGGGGGCCAGTAGTCATTGGTAGCAATTGTCATTTAGAAAACTGCTTTATTGGCCCTTATAGTAGCATCGCTAACAATGTCACACTCATTGATACTGATTTAGAACACAGCGTTATTTTAGAAGGTGCTAAAATTGCCGGAATTCATCAGCGTATTATTGATAGTGTAATTGGACAAAGGGCACAATTGAGTCTTGCACTTCGTCGCCCTAAAGCCTTGCGATTTATGATTGGTGATGACTGTCAAATTGAACTAACGTGATTTACTTATTCAAAACAAAAAAACTACAGTCAAAGTCTTAATTCTAATACCTGTAAAATACAAGTATTAAATTACTCTTGTAATTAATACTGTGGCACATTACTTGTGATATTAATGAGCATTGTACATACCAAAATTCCCGAAGTTATCCAACTCGAACCCCAAGTATTTGGAGACGATCGCGGTTTCTTTTTTGAAGCTTACAACCACCAAAGTTTTGCTCAAGAGATAGGGATTGTTACGAACTTCGTCCAAGATAACCACTCTTGCTCTAAACAAAACGTCCTACGTGGATTGCACTATCAAATCCAACAACCCCAAGGTAAACTCATTCGTGCTATTGTTGGCACTATTTTCGACGTAGCCGTAGACATTAGAAAAAGTTCGCCTACCTTCGGTAAATGGGTAGGTTATGAACTCAGTGCTAAAAACAAACGCCTACTGTGGATACCACCAGGCTTTGCTCACGGTTTTCTTGCAGTTTCAGAAATAGCCGAAGTTCTCTACAAAACTACAGATTACTACGCGCCCCGAAGCGATCACACAATTCTATGGAATGATCCAGATTTAGCGATAGATTGGCCCCTAAGTGGGCCACCGATTTTATCAGCTAAAGACCAAGCTGGTAAATCTTTGAGAACTGCTGAAGTATTTGATTAAGTAGTCATTGGTCATTGGTACATACCCCGTCTCTTGTGATACCCTAAGCTTACTTTTATGGTGGGTGGAAAAACTCTGTCTTTCATCGGACTAATTCAAACCACATTAAAGAATGGGCGTGGCATCTCTTTGACAAATGACTTACGACAAATGACAAATGACTAAATCAATTTTGCTGATTGGTAGCAACGGTCAAGTGGGTAAGGAACTACAACAAATACTCTCATCATCCGGCGATATTATCTCAGTAGCACGCCCAACAGTAGACCTTGCTCAACCCGATACCCTCCGCAAAGTTATCAGATTCAAGCAGCCGCAAATTATCATTAATGCCGCCGCTTATACTGCTGTAGATAAAGCCGAAAGTGAACCTGAACTTGCTACCGCTATTAATGCTACTGCACCCTTAATTCTTGCCCAAGAAAGCCAAAAATTAGGAGCTTTTCTAATTCATATTTCAACTGATTACGTTTTTGATGGTAATGGCTGTAGCCCTTATCAAGAAACTCATGCGACTAATCCCTTGAGTGTCTATGGTAAAACCAAACTCGCTGGAGAAGAAGCTATTCAAGAAACTTGCGCCCATCATCTCATTCTCCGCACTGCTTGGGTTTATGGAACCTTTGGCAAAAGTAACTTTGTCAAAACCATGCTGCGACTAGGTGCAGAACGCCAAGAACTCCGTGTTGTTGCCGATCAAATTGGTAGCCCGACTTGGGCACAAGATATAGCCGCAGTTATAGCGCAGATGATTTCCCAGTTAACCCCAGAAATTAGTGGCATTTATCACTACACTAATAGCGGCGTTGCTAGCTGGTATGACTTTGCCGTTGCTATTTTTGAACAAGCACAACAATTAAACTTCCCTTTGAAAGTTGAACGTATTTTCCCCATTACAACTGCCGAATATCCGACACTAGCCCGTCGCCCTGCTTATTCCGTCCTTGCTTGTGCAAAAATTTCTGCAATTTTAGGGACTTATCCCCCCCATTGGCAACAAAGACTCCGACAAATGCTTACAGATTTGAAAATTGAGCATGGGGCATAGGGCATTGGGTATTGGGTATTGGGCATTGGGTATTGATTATTCTCCTCTGCTCCCCTGCTCCCTTGCTCCTCTGCTCCCCTGCTCCCCTGTCCCTCATTCCCTATTTCTTTTGACTTTTTAATACTCCCGTTTCATATTGCATGGGCAAAACATCTAAAGTATCAGTTTGGGAACAATATTTTAAATCTTCTTGACAGTCAAGACGCAATAATCGTTGTCCGTGACTAGCTTGGTGAAGTAATCCCAATAAGTTATCTTGCCATTGAGAGTAAAGAGCGATCGCACTAATTACTTCATCGTTACCAGCGAGTTCTTCTGGTGACAAGTTGCTTTGTTGCAAAATACTATGAGCGATCGCACCCGCACAAACTGTATCCTCTAAAGAAAAACTGCCTTCCCAACCGGAACCGACAATCCACACTGTTTCTGGTTGCTTCTCTAAAAGAAATTGCACTACCGCCGCCCGGTTAATCAAAGCTGCTGCTAATACATTTGGGGAGTCTTGTACCCGTTGTAAGGCACGAGTGCCATTTGTGGTACTGATAAACAAACGTCGTCCCTGTACTAATTCTGGTGTGCAGTCGAGGGGAGAGTTACCCAACTCAAAACCAGCTACTTTCGCGCCACCGCGTTCTCCAGCCCGCAGACGTTTTTCAGGGGGCCATTTTTCGCTAACTTCAATTAACCGATCTAAATCGCTGAATACTTGTACAGCTTCACCTCCAGATGCCAAGACAGTCGCAATTGTGCTAGTGGCTCGCAAGACATCGACTGCGATCGCACATTCTGGCGCTTTATCCGTTGGAGTCAGTTCAGGAGTGTGGTATACGAATAACTTCACGGGCTGGATACACCTGTTTTATATACTACTGCGGCAAATAACATTCTACTTAGTTGATGTTACTAACTATAATCACAATTGTTCCCAAAGTATTTTTTAACATCAAAATGCACGATCTAACCCATTCAAGACAAAAATACTCAAAAAGCCCTTTTAGACTTTCAGATTTGCTGCACTATCCTGTAATCTAAAACAAGAACAGATTTTCTCAAGCTGTATTTGGCATTTCAAGTTAGCACCACTACGCATCCTGACTAAACTTGCCAAATAGAAACTAAAATTTTTACCTCCACTTTGCTCATCCCAAATCGAAAATCGCTATGGCACCTTTACCTGACTACCGCCCTAAACAACTATCTTTAGGGCCATTGGAAGCAGAAATTTTAAATATCATCTGGGAACTTGGTTCAGTCACAGTCAAGGATGTACACGATCGCATCCTCGCCGATCCCAACCGCGAATTAGCGTATACTTCTGTCACCACTGTTTTACGTCGCCTCACTGATAAAGGTTGGCTGGCCTGCGACAAAAAAGAGCGGGCATTCTATTGGCGGCCATTGCTGAGTAAGCAGCAATCAGAAGTGATCAAAGCTCACGAGCAGTTACAGCGATTTTTGGCAGTGGGAAATCCCGATGTTGTTGCTGCCTTTGCTGATAGTCTGGATGAAGCAGCTAGCGAGCAAATAGCTGCGATCGCTAAACGTATTCAATCTGCACGCCAAGCCAGGGAGGAAAAATGATCCATTTAATGATGATTTTGAATGCTTTGGTAGTTGCTTGGTGGTTAAGATCCTCCTGGAATCAACGCCAAGGTAATTGGAATCTGCGGTGGCAGCGATCGCTATTTTTGTTTCTCTTCCCCCCCTTGCTAATTTTCATGACTGCGATCGCTGTGCTGTTCATGGGGCCTCAAGGACAAATGGGCGGGATGTATACAGGCTCAATTAGCTATTTACTTGCATTAATTTATTTGGCATTTTTTGCCATTTCATGCATTAAACTTGCTTTCCAAGGTTGGCAGTCTGTAGAATCTGCCCGTAACTACCCCTTAGTGAATGTTGGCGATAGACGAGCCAGACTGCTGAAAACGGGGGCGCTGTTCGCAGGTCAAATTGGTTTTTGGCAACCAGAACTAGTGGTTAGCCAAGGATTAGTGCAAACTCTCTCACCCGCTCATTTAGAAAGCGTCTTAGCCCATGAGCAAGGGCATCACCATTACAGGGATACGTTCTGGTTTTTCTGGCTGGGTTGGGTGCGTTCCTGCACTGCATGGTTGCCGAATACAGAGCCTTTGTGGGAAGAATTGTTAGCTTTGCGCGAACTCCGTGCTGACGGTTATGCAGCATTGCAGGTAGACCCTCTGGTGTTAGCAGAATCACTTTTATTAGTAGTTAGTAGCAGTCCCGTCTTATCGGAAATTTGCTGTGCTGCATTAGGTTCCTCTGGTGCAGATCGCTTAGAACAAAGAGTAGAAGCTTTATTAGCACCACCAGAAGCAACGCCAGAAGCTCAATTGCAATCCTGGCATGGCTTTCTGTTGGCGTTCCTGCCTCTACTGACTGTGATATTTCATAGTTAAGTTGAATTTAGGAAGCTATAGCAGGAGGCAGGAGGCAGGAGGCAGAAGGTAAAAACATTACTCTTCCTGACATTCACGCTTTCAAAATGCCTTAATCTATATGACTATGGCCATAGTACAGCGCGAAATCGTGATGTTTGTAACGAGAATTATGATGTTTGTAACAAAATTGTGGTGTTTGTAACAAAAATCATCTTGTTTGTAACGAAAATCGTAGCGTTGGTAATGAAAACGTCGTGTTTGTAACGAAAATCGTAGCGTTAGTTATGAAAACGTCGTGTTTGTAACGAAAATCATTTCGTTTGTAATAAAAATCGTGACGTTGGTAATGAAAACGTCGTGTTTGTAACGAAAATTGCGATAAGAACAAATTAACAAGCGGTAATTATGAATTACGCTTATTCTTCTTCAAGCAACTGTTCTATATATTTTTGTACTAAAGGCACTTGAAAGGCATTGCCTTCTTGAGTCAACATTTCTTTTCGCGTTAGTTTGCGGACAACGCCTTTGTCTTGCTGTGTGGGAGTTTCCCCGTGGATTATCCGGCGCAGCAGAGAGCGATCGCTATCTGCTAAACTCGTCCATAATTCCCGAAAATACTGAACGCCTACCTCAAGCACTTGAGGAATAATCTCTTCGACATTTTGGGCAGTAGCTTTTACTGTATCTGCATTTCCCTGGTTTTTTCTAATATCGCCGTTTAGCGACTCCACCAACTCGTAACATACCAACTGAACAAGAAAAGGCTGACAGCGAGTCAGTTGGATAATTGCATCTACAGCAGTTGGTTCATATATATTGGTGAAGTTCTCCACTGGATGTAAAATCAAATCGCGGGCTTCTGACTCTTGCAGGTAGGTCATTCGCAAAGCACGGGTGTTAATTAAATAGTCACTCCAGTAATCGTCAAGTTCAGATAACTCGTGTGAACCACTAAAAATTACAATCCAGTTCTGTTGGTATTGCAGCAGGTTACGAATAAAGTTGAGTGGCGCACGGCTGCTTGTTGCTTTCACTACTTCATCCAGGCGTTCATATTCATCCAGACAGAGGAGAAATCGCTGACTGCGGTTGCTGCGTTCTATTTCTGTGAACCAAGTTTGCAGCGCCGGAAATGGATCTTCAGCTAGTTTCTTGGCATCTGGATTAGGCAAGTTTACTGTGCGGGGTAATCGCCGTGCAGCTTCGATAATTTGTTGAGCTAAATTTTCAGCCAATCCTTTTAACGTTGTGGCTGATGCTGCACCCTGTAGATCTACCAGCAAAGGTACAATATCTGAGTTCAGGGGGCGACAGGGGAGCTAAAGAGCTTGCTGTATAAGTGACATAGCTTTCAAACCCTGGCGATAAAACTTCTGTTTATTGCGAATAGAACCCATGAGTTCCTCAACCCATATTTGACACTCATGAAAAGCAGTAATCCAATTTTGTCCGTATAAACCTATCCAA
>NZ_JBALDE010000276.1:0-29789 GCF_036917515.1 Nostoc sp. | reverse complement strand
CGTAGATCATAACTGTAAGGGTTTGCCATACGAATGCAGAAATCAATCACTTCTCTATATATTCTACGTCCTAACTAAGATGGCGACTGCTATAGAAACAAAATTTTGCCAAATCTTCCGGATTCCTCGTTTTGGCGTTCTCTAACGAGGTTTTATGTGGACTCAGCTCCCCGACTTCTTTAAAAAGTCGGGAATCTCAAGGTCAAGTGATGTGATACCAAGTAATTTGCTAAACTCTGAATCATCATCAGGAGTAAGTGTGATGTTTCAAGCCTTACCAAAAACAGTCACTTTTGAAGAATTCCTCAATTGGAAGCCAGACGGTGGATGTTATGAACTGCATGATGGGGTAATTGTTGAAATGCAGCCAGTAGGTGATCATGAAGAGATTAATGGTTTTTTAGCTGGTGAAATAACTTTAGAGTTTAAACGATTAAAACTCCCATACCTCATACCCAAACAAGCATTAGTTAAAGTTCCTGAAAAAGAATCAGGTTATTCGCCTGATGTCATAGTCATAAATCAAAACAATCTTTCAGCAGAACCAATGTGGAAAAAATCCTCAATAGTTACTCAAGCTGCATCGGTTCCCTTAGTTATTGAAGTTGTCAGCACTAATTGGAGGGATGATTATGCATCCAAGCTGGTTGACTATGAAACTTTTGGCATTCCTGAATACTGGATTGTTGACTATTTAGCTTTGGGCGGTAGAAGGTACATAGGTAATCCCAAACAACCGACTATTTCAGTTTATTATTTGGTGGATGGTGAATATCAAGTTAACCTGTTTCGGGGAAGCGATCGCATCATATCGCCTACATTTCCAGAATTAAACTTGACCGCCGAACAGATTTTTCAAGCTGGGCGTTCAGAAAATCAATTATGACCGCAGTGCTGACACTCCCATAGGGCCACGAGTCACACCTAATTGATTTTGCAACTTCAACTCGCGCCAAAGTTGGGAACCTGTAATCTCACCTTGCAATAATTGACTATAAAAATGTATTGTTTTACTCACTTGTTCTGGTGTTTCATTCACAAATTCGATGCGAAACTGACGTAATCCCAGTTCAATGAGGCGCTGTACGTACTCGGCTCCCGTTTGAGCAGTGCCGTTAAATACAGTATTTCGGCAACCTACATCTGCTTTGAGGACGTGTTCGCTACCGACGCGATCGCGCAATTTCACTTCCTGTTTTTCACAAGGTCGTCCACAGTTAGTGTAGTCTGTACCCGTTGATAGAAAGGCACAAAAAACACAATGCTCCATGTGGAACATCGGTATATGCTGATGGATTGTCACCTCAAACCACTGGGGTGGACAACTGGTGAGCAGGTCTTGCAGTTGGGTAATATTCAAGTCGTATGATGCTGTCAGCCTTTCTAAACCAAAGTGTTGCTGAAAGTAGTCTGCTGTTAAAGGATTAGCAACGTTGAGCGAAAAATCTCCAATACAACGGTCTTGAGCAAAGAATTGCAATTGGTCATAGTTCCTTATCAGATAGCCATCAGCTTCACAAGCACGTACTTGCTGCAAAATCCAATTTTCTCCAGGCTTGGTAATTCGGGGAGGTGCAACCCAGATAGTGGGGAGTGGGGAGTGGGTAGAGACGTGATTAATCGCGTCTGTACTGAGTTGGAAGTTAGGAGTTAGTATTGCAGAATTGTCTGCTTCGTTTTTTTGCTGTTGTTGGCGCACCATCTGCACCGCTTCTCGATAGGCACGGGGGTCTTCAAATTCACAGTACAGGGTTTCAATACCAGCTTTGAGGGCAGCTTGGAGTTGCTTGAGGTTTCGTACTAAGACTATGAGTGAAGGAGATATAGCTTTAGCTTCCCGCATGGTTGGGAATGAGGGAGATGAGGAGGGTAGTAGGTCTTGCAAAGAGACATTAGAACGTAATTGCCAGCGTTTGGGTTGACTCCGTAATTCTTCTAACTGCACGACAATTTCTCGCCGCATCCGGTTCAACTCACTTACGGGTAGCATAATAGTACCGCTGAGGTGGTTGGTTAGTGTTCCCAAACAAAAAGGTGTGTTACCGAGACGACCGAATTGTTCTTGTAAACGGTCTGTATCCAAAGGTTTGGTGTGCGCTTCCACTAGAGAAATTGCAGACTCTACTTGGACAATATTACCGAGTTGATCGCGGGCGATCGCAATCAATGGCTGACCAACTTCTCCGTAAATTTCCATATCAATGGGACGTTGAAATTGGGGATTTTCGCCAGCAAAACTCTGACGTAGTTGCTTATCAAGTTCTGGATCGCTGGTTTTCCAAATGCGATCGCCTATATGTACTCGGCGCAGGTTCAAGTCATTTCGCCCAAATGTCAGCAAAGTTTCTTTACCTTTGGACGCCACAGCATAAACTCGGCCACCTTCTTCCTTCGCTTCTGGATGACCGCAATCAAATACTATTCCATCTCCTGGTTTTACGGGCGCTTGCAATTTGATTGTTACCTGTTCGTTGTGAATGCGGATAACTTCACCCAGATAAACCCCACGTTTTTTACCAAAACGGGCGTGAACTAGCTCCTGATTATTAATTCCGCCAAACCAACCTGTGTAGAGTCCGCGAGAAAATGCCATTTCTAGGTTGTAGTGTTCTTGGTCTGATTGACCTCTTGCTCTTTCCTTTATATGCAAAGGAGTTAAGGAATTAGGTCTTTCCAATTGCGTCATTACCCCATCCAAGGCTTGCCGATAAACACGGGTGACATTGGCAACATACTCTGGAGCTTTCAGGCGGCCTTCAATCTTGAGAGAGGTTACTCCTGATTTCACTAAATCTGGCAAAACATCTAACCCTGCTAGGTCTTGAGGACTAAGTAAATATTTGCGCTCTTTTAAATTCACAATTTCCCCATCAGCGATTAAATCGTAAGGCATCCGGCAAGCTTGGGCACATTCACCTCGGTTAGCAGAACGTCCGCCTAAAGCCTCACTAGTCAAACACTGACCGGAATACGCCACACACAAAGCACCGTGAACAAAGACTTCTAATGGCAGCGAAGTTTCCTGTAAGGCAATCTGCTGCTGTATTTTATTAATTTCTTTGAGAGAACATTCACGCGCTAGCACTACCAATTGACAGCCAAGGGACTTGGCAAATTCCACCCCAGCTGCACTCGTGATGGTCATTTGGGTGGAAGCATGGATAGGAAAATCGGGGGAAAGGTGACGGATGAGACGGCATATACCAATATCTTGAACGATCGCCGCATCCACACCAGCTGCAATAATTGTACGAAGATATTGCTGCGCTTCTGCTAGTTCTTTGGGAAATATTAGTGTGTTGATAGTGACATAACCCTTCACACCCCGACGGTGCAGGAATGCAATCAATTGGGGTAAGTCCGCCTCAGTAAAATTTTCTGCCCGCATTCTGGCGTTGAAGCGATCTAAACCGAAGTAAATCGCGTCTGCCCCATTTTCCACAGCAGCTTTAGCACAGTCCCAATTACCTGCTGGCGCAAGTAGTTCAGGACGTTGAAGGGAAGGTTGGGAAAAAGGGCGTAGGCGTAGCCCATCGGAGATATCGCTTTTCATTAAATTTAGGCAGGGTTAACTAGCACCATAGTGATTTTATCGAAGTTATTGAGGGATGGGGCGTTCCCCAAAGGGGTTGCCGTAGGCATCGCTCTTTCATCTGCGGTTCATTCAATCCTCTTCTCCTCTGCATCTAGAGTAAGTAGACAGTAGACAGGTGAGAAGAAACAGAACTATATTAAATTTAGTTAAAAAAAGTCTCGCTATGTTGTCAATGTATTAACAAAATGGAAATTTTTAAATCAAGCACCGCCATAAATTGGAATTGTGGCTGTGTCTGCTAAAGATGCTTTTCATGCAGTTGTCAAAACAGCACTTGAGAAAGATGGCTGGTTAATCACTCACGATCCTTATGCTCTCCAGGCAGGAACCCTTGAATTATATGTTGATTTAGGAGCAGAAAAAGTTATTGCAGCCGAAAAACAAGGACAAAAAATAGCTGTTGAAATTAAAAGTTTTCTAAGTCCGTCACAAATCACAGAACTTTGTGCTGCATTAGGACAATTTATCATTTACCGAATTGCTTTACAAAAACAAGAAGCCAATCGGACTTTATATTTAGCGGTTCCTAGTACTGTTTACAATGAATTTTTTATCCTTCCATTTATCCAATCTGTAATTAAAACTAATCATCTCTGTTTACTAATTTATAATATTGAACAGGAGGCGATCGCAGAATGGCAAAGTTAGAAGGATATCGACAATATATTAAGAATTTGCTTGAACAGCACGCTAGTACTGTTTGGGATAATCGTATTCAAGCACAGACAATTTTTGATACAGAACACGATCGTTATCAATTAGTTTATGTAGGTTGGCGCGCTCAAAACCGCATATATGGGCCTGTTCTCCATTTAGATATTATTAACGAGAAAATTTGGATTCAGCAAGATGGAACAGAGATAGGAATTGCTAATGAATTGGTTGAATTAGGTGTCCCAAAAGAAGATATTGTTTTAGGTTTTCAGTTACCATCTGTGCGTAAATATACAGATTTTGCTATTAGTTAGTTAAATTTATTAAAAATAGCGATCACTCTCTCATCTGTAATTTCTTAATTTAAGTTAGATTTCAAGCCACGTTCAATGATTGCATCTGCGATCACTCTGCATCTTCTGGTTAAAAAAGAGCGATCGCTTGAAATAAAATAATATTCTAGCCTCAATAGCCTTTATTGCTCATAATGATATTTGCAAGTCAAAATAATCAATAAATCTTCTTGCACTTTGTAAACTAATCGATGTTCATCTGTGATCCGCCTTGACCAATAACCTTGTAATTCATATTTTAATGGTTCTGGCTTCCCTATCCCGGCAAAAGGATCTCTTTGTATATCTTTAATCAATTCCAATATTTTTTTGAAAATTTTCTTGTCTTCTGTTGCCCACTGACCTAATTGTTCAAAAGCTTCTGGTTCAAAGGCAACTTTCTTCATATTTATCTAAATCTACATAAACTAGGTTTCCTTCGTCTACATTCTCCAAAGCTTTGAGCAGATGTTTTTTATTATTCTCTGATTTTAGAAGATAAGTAGTTTCATCTTCTTCAACTGGTGTTTCAACTAACACGATGACTTCTACAACAGTTCCTTCTGGTAATTTCGTTGCAGACAGTTCAATCTTGCCATCTTTTCCAACAATAGCCTTTTGTTTAATTCCACTAAGCATAATTGGTATGGCTCTCCCATTTTTACTATCTTATTGTAACTATGTTTGACTGTGATGAAATTTGAGCGATCGCCATTTTCTAACGGTGGAATGAATACCCTGGATTCTGGAGTTGTAACCATCAGTCTTCCTTGAACCACGCCTTCATTCTAAGCCCTCCCGATATATACAGAGCGCAAGCGCTTGCCCACAACCAGGGTATGAAAATATTTCTTCCTCTGTTCCCCGTTCCTTATTTTCAAGCTAGTTGCTTTCGTTCTTCTATCAAAGGTAAGTGAACGATGAAGGTGCTACCTTTACTAACTTGGCTCTGTACCTGTATACTACCTCTATGGGCCTGAATAATTGCTTGCGCGATCGCTAATCCCAATCCAGATCCACCAGTACGACGCGAGCGATCGCTATTCACTCGATAAAAACGGTCAAAAATCCGCTTTTGCTCGTGCGATGCAATACCAATACCTGTGTCTTGAACTTCAATTACAGCATAACTGTTGCTGCGTTTGAGAATAACAGTTACATAACCGCCAGCAGGGGTGTATTGAATAGCATTAGCAATCAGATTAGAAAGTACACGTAACAGTTGGTCTTCATCTCCCATCACGTATAAAAGCTCTTGACATAACATCAAAGATGTTAGCTGCAAAGAAGCCGCAGTTGCTAACGCTGAAAATTCTTCTATCAGGTCACTAATCAAAACATTCAGACAGCAATATACTTGTTGTGTCGCTAGCGTTTGCTGTTCCAATCGAGACAGCAACAGCATATCCTGAATTAGTTCAGATAGTCGATAATTTTGACGTTGAATAGATACCAAAACGTCTCGCGCCTCCTGTGGCAGATACTCTATATCAAATAAGGTTTCTACCGTTGCATTAATCGCTGCAAGAGGAGTACGCAACTCATGAGAGGCATCAGACGTAAACTGTTGCATTTGTTTATACGAAGAGTCAATCGGTCGCATTGCTAACCCCGCCAGCCACCAACTAGAACCGCCAACTAGTAGTACTGTAATTGGCAATCCCAGTGCCAAAATTAATTTCAAAGCAGCAAGACGACTATCAAGGTCATTTAAACTGCGCCCTATCTGAATATAACCCCAAGCTTGATTATCTTGAATGTGCAGCAGTAAAGACTTTTGACTGTAACGATTGCCTTGTAAGTCTTTGAGTGTTTGCCACACTTGGGTTTGTACAATCGGTGGTAATTCATCAGGTTGGAAACCTGCCACTGCAATTAACCGTTCTGAAATATCGAGAAAACGGATGTAATATTGCTTATCTTTGTATACAGGACTAAAAATCCCATGTTCTCTATGGGTGCGTTGACTGTAGCTCAGGAGCTTTTGCGTAGAACAAGTGGATTGAGCCAAACAAATATTTGGTAAAACCTTCCGAAAAACTGGCTCTATAATACCAGGTTGCTTCAAAGTCGGTTCAATTACATCATGTAGTGTACCTGCTACTGATTCCAGTTCTCGGTTGATAGAAACCACATAAGCATCAATGATTACCTCATAAATCACGAAACCGCATAAGGATAGAATCAGGGCCATAACTACCGCATACCAGGTAGCCAATTGCCAGCGAATCTTACGAAATAGTCGAATCTGCATTGCGAGGATTGAAACGATAGCCCATACTAGGGATAGTTTCGATTAGCCCATCACAACCATATTCCGATAATTTGCGTCGCAAAAGTCGGATTTGAGCTGCTACCACATTACTAACACGTTCTGCACTAAAGGCATACAGATGATTTAAAATTTGGTCACGGGTAATAACTGTATTAGGGCGTTTCATCAAGTATTCTAATAACTGAAATTCTTTTTTTGTTAAATAAATTACCTGATTTTCCCCATTAGGATACTGTCGAGAAACTGTACAATTACCGCAGTCTAGAATCAGTCCGCCTACTTGCAATTGTAAAGGTTGGAACTGGGACGTAAGCGCTGCACCTCCATAAGCAGCTCGTCTTTGCAAAGCCCGCAACCGTGCTAGTAGTTCCGCCATGCCAAACGGTTTAATTAGATAATCATCAGCCCCTGCGTCTAGTCCAGCTACTTTATCTGCCATGCTATCTTTAGCAGTTAGCATCAGTACAGGCAAAGCATTGCCTCGACTACGTAATCGCTGGCACAGTTCTAAACCTGAGATTCCCGGTAACAACCAATCAAAAATTGCCAGTGTATATTGAGTCCAATTCTGTTCTAGATAAATCCAGGCTTCATTTCCATCCAAAACCCAGTCAACAATATATCTTTCTTTACTCAATTTTCGTTGAATTGATACACCTATATCCGGCTCATCTTCAACTAGCAAAACTTTCATAAGCAGCAGATGTATTTTAGCGTTCCGTTCAATCAATTACACGCAATTGTGCAACACCAATTGGTAACTCTACATTCATATCAGCGAAAATTGCGGATATCTTGTAGAACTTATTACCAGTGGTCACTGCTGTTTTTTTAACGTTCTTCATTTCTACAACGATCGCAGTTCCAGGTGTGGCTAATTCAGCAAACTCTAGCGTAGCTTTTTTACTTTGAAGAGAAACCTTTGCAGCAATTTTTTTCCCTGATTGCTCGAATACATCAATACTTTCTCTGAGAACAATGTTAGCTGGAGCTTCGATAATTAGCTGAGAAATAGCCTTGCTTTTTTGAGGAACTGCTATTTTTAAAGTATGTCTGAGAATTCTCCAGTGGCGAATACCTTGAGGAGATTCCCCTAAGCTAATAATATAAGGAAAATTACTATATTGTGGTGTAGGATTTGCATAAGTAGCTGGAACTACTGCCATAATCAATGCAAAAATAGCAGTATATGTCAGTGTTCTATTCATTTGTCATTTCACTGTGTCTATCAATCATCAAAATCATCTTCAGTAAAAGATGTTCATTCTTAATAGTTTGACAAAAAGAAATGAAATTTGGATGAAATTTTAGCTAGCTAAAGAAATTTTTTAATAAAAACTAATAAGTGACTATTTGGTTCTTAAACCAATGAAATGTGTCTAATGTAATAGCTGTAAGTATATCTGCAAAGACCTTTGTCTTAATACTTTCAATTTATTTTATTCTACTAGCGCCATAGCTTTTTTCGGCGTTGCATAAATGTGGGATGAATTGGTAGTTAAAACCATTGAAAAATCGTTATAAATTGTGCAAACTTATCCCTGACGCAGCATTTCTGAACCCCCACACAAGTTAGATTACTGAATAACGATCAATACTTTATTGAAGCAATAAAATTTGCATACCGGAGTAACGTTGTGCGATCGCACACGCTGGGTGTCCAAGGACTCAGCATAATCGTCCCCCTCTTCATCCCATCACCCTTCTCCCCTAACTTTCCTTAAAACTCCCACGAAATTGTGCCCTGCACTGCGAACGGTTCACCATAAAAAATCCGCGCCCTACCGAAGGAATTTTCAAAATAGGTGGTATCGAACAGATTTCTGAAATTGACGGCGACTCGGAGTTTATTTCGCTGGTAATAAAGCGCGGCATCTGTCCGTAGATAGCTGGGAAGTTCATAGGTACTGTCGAAAAAGCCTGGTCGCTCTCCCACAAAGTACAAGCCCACGCCCACGCCGAACCCTTGCAAGGAACCGTGTTGAAATTCATACTTTGTCCACAGATTAAAGGAATTTTCAGGCACATTACCAAAGCGAGTACCCACAGGAAACGTGTTGTCCTCGGTTACTTTGGCATCAATGTGAGCATAGCCCGCAATGATACTCCATCCTGGCAAGATTTTGCCTTGAAAGGTCAGGTCGAACCCCCGACTTTGCTGCTCACCCACTTGAACCGAAAAGCCTGGATTATCTCGATCCTCCGTCAAAACATTGGAAAGGGTCAGGTCGTAAAAAGCAAGCGTTGCCGATAATTGGTCGTTCAAATCTGCCTTAATCCCCACTTCACACTGGGTGCCACGCTCTGGTTGAAATCGGTTCCTTTCAAAATCGGTGCCAGGCTGTGGGTTGAAGGAGGTAGCGTAGCTGGCATAGAGAGAAATGGGTTGAATGGGCTGATAGACAATGCCGACCCGGGGAGTGAATGCATCACTTGAGTCGCTTGATTCTATATTGGCAAGAAAATCTTCGCTTGTTTGCTTGGCGAGATCAAACCGTCCACCCAAGAGTAGCTTGAGATTCGGAGCCAGCGTCACTTGGTCTTGAACATAAAATCCTAATGAGTCTGTTGTACTATCACTATCGGAAGTGACAGTAAGAGGTCCAGCTGGCTGCCCATACACGGGGTTGAACACGTCAATGGTTGAAGCAGGTCCCTCAAAACTTTGCCCTGTATTGGTAATACTATTGAGATCGACTCCAAAGAGTAGCTGATGGTTAATTGAACCGGTTGAAAATTTGCCAGTCAGGTATGTTTGTAGCCCATAGGCTTGAGTGTTGAATCTGTTGTTTCTATCTACACGATTAATGGTTCGATTATCTGAATTAAATCCACCACCATCAGGATAAATTCCTAATACATCAAAATCAAAGAACGATGCCCGAAATACATTTTCTAACGACCAGTTGTCGCTGAACTGATGCTCCAACCGATATCCAAATCTAGTCAGCGTACGATTTAAATCAGTTTCTGTAGTGTTACGATTGCGCGGGATGCGACCATTGGGGTTGGGCAGCAGCGTGCCTTCGATCGGCAGACCATAGAAAAAAGAACCCTGTGTGTCTGTGTATTCGCCCTCTAATGTTAACTGGGTGCGATCTCCCAGTGCCAGACTGACGACAGGTGAAATAAAGGACTGACTCTCGTCAAAAAGATCAACAAAAGCATTTCTGTCTTGATAGGCAGCATTGAGACGATACAACACCGTCTTGGAGTCGTTCAACGGTCCAGACAAATCGATTGCGCCCCGATAGAAGTCAAAGCTGCCAATCGTGGCATTAACTGCATAAAAGGGATCGCGCAGTGGCTGTTTCGTCACGATGTTGACAACGCCACCGGGTAAGCCGCGACCGAAGATTACTGAAGCTGGACCACTGAGCGCCTCGACTCTCTCGACATTGGCGAAATCAATGAGTTGAGATCCCTCCTGATCTCTCAGCCCATTCCTGAAAACATCGACAAGAAAGCCCCGCAATCTTACGATTTGATCTATGTCTGTTATGGAAGAGGTTTCCTGAGTTGCCCCAGCGATATTTCGAGTGGCATCTTGTAAGCGGGTAACATTTTGATCGCGAAGTACCTGCTGTGGTATGACCTGAATTGTTTGGGGAATGTCGCGTAGGGGAGTGTCAGTGCGGGTGCCGACGCTGCTATTCGGCACGCGATACCCATCTTGCTCACCCGTCACTACCAATTCAATCGGCTGATCACCTTCTGCCGATGGTGTTTGTTGTGGCGTTTGAGGTAGTTGCGGTAGTGGCTGTGTCGCCGTTGCAGCAGTTGCTATACCAAAAACCAGCCCGGCATTATCATCAAATAACTCAACTTTGGGCAAAGCTTTCTCACCCACCACTGTCACTCGCACAGTAGTTGCGTCAATATTCGTAACTGTTATTTCAGTAATTTCCGTGAGTGGTTTCTCCGAACGGAATGTGAAAGCATTACCATCAGGTAGTCGTAACTGCCCGCCTGAGACATCTACAATAAAATTATTACCTGTACTGCGATTTGTAACTTGCAGTTGAGTCCCAAGTAGTGTCTCTAAAATCACCTCCATACCTTTAGGAGTGGGATTGGCTTTAACTCCCGTAATGGGTATAACTTCACCCCCCTGTTTCCCCCCTTGGGAAGGAGGAGGGTTGTTTGGTGTTGGTGACTGCACTAGCATAGTAGCGCTGGTGCTGGGACGCTCTATCTCACTGAGTTGGCGAATCTGTCTAATTGACCGGGAATTGTGTAGTACCGATGCCACAGATTTATTTTGCACCTCTTTGTTGGGTACAACAGTTGCAGTTGCGCTGATTGCACCCCAAACCCAAACGGAAATCGTCAGTAAAAAAATCTTTACTAACTGTTTTTGTTTCACTTAATTACCCCGCACCAAACTAAACAAAAATTCTTTTCAACAAACACTATCAGTAATCTAGTGTTATGGAAAAGCTATTTTGGTCGCTAGCGGGAACTTTCTTTTGGTCGCTAAAAGAAGTATTTACGTTGCATCAAGTACTGTTTAGGGTTAATGCCAAATTTCTTTCTAAAAGCAGCAGCAAAGTAATTGCGACTGGCAAAGCCGATTTTTTGGGCAACTTCACTCACCTTCATTTCCCCTGTTTCCAGCAGTTGACGCGCCTGTTCTAAGCGGTAATCGTGGAGATAAGCAAACAAGGGCTTGCCAAATACCTTTACAAACCCGCGCTTGAGTGTATACTCATTGAGTTTGACTAAGCGTGCTAGTTCTGCGGTAGAAGGTGGATTGTCCAGCCGTTGCAATAACAAGTCTCTGGCATAGAGAATTCGCTCTAATGTTCCCGACTTTAGCGGCTTGGGTGTCCGGCTTTCAATCTGAATTCCTGCTTCTTCCATTAGCAGAAGTGTTAACAGTTCCAGCACTTTACTTTCTAGGTATATGCGCTTGATCATGCCTTGGTAAGGACAATGCAATATATCTTGCACTTTATATTGCATCATGGGAGTTATGAGGTTGGAGCGAAAATAGAGGGGTTGCTCTGGCTCACGCACTAAATGTTGCAATGCTTTTGGTAGTTCCCCGGAAGAATTGCCGATAAAGGACTGCAATAATTCTGGTTGTAAATGCACGCCTACAAACAGTTGCCGTCCTTGGGAAAACTCGTTTTCTCCTTTAACAGCCATGCCAGTGCTGCAAAAACCGTACTGTCCGACTTTGGTCTCATTAACTGCCCAAATAGAGTTTCCTCTCCATTGACCTGAAAGCATAAACCAAAACTCTAGAGAATGCGGACGGTCAATGCCTTGTATTATCAGATTGTCATGGCGCTGATAGCTCTCAATTTCTAACACCAAGTTTTGTCGCAATTCAACTCGTCGAAGATGTCCTTCTCCCAATGCCTGGGGATGCTTCCAGGTAAAATCTAACTCATCATCGGGGTCATTGTTTTGTCGGGTTTTGTCAGCTTCTTCAAAGAGTTCCTTTTGCGCCTGTGGTGAAAGAATGATGGTCATGATTAATCAAATTAGAACTTATTGAGATTAATTATCACTATTTCTTTGACCCTACACAAGCTAGATTATCCCTCATCTAGAGGTATAGCAAAGTGCTGAGTAAAAACCCAGTTCCTTCAAAGCTTTGAGCAATCATCACTGTCCTAACCTATGTGGCTACGGCTATAAGAGGCTATTAGTTAATTAGATGCATTTGCCCTGCCACTACAAGCACTTAAGAAAAGCAAGCCTAAACTATCTAAAACTAGGAAGCTGGTCTTCAATAATTTCATTGATTTACACTCCTCAATATTTGGTCAATTAAAAACTAAAAACTTGCCTCTCCTGCAATTTCTGACTGCAACATTGGTTCAGTCTTTTTCGGCACCAAAAATCTATCAAACTGAATGTATAAAGCTGGAAGTACCAAAAGAGTTAAAGCGGTAGAGGTAAATAATCCACCTAAGACCACAACAGCTAGTGGTTGGAGGATTTCTTTTCCAGCTCCGCTACCAATTACTAGAGGTAGCATCCCCAGAGCTGATGATAGTGCTGTCATCAAAATGGCAACTAATCTTTTCATTGAACCTTTCATCAATACTTGGCGTAAAGGCTGTCCTTCTGCTAACCCAGAATTGTAGTTTTCTACAAGCAATAATCCATTACGTGCAGCTACACCAAATAAGGTGATAAATCCTACTATCGAAGCCACGGAGAGAATGCCACCAGTTAGGGCAATGGAAATTACCCCACCCACTAAGGCTAAGGGCAGGTTGATCAAAATCATGATGGTGGCAGGAATTGACTTGACAGCAAAGTAAAGTAGGACTGCGATCGCAACAAAAGCTAAACCACCAGCCCACAGTAAAGTTTTTGTGGCTCCCTCTTGGGCTTCAAATTGACCACCGTATTCAATGTAATAGCCGGAAGGCAGTTGTACTTCTTGCTGAACTTTGTTCCGAATCTCTTTGATCGCAGAACCTAAATCGCGTCCAGCCACATTGCTGGAAACAACAATATAACGGGAGACGTTCTCGCGGTTAATGGTATTAGGGCCTGTACCGTAGTCAATTTTTGCAACTTGAGCTAAGGGAATTTTCTGTCCGTTGGGTGTATCAACAAGCAAATCGCGGATGACTTCGATATTGTTGCGGTATTTTTCTTGCAACCAAACTACCATATCGAAGGTTTGTTGTTGCTCCAATACTTGGGAAACAACTCGCCCATTCAAAGCCGTTTCTACTATTTCTGATAATTCGCCAATTGTTAAACCATAGCGAGCTGCTGCATCACGGTCAAACTGAATTTGCACCTGTTTCACTGGTACTTGCGGTTCTAATTGCAAGTCTGCTAAACCAGAAACCTCGCTCATAGCTGATTGTACTTGTTGACCAAGCTGCCGGAGTTGTTCTAAATCGGGACCGAAAATTTTCACAGCGATCGCACTCCTCACCCCGGAAAGCACTTCATCCATGCGGTGTGAAATAAAACCACCGATATTAGGAACTACACCAGGAATTTTCTCAAATTGCTCTCGAATCATTTCAATTGCCTTTTCTCGGTCTTTTCCTCCTTCTTCACTCAATTGGATATCTAATTCTCCCACATTGACACCAGCTACTTCCGTATCACCTTGCGCCCGCCCTGAACGAAACTGCACTGCTTGAATCCGGGGGTCTTTTTTAAGATTATTCTCGATCGCCAAGCCTACCTGCTTGGTAGCATCCAGAGATTGACCAGGCATGAGAATTGTGGTAATTACTAGGGCACGGTCTTGAAATTCTGGTAAAAAAACTTGCCCTAACGAGAGTAGAATCATTGTTGAAGCCACAAAGGCAGCGATCGCACCTATCAAAATAACCTTGGGGCGACGCAGAGAAAACTGTAAAAACGGGCGATACAAGCGATGAGAAAATCGTTCAACCCAAGTTTCTGTACTTGGTAAACGCCGATTTACCAGCAAAAGGGCGCACAGTGCCGGAGTCAATGTCAGTGCTACTAAAGTAGAAGCAGCAATTGACAGCAAATAAGCAACACCCATTGGCGTAAAAATTCGACCTTCCACACCCGAAAGGGCAAAGATTGGTGCAAAGACGACCGCGATAATGATTGTCGAGAACAGTACGCTTACCCTTACCTCTACTGAGCCGTTAAAAACTACTTGCAGTGGTGGCACAGGATTTCCCGCTATCTGGTTTTCTCGCAAACGGCGGTAGACGTTTTCCATATCCACAATTGCATCATCGACTACCGAACCAATCGCCACAACCAATCCGCCCAAAGTCATTGTGTTGATGCCTTGTCCCGTCCAATTGAGGATCATCATTCCCAACAACAAAGACACGGGAATCGCGCTCAAACTAATGATTACCGTGCGCCAATTCATCAAAAATAGAATCAAGATCACACAAACAATGATTGTGCCATCGCGCAAGGCTTCTTCAACGTTTTTAATAGAGGCTTCGATAAAATCCTCTTGACGGAAGGTTTCAGTTACTTTTACATCTTTAGGCAAACTGGCTTTTAACTCCTCCATCGCTGCTTCAGCCACCTTTGTAACGCTTGGTGTATCAGCAGTTGGCTGTTTATTAACAGTCAAAATCACCGCTTTTTCACCAGCAGAACTGCCATCGCCGCGTTTGAGTGCTGCACCGATTTGTACATCCGCTATTTGTTCGAGAAGTACGGGTATGCCATTGCTAGCTTTAATTACTGATTTCTTGAGCTGTTCAATAGATTCAACCCGCCCCACACCTCGCACCAAAGTTTCTTGGTCAGGAGTAATTAAAAATCCTCCTGGTGCATTGGCGTTGGCTGCTTGTGCTGCTTTGGTGACATCATCCAGGGAAACATTGAATGCTCTTAGCTTGGCTGGATCTACTAATATTTGATACTGACGCTCATCTCCACCAAATATGACAATATTACTCACGCCAGGGACAGCCAGCAAACGGTTTTTCACTTGCCAATTGACAATCCGCCAGACCTCCATTAGAGGAGTGGTTTCGGAGGTGAAGGCGTATTTAACAGTCCATCCTAAAGGCGAACTGACAGGAAGAACTTCTGGGTCTTCCACGCCTTGTGGTAGCTGGCTGCGTGCTTGTTGCAACCGTTCTGTGATTAATTGGCGGGCGCGATAAATTTCTGTATCCCAACTAAAAGTAGCTCTCACAGCCGAAAGACCCACAGCTGAGGAAGAACGCAATGCTTCTAGTCCTGGTGTACCGTTAATCACACTTTCTATCGGTCGGGTAACTAAGGATTCTACTTCCTCTGCTGCAAGTCCTGGGGCTTCGGTCATAATTTCGACCTGGGGCGGGGCAAAGTTGGGAAATACATCTAGTGGCATCTGTATGAGGACAAGGAAGCCCCAAATAGATATGAGGATGGAGGCAAGAACTACTAACCAGCGTTGAGCGATCGACCATTTAACAATGGAGTTAAGCATATTTTTTTTTACAAAATATATATAGTTGAAAGGAATTGAATAGACAAAATTAATTTTATAAAACAGGAATAGCAGCCTTTTTCTTTTCCACAAAAGCTATTTTTTTGAGGTTTAGCGACTGCAATAATTATTATTTATTGAATTCTTGATTACTAATTGTTGGTTATATTTTCGTCAACTATTAATGACTGTCTGAACGACGAGATTTTTCCTGTTCTTCCACAGAATTAGAGGCCGTTGATTGTTTGTGGTTATCGATATAAACTTCGGTTTCATAATTAAACCCATCGCTTACTGGTACTACGGAACGGTGACGACGGCTAGACCAGAAGCTACCTCCCATGAAAGCTACAATAGCAATGCCTACTCCTCCCCCTGCACCTAGCAACCATAAGGGTATTGGCAAACTGTTAGGTTTAGCCTCAGTTTCTTCTGAGTGCGAATCATTTTCTTCGTGATGTTCTTCTTTACTACCACCCTTCAATGATTGTGCATAAAGTTGTAGCGCACGTTGGGTAACTACTAAATCTCCCTCGGATAAACCACTTTTAATCTCAATTAAATTTCCAGAGATTTGTCCTAACTCAACTTCCACAGATTGGAAGGCATTACCGTTTTGGACATAGACTAATTTCTTATTATTTGCATCTACTACAGCAGAAGCTGGAATTACCAAAGTAGCTGGAGATTTTTGATCGGTTAGAACTTCAAGTTCGGCAAACATTCCGGGTTTGAGCTGTCCTTTAGCGTTATTGACTTCAGCTTGTACTGGTACGACTCGCGTTTCTCCTTCCACCACCGAGCCAATCCGTGCAATCCTTCCTATAAAGGTTTGATTAGGTACGCTAGCAATTTTTATCCTTAAGGGTTGACCTGTTCTTACCTTGCCTAAATCTTTTTCATAAATATTGGCTGTGGCAAACACCCGATTATCATCTACAATCGTCATTAACTTGCCACCCGCGTCCTCGAACGATTGACCGATAGTAACTTCTCTATCAGCAACCTTGCCAGAAATTGGAGTTGTGACTGTGATTAACCCCTTGGCATTAGCGCGGTTTCCTAGTTGAGAAAGGCGCGTTTCATAAATAGCACTGCTGCGATTAATATTGGATTTGGCGAGACTAACTGCTGCTTGAGCGCGTTTTAGCTGATTTTCAGCCGCAATGACATCGCGGCGACTGTTAGCTGCGGTTAACTTGGCTTTAGCTTCTGCTAGCTGGGTTTGAGATTCCAGGGCGTTGCGGCGTGGCAAAGCACCTTCAGTGGTTAAGACTCGATCTTTGTCGTACTTTTCTCGAGCAAATGCGACTAGGCTTTGGGCTTGGGTGATTTCCGAGTCGGCTATTTGTTGATAGCGATCGCGGTTTTGTTGTGCTAACCTCAAGTCAGCTTCAGCCTCCTGTAAATCAGCTTGTCCTTGTGCTAGTTTTTCCTGAGAGTTAACTCGCAGTTCTACCAAATCAGGACTAGTTACAACGGCGACGGATTGACCTTTCTTTACTAGTGCGCCTGGTTCTACCAACAGTTCAACTACTTTTACTCCTTGAATTGGGGTGGTGACTTCTACTTTTTGGCTAGGTAAAGTTTCAATCTGTCCGGTGGTTTTAATACCAACAGCTAATCGTTGGCGTTGCACTGGTTCTACCTTAACTCCTAGCAGTTTTGCGGTTTCTGCATCCACTTTAACGGAATGCGTCAATTCGCCTTCTGCTTGAAAAGCACTTCCACCACTGTGGTCATGACCACCATCAGCCAAAACAGTAGTAGGAGTATTTAGTAGTAACATCAACATTGTCAACGAAACATAATGCAGTGGAGCAGAACATTGAAACAAATTTGAGATTCCCATCGGTTGTTGTGTCCTAAAGTAGTGAGAAGCAGAGTCGCACTTACTCTTTTCCAAGTTTTTCATATCAACATGAAATTTGGGTGAAATTTTTAGTGGCGATCGCTATTAGGAACAACTATTATATTTAGGTTGAAGAAGAATTCAGAAATTAGAATTAAGAGCGTGGAGGATTCAGACCCGCCACTCTCTTTTTGACTTTGGACAAAAACAAATTATTTTTTGAAAAATCATCTGAACAAAAAGCTAAAGAAACGTGTAAAAATTTATTAGAAGCAGTTGGAATAACTGTTACAGTTGAGAGTAAAACTTCTAATTGTAATTAATATCAAGGAAACTAAAAAACGTATCAACCGCAATTATGCCACGATTCATTTACACCTTGGCGAATTGCATTATCCATCTCTTTAAGAATTTTAGGTTTTCCTTGATATTTTAAACAACCTGCTACATCATCTAATTTAGTTTCTGGAAAAAGTTTCTTAAGCTTTAAAATAATTCCATTACCCATATCAATAATAATAAATTATTGACCTACTTCCCATTGATGAGCTTTCCGCAAAGATTGGGGAATAATTACTTGTCCTTGAGGAGACAATTTTGTAATTTCCATTAAGTTAAAAGCTAAAACTGATATACAAATTTTAGCATTTTTGATTCTTCCAACTTCTCCTCTTCCTCTGCGTTCTCTGCGCCTCTGGGGTAGCCTGCGGCAAGCCGCTACGCGTTGGCGGAAGGCTCTCATAGACAAGGCAGTTCCTTAAAAAAAGCGATCGCTATTAGCACAATAGAACTCAACTTGGGGATACTGAGGAAAGCAAGGCAAAGCAAAGGTAATGACTTCAGTCTTTAAATATGAAAAGATAGTCAGATAAGGAAAGCGCTGGTGACTCAGCGCAGTTAGGAAATTGGTAGGCTTATACAATAGTGCTAGTATGCTGCAACTAACTGTATAGGTTGATCAAAAAGCGGCAATTAACAGCGATCAAAGCGATCGCTGTTAGCTCCTCGTAAAAAAGGACAAACCCGAAAGTTCGCCCTACATAGTATTATGCTGTTGCTCAATCCAAATCCAAATTTAAATCTTCGCTTCTTCTCTCACCAACTTATCCCAACCCAAATCTTTCAAATTATTATTCCGACGCAACGGACGAGTCACCAACTCTAATATGTCACGCGCATTTGTAAAGCCGTGAATTTGAGCAAAAGTAAACTCCACAGACCACTTAGTATTAATACCGCGTGCTTCCAATGGGTTAGCATGAGCCATACCAGTAATTACCAAGTCTGGTTTCAACTCATAAATTCGCTGAAGTTGATTGTAATTATCCGGCTTCTCTACAATCTTTGGTAAGGGTGAACCCATTTCCTGGCAAGTTTTCTCCAGCAATGCCAACTCAGCACCTTGATAGCGCTTATCCATATAGGGAATACCGATTTCGTGAACTGTCATTCCACAACGGATTAAGAATCTTGCCTGGGAGATTTCCAGCAAGTTATCACCCATGAAGAATACAGACTTACCGCGAATCAGTTTCACGTAATCTTCCAAGCCTGCCCAAATTTGGGCTTCCCGTTCATCCAAACCTTTGGGAGTAATACCAAACACCGAGCAGATTTTCTCAATCCAAGCGCGAGTACCATCCGGCCCAATGGGGAAGGGTGCGCCAATGAGTTTACACTTGCGGCGGCGCATTAAGGTGGTAGCTGTGCGGCTGAGGAAGGGGTTGACACCAGCGACATAATACCCTTCTTCTAGCACTGGCAATTCAGTAAAGCGCTTCGCAGGAAGCCAGCCGGAAACTTTGATGCCTTGTTTCTTCAGTTCCAAGGTTAACTGAGTAACCACGGGGTCGGGAAGGGAGCCAAAGAGAACTAAGGGTGGATGATCCACGTACTCAGATTCATCTTGGGCGACATCTTCTTTCTTTTTACCAAAGTTGAGCAATTTAGCGATCGCATTGCGTTCGTTCTTCTCTGTTTCCGCCACCGGAGCTTTATCAGGACAACGGTTAGCCATTGCTGCTAATACGGTGTCTTCTCCTTGGGTGAAGGCGTAATCTAGACCATTTGCTCGCGCTACAACGATGGGAATCCCGATTTCGGATTCTAGTTTCGGTGCCAAACCTTCTAAATCTGTTTTGATAATTTCCGTAGTGCAAGTGCCAATCCAGACAATTACACTCGGATTGCGATCGCGTTTAATCTGCAAGCACAACCGCTTTAACTCTTCATAATCATTCAGCTGTGCGGAAATATCACCCTCTTCCAACTCTGCCATTGCATAGCGAGGTTCAGCAAAAATCATTACCCCCATCGCATTTTGCAGGAAGTAGCCACAAGTTTTTGTCCCAATCACCAAAAAGAAGCTATCTTCAATTTTTTGATATAACCACGCCACGCAGCTAATTGGGCAAAAGGTATGGTAATTTCCAGTTTCACATTCAAAGTTTAAAGCTTCTGGTTGTTGAGCGACAGTCATTTTGGTTTTTTCTCCCCTTGTTATTTAATGGCAGTTCGACCAATTTTAGATTTTAGATTGATAATTTTGGTGAAGCAGCGCGGTGAGCCAGGCGCTAACAGCGGGTTTCCCGACTTGAAGCGACTGGCGAACCCGTAAGGGTCTTGGGGGTTTCCCCCATGAGTGACTGCTGTTAGCGTAGCGGTAGCGACGTAGGAGCGTCACCTGGAGGGATTGAAGGCTGGGACAATAGTATTCTCTGTCTAACGACAATTTCCCTAATTTCTTATCCAAAACCCCAAATCTAAAACTTAAAATTGCGAGGAACGGCAACAATTAAGCGTTGGGGAAGAGACGGGCAATTTCTGATTCGTCAAAAACGCCTGCTGGCAGTTCTTCCCCCAAAATATCGTTATTTTCTTCAGCTTTTTGCAAAGCTGTTTCATCACTCCAGACATCTGACAACACGTCTTTAAACGCATTCTCATCTAGCGGACTATCTTCAAGCGCCTCTTCTTCATCCAGCTTTACTTCTGTAGCAGCTGTTGTATCGAAGTCAATTTCCCCAAACTCATCTACTTCTAAACTAGAGCTTTGGAGAGAGTCATCTTTTGAGTTGCGTGTGTTGGTTAAAGAAACATCACCAAAGCCATTTTCCGTTTCTTCCAACTCGCTGATTCCCAGGCTTTCATCCTCAGAATCCACGATTACGAACTCTTGAACTACCGCTACCGACGCAAAGCCGTTTGTATGAGCATGTGTCAATGTTTCATCTTCAGGCTTTTCATCAATGACAGCTGCTGCTTCTACGTATTTCTCTGGTTCTAGGTTGACAACGAAGCGATTACCGAGAGCTAAATCTGGGTCAAAATGCAAATCCAGCACCTCAATTAGGGTATCGGCGTCAGGATTAAGTTTGGAAAAGGGCAACATTAACTGCGCTAGCTTTGGCTCTAGGGCGTTAACTACTCCCAGGATGAGGTAAGAAGGTGGTCGCTTCCCGCCATCAGGCGTGTACACCGATTCCACTTGCATGTGCAGCGTAATCCAGTCCCGATTGTTCTGAAAAAATTGCAACCATTTTTGCTTTAATGAGTCTGTAAAGCTGTTAAAGAATGCCATGTTATTGTCCCTCATCCTGAGAACTTGGTGATTTATACAATCATCAAGTCTAGTTCCTCTTCTGAATTAGGAACCTGGGGTTTACCCGGATTTAGATAAAAATCAGATAACAAAGAGAACAATTCCCGATCTGGTGAGTCATTAGGTACAACACCTTCGGGACGCGCCAAAATTTGGTCAGCAATGTTGAGATAGTAGTCGCAAACGTAGTCTAGGGAAGGATCTTGCTCTGCCATCTCAAACAATGTCTTACCCTTAACACGGGAAACACGGATATCTTCAATCAAAGGTAAAACTTCCAAAACTGGCATGGGCACAGCTTCTATATATTTTTCAATCAAGTCGCGCTTGGAGGTACGGTTGCCAATTAACCCAGCTAAACGTAGTGGGTGAGTTCGAGCTTTTTCGCGGACTGAAGCAGCGATCCGATTAGCCGCAAACAATGCATCAAAGCCGTTGTCTGTAACAATCAGGCAGTAATCTGCATAGTTGAGTGGTGCTGCAAAACCACCGCAAACTACGTCACCCAGAACGTCAAAGAGAATTACATCGTATTCATCAAAGGCGTTAAGTTCTTTAAGTAATTTCACGGTTTCACCGACTACGTAGCCACCGCATCCAGCACCCGCAGGTGGACCACCAGCTTCTACGCAATCAACACCACCGTAGCCTTTGTAAATTACATCTTCTGGCCAGACATCTTCGTAGTGATAGTCCTTTTCTTGAAGGGTGTCGATAATTGTCGGAATCAAAAACCCAGTCAGGGTAAAGGTACTGTCATGTTTGGGGTCGCAACCAATTTGCAGCACTTTCTTGCCACGTTTAGCTAGGGCGACTGATATGTTACAGCTAGTTGTGGATTTACCGATACCACCTTTTCCGTAGACTGCTAGTTTCACTTTTGTTTGCCTCTTATAGCTTTTTGTCAAACTTGTGGCTCAAACATTTGCCTTCACCTTTCCTGAGATGGCGATGCGTGAGGTCTGTGATTGTCATTATTGGGCAAATTACATAGAAAAGAAAGTGGCTCTTAATTTAGAAAACGGTTTTATCCGATGAATTAAATCTTAATTATGTCTATTCGAGTTTTTATGAACCTTAAAGACTTTAAAAGCTCTCAAAAGAGTCATTAAAAAAATTTAATTACTTATTTTTATAAAAATAGTTACAAAATACAAAAAGCTTAAACCGACTTTTTTGAATGGTTTTCATAGAATTAGCTGATGTTCATACAACGTCTTTTCAAGGCATTGGGACGCAGGGGCAAGAGTAAACAGAGGTATATGCAGCCTGATGCTGGAAATACCATTGGAATTTGCGTTAGCGTAGCTCACCCAAGGTATCGCAGATAAATTGGCAGTTTTTAGTCGGTAGCTCGAACCATTTAATTGCTGCTTGAGAGTGAGTTAGTTTGATTTTGTAAAATATTATTAAATTACCAAATATAGCACTTCTAGGTTGAATCCAAGACAGACCTAACCCCCAACCCCTTCCCTACGAGGGAAGGGGAGTAAGATTCAAAGCCTCTATCCTAAAACAGAGAAGAATGGAAGTGAGGTTAAAATCTTTTAGCTGTGGGGCTTAAGGCAATTAGGACACCTCAGTTTCAATTTCCTGGATTTCTTGTAATGTTTGCCATCCAGCTTGCCACTGGGAGCTATCTTGTAATAATTTGGCATTTATCCAAAAACGGACTTTCGGATCGCAAGCAGCAACCATTTCGGCATAAACCCACTTAGCCTGATTTTTCCGGTTAACAACTTGAAAATGCCGCCAGCCATCAACTTTTCGCTGTGCTGTCCACTTAGAACCAACTAGGTAAGGAAATTTTTGTTTTTTTGTCATTTGTCATTTGTTATTAGTCATTGGGCATGGGGCATTGGGCATTGGGAAGAGACAAGGAAGAAACTTGTTCAATAATTCTTCCTCATCCCCCTTATCCTCCCCTAGTCCATAGTCCACAATTAAGATGTCACCAAATCACCATCACGCGTAAACTTCGTTTAACAACACCTTGCACTGCTGAGAATTAAAAATGATATTTGCGATCGCGTACCCACATATTTATAGGTATAGCTTTACCTTGTGCATTCACTTTCACTTCCACTACTATCGGTTGCGGCTGTCCTGGTTTGATTGATTGGGCTTTAGAGATATCGTTATTAATATCGTTCCGTTGATCCTCTGGGATGTAATAAGTTTCTAAGCCATAAGTAATCGAATTATAGGCACTATATTGACCTTTTAAAGCTATCTGATTTGCAGCTAGAGAAGTTGGGAATTGTCCACTTACACGCACAGGTTTCCAAGCTTGAGGAATTCCCCCAGAGGATTTTTGCTCTTCTAAAATTATATACAAGTTGGTTCCCTGAGCCAAAGGCTCGCCTCGTTTGTCAAAAACCGGATTTTGCTTTACCAAATCTTCCCAACCAGGAAGTTTTTTTAAATTATCTATGCGAGAAATTTGATAATTTAGCGTCACAGAGTAACCGCGCAGCAAATCGTAAGGATCTACAGGTAGAGTTTGCAAAATAGCTATTTTACCTGTAAAAAGTGTGTAAACTGATTGGGCTGGTACTGCCAAGATGATCGCTGTTTGAATTAGCAGGGGAACTACAAACTGCCAAAGAGGTATAGGTTTTTTTGAAAGTTCATTTTGCAAAGGTAATGCTTGATTATTTTCCATAGGGAATAATCCGAAAAATGAGTTTTGAGTATTGAAATAACATTTATTAAACGAACTGCAAAGAACACAAAAGAAGAGTTGGTTCAAGTAATTAGTGCTTTCTTTACAGAGATTTTGTCTTATGATCGATTCTCATCAGAAGTTGATAAAACTGGTAAAGATGACAAATAACGTTCAAACCACAATCCAGCAAAAATTACAGCGACACCGCACAAAACAAAAACTAAAGATTTGAAGAGTAAAGCGGTGTCGTACTCTAGTGTTCGGCTGATAATTTGTAGTGTTAATAATATTAGGCCACCCCAAAAATCGCGTCGTTGTTCTAACTCCAGCGCTTCGCGAATTAGTTCAAACCCTAACACTGCTAAAAGGACATTAAAAGCAATTATGGGAATGGCTGGAATCAAAGTGATAGTTTTATGAACGAAGATTAATAAAGCAGTTATGACAATCAAGCTGCCAATAAAGATTGTCTTGAAATCTATTCCTTGGCGTTCCCTGTTACCTGTTGATCGTAGCAAATGCCACCATTGCCACAGAGCTAAAACTGTGAAAATTGCCACATCAATAAAGGGTAGCGAAGTTGCTAAGTAATTATTTTGAAATTCAGTGTAAAAAGCAACAGATGGAGCTGACCATATCCAACGGAAAGACAGGTAGTAAAACGTGATGCTGAAAAACACCTTAGCTAGAGTCCTAGCAAAGGGCTGAAATAGCCTGGAAGAAACTCGCCATAGTAAGTCATCATAACTCCACAATAATGCTGGGGGGAGGGCAAAGGCGGCTATAGCAATCCAAGGTGGAGCATCTCTATATGTCAGAACTTGCAGCGACTGGAGATGAAATTGCCAGGATGTAACAAATGCGATCGCCGCAATTCGGAAAATCCAACGGGAACGACACCAGTAAGCTAGAGGTACAAACACTACACCTAAGAATAGGGGCAGATGTTGTATTACCAGCCGCGCCCATGTCAGCTCATTTTGTGCAAAGTACCCATCAAATAATCCTATCGAATACCCGATTAGCACTAGGATCAAGGCAAGCATCCCCAAGGAAGTCAAGCGCAGACCGTAAGCCATTAGCAAAACAGCCAATCCCCAAATTAAGAACAGTTCGTAACTTGAACCGCTAATATGGAACATTTGCGCCAACAGCGCTATATTTGCGCCTATCGTCAACGCACTTAAAAGTAGCAAGCCTTCTCCGAAGACCTGTTGGCGGCGTTTTCGGCTTCTTGGGGAAATATTATTGCTTGCAGGTGGTCTCCACAAAATAAAACCAGCAATATTAGTTGTCAGGAATAAACTTAACAGTAGTATTAACTTGGCTTCTCTATTCAAAGCTTGCCAGTTGGCAGCCACAAAAGTAATTACACCTAAGCCTAACAATGTTGCACCCACAGCGATCAAGATAAAAACGAAGCGATCGCGAGCAGCAGTTTCTAGATTATTAAATTGATACCTTTGTGCGAGTATTTGGTAAAAATCGGCATCAATAAGTCCTTCATCCTGCCATAGTTGCGCTTCTTGACGCAACTGGCGGCGAAAATTATCAACTAACATGATTTTCTCCGAGGCTGTAAGCAAATAAAATGTGGGACGAGAATTATGCTCGTCAGACCAATGAAGCTAATTATACTTATTATACTTACAGTGTCGCTCAACTGTTTTACGCAATACAGGCGTGGTAAAGATGGGCTTGACACCATTTAAGGCGATCGCCTAGTTCATTGCCTCAAACATCTTACGACTGCCTAGAAAGTACAAATAATGAATTTTTTTTCCCCGAGCGGTAATACTACTACTTTATAAAGATGTAAAGACCGATCCAGTTAGTCGCCTCCATGTTTTTACAATGACGATATCAGAACAAAATCGATTCTTGTTCTGTATGCGATGGACACTTCGCCCAAAAAGTGCTCCCCCAAAGTTCTGATATCTGAAGACAAGCTGCCGTCCGGGCGATTATGTCGGAAGTTGGCACTCAGACAACTCTGGGCAGCATTGTCTCATGGTTGGGCGTCTACGTTCCTTAAAAAAGCCTATGCAACCAACTAATCCAAATCAATTTACAGAAAAAGCCTGGGAAGCGATCGCCCATACCCCGGATATTGTTAAACAATATCAACAACAGCAAATTGAAAGCGAACACTTGATGAAAGCATTGCTAGAACAAGATGGTCTAGCAACTGGCATTCTCACTAAAGCGGGTGTTAATCTGCAAAAACTGCGCGATCGCACTGAGCAATTTTTCCAACGTCAGCCGAAAGTATCTGGTACTAGCAGTTCTGTCTACTTAGGACGCAGCTTGGATACACTTCTAGATCGGGCAGAGGGATATCGCAAAGAGTTTCAAGACGAATATATTTCAATTGAACACTTATTGTTGGCTTACGCTAAAGATGACCGCTTTGGCAAAGCTTTATTCCAAGAATTTGGTTTAGACGAAGGCAAGCTAAAAAATATTATTAAACAAATTCGTGGGAGTCAGAAAGTGACTGATCAAAATCCAGAAGGCAAATACGAAGCACTGGAAAAATACGGGCGTGACCTTACAGAAGCTGCACGTAAAGGTCAACTCGATCCAGTGATTGGGCGGGATGATGAGATTCGTCGCACTGTGCAAATTCTCTCTCGCCGCACAAAGAATAATCCTGTGCTAATTGGTGAACCGGGTGTTGGTAAAACTGCGATCGCTGAAGGATTAGCACAGCGCATTATCGCAGGTGATGTACCTCAATCCCTCAAAGACCGTAAGCTAATCGCTTTAGATATGGGTGCTTTGATTGCAGGGGCAAAATTCCGGGGTGAATTTGAAGAACGCTTGAAAGCAGTATTAAAAGAAGTTACTGAATCTGGCGGCAATATTGTTTTATTTATTGATGAAATTCACACCGTTGTCGGCGCTGGTGCAACCCAAGGCGCGATGGATGCTGGTAACTTGTTAAAACCAATGTTGGCGCGGGGCGAATTGCGCTGTATTGGGGCAACAACCCTAGATGAATACCGCAAACATATCGAAAAAGATGCCGCATTAGAAAGACGCTTCCAGCAAGTTTATGTCGATCAGCCGAGTGTAGAAGATAGTATTTCGATTTTACGCGGGTTGAGAGAACGTTATGAAACCCACCACGGGGTGAAGATTTCTGATAGTGCTTTAGTTGCAGCCGCCGTATTGTCGAGTCGATATATTAGCGATCGCTTCCTCCCTGATAAAGCCATTGACTTGGTAGATGAAGCCGCCGCGAGATTGAAAATGGAGATAACCTCCAAACCAGAAGAACTTGACGAAATCGATCGCAAAATTCTGCAATTGGAAATGGAGAAGCTTTCGCTGCAAAAAGAAAGCGATGCCGCTTCTCGCGAACGTTTAGGAAGATTGGAAAAAGAAATTGCCGATCTCAAAGAAGAACAAAAAACCCTAAATACTCAATGGCAGTCTGAAAAAGATATCATTGACAAAATTCAGTCTGTTAAAAAAGAGATTGAACAGGTCAATTTAGAGATTCAGCAAGCAGAACGCGACTACGACCTTAACCGCGCTGCGGAGTTGAAATACGGCACTTTAACCAGTTTGCATCGTCAATTGGAAGCAATAGAAGCTGAATTGGCAAACACTCAAAGAAGTGGTAAATCACTATTACGGGAAGAAGTCACCGAAGGTGATATTGCCGAAATTATTTCTAAATGGACAGGAATTCCGATCAGCAAGTTGGTGGAATCGGAGAAAGAAAAACTGTTGCATTTAGAAGATGAACTGCACCGCCGCGTGGTTGGACAAGAAGAAGCAGTCACAGCTGTAGCGGATGCAATTCAGCGATCGCGCGCTGGATTAGCCGATCCCAATCGTCCCATTGCTAGCTTTATCTTCCTTGGGCCTACGGGTGTAGGTAAAACCGAGTTGGCGAAAGCGCTGGCAGGGTATATGTTCGATAGCGAAGATGCCCTGGTGCGAATCGATATGTCTGAGTACATGGAAAAACACGCCGTCTCTCGCTTAATTGGTGCGCCTCCAGGATACGTAGGTTATGAAGAAGGCGGACAACTTACAGAAGCGATTCGCCGCCGTCCTTACTCAGTGATTCTTTTCGACGAAATCGAGAAAGCACACCCCGATGTCTTCAATATTTTCTTGCAAATTCTTGATGATGGACGCGTCACTGATGCCCAAGGTCATAAGGTGGATTTCAAGAACGCTATTATCATCATGACTAGCAACATCGGTTCGCAGTACATTCTTGATATCGCTGGGGATAACACCCACTACGACGAAATGCGCCGTCGAGTCATGGAAGCAATGCGAAATAGCTTCCGTCCAGAGTTCCTGAACCGGATTGATGAAATCATCATCTTCCACGGTTTGGATAAGCAGGAATTGCGGCATATTGTGCTGTTGCAAGTGGAAAGATTGCGGCAAAGACTGGGCGATCGCAAAATATCTCTAAAACTATCAGATGCTGCCCTTGACTTTTTAGCAGAAGTAGGGTATGACCCAGTGTATGGGGCACGTCCACTGAAGCGGGCAATTCAGCGAGAGTTAGAAACTCAAATTGCTAAATCTATCTTGCGCGGCGAATTCAACGACGGCAACACCATCTTTGTAGATGTGCAAAATGAAAGGTTGTCCTTTAGCCGTTTACCAGTAGAAGTATTTACTGGATAATTACACCTCACAAATCACACACAAAAACCCGTTTTCTGTGAGAAAGCGGGTTTTTGATTGTTTTAGGGAGAAAGTGGGAATTATAAATTTATTCCTAAAAATAAAAATTGGAAATTAGGAAAACTTTTTTCCAATTTTCAGTCTCCTTTGCAAAGTGATAACTAATGATCAGTGTAATTACACCAGTTTATAATGGTGAGAAATTTATAGAAGTTTGCCTTCAAAATGTCATTAACCAAAATTTTGTAGAAGTTGAGCATATTATTGTTGATGGTGGCTCAACTGACAAAACAATAGATATTATCAAAGACTACGCCAATCAATATTCCCACATCCGCTGGATTTCTGAAAAAGATCGGGGACAATCAGATGCGATGAATAAAGGAATTGCTATGGCGCGAGGAGCGATTATAGGTATTTTAAACGTTGATGATTTCTATGAACCAAAGGTTCTTAGTCGTATATCGGAACTTTTTAAAAGTCTACCAGAACCTAGCTTAATTGTTGGCAATTGTAATATGTGTGATTATCAAAATAACTTAATTCGGATTAATAAACCTAAACGACTACGGTCAGTTGATTTATTGATGGAAAAGCAAATTAATGATGATGGCATGATTGATGCTACTTTTACTGTAAATCCATCAGCTTACTTCTACCACAAATCCCTACATCAACAAATTGGAGTCTACAAAGTTGAAGAGCATTATGCAATGGATATAGATTTTTTACTTAAGGCAGTTAAAGTAGCTTATGTCAAATATTTTAATGAAATTTGGGGGAATTTTAGATATTATCCAGGAACAAAAACTTTTGATGATTCTACAAATGGAACAAATGAAACGCGCATTCAACAGTTATTTAAGGACTATGTTAAAACACTCTCTATTATTGATCAATGGGAGATACGCTTGAATAGAATCATGATTTTTATTCCATTAAGAATTTTCTACTTTTCTAAGTATCCGCAACGATTACCTCAATCGATTAGGAATCGACTCATGAAATCGATTTCGTATTTACAGCTATTTTCAGGTAAATAGACCATGCGGTAGGGGCGCAAGGCCTTGCGCCCCTACAACAGACGTGGTTCAAATACATGAAAACTGCTATAAATAGTAAATAAGAAGTGGTAGTGGAACGGCATATAAACCATGTCTATCTTGAAACCCGTAGTTTTTCCTCATCTTCTTCAAGGTGATTTTTCACCCACAAGCGCTCGCAAATTTCAAAAGGATGGGA
>NZ_JBALDE010000275.1:0-10466 GCF_036917515.1 Nostoc sp. | reverse complement strand
TTGAGTCAATTGGACAAATTGCATATTTCTCATGTAATTTATTATAAGTTCTCTTCTGCACTTGCTCATTTAATTTCTGATAAATCTCTTGAAATGGTTTTGGCGCGCGCTGAGAACTAGCTTTAGAAAAAGTATAAATATCTACATCAAATCCTGTGTTATTTAACCTTTTAAATAAATCTCGCATACTTACTTGTTAGACTCTGATCCAGAGCATAGGATAGCCAGCACTCAAAGAATAGACGACTGTTCAATACTGGATAATCATTTTTGGGCAGGCTTTTCAGGATATCTTTGACAATTATTGGAAATGAATTTATAATCACAATCAAACTAATGTATTTTAATCCTTCGCCCAAAACTACCATATTTTGGGCTATTTTTATCTAATTTTTCTTAGCATTCAACATTTCTGTTTTTTATCATATAAATCTAACAATATAAAACAACTTTTTATTAGTAGTATTCCCCATAGAGGTTTGCCTTTGGTCAAACTTTATGGCAGCAATGCAAAAATCTATGAATAAAGAATCATCTCAATTCATCAACCATATTGTTTCAAGTTTGCGGTCAATTGAGGGAATTACAGTGATCGCACTGGGTGGTTCACGGGCACGGGGCAACCATACCCTAAAGTCAGATGTGGATTTGGGGATTTATTATAATCCAGAAAACCCGCCCGATTTAATTGCTCTAAATCACCTCGCTTGTGAGCTTGATGATAAGCTGATGATAAGCATCGGGTAAATTTGATTACTGCCATTGGTGAATGGGGAAAATGGATTAACGGCGGCGGTTGGCTTGTGGTAGAAGGTGTAGGTGTAGATTTCCTCTATCGCGATTTGGTGAAGGTCAATCGTGTCATTGATGATTGCCATATAGGACGGATTACTATTGATTATCAACCAGGACACCCTCATGGCTTTGTGTCTTCTATTTATATGGGGAAAATTGCTATTTGTCAGGCACTTTACGACCCTGATGGTATTTTAGAAGCTTTGAAGGTAAAAACAAAGCCCTATCCAGTTGGGCTGAAACAGGCAACTATTGATACTTTCGCCTGGGAAATAAGTTTCTCGCTGCTGGTGGCAAAAAAGGCGATCGCACGCAATGATGTTGTTTACGCAGCAGGTTGTTGTTTCCGCAGTGTGGCATGTATTAATCAGGTTTTATTCGCGCTTAATCAAGATTACCTGTTGAATGAAAAGGGGGCAATCGCAGTTGCTAATAGGTTTGCTATTTGCCCGCAAGACTATCAACAACGGGTTGAGCAAGCGTTTGCACTTTTAGCTGCCGACGCAAAATCAATAACTGAGGCGATCACGATTATTGAGGCGATTGAGAATGATTTGAGTCAATGGTATGGAAATCGGCGATTAGCAATGTAATTTTTATTGCCATCTTGCTTCTGTGCTTCTGTTGCTATGGGATTGAAAGTGATATTTGATCATCGTACAAAATAGTTCCAAAACTGCGTAGTTTTTGCTTAACAAATAACTTCAGCATAGGTTGGTTGAGGAACTTAGACGCAACATTTTCAGAACTTTGCTGGGTTTTATCACCTTTAACCAACCTATAAATTTTCTTAACCAAGTAGTATTGTTCCCGACCCTATACCCCACAAAAAAGAATAAATTGTTTGAAAGTGTTATCAAATAAAGACTTTGGTCATTGAGTACATTATTAATAGATATTAATAGATGCAGAATTGCAGATGAGATATTAATAGATGCAATATTTGTTGAAAGTTAACTTAAGAGCCTAAAGCTATCAACAAACTATCTTTTAACACGGAGTAAATCCTACCGATAAATCTTTAATACAGGTAATACACTTATACCAATTCAAAATTAAGAAAGCCAGACAGAACAAAAGTATGTCCGTATATATAGTCGTAGTCACATAGGTTAGGACAGTGTTGATCGCTCAAAGCCTTGACAAAACTGGGTTTTTACTTAGCACGAGCTAAACGCCCTGCTGACGCTAACAGCACTCAGACTTTGCTATATCTGTCGCATTCTTTTTTCAAATTGGTATTACTTTCTAGTACTGGCTATTTCTGATTCTTATATTCACGTGTTCTGATAATGCAGCTTAGAGGCGGGGACAAAAATCATATTATGAACAAAACCTTTGCAACCATCGATGGGAATGAGGCTGTTGCCCGTGTTGCTTACAAATTAAATGAAGTGATTGCCATTTATCCTATCACCCCCTCTTCAGCAATGGGTGAATGGGCTGATGCTTGGTCAGCAGAAAATCGTCCTAACCTCTGGGGTACTGTTCCCAGCGTCGTGCAGATGCAGAGCGAAGGAGGAGCGGCTGGTGCTGTACATGGGGCTTTGCAAACAGGTTCTCTGAGTACCACCTTTACGGCATCTCAGGGATTATTGTTGATGATACCCAACTTCTACAAAATCGCTGGTGAGTTGACTAGCGCTGTAGTTCACGTTGCCGCCCGTTCCTTGGCTACCCATGCTTTATCAATTTTTGGCGACCATAGCGATGTGATGGCAGCTCGGGCGACTGGTTTCGCCCTGCTGTGTTCCGCTTCGGTGCAGGAAAGTCAAGATTTTGCTCTCATCGCCCATGCTGCTACCTTAGAGGCGCGAGTCTCGTTTATGCATTTCTTTGACGGCTTCCGCACCTCCCATGAAGTGCAAAAAGTCAAACTGCTTTCAGATGACGATTTGCGATCGCTCATCCACGATAACCTAATACTCGCCCACCGCAGCCGCGCCCTCACCCCAGATCGTCCAGTGTTGCGGGGGACTGCCCAAAACCCCGATGTTTACTTTCAAGGGCGTGAAGGCGCTAACCCTTACTACAACGCTTGTCCAGATATTGTCCAGCGGCTCATGGATGAATTTGGAGAACGCACAGGAAGGCATTATCAAATCTATGAATATTACGGTGCTAACGATGCCGATCGCGTTATCGTTCTTATGGGTTCAGGTTGTGAAACCGTCCATGAAACAGTAGATTACCTTAACGCCCGTGGTGAAAAACTTGGCGTGGTGAAAGTGCGACTTTACCGCCCCTTTGATGTCCAAAGGTTTGTTGCAGTATTACCAACTAGTGTAAAAGCGATCGCAGTTCTCGACCGCACCAAAGAAGCAGGTAGCGCCGGTGAGCCATTGTATTTAGATGTGGTGGCTGCTATTCATGAAGCATGGGGAGATAAGAGAGCAGGGGGAGCAGGGGAGGCAGGGGGAGAAAATACTTTCTCATCCCCTAAAATTATTGGTGGTCGTTATGGTCTTTCTTCTAAGGAATTTACGCCGGCGATGGTGAAGGGCATCTTTGACAACCTTGCTCAAGCTAAACCAAAAAATCACTTTACGATTGGGATTAATGACGACGTTAGCTATACTTCCTTGAGCTTTGACCCTAATTTCTCTACAGAATCGGATAATGTTGTTCGGGCAATGTTCTATGGGTTGGGTGCTGATGGCACTGTTGGCGCTAACAAAAACTCCATCAAGATTATTGGTGAAGAAACCGACAATTACGCCCAAGGCTACTTTGTCTACGATTCTAAGAAATCTGGCTCAATGACCGTCTCTCACCTACGTTTCGGTAAAGAGCCAATTCGCTCCACTTATCTAATTGACCAAGCCAACTTTATTGGTTGTCATCACTGGGGATTTCTGGAACGCATAGATGTTTTGAAGGCTGCTATTCCTGGGGCGACTTTACTGCTTAACAGTCCATATAATGCAGATACCGTCTGGGAATATCTGCCGTTGAAGGTGCAGCAGCAGATTATCGCCAAGCATTTGAAGTTATATGTAATCAATGCTAGCCAAGTTGCCCGCGAAAGTGGTATGGGTGGCAGAATTAACACGATTATGCAGGTATGCTTCTTTGCCTTAGCGGGTGTCTTGCCGCAAGAAGAAGCGATCGCTAAAATTAAACAAGCGATTGACAAGACTTACGGTAAAAAAGGTGCAGAAGTTGTCCGCATGAACTTGCAAGCTGTAGACAACACTTTAGACAACTTACATAAAGTAGATATCCCACAGACAATCCAAAATCCTCACTCTTGTACAGACGCGATTAATCGCGTCTCTTCTAATTCTGCTCCCGAATTTGTGCGAGAAGTTCTGGGTAAAATCATGGTGTGGGAAGGTGATGATTTACCTGTTAGCACACTACCTGTTGATGGCACTTTTCCCGTAGGTACTGCCAAGTGGGAAAAACGTAACGTTGCCCAAGAGATACCTGTATGGGAGCCGGATGTCTGCATACAATGTGGTAAGTGCGTCATGGTTTGTCCCCACAGTGCCATCCGTGCGAAGGCTTATCAAGCCGATGAATTAGTTAATGCACCAGAAACCTTTAAGTCAACTGGTGCAAAAGATAAAGACTTTGCCAATCAACAATTTACCATTCAAGTTGCCCCAGAAGATTGCACGGGATGCACGATTTGTGTAAATATTTGCCCTGCTAAAAATAAATCTGAGCCATCGCTCAAAGCAATTAATATGGCACAGCAGTTGCCATTGCAAGAGCAAGAGCGAAAAAACTGGGATTTCTTTTTGAGTTTACCTAATCCTGACAGGCGATCGCTAAAATTAAACCAGATTCGCCAACAACAACTGCAAGAACCTTTATTTGAATTCTCTGGTGCTTGTGCAGGTTGTGGTGAAACACCTTATTTGAAATTATTAACACAATTGTTTGGCGATCGCGCCGTCATCGCCAATGCTACAGGGTGTTCTTCTATTTATGGTGGTAATCTCCCTACAACTCCTTGGACAACCAACGCCGAAGGACGCGGCCCGGCGTGGTCTAATAATTTATTTGAAGATAACGCCGAATTCGGTTATGGCTTTCGCCTTTCCCTCGACAAACAAGCTGAGTTTGCGGCGGAATTGTTGCAAGAATTGGGGAGTGAAATAGATGAAAACCTTGTCTACTCCATCCTGAAAGCTGAACAAAAATCTGAGGCTGACATTTGGGAACAGCGCCAAAGGATAGAACTGTTGCAGCAAAGGTTAGATGAAATTGTCACTTTCGACTTCAATCTCAAATCCAAAATCCAAAATCTCAAATCTCTTGCAAATTACTTGGTGAGAAAAAGTGTCTGGATTGTTGGCGGTGACGGTTGGGCTTATGATATTGATTTTGGCGGAATCGATCATGTAATTGCTAGTGGTCGAAATGTGAACATCTTGATCATGGATACAGAAGTGTATTCTAATACAGGCGGTCAATCTTCCAAAGCTACGCCACGAGCCGCAGTTGCTAAATATGCCGCCAGTGGTAAGCCAGCACCAAAAAAAGACTTAGGGATGATTGCCATGACCTACGGGAATGTCTATGTAGCGAGTGTAGCCCTTGGTGCTAGAGATGAACATACCCTGAAAGCATTTTTGGAAGCAGAAGCTTATGATGGCCCATCAATAATTATTGCTTACAGCCATTGCATCGCCCACGGTATTAATATGACCACCGGGATGAATAACCAAAAAACTCTGGTAGAATCAGGTCGTTGGTTGCTGTATCGGCATAATCCAGAGTTGCTAAAACAGGGTAAAAATCCATTGCAATTGGATATGCGATCGCCTACACAATCTGTAAAAGATTCGATGTATCAAGAAAATCGCTTCAAGATGCTCACCAAGAGCAAACCCGACGTTGCCAAACACTTGTTAGAACAAGCCCAAGCTGAAGTAGATGCACGTTGGCAAACGTACCAATTTCTGGCAAAACGCGATATTCTCTGAACATTAACCCTAATTTTAGTTATAAAAATTGCGGCTTGAGTAACTCAAGCCGCAATTTTCGTTATGAAAACCCATTATTTTTGTTACAAACATCAGAATTTTCGTTACAAAAAACCATTTTAGTTACTAAATTCATTATTTTTGTTACAAACATTATAAATTTTGTGAGAAAAAAACCATTTTGGTTACTAAATTCATTATTTTCGTTACAAACATAGAAATTTTTGTTACAAAACCACCATTTTAGTTACTAACGTTGTAGTATAAGTTGTATTAAACCACAGTTTAGTCAGCAAACACGCAAATATGGGGTTTAATTCCTCAACCCAATCTGTAAAAAAGAGTGCAATGTCTACGACAGACTGTGAGGCTCGAATGCAAGAGCGGGTTGCACAGAAGATTCACTAACGCTTCTCGACAAGAGGCTTTGCCTAGCTTACTTGGACATAGAAGCACGCTATCGCTGACACAAAAACTTAATATAGCACTTCCTAAAATTCACTTTAACTTCATCAGAATCATACCCAGCCTCTTGACAATGCTTAGATATTTATAAGAGCATTTAGGTGATTTAACGGTTATTAAAGTAATTTTTGCTTACAAAATCAAATAGGTTACTAGCTGACACCAAAAGACTGCTTGTAATTCGCGATTAAATTTCCTAATTACAAATTACAAGCTGACAAATTATTCAATTATTGCTATCGCTCAGATGTGGCAGTAGAAAGGTATCACAAAGGGTAAGTAAAGAAATATTAATAGATATGCAAATCAATTTTAGAAGAAATCAATTTTAAAAAAGAGCAGGTACGTAGGCGTAGCCCATCGTAGATCATCGCCCAATCTACAACACCACAACAAGAGATCGCCAATCTAATGGCAGTGGAAAAAAGGCTCAGAGAGCGAATTGTATTAAGATTTTTGTGAAAATTCTGACCGAGCAGCTAGGTACTCAGCCTCTTAGTACAGATTAGCAAAAATAAGCGATTCCTTGGAAATGTCTAAAATCTTTACGCAATCGTAATTACAAACTACAAATTACAAATTACGCCTTGCGATATAAGTATCTTTGCTAATGACTAACGACAAATAACTTATAAAAAATAATACCGGAGAAATGATGGCAAATTCAATTTTTAACCTTTCGGATCTCAACGGCGCTAACGGCTTCGCTATCAACGGCATCAATAAGGGTGACTTGTCAGGCTTTTCTGTCAGTAGTGCAGGAGACATCAACAGCGACGGCATCGACGACCTGATTATTGGGGCAAGAAGTGCCTCCCCCAACGCCTTCTTATCAGGGCAGAGCTACGTGGTGTTTGGCAGCAAGGGAGTTTTTGGTGCCAAACTCAACCTCTCCACCCTCAACGGTACTAACGGCTTTGCCATCAACGGTATCAATGAAGTTGACTTGTCAGGCTCCTCTGTCAGTAGTGCGGGAGACATCAACGGCGACGGCATCGATGACCTGATTATTGGGGCAAAAAACGCCTCCCCCAACGGCACCGAGTCAGGGCAGAGCTATGTGGTGTTTGGCAGTAAAGGGGGTTTTAATGCCCAATTCAACCTCTCCACCCTCAACGGCACTAATGGCTTTGCCATCAACGGCATTAATACAATTGACTACTCAGGTATATCTGTCAGCAATGCAGGAGACATCAACGGTGACGGCATCGACGACCTGATTATCGGCACATTTTCAAATCAGAGCTACGTGGTCTTTGGCAGCAAGGGGGGTTTTGATTCTAGTTTCAACCTCTCCACTCTTAATGGCACTAACGGCTTTGCCATTAACGGCATTAATCCAGGTGACGACTCAGGCAGTTCTGTCAGCAGTGCGGGAGACATCAACGGCGACGGTATCGACGACCTGATTATCGGGGCACGCTTTGCCTCCCCCAACGGCTCCTTATCAGGGCAGAGCTACGTGGTGTTTGGCAATAAGGAGGGTTTTGATGCCCAATTCAACCTCTCCACACTTAATGGCACTAATGGCTTTGCAATCAACGGCATCAATTTAGATGACAACTCAGGTTACTCTGTCAGCAGTGCGGGAGATATCAACGGCGACGGTATCGACGACCTGATTATCGGGGCACTAAATGCCGACCCCAACGATAAGTTTTCAGGACAGAGCTATGTAGTGTTTGGCAGCAAGGGAGGTTTTGATTCCAATTTCAACCTCTCCACTCTCAATGGTACTAATGGCTTTGCCATCAACGGCATCAATCCAGGTGACAACTTAGGTAGTTCTGTCAGCAGTGCAGGAGACATCAATGACGACGGCATCGACGACCTGATTATCGGCACATTTTCAAACAACCAGAGCTACGTGGTGTTTGGCAGCAAGGGGGGTTTTGATTCCAGTTTCAACCTTTCCACTCTCAATGGCACTAATGGCTTTGCCATCAAGCGCATTAATCCAGGTGACAGCTTAGGCTTCTCTGTTAGCAGTGCAGGAGACATCAATGATGACGGTATCGACGACTTGATTATCGGGGCACCCTATGCCGACCCCAACGGCATCAGTTCAGGGCAGAGCTACGTGCTGTTTGGCGGAAAAAATATAGGCAGTGGCAACACCATTAACCTGATGGGAACTCCTGGCACAGATACTCTCAAAGGCACAATTAACAACAACATCATTGACGGTAAAGCTGGTAATGATACCCTCACTGGCAACGGTGGTCAAGATAAATTTGTGATTCGCCCTGGCGATGGCAATGATATTATTACCGATTTTGGTGGCGTAGGTAAAGGCACAAACCCATCAGCAGCGATCGCCAATGTTGATACACTGCAATTTACAGGTAGTGGATTGACTGCGAAAAATCTGCAATTAACTCAAAACGGCAATAATTTAGAAGTCACTTTTGAAGATACAAGCAATACCAAAGTCACTCTGCAAAACTTTAAATTAGAAAACCTAGATAATTTACCCGCATCGGTTAGTAAACTAGCGATCGGTAATATCTTGTTTGATAACCAGACCAGCATCACTGACAGTTTTGATGTCTTGGATGCCAACTCAAATCCTAGCAGCATCTTCAATAAAAACACAGTTACATTTCTCAATGACCTCTCCAATAACATCACGGGTTTTGACAACTCCGCTGATGTTATCAATGGTCAGGGGGGTAATGATACCATCAATGGCTTGAGTGGCAACGACCTGTTACGCAGTGGCGCTGGTAATGATACTCTCATTGGCGGTGCTGGCAATGATATCCTTGTTGGTGGTGCAGGTGCTGATAGATTCCTTTACAATACCGATGCTCCCTTTGCCCTGACTGCTGTTGGTGTAGATACCATTACTGACTTCAACAGTTCCCAAGGTGACAAGATTGTACTGGATAAGACTAGCTTTAATGTGATTGCTTCAACTACCGGAATAGGTTTTAGTAACGCCAGTGATTTTAAAATCGCTTCTTCACCTGGGGCTAGCACGGCGAAAATTGTCTATGACGCTGTAAGTGGGCAGTTGTTCTACAACCAAAATGGTAGTGCGGCTGGTTTTGGCAGTGGTGGTCTATTCGCAACTCTAATTGGTGCGCCAACTCTGACGGCATCAGATTTTGTGTTGCAAGCATAGTTCGTTCAAAACACAAAACGACTAGCTCAGAACCTTGAAATTGAATCCTTTATTAACACTCCAGTACTATCAGAATACCGTGGCGATCGCATATCTCCCGAATTCGCTACAAAAAACCATCTTCGGGTATCGATATATCCACCCTCTCCTTGAATCGGTTCAATTACGAGCGCCGCCACTTCTTGCGGTGATAAAATCGTCGTAAATAGCTGTTATTCCAAGTAATCTAAGCTAGCGTGAGTGCCATAGGGGATATGAGTCACCCCAGGAACTAAAGGCCCAAAATTAGTTCGCTGCACTACTTTAGAACTAGTCAGAGACATTGCTCCATAAGTACGTCCGTGAAATGCACCTAAGAATGCCACAATTAGCGATCGCTTAGTGTAATATGAGCTAGTTTAATTGCTCCTTCGTTGGATTCTGCCCCGGAATTGGTGAAAAATATCTTTGCGGGAAACACTGCATTACTGTGTGGCTGGGGAAAAGGAGCGCGAATTGCTAATTGTTTCGCTAGTTCCACCATTGGCTCATAATAAAAATCTGTCCCTGACATGTGCAACAGCCGCGCCGACTGTTCTTGAATTGCCTTGACAACTTCCAGGTGAGCGTGTCCAGTGGCGGTAACGGCAATACCTGCGGTCATATCCAGAAATACATTGCTATCCACATCTTCTACCATGCAGCCCTAACCGCGAGATACAACTAATGGGTAATCGCGGGTGTAAGAAGAGGAAGTTACAGCGCGATCGCGTTGTACAATTGCTTGAGCGTGAGGGCCAGGTAAGGAAGTTACTATACGGGGTATACGAGGTAAATTTAGTTTTATAGGAATACTTAACATAATTTTTTTCTATTTAAAGATTACTGATGATTAAACGCTAAATGTTGATTGCTTACAGTAGCATTTGATTCCATTGCTGTAAGAATTACGCATTTACCGAAAAAGCTTCATAGTAAAGATTTTCTTATTTTGTAAGACTTTGCCCGTTTTGATAACACAACTTCTGCGATCGCGTCATATTATATTTTTTGAAGCATAACAGCTTCACTATTATAGCAGTTCCTGCTTGAGTGCAATACAGTATGGGATGATGGAGTATATCAACGTCTAAGTGCCTGTAGAATGAAACCTTACTCCTGTG
>NZ_JBALDE010000274.1:0-21994 GCF_036917515.1 Nostoc sp. | reverse complement strand
CTCTTCTTTTTCCATTTTTTCTAATCTCCGTAGACTTACAGTATGGACAATGCACAGTATGAACCCTCTCCTCATCCCTTTATTATGCAACACCTTTAATTTCTGCATATAACCTCTAAGTAATGCTTTAACTCAAATTAAAATCGCTGACCTATACCTAAATGCACTTTACTTTCTCCCTGGTCGTTAATGCCATAGTCAGCCCGAATTAAGCCTAGTGGTGAATTTAATCGCACTCCCGCCCCATAACCAAAACCATAACCTGGTTTATCCCGTACACCTGCTGGATCTCCCAATACAGTATCACCAGAGCCTAAATCTGAGGCGAAGTCGGCAAATAATACACCGCCAACTATTGGTAAGACGGGAAAACGATATTCTGCGGAAGCTAACACATAACTGCGACCACTGCCAACATCTCCAGAATCGTAACCGCGCACCGAGTTGGAACCACCCAAGTTAAAGCTTTCGTAAGGCGGTAAATTCCCAATGACGGTACCAGCTTGCACATTCACCGCAAATACTTGTGGCTGTTTGCTGTTAAATAACTGTACTGGTAAATATTGGCTGTAGTTGGCTTTGAGGCGATTTAGAGAAATATTTCCTTCACCGATGGGTATAGATTGTTCTGTACTCAGACTCAAAACAGAACCTTGAGTTGGATTGAGGGGGTTATCTCGTTGGTCTTTGGTGGCGATAAAGGATACGGTAGTTAGGTCATCAATACCAGTTCCACTGGCAGAGAGGGGATTGCCCTGAGTGTCGGTTGGGGTAATATTACCTTGGCGATCGCGAATACTAGTTCGGGTATAATTTAATCCTAATGAGGTATTCCAGTCATCAATTGGTCGCTGCAAGCTGACACCACCGCCAATTTGACCTTCTCGTACTTTGTCACCGTTAGCTAACGTAATCTTGTCATCAAAGGTTTCTGAAAGTTCCTGACTACGAAAACCATTTACAGTGTAGCCCAAGCGATCGGGGTTAGTTGTCCGATAAGGACTGGTAAATTTGGTATTAAACTGCAAGTCTCGACTACTCACCCCAATATTCACACCTAAAGTATCATTAACACCGCCGACATTCTGATCTTGATAGTTGATTGTGCCTACCAATCCCTGATCGGCATTGTAACTACCACCCAAGTTAACACCACGCGCCCCAGTTTCTTTGAGTTGGTAGACTAAATCAAGTTTTGTCGCATCCCCTTCCAAAGCAACATTCACAGTTTCAAATAAACCAGTACGATATAGCTGTTGGATGTCTTGTTTAACAACATTTTCTTGGAAGATTTGACCAGGTTTGAGTTTGAGTTGCTGTTCCAGAAAATCTGGTTTGGTGCGTCCTCCGACGGGATTACCTTTGCTGTCAACGGTCTTGCCTTCATCGTTGATAAAACGAAACTTGATATCATTCACCAAACCTTCAGCAACATTCACAGTAAGAATGCCTTGAGAACTGGGTTTAATTGATAGCACTCGTGCTAAGTTATAACCATTGTCGGCGTACCACTTGTTGATTTGTGCTACTGCTTGTTGCAGTCCACTGGGACTAATGGTAGTTCCAATCTGAGATTGCAAACGTTGTTGAGCGACTTGATAGGTAAGTACCTTAGCACCAGATAATTGCAGCGATCGCACAATCACTGGTTGGACTTGGTATACTACATTCAATCCAGCCTGGGTGCTAAAGCTATTCACACTGACACTGTTAAATAAATCTGTATTTAAAATTGCTGTTACATCTTTTTGTAGCTGGCTTTGACTGGTTTCTCCACCCACTTGGGTTTTAATTACCTGGCGAATGATTTGCTGTAATTCTTGATTGGCTCCCACCACCTGAACATCTGTAGCTGTGACAACTAAATCGCTTTCAGTTGCAGGAGTTTTGGGGGATGAGGGGGAAAAAGAGGGAGTGGGAGAAAGTATTACTGATGAATTACTATTATCTACTGATTTTAAGACTACTGGGGAATTTTTGTTTGCACCTGTTTGTACGGCGACGGGATTTTGGGAAAATTGTTGTGCAACTATAGTTTCTGGGGAAGCAATTGTCTCTACTCGTGCGGGAGCGTCTTCAATTATCGGCACCACCAAGTTACTAGCTTTTACAGTTGGAGTAACGGTTTTAGCCGGTGTAGCCGTTGCTTGCTGAGTGACATTGCCAGTAGCTAAAGTAGCTAAAGTAAAAATTGCAGTAGCAGAAACTCGCATAATATTTAACCTAATTAACTGGGAGTTAGTTGTAGAGACGCTAGCGAATAGGGATAATACTAACTTCCAGCTTCTTCGTCGATTTCCCTATTTATACCTCTTACCCAAACAGACAGTTAATTTTGATATTTTGTTTCTTATGAGTAATGTATCTCGGTCATCTCTAGCTTCTAACTCTCAATCTGCAACTTCTCCTTTGCGGTTACTTGTATTAAGTAATGGTCATGGAGAAGATATGATTGCAGTTCGGATTTTGCAAGAACTCCAACGACAACCAAATCCACCAGAGATATTTGCTTTACCTCTGGTAGGTGAAGGACGTGCTTATGAACAATTGGATATTCCCTTTATCGGCTCAGTCCTGACTATGCCTTCTGGCGGCTTTATTTATATGGATGGTCGCCAATTAGCGCGGGATGTAGGCGGTGGTTTATTGCAACTTACCCTCAGCCAAATTAAAGCTATCCGCCGTTGGGTGAGTTCTCAAAAAAAACTAGGTAATAAAAGAGCAATTTTAGCAGTGGGAGATATTATCCCGTTGTTGTTTGCAACATTCAGTGGCGCTAATTATGCTTTCATCGGTACAGCAAAATCTGAATATTATGTGCGAGATGAAGCTGGATTATTACCACGGAAATCTAAAGACATACGTTGGGAAAACTTTTCTGGTTCAGTTTACCATCCTTGGGAACGTTGGTTAATGACTCGTCGCCGTTGTCAGGCAGTGTTTCCTAGAGATGCGCTGACGGCGCAAATATTAAAACAATGGCCAATTCCAGCTTTTTCTTTGGGTAATCCGATGATGGATGGTCTAGAACCGACGTTTTCACGCCAACAATTTTATAGTCAGAATACCCAACAGCAAGAGACAGTTCGACCTTTTGTAGTGACTCTTCTTCCTGGTTCTCGTCCGCCAGAAGCTTACACGAACTGGGAAACAATTATGATTGCTGTATCTGCATTGATGGCAAGTTTTCAACAGCGAGATTCAATCTTCTATACTTCTAACAGAGTAGTATTTTTAGGTGCGATCGCTCCTGGTTTAGACTTTAATATTTTATCCCAAAGTGTCCAATCCCAAGGCTGGCGTGCTGAGTCAACATCTCCTATCAAACTTCGCGATCCAAATATCTTGACATTTAAACAGAGAAATGCGTATCTGCTGTTGACACAAAAAGCCTATAATGATTGCTTGCATTTGGGAGATTTAGCGATCGCAATGGCAGGTACAGCCACAGAACAGTTTATCGGTTTAGGCAAACCTGCGATCGCAATTCCCGGTAATGGGCCACAATATAACCCTAGCTTTGCTGAAGCTCAAAGTCGTCTTCTGGGATCGTCTTTGATTTTAATCGAACGGCCGACAGAAGTAGCGAAGGTTGTACAATCCTTATTTAAAAACCCTGATAATTTGCAAATTATTGCTGAAAATGGTGGGCGACGAATGGGCAAATCGGGAGCAGCACTACGCATTGCTAATTGCTTGCGGGAAAGATTAGGATAATCGGGCATTGGGTAAAACAGTGCTGAGGTTGAGTGCTGTTAGCGGTAGCGGGGCATTTAGCCCGTGCTGAGTTAGGAGTTAGGAGTAAGGAATTATTCTCCTTGTCTCCTTATCTCCCCATCTCTCCTTAATCCATAGTCCCAATCCTCACGCTACCAACCCAGAACGTAAGGCCCTCACAGCAGCTTGAGTACGGTCATCAGCACATAGTTTATTTAAAATATTACGAACATGAGTTTTTACAGTACCAACTGTAATATAGAGTTTCTCGGCAATTTGCCCATTACTACATCCAGCTACAATCAACTCTAGAATTTCCAGTTCCCGTTGAGTCAGAGGGTATGTTTCCAAAACTTGCTCGTATTCTGTTGCCAGCGCTTCAATTTTTACAGTCTTGGGCTTGTCAGAACCTTGACTTTCCCCAGGAATACCTTGACGCATCTTCCGCAATACCACGTTGGCAATTGCTGGATCGATCCAAGAGTTACCCCCATGAGTTGCTTGAATTGCCTCAGTTAATTTACTAATGCTGGTTTCTTTCATATAATAAGAATCAGCGCCAGCTGCGAAGGCTGCAAGTACAGCATCCTCTGTATGATCCATTGTCAAGATGAGAATCTTCGTAGTAGATTGTCCATTTTCAGCCTGGGAGCGTTTGAATTTACGAGTGAGTTCGATACCATCTATGTCAGGCAAGCCGATATCTACTACCGCTACATCTGGTTTTGCCGTTTCTAAAAGTTTTAATCCTTGGGTAGCATTTGCCGCTTCGCCAATTACTTTCAATGCACTATGAGACTGTAATGCTGCTCTTAGCCCCATTCGCGTTAAGTCATGATCTTCAATTAAAATAATACTAATTTCATTCATCGTTGCACTCACTCTTGCGCTGTTTGGCATCTTTACAAAGTATTAGCTTTTGTAACTATTATCTCTTATTTTCCCAAACTAAAGATAGATGATATTTCAATTTGTCTGCATCCACCGATAGAAATAATAAGTACCCAAAATTTTTATATTTAGATAGAGGACAAATCTAACTGGAGATATATAAATACTTACACAAAAAGTATGAAATATTGAAACGAATGCCAAATTGCTTCTCCTTGCTGACAATTCAGCTTTGAGTTGCCATGTTCCATTCATTAATTAGTATTATTTTGGATCAAACTTTAAAAAAGCTTACGAAAATGAAAAAATTATACTGAGTAAAAGTTGCCTTTCGAGAAAGTGAACGATGTTTTGAGCGATTTTTAACCAAACCTTTGGATTCATCCGATTGATAGAGGCAATAGAAATCTTCATGCAAGGGAATCAGACAGCGTTGAAATTTGGTGGAATCACCAACAGCAAAGTAATTTGTAGTTATTGGTGAGGAACTTGTTCGTCTGACTTTTCACAGGATATAATACCAACCCTCTGTGCGAATCACTCCCCTTTTAGGTTTTGAATTTTTGCCCCATTTAACTAATCCTTTAATTATAGACCTTGTGTGCATGAGCACGGCATTTATGACAAACCTCTATTGTGGTTAAGTTAATAAAACTAATTCCTGTAACTTCACCTGTGCGTGTATGTAAAAAACAACATAACAATATTAAACACTTTCGCGTAGCGTCTCGTTGGCATAGCCTCTTGTAGAGAAGAGAAGGCATTAACTCCACAAATCGTGTGTAGCTCACTAAGCAAAGGAAAAGCTCTACGTAACCCGGCATCAATTGTAACGTATAAAACTCCTTAAACGTTCGGTAGCCACTGCCGTGGAATGCGTTCGCCCTTGGCGTTGGCGTTCGTGTAGCGTCTCATAGAGAAGCCATCGCAATAGTTATAATTTCACTTACATGCATCCTTAAGGTACTGCGACGTTCTGCAGTCATTGATAGTAGCTGCGGTGTTTGCTACCATAACTTTTCCCATAATGAACATAAATCGTCTACCTCACAGAAAATCTGGGTTACCTCTAGCCGAGATACAATAGTGGACATTGTTGAGACACTTTGTTTATTTTTGCTTTTATGACAGTCTCAGCTTTTTTTGTGCCATTGTTCAAGCCGTCGAACTCACGTTAACCTGATACGTAAAACTGTTCAAGCTTATGGTACACGATAATGGTATGCAACTCTCACCAATGACTGACGACGGTGGCTTGCTCACTCATCTACAATTGTTTTAAGCTTAGTAAAGTATTTTATTTTACTTTATATCAACTGTGTCTGCTTGTTAATTACTAATTTTTTGAGGGATATTGGTCATTTGCTAGGAGTTTAGTTCCCAGAGTCTGGGAAAATTAACCAGATTGAAGATACAACAGACTGAATTTAATCCAATAAAACGCCCGAAAGAGTGATTAACATACTACTAATGGAGGATGATGAAATTGATGTGAGCAATGTCAATCATGTATGAAAGTAGATATTATGCAAAATGTCTTAGTCAATCAAATTATAGATTTTATATATCCGAAAATCTTATATTCTTTAGTTGGATAATCTGAATAGAAAAATTTTGTTATACATCAACCTATGTTTGGCGGCAAAAATAAAAACCGATGGAACAAACGCTGAAAATTTTGGTTGTAGATGATGATAAAGTAGACCGGATAGCAATCCGTTCTGCACTGACTACAGCAGGTGTTCAAGTGGAACTGTCTGAAGTAGGCGATGGGAATGATGCATTCTCTGTCTTAAGCACTACTGCTTACGATTGTGTTTTCCTCGATTATCGCTTACCAGACCAGAATGCACTAACCTTGATTCAACAGCTACGTTCTTCGGAAATTAAAGTTCCTTTAGTAGTGCTAACTGGTCAAGGAGATGAACAAATTACTCTACAATTATTGAAAGCTGGTGCTACAGACTATCTTTCTAAGTCTAGAATATCCTCAGAAACTTTGTTGCAGGTTTTGCGAAGTGCGATTCGGGTTTACCGGGCGGAAATGCAGGTAGATTTGGCAAACCAGCAGCTCATAGAAACTCATGAACAACTCATTTGTAAGAACCAAGAATTGGAGAGACAACAGCAACAGATTCAAATGCAAAACTTCAAGCTATTGGAGGCATCACGTCTAAAATCACTTTTTTTGGCAACTATTTCCCATGAACTTAGAACGCCGATGAATGCGATTATTGGTTTTTCGCAAATACTGTTGCGTCCTAAGTTCGGTCAATTAACGCACCAGCAAGCAGATATGGTTGAGCGCATTTTGAATAATGGCAAGCATTTACTGATGCTACTCAATGAAGTTCTCGACTTTTCCAAGCTGGAGGGAGGAGGATTAGATTTAAAGGCAGAAATATTTGATGTATCAAAAGTAATTAATCTCGTTGTAAGTGAAATGTATTCCCTAGCTGAGGCTAAAAATCTTTCATTGTTAGTACAAACCGATTTACAAAATCCTTTGGTATTTAACGATCCGGTTCGTGTCAGACAGATTTTAATTAACCTCCTTTCCAACGCCATTAAATTTACAGAGTCTGGTGAAATTTGGGTTGAGGTTAAGGAACTACCTGCAAATCGAGTAATAATTATCGTTCAAGATACAGGTATTGGTATAGCCCCCAGAGATTTTAAACATATTTTTGAAGCATTCCGACAAATTGATCAAACTATCACTCGCAAATATCCAGGTACAGGTCTAGGTTTGGCAATTGTAGATTCGCTGGTGCGAATGATGGGCGGTAAAATCTTTCTTGAGAGTAAATTAGAGGTGGGTTCAAAGTTTAAAATTGAATTACCACGTCAAATTACATTACCAACTGTAGCAGCCAATGCTCCAGCTTCACAGTTAGATAACGACAATTTTTTTTGCAGGGCACAAAATCCTCATCAGTCATCTTCTCAAGCTAAGAAAGCACCAATAGAATATCCTAAATTTAAAAATTACTTTCAAAAAAACTGATAAAAATTTATAAATCATGTCTGTAGTTGAAAATAATAAAATTTATCGTATTTTAGCAGTTGACGATACTCAAGATAATCTCATTTTGGTTCAAGCAATTTTAGAAAGTGAGGGGTATGAAATTGATTTGGCTTCAGATGGAATAAAAGCTTTACGGAAAATTGAGCAATCTCTACCCGATCTGATTCTGTTAGATGTAATGATGCCAGGGATAGATGGCTATGAAGTCACACGTCGGATTCGGAAGAACCCTGCAATCTCTTATATTCCAATTCTGTTGATTACTGCCTTTCACCAATCCAGTGTTGTCGAAGGTTTGGATGCTGGTGCTGACGATTTTATTCGTAAACCATTTGATACCGATGAACTACTGGCAAGGGTGCGATCGCTATTACGTCTCAAGCACAGTTTGGACGAACAACAAAAAATGGCCCGCCAACGGGAAGACTTTGTTTCCCGTCTGACTCATGATTTGCGAACTCCCCTAGTAGCCGCCGATCGCATGTTGAATTTGTTTGAAATGGAAACATTCTGCAAAATTTCGCCGGAAATGAAACAGGCGATCGCAGTAATGATTCGCAGTAACCAAAATTTGATGGAAATGGTGAACACGCTGTTAGAAGTCTATCGTTTCGAAGCAGGTAAAAAAACGTTAAATTGGGAAGAATGCGATTTATGTGAGATATCTCAAGAAGTAGTCAGCGAACTAAGTCCTCTAACTAATGAAAAAGGCTTGACTCTGGAAATTGATACCCGTGAATTAGAGCCAGTGAATCAAAAAGCTGGTATTATCATGGGCGATCGTTTAGAATTACGGCGAGTGTTAAACAACCTGATTGCAAATGCCATCAAATTTACAGATACAGGAGGCATAACAATCCGCATTTATGAAACATCATCTAATCCAGGAGATCCAGATTTGGTAATAATTGAGGTACAAGATACAGGATATGGGATTGCACCAGAAGATCAGGCAACAATTTTCGAGCGATTTCGCCAAGGCAGAAATAAACGCTCAGGTAGTGGCTTAGGACTACATCTATCCCATCGCATTATAAAAGGACACGCAGGAACTATTAAGGTCGCTTCTGAACTAGGTAAAGGTAGTTTATTTACTGTGCAACTACCTAAAAACACTTAAGTTATTCTCCTTCACCACCAATTATGTTTGTGAATATCTCCCAAGAAATTACATTTAATTTTTGATGTGTTTTTATGCCCCCAACAAAAATTAAATTAGCTTAAATTATATGGATTAATTACAGTACCATTTGAAGGTTAATCCAATCAGAATATTGCCGGATAATATCGTGTTTGGCTAAAGACTTATCATTTAACTCGCAAAGGGCAGGGGACAGGCTTGCTGTGAGCGACTTGTACCGAGCAAAATCGAGGTCAACCAAACGGAAGCAGGGGGAAAGAGGCTTTTGGGATTTTTATACAGATACGGTAATCAGAAGTAATTAACCGGACTTAACATAACTTGCCTCTTCCAATATTTGTATACTTCCAACGGTAGATGTATTGATAGACTAGAATAACTAAACTCTATTTTTGTATCATTCTATAGATAGTAGAAATAACTATTTTACAAAGTTATAATTCAACTAATTAATGCCTGAAAAACGTGTATGCACCCTGGAATCATAACCCAGGGTCTTTTTTATAAAAACCTAGATAATCATAGTTTTTTCATCATTGACTACTGTCCATATCCACCCTCAAATCTTAATAGGGTGGACATGGACAGCGGTTAAAAAGGATTATAGAGTAAACTAAAATACAGACCGTTTTCTTGTAACGTTCTCTCATTTGAGTTAACAGATATTAAAGGAATACCCCAATCAAGACGAACGGTGAAGCGATCGCCCTGTGCCCAACGCAACCCCAGACCAACAGCAGCTAAAGTATTAGGATCGGGATTAGTTCTAGCAGAACTATTCCAACCAACACCAAAATCCACAAACGGGACAACTTGTAATGTACTATCTATCTGGGGTAAGCGCAGAATTGGTACTTGAACTTCCGCAGAAATAAAAGTGCCATTATCCGTGAGCAGATAATCTTGACGGTAGCCGCGAATGCTATCCTGCCCACCTAAGCCAAATTGCTCTATAGGCAAAAGTGTTCTAGATGCAAGTTGCGTATTTAAACGAAGTAATAGTAAGGTTTCAGGAGCTAAAAGGCGTGCCCATTGCGCTTGCCCTTGCCAAGAAAAAAAACGGCTATCAGGAGGATCTTGATTAACCGTGGCATTCAACACATCTATGCCCAAACTGAATTGAGAGCGTAGGGCTATGACTTCACGACTGTTACGAGAAGTCCATTCTTGAAAAAATCGCAACGCAGATACCCTAGTGCGCCCCTCATCATCAGCACCAGGTGAAAGTAGAGAGGCGGGATACCCATCTCTCTGTAGATTCCACGAGATATCGCTTTCACGTCGCGAGGCTGTTAACCCCAGAGCAAATTCTTGTGTAGGAGTTTGGACTATAGGCTGGCGGAATGTCAGTTCGTAGTAGCGAGAAGCCGATTCGATATCTAGGGAGTCGAAAGGAGGCTCAATGACATTACTCGACGTCGTGCCATAGTTAAAGCTAAGAGTTCCATTGCGGGGATTGAGAGGCAATGTGTAACTAGCGTCAAAGGAGTTGCTACCATCAGTATTGGTGTAGCCTAAACTCAGATCATCTCCCAATCCGAGTAAGTTGGCTTCATTCAATCGTAATCCGCGTCGGAAACTGCCAACACTAGGCGATCGCCCATTATCAAGAACTATTTGGCCACTAAAGGTTTTTGCCTCACTGATTTTAACTTCCAAAAGACTCGTACCCGTTTGCGATCCTGCTGAGAGTTCAGCAGTCACGTTTTTAATTAAAGGATTAAGTTGCAAAAGTTGCAGTGCCTCTAGTAGACGCTGGCGATTCAGAGGTGGTGATGTCGCGATTGCTAGTCGGCTGCGGACATAATTCGGATTCAACCGCCGAGTCCCAGTTACCTGGATATCTTCTAATTTACCTTCGATTACCTGAATTTTGACAACACGGGATTGGGATTGGATTATTTGGGGTGGAATCAAAGCACCAGAAGTAATGTAACCATTTTTGACGTATAGCTCAGTGATTTTAGAACGTGCTTGAAACAATTCAGTCTGTGAGATTGGGCGTTTGGTAAATTCAGCAGTGGCTTGGGCTAACTCTTCGGCACTGAAGACTGTACTACCAATAACTTCAAACCGCTCAACAACAATAGTTTGAGGAAAGTTGCCAGAGGGTGGTTCCTCAAGTGTGGGAGTTGGGGCAGAGGGTGGAAATAGTTCTGCTGGTGGGGGGAGTGGCTGTGGCACTTCAGGTGAGGGAAGTGGTGGAGGTGTGGTGGGTGGTTGGATATCCTGTGGTGGTGGTGATGGTGGAATTTGCTGTGATAGGATGAAATTACTAGTTGGTAATTTTGTAGTATCAACAGCCTGAGCTTTCAGTGGACTTAAAGATGTACTGCTAAGTAATAGAAGCATACTCAGCGGTAAGCAAGATACAATAAGATTCTGAGGGTATTTATCAATCATCGCACTGGACTATTTTTTGTCAGTAACTATGGGATTATACGGGGACTGCTTTAGATGTGAATCTTACTTCATCTTTTGTCGCTAAAGTTGATATCTTGAGCAAATCTGAATTTAAAAGCTAAATCATCTGGTTATTGCAGACTTATAAAGTATCAATCAGATACAGCAGTTTTCTTTTGCATGAAGTACAAAGCTACGGATTTTGAGGCAGGAGGTAGGAACTCTCATCTCTGATGCGTAAGTTTTGCATTTTATTCCTCTTCTGTCACTCTCCGAAAACATTTGCCATTTTTAAATTCTAGAGCTGTTGTATAGCAAGCAATCGCGCGATTCTTTTCTAAGAACAAATACAACAAAACTCATTTTTTTCTAATAGTATAGCTTGTATTGATTGTCTCATGAGGCTTAAGTGCGATCGCCCTCCTGGAAAGTGACAAAAGAGGGATATACCTCAGTTACTTGCAAACTCCTGTATCTTGTGAGAGCAATTATGCGTTGCCCAAAATCCTTGGTAGGTAAAATTTATGAAGTCGAAGGTTTCCCGTTAGCGTAGCGTCTTTGTTAAGAGAAGGGTATTGTGCCTACGTCATTTTCAGTTCTATATCTCATTCTTCACTCCATATCGCTTTCCTTAAACATTCCCATCAATTTACGTTTCCGAGCGTGGGTTTGCATCAAGTTTTCCCGATAGCTTAACCAGTCAGCTTTCTTTCCAGATTCTAGATAGGCATTACGTGCCTTTTTCAACCATTCAACCGCGTAATAGTAGTATTCGGCTTTACCTGCATCCATAATCTTTTCGGCACGGCGACGAGCATTGGCAATCACCCAATCAGGATTATGAGGGATAGCAACATCCATAACTCGGTGAATTAACTCTGAACGATCAGAACTTAGTTCACTAGCGATCGCAATTGCATCATCAATTAGCCCCTCATGCAAGAATATATCTATTTTGGCTGATTCTGTTCCCCAACCACTAGAAGTACGGACAATTCTTAGCAGGTCTGTTTTGACACTTTCCCAGTTTTTCTCAGCCAATTCTGCCATCCTTTGGTAGTCCACAAAGGAGGGCTTTACTTGAAAAGCCGTCTTGATTGCTAATAAAGCAGCTTCACTATTACCCAACTCAATAGCTAAATCACTTGTCCAAATTCCCAATTCGTACTGACAATTACCTGGTAAATTTAATCCACTCTCGGCTATATCTAGTGCTTGCTGTAATGTCCCTTGAACGCTGAGTGTTTTCGCTAGGGCAAAGGCTTCTTCCATTGAGTTCATCTGGGTTTGAGCAGCATCAATTGCTTCTTCTACCCTACCTAAACGCCCCAACATTATCAGATATTGCTGAGTTTGCCCTTCTGCTTCTGCTAAATATAGGTATTCTTGGTAACGTTCTTGACGTTCAAGAATTTTCAGGCGAATTAATGCCAAATCATCAGCATAATCTGGCACATCTTCTTCCCAAGCTCCTCTTTCAGTAATCTTACCCTGGAGAACTTGTAGCAATGGTCGATAATCCCAACCTTGACGTAAAGCCTCCATAACTAGACCAAAATCAGCATTCCACTCATCCTGCCAAGCTTCTAGATTTATTTGAATATCAACTTTTTCTTCTGGAGTAAGTTCTGTGATCAGAATTGCTTCACACCAAGCATTATTTAATTCACCGACAATTTCATCGTTTTCAACGCCATATTCGGCAACATCATCCCAATTTTCGACACAGGTAGAAGTAATTGCTTCCAAAATAGCGATCGCATTTTCACCTTCTCCCCGTTCGCTAAAATCAACCGCAGTTTGCACTACACTTAGCAAATCTTCACCAATCAGGTCTTCTTCGTATCCTTCTTCAAAGTAGCGCACAGTATCCTTGAGAATCTGCCGTACTTGCCGCCGAAACGGAACGGGATCGAGAGTATTGCGGCGCACAAATTTTATGGTTGTTTGGTTGTCAGCAAAATTTGTCATCCAACTTATATGACGATCAATCGCCTCAATTAGGGGGGGGTATTCTGCTACCAACTCTTGCAGCAGCCTTTGAGTTTCGATATGATCCAGGCGATTTAATAGTTCTTCAAGAGTGGGGCGCTGCTCAATTTTTTCTGAGTTACGTGCACAAACAAGCATCGTCGCTACAATGTGTTTGCACCATCCTTCATAGTCGTAGGCACAGGTGCATTTTACTGAGGTTAACCCACTGCTATCAAAATTCAGGTTGACATGATAAGGTCTAGCTTCGGTGCCTAAAACATCTGCCTGAAGCAGATGACCACGTTGGATAACGGCATTAACAGCACCAGCGTTATAATATGCCTCGCCCCGCTGGTAAGATTTGGCGTTGGCATGACGGCGGATAGTAAATTCACTAATTTGGGGAATAGACATCGAGCGATCGCCTGCGAAAATCTTCTGGATCAATCCTAAATCCAGCTTAGTGTTACGCTAACGCGCTGTAAAGAAAAAGGTGTGGAGAGTTGGGAAGATGGGTCTCCTCTGGGGATAAGGGGTAATCGGGAGTCTAGATAAGACTGCAATTTCTATTTATTAACTAGCTCAGAACTGAAATCAGCTTCATTACCCTGCAAATACTCAGTTAATTTCTTGTCGCTTCTCTGGGAAAACCAACCCATATAATGAAGATATCCATATTTTCGCCAGAAGTGAGTGAATCATAATTTGAGTTAGCAATACCCAAACCTGAAATTAGTGAACAGTCAACAGTAAACAGTCAGGGTAATGTAAGGAGAAGGATTTAGAGTTCAGCGATAAAACTGATAACTGATAACTGTTAAAAGGGTTGCGCTGATTGTCGGTCAAGTTGAGAATAAATAGGCGAAGCACACGGGGAAACTAACGTGAGTCAAGGATATGATTACGATTTAGTAATTATCGGCGCTGGTGTAGGCGGACATGGCGCAGCCTTACACGCCGTAAGTTGCGGTTTGAAAACAGCAATTATTGAAGCTGCTGATATGGGAGGAACCTGTGTTAATCGGGGCTGTATTCCTTCTAAAGCGCTGCTGGCAGCATCTGGACGTGTGCGGGAGTTACGCAATGCCCACCACCTCAAGTCACTGGGAATTCAAATTGGTAGCGTGGAATTTGATCGCGAAGCGATCGCTAATCATGCTAATAATCTCGTCTCGAAAATTCAAGGCGACTTAACCAACAGCCTCAAACGTCTAAAAGTCGATATCATCAAGGGTTGGGGAAAAATCGCTGGGACGCAAAAAGTCTCTATTACCGGAGACGGTGGTGAAAAAACCATCACAGCCAAAGACATCATCCTTTCGCCAGGTTCAATTCCTTTTGTGCCTCCAGGAATTGAAATAGACGGCAAAACTGTCTTTACCAGCGACCAAGGTGTGAAGTTGGAATCACTACCAGAGTGGGTAGCAATTATTGGCAGTGGTTACATCGGCTTGGAATTTTCTGATATTTACTCAGCTTTAGGTTGTGAAATCACCTTAATTGAAGCCCTTGATCAGTTAATGCCAGGATTTGACCGCGACATTGCCAAACTTGCTGAACGGGTGCTAATTACTCCCCGCGATATTGAAACAAAAGTGGGGATATACGCCAAAAAAGTCATTCCTGGTTCACCTGTGGTGATTGAGTTAGCAGATTTCAAAACCAAGGAAGATGTAGATGTCATCGAAGTAGATGCCTGCTTGGTGGCTACGGGACGCATCCCGGCGACCAAAAATCTTGGTTTAGAGTCAGTGGGTGTAGAACTTGATCGGCGAAATTTTATCCCAGTAGATGATCGCATGGCAGTGCGATCAGCAGGTGAAGTCGTGCCGCATCTGTGGGCAATTGGCGACGCTAATGGGAAGATAATGTTGGCACATGCGGCTTCTGCTCAAGGCATCATCGCGGTAGAAAATATAGTTGGGAGGGAAAGAATAGTAGACTATCGCAGTATCCCCGCAGCGGCGTTTACCCACCCAGAAGTCAGTTATGTGGGCTTAACAGAAACATTGGCTAAAGAGTTGGGACAAGCTGAAGGGTTTGAAATTGCCACCAGTAGGAGTTATTTCAAAGGAAATTCCAAAGCGTTGGCAGAAAATGAAGCTGACGGTATTGCCAAGGTAATATATCGCAAAGACACCGGAGAAGTCTTGGGTGTTCACATTTTCGGACTGCACGCCTCAGATATGATTCATGAAGCGTCAGCCGCGATCGCAAACCGTCAATCTGTCCAAAGTCTTGCACATCTAGTTCACGCCCACCCAACACTTTCAGAAGTCTTGGACGAAGCTTATAAACGAGCGATCGCAATTTAGTCATTTGTTCTTTGTCATTTGTCCTTGTTTATTAACAAAGGACAAATGACCACCGATCAATGACCAATGCCCAATGCCCAATGACCAATGACCAATGACTAATTATGCAAATCCGTCGTCGTTCACCTAATCCAGCTATTTCCGTGTCCATATTACGTTATCAAGCTGCCGTACCTGATGCAGCGCCAAACAACATTTTGGAAGAAATTGTCTGGCATAAAGAAGTAGAAGTTGACCAAATGCGTGAAAGGCTACCTTTACGGGAATTGCAAAATCAAGCACTCTCTGCGCCACCAACCCGTGATTTTGTTGCTGCTTTGCGCCAAGGTAAGACAAAGCCAGCATTGATTGCTGAAGTTAAAAAAGCTTCACCGAGTAAAGGTGTTTTAAGAGCAGATTTTGACCCAGTAGCGATCGCCCTGTCTTATCAGCAAGCCAAAGCTAGCTGTCTTTCTGTACTAACAGATGTCAAGTTCTTTCAAGGTAGTTTTGACAATTTAGCCAAAGTTCGGGCTGCCGTAGATTTACCCTTACTATGCAAAGAGTTTGTTATTTATCCTTACCAGATGTACTTAGCGCGGGTTCAGGGTGCAGATGCTATTTTGTTGATTGCAGCTATCCTAAGCGATCAAGATTTGCAATACTTTCTCAAAATTGCTAATAACCTGAAAATGGCAGCCTTGATTGAAGTCCATAGCTTGGCAGAACTTGATCGTGTTTTAGCCTTAGATGGAGTCTCCTTGGTAGGAATTAATAATCGCAATTTGGAAGATTTCTCTGTTGATCTGCAAACTACTTGCCAACTTTTGGCTGCAAGGGGTAGCCAATTGCAGGAGAAAAACATCCTAGTTGTCAGTGAATCAGGACTACACAACCCAGAGGATTTGAATTTGGTGCTGACAGCAGGTGCATCTGCTGTATTGATTGGAGAATCTTTGGTAAAACAACCAGATCCAGGCGCTGCGATTGCCCGTATATTTCCGAGGAATTTTTGAAAGCAACACCCTACCTGCCCGAAAATGTGCAGGGCTGCTGCACAAAAGAGTTGAACAATTGGGCACACTATGCGTACACACGCAGCACTTTGCCATCAAATATCATCAATATCTTTGCCAAATCTTTATTGCTAATCAAATCAAACCCATAAGTAACTAGTTATTTAATATGTAACAATTTATTCACAACGAATAACCTGTGACTAATACAAAATCCCAAATATGAAATCAAAATTTAACTTCATGGAGCAAATTCCTCTACCTTCACCTATTCACTACGAACTTATACTTCAACTCTTAGAAAGACAAACTATGTTAGCAGTAAATGATAACCCAGATTTACGGCATCAGGTGAATCAGCTAATTATTACTCTCCGTAAAGCTGCTGTACAGCAAAAGCGACTAGAAGAAATTTGCGAGTTTTCCTCTGTAACTATCGATCACCGTTGGTCAATCAACCATCATAACGGTAGCAAAGTTGTTGCCCCCGATTGAAAAATTATCATATTTATAAGATTTTAGTTCTGGAAAAGTTCATCTTGATTTAGACAAAACTGTAGATCAGTTAAAATAAAATATTAATGATATTCTCTCTCGAATTTGACGAAAGATGAAATACAACAGTATTGATGAACTCCTCAAAAATAATCAGGCTTGGGTTGCCGAAAAGCTAGCTATAGATCCAACTTACTTTCAAGAATTATCTAGTGGACAAACACCACCTTTTCTATACATTGGGTGTTCTGATAGTCGTCTAGCATTAACAAAGTTTACCCGTACAGAACCAGGAGAGTTATTTGTACATCGTAATATTGCCAATCAAGTCTCTCTAACGGATATAAACTTTTTAGCAATTTTAGAATACGCAATTTTACACCTGAAAGTGGAACACATTATCGTTTGTGGTCACTACGATTGCGGAGGAATTAAGACAGCTTTGGAAGGAAGAACTATCGGAATTCTTGATAACTGGGTAAATCCGATTCGGGAACTGTATTTAGACAAACAAGAAGAAATCAATGCCTTGCCAACAAGAGAAGAACGTTTGAATCGTTTGGCGGAAATCAATGTTGTGGCGCAAGTAAAAAATCTTTACCAAACTCCCATTATGCGTCAGGTGCTCTATGAGCGAAAAGCGCCTATGGTTCATGGCTGGGTACTAGATATACGCACTGGGTTAATCAAAGATTTGAACGTCTCAACTGTGCAATGGCAATTGCATATCTGCCCCTTGCTTTTAGAGTTTAGACTCTATGCCATGTTAAAAAATGAGAGCTAATTCAGTATTTTCCACCATACAAAAGCTTATATTACAGACTTAATAAATATTGTTTTTACAACTTTTATTTAGATATCGGGTTTGATTGGGTAATATGTATGTATATTTCAAAAATAAAGTAGTATTCTTAGAGATTTTTATTTAACTAAAGTTACAAATACAAAATAGTTAATTTCATGAACTTTTTTGTAGAGGCAATTCATGAATTGCCTCTATAAGAATCACTAATACAGATATTAGTACACTTAACCTACTTCTTCTAGAAAAAATTATTTCTTAGCAATTATCCATATTGCATGAATAATCCCAGGAATGTAACCAAACAGCGTCAAAAGTATATTAATCCAAAAGTCTATACCAAAACCTACTTGTAAAAAAACTCCCAAAGGCGGTAGAAAAATGGCACACAAAATCCGAACTAAATCCATTTAAACCTCCTGTTCATCTCAGAAAAGACAGTTTGTAGCAAAACTAATTTACCACTGTTCAAGCATATTTGTACCTCTTAAAGATAACATTTCTCCTCTTAATCGAGATCGCGGTTAAGATACGGTAAACCACACTTAAGATTAGCCACCCCTAATTTTGGCTTTGTAACCTAGCTTGGTCAAAATCTCGACAATTTTCTGTTTGTGTTCGCCCTGAATTTCAATTTCGTTGTCTTTAAGTGTCCCACCCGTCCCACATTGGGTTTTCAACTGCTTTACTAAATCTGCTAATGTTTCCGGTTTGGCTTGAAAACCGCTAATGACTGTGACAGTTTTGCCTTTGCGTCCTTTGCGGGAAGCCTGTACTTTCAGATTTTGTTGTTGTGGGGGCAGTTCTGGAATTGGTCTTTCTGTGGCGGCATTATCGTTGCCAAATTCGCGGTAGACAAAGCTTTTGTCAGAAGATTGAGAATTGGAAGAAGCCATAAAATGAATATTTAAGAAAAATTTCAAAGCCCATGGAAACTTCTACGCAACCATTCTGGTGGGATATCAATTTCTAGGCTAACATTAGACAATCCATACATCATAACTAAACTGACGTAATACTTTAACTAATTTTTCCTTCTGTGGAAAGTAGATTCAAATGGTTGAACTGATTCAGTAAAATGGCTTGTCTATATCTATAATTAAACATGATCTTACTTAAACCATCTCAAACTCTAATTGATGACTCTTGAGAAAATCATGGGTGAAATGATCCACCATATTTGTATCAGCTAGTTCCAAATTATAAAAATCCACAGCTTCATGATCAAAATGGGGTCCAGCGTGCCAAGTACCCTCATGTAGCTTGATAAAACAACTCCCCGGAATGCGGAAAGCAGCAATCTCTTCTAATGCTGGTTCATTCACATCATTATCAGGAGGACAAACTGCAATTAACCAATTTTTCCCTTCCAAAGAACCCAGACATTGAGTGCATTGCACATGGCGAGTAATTGTATGGAACTTTCGCCCTATCTTCTCCAACCGCATAATATAAAATCGTGGAATCCCGTTTTGCAGGTTTAATTGGGCATCTTCACCATCATAAGTTTTGCCATCAAGACTTGCAAAAATCACCTGTCCATAACGCCGAAAGTTTTCAGAAGTCACCGATTGTACTCGTAATTGTTGTATTGTCTTTGATGTGCTCATATCAAATCATTAAGAGAGATTATTTAGGTTTATTTTCGCCTAAAATGATTGAATTTTACACAGTCATAATGGTAATTTCCTAAGTTTAAATGCCCTAAATTATAAAAAAATAACCTTAACTAGCTAGATAACTACGTACTTGTTCCTTTTGGCGTCGGAGGAGACTGAGAGCTTTTTGTTCTATCTGACGCACCCGTTCTCGACTAATACCCATGCGATCACCAATCTGTGCTAAGGAAAGTTCATACCCATCCGTTAGACCAAAGCGCAGGCTTAATATTTCTCGCTGCTGGGGAGACAGCTTTGCCAATAAGTTTTGTAAATCTTGGTGGAGAGATTCTTCAACGGCATAATCTTCAGGAGAAGGACCATCATCCTCCAATATGTCCTGCAATTCTGTATCTTGTTGTTCACCAACTCGTGCCTCTAGAGAGAAGGGTTGACGGGCTAAGTACAAACACTCTCGAACTTGGCTAGATGTCAAAGATAAAGCAGTGGCAATTTCAGCAGTAGTAGGAACGCGACCCAATTGTTGAGATAATTCTCGCTGCACCCGTTTAATTTTGTTCAGTTTCTCAAAGACGTGGATAGGTAAACGAATTGTACGTCCTTGTTGAGCGATCGCCCGTGTAATTCCTTGACGAATCCACCAGTAAGCATAGGTAGAAAACTTGTAACCAAGAGCAGGATCAAATTTATCCACACCTCGTTCTAAACCTAAAGTACCTTCTTGAATTAAATCCATAAATTCCAGGTTCCGGTGCTGGTATTTCTTTGCCACAGCTACCACTAACCGGAGATTAGCCTGAATCATTTTCTGCTTGGACTGGTGTCCTAAATTTAGCTGTTGCTCTAGCATCTCTAAACTTAACTCCACCTGATCTGCCCATTCTTGCAGCGTGGGTTCGTGGTTTAATTTCACAGCCAATTCTTCCTTAGCAGCTAATAAATTCATCATCTGCTGCACTTGCTGGGCAAAAATAACCTCTTGTTCGCGAGTCAACAAATCTACACGCCCGATCTCTTGCAGATAACTACGCACAATATCATCTGTAGCTCGAGGCTTTTTATCTGCGGCTAAACTTTTTTTCTTCGTTTTTTGAACTTCGGTATATAGAGATGTTAAGTTGCTCATGGTTATTTGCTCCTCTGTAACCTCATCAATTTATTGGTATCAAGTCTAGATATTCAGACCCACAGCCATTTCACACTGCTAATCAATAGATATTTTGCAAAAGTACTTAATACCTCATCCCTTAATCTCCTTCCCGCTTGCGAGGAGGTGAGATAAAGTACGCTTTGGCGGGGTGGGGTTCTTATATTTGTAATTTATGCAAGAGGTTTAATCAATTTGCAACACTGATGAATTTTGGTCTATGATACATTACAAGTTAATTGTTGGAGATAATAAACCTAAAATCAACCCACCCCTTAATAATAACATCATCAATAGTCACAAATCAATTATCTAAAGTATCATTTGCATATCCTTTTAAGTAATTACATTCCTTTATCATTGATTTTTGCATATTCTAAAATATAATTAACAATCAAATTGAGTTTAGTTCTTCATTGCGGTTACTATAAAAAGTAAAAAATACCAAGCAACGATTTCATTATCTTAAGAGAGAAATTATTAATATCAACTCTTAAAATATCACAATAAGTTCATTTGTTGAAGTGATCTTAGTCTGTCGTTAAAGAGATGTAATCTCATGAAATAAAAAATTATTAAGTATAAAATATCCATTTTTCACCTCATTTTTTTTGTAAGACAATCTAATCATATCAAGCCAGATGCATAGTGGGCGATCGTTAAATATGAAAGAAAGAACTTCTCTTGCTCCCCTTCTTTAATAACAGCTTTTTTAAGAATCTGATCAAATACTTAGTAATTAGGCGTCTGGTGAAATTAATTATGCGGTATCCAGAACACTTGCACAGACGTAGCACTACTACATCTCTACATTCATTCTAACTCATATCTCTTTTCTTGAATTTAGGATGACCAAGAAGACGCAGATATCTGTGACAATTGCACTTGTGTTATAATTGTACGCAGACATCTGCACCAGATGCGGTATTATCAACTTGATTACTCCTAGAGACATTTTATGGACTAAAAGTAATAACAGTGGTAACACTAACATCAAGGATAATACTTGGCAAGACAGCAACACCCGCGATCACTAAAGCACATGCAGGTGTGCGTCCATGAAAAGAACAAGGTTCAAGAGTTACATACATTTTCAAGAAGTTGAAAGCTTTGCCTTGAATCTGTTTAAGTGCGCCAGCTTCAGCATGGTATTTTCCTAGTATTCGCGTGTATCCTTGAGCTACTATCTCTTGGCCATCTATGATCGCACAACCTACTGGTGGGTTCGGTAAACATTCCGGCAAAGCTTTTCTGCTTTGAGCTAAAGCAGCCAGCATAAATATTTCATCCATGTTTGAGCGTAAATTATCTAGATAAATCACACTACCAAGAATTAGCTCTCTCTTGTCAGGAGCGTTTACAACTGGAACTGATACCAAATCCGGTTATTAGAAACCACTTATAATCAAGGAAAAATAAGCTCAAAAAAAGAGATGCCTAAAAAAGCGTACTTAGCCAACCACTTGA
>NZ_JBALDE010000273.1:0-13082 GCF_036917515.1 Nostoc sp. | reverse complement strand
TTTTCAGTGTATAAGTTATTAGTCGTAAAACTCTTGTTAACTGTGTTTCTTTCATTTATTGCGGGCGTGTAATCGCGCCCCTTGGGCGCTCACATGAACAAGCAAACAGGCATATATTGAGAAAGTAATATAGCATTTCTCGTTTTGATGCAAGGGTACAGGAATGCTGCTACAAGTATTCTGTATGCGATGCAATTTTGCTTGCCCAAAACACTAAAATGAATACGCGATCTACCGAGCCGTTGTGTCAAAGGCGCTCTCAGCGAAGTCGGCGGACGAAGTGGAGGTCAAGGCCGGATAGTGGAGCGCCGACCTCATGCATTGCACCACCCGTTGCCAGGGAGCCGAGATCAACCGCAACCAAGCCGATGCTGTTGATCAACTCCATCACTAGCTGTTTGGCTTCGTGGTCGTCGCCGGAAGTAAAGATGACTGTGCGGGGTTTGTTTGGTGAGAAATCCTGTATCCAGGCCATTGGCATGTTGCTGATCGATTTAACAAGCCGCGCGCCAACTGCCATCTCAGCAACCATCTCGCTAGAGGTGCGCCCCTTCAATGCGGCACGCGATCTGGTCACGCCAGCCAGACTAATGTCCGGCACAGCGTCCACATGTGCGTTCGTTGCATCGATCAGGATGCGGCCTTGCCAATCAACTCCCTTTAGAGCATCGGCCACACGAACCCAATTCGTGGCAAGAATGACGACATCGCATTCGGCAGCCTGTTGCTTCGTCCCCGCGATCGCGCCTGGACCCAGATCAGCAACAAAATCAGCAAGCGTCTCCGGTCCTCTTGAATTTGATACGACTATGCTGTGGCCAGCGGTTAACAAATGACGGCCAAACGTACCCGTGACGGTACCGGCGCCTATAAAACCTACTTTCATGACTAATCTCCTCTCTTGCGTTGATTATTTATCCATCCCTACAACCTGCCTGTAAAATTGAGTATATACATCAAGGCTTTTAGGTACTGTGAACTTTTTTATCGGTTGTGCTGTTTGGGCATATAAAGGTTGGATAGGCGAACTCTATCCCCAAGGTACTCGTACTGCCGATTTTCTTCATCTCTACAGTCGTCGCTTCACCACTGTAGAAGGTAATACTACCTTTTATGCCGTGCCTAACCAAGAAACTGTAACCCGTTGGGCTGTCGAAACACCAGCAGGTTTTGAATTTTGTCTAAAATTACCGCGAGATATTACCCATCAAGGGTTGCTACAACCTTATATTCCGACTGCTTTAAAATTTTTGGAAGGGATGCGCCCTTTAGGTAAGCATCTTGGCCCAATGTTTGCCCAGTTACCACCCAGCTATGCACCTGCATTACTTGACGATTTGTCCAACTTTCTGAAAGCTTGGCCGCGTACAGAAGCACCCCTAGCAGTGGAAGTTCGGCATCCCGACTGGTTCAAGGAACCCCATGCTAGTAATTTAACGGCGCTTTTAGAAAAGTTAGGTGTCGGACGAGTACTGTTAGACTCACGCCCCATTTATACTGGAGATGATGACCCCCAATTACAATCGGAACGGCGCAAACCGAAATTACCGTTGCAATTGAGCGTGACAGCATCTTTTACTCTAATTCGGTTTATTTCTCATCCGAATTTATCAGTGAATCAGCCATTTATGGAAGAGTGGGTAAGGCAGATTCAGCAATGGTTACAGATGGGAGTGCGAATTTATTTCTTTGTCCATTGTCCAATAGAAGCGCGATCACCCACCACAGCTCGTCACTTCCAACAGCTATTAGAACAGAGTAGTACACCAGTTCCACCCCTACCTTGGAATAACCTTGAGCATCCCCCTAATCAACTCAGTTTATGGTGAGCGTATTTAGTAGATAATTGGTGTTGTCATACTTTTTTGTGAAAGCAAAAATTTTTTCAGAGTAGTTCTACCAAAGGAGGTTGAGATGAGTCGTCTTCTTTATGAAAAATCAGTCTCATATAAAGGATATCTGATTATTCCATTTGTTTTTGGCAAGGCGGATAATTACGAAATTTATTCCTATAAAATGCTATCTGAAATTGGTAATAGAAGCCAATTTCATAAAGCAGAAAATCCAGCACAAATCTATGGAAGTGACGTTAGTAACATTATTGATATTGCTAAAGAACATATCGATCAAAATTCTGAGTCTGTTCATCTGGGGGATAGTTTTAAGTCTCGCTATGTTTATCGGAACAATTTAATTATTATCTTCCAAGAAGGAGATAAATATTTTTATGACCATTACCCACCAGAGTTATTGAATAATATTGCAGCTCCAAAGTTATTCAAATCTGAATATGAATGTCTGAATTGGATTAAGCAAGGGTTTGATGGGCGACATGTGCGGCAAAGAGCTATTTGAAGAAGGTAGAAGTATTTGCATTTGTGTATTACAGCTATAGCAGTTCCCATGCAGATACGATATGACGTTGTACTACATCTGACTGGGAACTGCTATAATTCCTCAAACATTAAATTTTCAACCTTGACTTATTGCGCTTGGCTCCATATAGATAATTTCCCAAATGTGGCCATCTAAGTCAGCAAATCCATGTCCATACATAAAACCATGATCTTGCGGTTCATTGTAGGTTGTTCCACCAGCGGCGACAGCCTTGCGAACTATTTCATCAACTTGTTCTCGGCTATCACAAGATAAACACACAAGCACTTCTGTGCTTTTTGTGGCATCACAAATTTCTTTGGGAGTAAACGTCTTAAACTTATCATGGGTCAAGAGCATGACGAAAATGTTTTCGGACACAATCATACAGGTGGTAGTTTCGTCAGTAAATTGAGAATTAAACTCAAAGCCGAGTTGAGTAAAGAACTCGATCGATTGATTAAGGTTTTTGACTGGCAGATTAACAAAAATTTGAGTACTCATGGGTTCTTCTTGTGAATTATTGTACGGCGAACGAGCGGTGAAAAAGCGCTGAGATTTTACTCTAGGGAAGACGCTCATAAGCGTTTCCCCACAACTCAAGGAGTTTTCTGGCAGTTGACCATCCACGGAATATCGAATTGATCGACCAACATACCAAAGCGGACAGACCAAAAGGTTTGATCAATCGGCATCTTCACTTTTCCGTTTTCTGCCAGGGTATGAAAGATGCGTTCTGCCTTTGCTGGCTCGTCAACGCTGATTTGCACGTAAAAGCCTTGGGGTGTTTCAAAATATCCAGGCGGACTGTCAGACCCCATCAAGAGGCGATCGCCCAGATCAAGGCAGACGTGCATGATCTTGTCATGCCATTCGGCAGGTATATGCTCGGCTGAGGGTGCATCTTTGTGGGTCATCATCATGACAATTTTGCCGCCAAGACAGTGTTCGTAGAACTTGAACGCTGCTTCACAGTTGCCGTTGAACATGAGATAAGGATTAAGTTTCATGGCGTTGGCTCAGTAGATTAGCTTATGGGTTGAGCGTGAATACAGCTTGAGAGGTCTGTGGATCAAATGGAACCGAGAGATGTTCGTGTAATATCTGCCATTCGCCTTGATTTTTCTGGTAGACAGCGGTGACGCGCATCCACGTCTGCATTGCCGGATGGTCTTGGCTTCCTGTGAAGCGAAATAGCCAATGTGCAACCGCTAAGTCTTCACTGACGGTAATTTTGAGGTCTCGTGTTTCAATCTCAAAGCTGTCGGGGAAGTAAGGCAAACATTCTGACCACACTTGACCCCAAGCATCTTTTCCTTGGGTTTGGAAAGGAGGTTTAACATCGAAGACGATCGCTTCGGTGGCATAGTGGGACATAATTTGCTCAACATCCTTGGTGCAGATGGCACGTTGTTGCTCGGCAATTAGTTGGCGAATCTGAACTTCGTTAGTTGCGATCGTGCTTTTGGTTGTCATCGTTATCTCTCCTTTTGGGTTGAGGTTGAGTGCAGTTACAAATTCTCTGGCAAGCCAGCAACTTCAATCACAGGTCGAATTTCAACGGTACCGACGTGTGCACTTGGAATCCGCGCAGCGATCGCGATCGCTTCGTCGAGATCCTGAGCATTAATCAGAAAAAAACCGCCCAATTGTTCACGAGTTTCTGCAAACGGCCCGTCAGTTACTAGCGGTTTGCCGTCGCGCACCCGAACGCTGGTTGCAGTTGCCACAGGATGGAGCGGGGCAGTTGCGAGATACTGCCCCTTGGAGTTGAGTTGTTGTGCCAGTTGCGCGGATTCGACATAACAATGTTCCCGTTCGGTTTGGCTGAGGGCATTTTCCTCCAGGTAAATCAGTAGCAAATATTTCATCGGGTTGCCTCCTTTATTTCCCCTTGTTACTTCCCTTCTTTAGTTAGTCGAACGGTACTGCCTCAAATCGACACTCCGCCAAAAATTTTTATCGTTTAGTACGATCGAGGTATACCTCTGTTATTTCCCTTCTTTAGTTAATCGAACGGTGCTGCCTCAAATCGACACCTCGCCAAAAATTTTTTATGTCAGGTATAATCCCAAACGCAAAAACAGACGTAAACCAAGCGATCGCCTTTCTTTACCGGGCTGAATGGGGGCGGATCGTCGCCATCCTCATCCGGTTAGTGGGGGATTTCGATGTGGCTGAAGAAGCGGTACAGGAAGCCTTTATAGCCGCCGTGAATCAATGGCAGTCTAGTGGCGTGCCCGATCTCCCCCGTGCGTGGATCGTCAAAACAGCCCGATACAAAGCCATCGATCGCCTCCGACGGCGGACACGGCTGACGGAAAAATTGGAATGGTACGCCGCCTCCGGGTTAATCCCAACCCGTGAGGAGTCAACTTACGACACAGACGAAATTCCAGACGATCGACTGCGGCTGATCTTTACTTGCTGCCACCCAGCATTGGCAATCGAAGCACAGGTTGCTTTGACGCTGCGGCTGCTGGGCGGACTTGAAACAGATGAAATTGCGCGGGCGTTTCTCGTACCCACGGCAACGATGGCGCAACGGCTGGTGCGTGCCAAGCGCAAGATTCGGGATGCAGGTATTCCCTATAAAGTGCCGGACACAAACGATCTGTCTGTGCGAGTAGACGCAGTGTTAACGGCGATCTATCTGATTTTTAACGAGGGCTACGCGACAACTAGAGGCGAGACGATGGTAAGGGCTGACCTCTGCACAGAAGCGATTCGCTTGGGTCGCCTCCTAAGGACGTTGATGGCACCGCAACCGCCCTCAGAAGTGACTGCACTCTTTGCGTTGATGTTGCTGCACGACTCCCGGCGCGATGCTCGTTTAAATGATGCAGGCGATCTGGTGTTGCTCGAAGATCAGGATCGTCGTCACTGGAACCAACAGCAGATTGCTGAGGCGCTACCGCTCGTTGAAGAGGCACTGCGGGGTGAAATTGGTTCGTTTGCAGTGCAAGCCGCGATCGCGGCACTACATTGTCAGGCAGCACAAGCAGAAGAAACGGACTGGTTACAAATTGTTCGCCTCTACGATTTGCTCGAACGCTTGCAGCCCTCGCCGATTGTATCACTGAACCGGGCAGTGGCGATTTCAATGATAGAGAGTCCTCAGACGACCCTCGGACTCATTGATCGGCTTGCCCCCCAACTTAACGACTACCATCTATTTCACGCCACCCGTGCCGAGATGCTGCGCCGCATCGGAGCCTCAGCCTTAGCCGCACAAAGCTACGCGATCGCGCTCATGCTAGTCACTAATGACAGCGAACGCCGCTTTCTGGAGCGTCGGCTGCGCGAAGTTCAGCCCTAAAGACAACGTGAGTTCGATGGATAAAAAAAGCCAAAAACCTTGCTAGATATGAACCATGAGAAATTAGGTAGGTATTGCGATCGCTAAGATTGATTGAGAATGAGCAAAAAAGGCACAAAAAAACGCCGAGACTAAAAATATCCAAGAAAACGTGAGTTCGACGGAACTAAAAAAGGGCAGGAGGTAGTGCAGGCAAATCTTTTGGGTAAATGTCAATCGAAGGTTTTTTGGGCAGATAGGTGTAAGCAGCCAAACCAGCCATCAAGTTGACTAAAAAGTTAAATACACTACGATGTCTAGAGTGTTCTATCTAACACATATTTTTGAGATGGTCATTGACCGACTCAATTACCGCCCGTTTGCGTAAAAGAATTTTATCAATCAATTTTACCAAGCGGTTTTTCATATTCTTCTTGGATTTTGTAATTAACTCTAAGCCTCGCTCGTATAACTCTTCAAATAGTTTTTGTGAAACATATCCTCTGTCTCCAAAAAGTTGGTTGAGCCAGTGCGTTGGGCGGCTCTGCCGACTTGAAGCAACTGGTGTTACCAATCAAATCTTGAGTCATCTCAGGTACTGGCAGCTCTTTATTAGCAATCGCATTTCCAGGTTTATTAGACATCTAATATAAAAGATTATTGTGGAGATGTATTAACTGCTACGTCTCCACAAAGGTTTTAGATGGAGATATCTTAGCGATAATCTTGACTTTGAATACTTCCTAAACGAGCAGCATCACGAATATTGTAGTCAGCACGGGTAAAGCGATTTAGCTGCATTTCAAAAAAGTCTCGATTGGCTTGTAAATGCTTGGGGTTTTGGTCATCTAAAGGATATAAAAGTGCAGTTCGCAAGGCTTGAATTACCGCAGAAGTGACACAGTACATTGAGCGTTGAAAACTAACTCCTAACTGAATCAACATATCTTCTTCACCCCGACAATGTTGGTTGTAATAATCAACAAGATATGTAGGTAAAAAATGCAGCATATCTTGCATTAATAATGTCGGGGGAATGCCAGCAGTACCTACTGGAAATACATCAGCGTAAAGAATACCATAGTGAAAGTCTTTCTGGTCTGCCGGTACTTGACGCGCTTGAGCATTATAAGATTTTGTTCCTCTAAAGGGTGCAGTGCGGTAAAAAACCGCTTCTACATAAGGTAATGCGGCTTCATATAGCCACATGAAACCCTTAGATTTGGGGACAATTTCGTAGCATTCACCACGAATATAAACGTGATGGTAAATGGGACGACCTGCGATCGCAAATATACCATTAACTAAGAAGCTCATCGCCTCTGGGACACTGCTAATCGTACCTTCGTCATAGCGGTCGGACATTTCAAAGAATACCGGGGCCATGACTTCCCAGAATAAGCCCAGATTAGCGTAGTATGACATCTGGCGGCACTGTTCCAAAAACATATTGGGGAACAGCTTGTACATTCCCAGCATTACGGGGTTGCTTTGGAAGTAAGCTTTAATTGCCCGGTCAGCGTTGGCTTCGTATTCTGCTGAATCTAGGTAAGGGTCAAACTGTCCACCCATCCCTCTGTGCCACAACATCGCCCGCATACAAGCTTCTGCAAATTCCATGTTAATGCGATCGTGGAACAAGTGATGCAACAACTTCGGCATTTTGAAAGTTTCACCCTTGTCGATAAATGCCAAAAGTTCTGGATGTGCAGTAGCTTCGCCGCGCCAAATTCGTAAATCGGCATCATCGCCAGCATAATGATTATGCCGTTCTAAATACTCTTTGGGTAGGAAGTATTTAAAGAAGGGAAGCGGGTTTAAAAATTCGCGTTCGGCAATATAAAGTAAGTCACGCCAGTAAAAATCCATCGGTACAGCATAAGCTTTGTACAAACCGATGATTTGCATCAAATTTTCTGGAGTATCGGGTAACATTGCACCGCCTGCTTCTAAGCGGTGAATTACTTCGGCAAATTCGTGATTAGAAGGAGGTAATTTAATTGCTGTTTTAATTGCTGTCATGGTAATAAAAATGGGGAATGAGGAAGGTGGGGCCTCCTCTGGGGATAAGGGGTAATGGGTAAGAAACCGTAATTTGTAACTTATTTGAGCGTTACTTCAGAGATTACGGTTTTTTCCAAAGAGGGAATTGCAGCCACCATTGTTGTAGTTGTGGATTCACTCCAACGTACTAACCAAGTGGGTTGTACTCCCAAAAAGATGATGAAAGCTGCCAAAATTAAAGCTGGTATTTTCTCAGACCAAAGAACTTTGGGATAATAGGCCAAGTTTTCCAGTCTGCCAAAACAAGTGCGGTTGAGGAGGATAACAAAATAAACTGCGGTTAATCCACTCGCGACTACACACAAAATTGTTGGGAGGGGAAAGATAGAGAAACTGCCTTGAAAGACGATAAATTCGGCGATGAATCCTGTTAAACCGGGAATACCTGCACTAGCCATACCACTTAAAACTAGTAAAGCGCTAATTAGGGGTAAACCGCGTATGGGACTCATTAAACCATTGAGTTTATCTAACTCGCGTGTACCGACTTTGGCTTCTACGACTCCCACCAAGTGGAAGAGAATCGCCAGGATGATGCCGTGGCTGAACATTTGGGCGACTGCACCCACGAGTGCTAAGGGAGTACTGGCGGCACCAGCCAGCAAGATATAGCCCATGTGGCCAACGGAACTGTATGCTACCATGCGCTTGATATCTTTTTGAGCGATCGCAATTACTGCTCCATAGATGGCGCTGAGTGCTCCCCAAATTGCCAAAGTCGGTGCAATAATACTCCAAGCATGGGGAAACATACCCAACCCAAATCGCAGCAATCCATAAGTTCCTAGCTTTGCTAACACGCCACCAAGAAGAATGGCAATTGGTGCTGAAGCCTCAACGTAAGCATCAGGTAGCCAAGTATGGAAGGGAACTAAAGGAATTTTAATCCCAAAACCTAAGACTATTCCTGCTAATAAAAGGATTTGCTTTGTTGTTGACAGATTTTCTGTAGAGACTGCATCAAAAGCAAAATTAGTAGAACCACTCAGCCACACCATACCCAAGAATGTTGCTAGAATTAATGCTCCCGAAACCGCAGTGTAAATCAGGAATTTAATCCCAGCATAACCCCGTTTTGCTCCTCCCCAAATGGAAATTAGTAAGTAGAAGGGGATTAATTCTAGTTCGTAGAATAGGAAGAATAGTAGCAGATTCTCTGCTAGAAAAGCACCTGCGACTCCTCCACTCACTAATAAAATCATCGAGTAGAATAGACGCGGGCGTTCAGTTTCTTGACTACTGCTGTAAATAGCAATCCATGTGAGCAGACTATTTAACACCAACATCAAGATAGAAAGCCCATCAACACCCAGTTGATAGCTCAAGCCAAGGGTTTCATTCCAAGGTAAATACTCTTGAAATTGCATTCCAGGATTGCTGATATCAAATTTTAGCAGGATAAAAAGGTTCCAGAAGAGAACTATCCCTGAAAAAATTAATGCTATTAAACGAATGCGATGTTTAGGAATACTTACAGGTAAGACTGCTATGAAAATAGCAACGAAGATTGGAAGCCAAATCAAAACACTTAACATGGGAGTTTTGTCCTTTGTCCTTTGTCCTTTATGACTCAATACGCTTGGGTTAAGAGAATAGTAGGTTGGGTTAAGCGATATAACCCAACAAAGTCTCGATAATGTTGGGTTACCCTGCCGGAAGCAAGCTATGTTCATCAACCCAACCTACGTCTTCGTCCTTTGTCTTTTGTCCCTTATGACTTACTCTTAGAGGATGTTTTAAAAGTCATGATTGATGTATCAAATATTTTTTTACCCCTCACTAACCCTCCCCTTTATAAGGGGAGGGAACCAGATTTTTTTTGTTTCCCCCCAATACATCGGGGGGACTAAGGGGGGTAACAACGCAATTAAAATCACAGCCAATCACTTTTCAAACAACCTCTTAGCCAATGACTAATGACTAATGACAAAGAACAAAAAAGCTAACTTACTAAACTAATTTCTCCAGTATCTAAATCGTAATAACCACCTACTATTTTCAGCTTTTCTGCTTTGATTAACTCAGATAAAACTGACGATGATTGCAATCTTTTAATTTGCGCCAAAATATTTGCTTTACAAACAGTTTCTACCATATCTCCTGATTTATCTTTTGAACTTTCTACACTTGGTTTAATTGCTTCAAGCAAACTTCCAATATTTCCAGGTACTGGAGCACCTTTAATCGCCGCTTGTACCGCACCACATCTTTCATGCCCTACTACCATAATGACTTTAGTGCCTAATACTAAACTGCCAAATTCTAAGCTACCAATTTGCTGTGTTGTGGCAATATTACCAGCTATTCGGCAAACAAATAAATCTCCAAGTCCTTGGTCAAAAACAATCTCTGAAGGTACTCGTGAATCTGCACAACCGAGAATAGAAGCGAAAGGCTTTTGACCTTTAGCAACTTCAACTAAACGTGAATAGCTTTGGTCAGGATTACGACGTTTTCTTTTGGCAAACCTTTCATTTCCATCTAATAACTCTTGCAGTGCCTTATCAGGCGTAATATCTTCTTCTGCTGGTTTTTTTTCGGCTGCAAGTAAGTTTGAACTAAGTCCGGCTGTCAATACACCTGTACCGATCGCACCTGCACCAAACTTGAATAAACTTCTTCTAGAAAGATTTATCTGCGGATATTGTCTGCTCATGGAATTCTCCTCACAATATTAAACTATTAAGTTTTAGTTGGATAGCTGCTACTACCTAAGTGTCGAGATTTGGAAAACAAAATTTAAAAACTGTACTCCCCAAAATGGCCAAGTTACCCACATTCCTAAAAGACTCACTCCTAGAAGAACAGTGAATGCATAAGACTGGGTTTGTCCAGAGGTGCTGTATTTAAGACCTTCGCCACCTAATAGCGAAAATAAACCAACAAAATTAACAATGCCATCAACCACAAAGCGATCAATCATATCCGCAAGTTGGGAAATTTTGGCAACGCTGAAAATTATGGTCATCCGATAGAGTTTGGGGGTGTAAAAGTCGTATGCTATTAAGTCTTGCAAACCTTTCCAAGGCAAACGAATCGGTTTCGGAATATTGCTCAAATAAATCACACCAGTGATACTGCACCCGAAAATACTCGACCAAATTAAAAGTAGTGCGACATCTTTATTGAGGTTTGTCCAATCTGGTAAAAGTGATAAGCTTTGCAACACTAAAGAAAGATGTAGACTGACACCAAGTAAAATCATTGTTGGCAGAATCATCGGCCAGTGGGCTTCAGGCGATCGCTGACTCATTTGTGTCGGTTTACCACCAAAAATTAAAGCGAATTCTCTGGTTAAACTGACGGCTGTCAAAGCATTTACCGCTATCAATACTCCCACTAACCAAGGTTGGGTTTTCTGTAACGCATCTGCTAATTCCAGCATCGCCGAAAAGCTACCCAGGGGTGGAAAACCAATTAATCCCAAACTTCCAACGATAAAGGCGATTCCGGAAATTGGGCGGCGTTTCCACAGTCCACCAAGTTGGGTTACGTCTTGGGTGATGCTATTCCAGATAATTCCGCCGGTACTCATTACCAATAGTGCTGCGGATATGGCATGGGTGAGTACTAACAACAGTGCTACTTCGTCTTGCTGTACTCCCACGGCGATGAATACTAAACCCATGTATGCGCTGACAGAATAGGATTGGCAGCGTTTAAGATCGATTTGAGCGATCGCAATTAAAGAAGCACCCACGGCTGTCACCGCACCAATCGCAACCATCGCTGAAGAAGCTATGGGCGAGATGGTTAACACAGGTTGCAATTTAATCAGCACCCATGCACCACTAGCTACTACTACCGAGTTCCGCAAAATCGTACTGGGAACAGGGCCTTCCATCGCTTCATCTAGCCAGAGATGCAAAGGAAATTGGGCACATTTACCCATTGGCCCAGCAATTAAAGCTAAACTTACCAGTGCCATAGTTGTCGGGTTGACGTTAGCAGTAGCCGCCCATTCAGCTAGTTCTGTGTAATTCCAAGTTCCAGCTAAAGGCCATAATGCCAACACGCCCATCAGCAAGAATAAGTCTCCCACCCGCTTGGTTAAGAAAGCGTCTCTTGCACCTGAGACTACTAACGGCTGACTAAACCATAAGCCAACTAGTAGGTAGGTTCCCAGCGTCAGGATTTCCAAAATTACATAGCTGAAAAACAAGTTATTACACAAAGCAAGGGCACACAATCCCGCTTCAAATAATCCCAATAAAGAATAGAAGCGTCCCCAACCCCAATCCATTTCCATGTAGCCGATCGCATAAATTTGCGCCAGCAAATTCAAGCCAGTAATCACAATTAAAGCGCCGACACTCACCGAGGATATATCCAAAGCAATTGTCAGGTCTAAACCAGCCGTAGATAACCACGGAATAAATACTTCTTGGGCTGGATAATTCCAAGTTGCTTGGAAGGCGATCGCACTATGCACAAACGCCAAAAATGTCATCACCAAGTTTACATAACCCGCCGGTCTTGGCCCTGTTTTCCGAATGATCCCCGGCGACCAAGGCACGGCTAACAAGCCACCTATTAAGGCATAGCACGGAACTAGCCAAACAGTCTCAAGTAGAAACTGAGCCATCAACTCACCTCTATTATTGTCATTAAAAATGTGTGGTTTTGAGTTAACTGGTGTTGATCCCCATTAACCTAGCGATGTCCACGACGGGCTATTTGGCGTCGCAGAACAGCAAATTTATCTTTATTTAATTTTCTTAGAAATAGCTTACCGTTATATCTGTCCAAATTGAATTAATTTATCTAAATAAATTTGAGATAACTACTCTAATTATTTCTTATATAATCAATTATTCCAGCAAAGAATATAAGTATTTATTCTTATCTATGCATTGGTTCAGGGATGAATCAATAGTTATCATTAGTTTTATCAATTGATATAAATGACAAGAGACGCGGTTGATTGCGTCTCTACAAATTGACTAAATGTAATTTATATTTGGGTGATTTTGTCAACCTGCCAGTGAGAGATAGTAATGACAGGTGACGAGACAACTTGACTTATGGGTGCGGGTTTCATGTCCCGGTAGTCGAGGAGTTGGACTAGGATGAGGTAGACGATCGCTAAAATGATCGAAATCGCACCTGTAAGAATGGCAATTATTTTCGAGCGTTCCATCAGTATTTCCTGTAATGCAAGTTATTGTGCAGTGCCTATATCCACATTAATACTTGAGACACACCACACACTTACCGATATACATCGCTCTGATGAGCTACTAGTAAAATAGGTGTTGCATAATAAAGGGATGAGGAGAGGGTTCATACTGTGCATTGTCCATACTGTAAGTCTACGGAGATTAGAAAAAATGGAAAAAGAAGA
>NZ_JBALDE010000272.1:0-52904 GCF_036917515.1 Nostoc sp. | reverse complement strand
ACAGGAGTAAGGTTTCATTCTACAGGCACTTAGACGTTGATATACTCCATCATCCCATACTGTATTGCACTCAAGCAGGAACTGCTATATTTAATGTCATCATCTCAATTCCGGGCAATGATTGGGTAGAAGTCTACGTTAACCCCTACACAGGGGTAATTCTGGGCAACAGTCTGCATCCCAATGCTATACAGCGCTTTCTCCAGATTGTTTATGAACTCCACACCTCTTTGAAATTAGGCGATCTGGGTTTACAGATTGTCGGTGTTGTGGGCTTGATGATGTGCATTGTGGCGATCGCCGGAATTATCTTATGGCCCGGTTGGCGCAAGCTGACGGTAGGCTTCAAAATTAAATGGAATGCCCACCCCAAGCGCCTTAACTTCGATTTACATAAAGTATTTGGTATAACTACCGCCATATTTTTATTGTTCACGTTTTTCACTGGATTTGCTTGGAATTTAGGCTATGTTGACCCACTGATTCGTACCATTACCTTAAGTCCACCTCTACCTGAACTCGTTTCCCAGCCGATCGCAAATCAATCTCCTTTACCACTGAGCCAGCAGATGAAAACGGCTCAACTTGCCCTACCCAACGGAGCATTGCGAAGCATTGACTTAACGACAGACCCGAAAGCTCCTTTGCGATTGCGGATGAAGCTCCCCCAAGAGCGAGAGGAATACGGCATGAGCAATGTCTATCTGGATCGATACAGCAGTCAGGTTTTACGAGTTGAGAATTCGTTAAAGGCATCGTTAGGCGATAAGATTCTCAATTCCTTTGAGCCACTGCACTACGGTACTTTCGGCGGCTTACCTACCCGTATTCTCTACATCTTCGTTGGTCTGGCTCCGTTAATTCTATCTATCACTGGCTTTGTGATGTGGTGGTATCGCAAACGCAAGCAGAAAGATGATTATTCTCCTAAACAGAGTTATATAAACTAATTCTCAAGCAATCGGCTTTGTTTTGAAAAATACGATTAGGTGTGTGGAGTTATGACAGTTTTGCGTAGACGCTCTTAGCACTGAGGGAGTCGCAGTCTTCTCCCAAGGGGAGACGCTAAGAGCGATAGCGCAGCTTTAGCGAGTCCGCGAGCGTCTGGCGGTTCCCGTCGTTAGCGCAGCGTTAGCGACGTAGGAGCGTCTTGCGAACTCCCGAACCCAAAGGGCTTGTCGTAGACATCGCTCTATTCGTCCACCACAACAAAAGTTTTTGAAAGGCAGATTAAAAGCTAATTTTGGCTCCTTGTACTCCTAAGCGCAAATAAAGGACTGATAAGGCTTCTGGAAAACTTTTCGGTTTAATGACATTACAAAACTAAATATGTTGTAATGTATCAAAAATTCATGGGGATGCTAACGCCTAAAATAGCTGACTCTAAACTAATATTTACTTTATATAGTGTTTTCCAATAAAAGTGGGGTTAAGCTGTACCTCAGCGGCATAAAGCACAGCTTTATTTCTCCTTTCCATGAATTGCCAGAATGATTTCAATATTTACTTCACGTTACGCACCTGGGAACCGTTATAAACAACTATTGACAAAAGATGAGGGTAACAAAATATGGCTGCAAAGAAACTTTTGATGCTTGTTGGCGACTATGTAGAAGACTATGAAGTGATGGTTCCTTTTCAGGCGTTGCAAATGGTAGGACACACTGTCCATGCAGTTTGCCCTGACAAAAAAGCTGGCGATCATGTGCGGACAGCAGTTCACGACTTTGAAGGAGATCAGACTTACAGTGAAAAACCCGGACACAATTTTACTTTAAATGCGACGTTTGCAGAAGTAGAAGCCGCAACCTACGATGCCTTAGTCATTCCCGGAGGACGAGCACCAGAATATATCCGCTTGAATCAGCAGGTGCTAAAAATCACCCGTCACTTTGCCCAAACGAATAAACCGATTGCTGCCATTTGCCACGGCTTGCAGATATTGGCAGCTGCTGATGTACTGCAAGGTAAGAGATGTACTGGCTACCCTGCTTGTAGCCCAGATATCAAGAGTGTTGGAGGGATCTATGTTGATATCTCTGTCGATCGAGCAATAGTTGATGGTAACTTGGTGACAGCACCAGCTTGGCCTGCTCACCCACATTGGCTAGCAGAATTCCTTACAGTACTTGGAACTAAGATTGAACACCCAGAACTAGCTACAGTTGTGTGAGGCAAGAGACCGTATATCTCTTGATTCAAGACTTTAGAAGAGTTTCTTTACCTACTCTGCACTCCAAAAGAGCTTAGTTAATTATCAGTGGCAAAAACAAACAACTGACCTTTTAGGTGACACTCCCACGTCGCTACCGCTTTTCTATGAGACAGGATGTGTTTGCGTAGCATCTCGTACAGAAGGAAAGGCGATAGCCTCTCCCTTTAGAATAAAACCGTACTGGCTGACAACATACGACTGAAAATTATATATTTTTGAAATGGAACTAAATGCAGTATAAAATACTATTTTTTAATAATTTGCAGTAGGTTTAATTTGCCGCTACGATATCAAAAGTACAGCATCAAGACAATCTGATTTATCCGCTTAACAAGCCAGTTTTAGGACAAACTCTCAGCAGATGGAATACTTCTTTACATGAGGCGAAACAATTTGAAATTTTGCATCAATAATTTTAAATTTCTTAGCAGTAAGTGAAGCTATAGTGGATTTAGCAATGCTGCTGCTAATGTGGCTAAGGTTAGTCCTGCTGCCAAATTATGTGAAGAATAAGTTTAGAAACGCACTTCTTATCGATGACAGGCAAAAACGCAAGACATAATGCATTTCTGCGGCTAGTGTCTGGTAATGGGGCAGCTTTGGGAGCAGAATCTCGCTACTCGCTGCCCCCCAGTAAAGAAATGGTAATTGGACGCGACCCCAGCTGCCAAGTTGTCTTAGATGCCATGATGTACCGAATGGTATCTCGTCGTCATGCAGTGGTTCGTCCCCTCTCTCTATCCCCAGAGAGCAAATTTAGCTGGATGCTTTGTGACTTGAATAGTGCTAATGGCACTTACTTGAATGGACAACGCTTGTATGAATGTCAGGAATTGCACCCAGGCGATCGCATTTCTCTAGGTGCTGATGGGCCGCAATACATTTTTGAGTACGAGTATACCTCACTGACCCCGGCGACGACAGTCAACCAAGTTACACCACTACCTTCAGCGACGAACTACCACAACCACACGCAATTAAAGCAGCCAGATTCTGTTAGCTTCACCCAGCTTTTTCCGATTATTTCCACTGGTAAAGATTTAACTAGTAAAGCTTACCTCGTACCGGGAATACTAACTGTAATTTTTGTGGTACTGATGTTCGCTACAGTCGGTCGGCCGCAAGCTAATCAAGTAATTGTAGCAAGTTATATTGCCTTTGCTGCCTACTATTTTGTTTACCAACTTTGCGGGAAACAGAAGCCTTGGTGGGTGCTAATGGCTACGTCATTGGGTACAATCTTGATTTTGCTCAGTCCGCTATTGAATATATTTATTTTCGTATTTCGTGGCATCTTACCTGGAAGCTTACCCACACCCCAAGAATCTATTACCTTCACAGAGTTACTGGTGCGGATGTTTTTTGGCGCTGGGTTAATGGAGGAATTACTCAAGGTATTACCTGTACTAGGGGCTTTTGCCATCGGTAGAATGTTGTCTTCACCTTGGCGGGAACGCATCGGTATCTGGGAACCTCTAGATGGTATTCTCCTGGGAACGGCTTCTGCCGTTGGCTTCACTCTCTTGGAAACCCTCGGTCAATATGTGCCTGATATAACTCAAAATGTCACGCAACAGGTGGGTATAGGGGCTGCTGGTCAACTGGCAGGTTTACAACTGTTAATTCCGCGAATTTTAGGCTCTGTAGCCGGACACATGGCTTATAGTGGCTACCTGGGTTATTTTATCGGGTTAGCTGTCCTCAAACCTAGTAGAAGTTGGCAAATTCTGTCTATTGGTTATCTGAGTGCCTCTGCGCTCCATGCTCTCTGGAATGCTACAGGGTCAATCAATGCCTTACTGTTGGTAATTGTTGGAGTATTATCTTACGCCTTTTTGATGGCGGCAATTCTCAAAGCACGGGCACTCTCACCAACGCGATCGCAAAATTTTGCTACCCGATTTCTTGGGCCAAAATAGGGGAGTAGGAGAGACAAGCAATGCTTGAGTATTTACCTCTTGGGATAGATGGCCTAATTTGAAAATCGGCGTATTATTAACTTATTATGGGGTAAGAATATTAAATAAATCAAAAATCATTAAACTCATTTTTGCAAAAGTCTTGATTTTCAATATATCTTTGCGTCAGGGAAACCAATATCTTTGCAAAAGACACCTCTAAATAAAGTGAACGCGAAGCGTGGGTTACACGAACACAACGTGTAATGAAAATTTTTCTCTTACTCCCTAGTCCCCATTCACCATTCATAGTTTAGGTTGAGACTTGTTAAGTTCAGTAAAAGCATAAGAAGCGACCGCTAAACTAACCTTTGCTTTATCTACCTCTGATAAAGCTGTCCACTCGCTATTTTGAAGATTACTGAGTGCAGATACCGCATTTTGCGATTCGCTACTTCGCATAGCGTAAGCAAAAGGACGAGCCAAAACGATCAGATCCTCTGTTCCCCAAGCAGGTAGTATTGTTTGAACGCACTCAACCAGTTGCTCGCTGATTAATTGGCGAGCCGCAAATATCTCAGCAGCTTTGGTAGCGATGGTGTTGAGCAATATTTGGGGCACACAGGCGGAAAAATTAGTACATAGTGTTTGTTGAAGGTTAAGCACTACTGACTGTTGTCGATTATCATTATTATGGTCAGATGTAGAAGTAATACTAGACCAAAGTGTATCTAGATGCCCGTAAAAATCTTGCGATCGCCTGATTATTTCTTCGTCAAGCAAATCTTCTATTCCGAACTGTTGTTCTAGTTCCTGAAAATAAGCTTCTGATTCCTCATCACCTGGATTCCAGGGATAGTTAGCATCCTCTGGTTCTAGTAACGCTTCTAATAACTCTAAATCTACTTGAGATGGCAAAGAAGAGAAAGTGTCTAAGCCGTTGATTTTATCAGCCATATTTTCTTACCTGATGATTATTTAGTAGTATTGACAGCTACAAGTTCTCAGAGGAGATTTCCGCAAAAAAAGTTGATTTTTTCTCCAAGAAAAACAGATTTCAAAAGCTGATGCTAAAGACTCAAATTCATTTACGCAATATCTCTGCTATGAGTCTTCAATCACAAACTCCCAGGTTTCACCTCTAGCACTTCCAAACTTTAACTGCATTCCTGATTTCAAAGGGACTTCCTCTCGGAGGATTTGTTGCCAGCCATTAGGGCCTAAAAACCAAGTTGTCCCATAGGTGGAAAAATCTTGCAAGTAATAAGTTCGCCTCAGTGTAGCATCAGTAAGAGTGTTGCGGCAGAAGATTTCGGCGTGGCGTTTAGATACAGATGGTTCGGGGATGACGATATCATTATCTCTCGTGCGGCCGATGCGGGTGATTCCATAACGCAGTAACCAGGTTTTACCTTTGGGAGTGAGCGATCGCAAAGAAGCGGTTGGAAGCGAGGAACCTACATCAGGAATGGCTGTATCTGGTAGTTCCGTAATACCTTCATCCAGATTCTTAATCAGTTCGCCATTAAAATCTGGATGTAGGTAGAGAACAGGCAAAGTCCAAGCAGGTTGATTAAATTTATACAGTGTTAACAACTCTTGTCTAGCCTGTGCTACGGCTTCATCAATTGGCTTGTGCGATCGCAAAGCTTCGGTAAAAGCTTGAATAAAACTATGGCTTTCGTGGTCAGCGATTTCATCGCGCATCCCCAAAACCGCGGGTACACCATGACGAATCAATACTTCTGCTAAACTACTGGCAGGAATAGCTTGATGATTGATCGCGGCTGGTTGTGCCCCCCAACAAGCGTTGAAAACCGCTAGTTTCACACCCGTACGAGTCAATACTTGCGCCAATTCTATGCCATTGAGGGGCATATCTGGTCGCAAAAACAGTAACCCTCCATCTGGGTCTGGCAAACCATGTCCAGCATAAAAGAAAATATTGTATTCTTTGGTTTCTAATTCATCAATCAACTGTTGTGGAGTTGGTTGAATGAGTTGATTCACGACACAAGGTGCATATCTTTGGGCATTATCAGGCGTATCTGCAAGAGCTTGCTCTAAGATAGCGGCTTCTTGTTCTAGTTGCAGCTTGTGATCGTGACCTAAAACCAGCAGGATACTTAAAGCTTGGTCAGTTCGCAAATACGGTAACGCGTCAACTTCAGTGGTGGTGCGACTAAATAGCAAATCTTGCGACAAAGACATCGCCGATTGACCAGGCTTACGCTGCATAATTTCCCAAGGGAAAGCAATCAGATTCGGGTCGCGAATTTCTAGTTGAAAGCGCAAACGTGTATGCTCACCCATAGCCATACCGTGACTGCGTTCTAGACTACCAAGAATTTGCCCGTCGAATACCCACTGCCATAAATTCATTCCCAAATGTTGCATCAGACGACTGCTGTAGGGGCCAGTAGTTTGACCTGAAGGGGGTGAAATCCAATCTATAGGTAATGGGTTGACCTTTTGAGATGTTGATGGGGAAATATCTAGGCGACCATGACCAGCAAACATCTGCTGCCATTCTTGCCAGACTTGGGTTAGTTCAACAGGCCATACACAGTCATGTAAAACGTAGCCACTGGGATACGGAGCTTTGACCACCCAAATCGCGAAGTTGTCAGTGCCAGTATTTACGAGACGGGCGATCGCCAAATTCAGGGATTGCATGGATTCATTAAACTAAAAGCTAAAAAAAATAATTTCAAATAACAATTTTTTAAGGTGAAAATTTTCTACTTTTTTGACCTTGTAAGTTTTTTATGATTGTTACCTGTTATTATTCCAGGTTTTTACCAGTTTATCGAGTATTTGATTAAGTTGGACTGGTTTCAGATGGTTCGGTAACTGGCGGTTGCGTCACAGTTCTACATGGATTTGCAGCGTCTGATTGTAAAACAACGCCAAAACGGTTGAGTTGGGAAGAGTTTAGGAATACTTTTGCTGGCAAAGGTTTTGAATTTGGTGGAACTGAGGTAGTTCCAGCTGGATTATTCGGATTAGCTGGAGTTTGGGTACTTTTATTAGCACAGACTCGCATAGACACCAAAAAACTTCCAGAAGCAGGATTTGGATTTGATTTTTTCTCAATTACTTCTAAAAAAGTCCCACGGGGGAGTGATTGGTTGTTTCCCAAAGAGATGTCATTATTGGTTTTAATTACCCAACCAGGAGAAAGATTAGCTAGCGATCGCGCTGCGGGTGTCGCTTCAATGGCAGGGTTGGCAGGGTTTTGAGTTAATGGATTGGAAAAAATTGGAGAAGCCCCTGATGGCGATCGCAGTTGCTTGACGAACAATCCTAAAAAACCTGCTGCTGCCACAAATATTAATGGAACTATCCACTGTAGCGGGAATTGACGAGTTTTAGCATGCTCAGTGTCTGGTATCACCTGAGTTTTGTGGTTTGGGCTGCCTAAAACTGTCGCATCTGTCGCCCTGGATGCTAAATCAACAGTTTTGGCAGAATAACTCTGTGGAATCACTGCTTGGATGGTAATTTCTGGTTCCCAATATTGGACTTGATAGTGAACTAAAGCGACGGTGACATTATCGTGTCCATTTTTAGTATTAGCAATTTCGACTAATCTATCGGCAACAGTTGCTATATTTGCTTCCCCAACTAAAATCGGCAAAATTTCTGTTTCCCAGTACTCCTCCACCCGATCAAAGTCACTCAAACCATCAGATGTGAGCAGAAAAACAGCATCTTCATCGAGCATAAACCGTCCCGATGTGGGATGCAATGAAGTGCTAGACCCCATCCCCAAAGCTTGGACGAGAGAGCCAGCTGCACTCTGTTGCACTGCCTCGCGGTAAATGGCATAACCTAGTCGCACTTCGCGGGAGGCGACATCATCATCGAGGGTAACTTGATAACAGCCTTGACGTGTAATCCAGTAAGCACGACTATCACCAACGTGAGTAATATACATTTCATGAGCAACAGGCAATGCCATAACTAAAGTCGTGCCCATGCGTTGACGCCCTTGGCGATTTTCACCGTCATTACGCTGACTGATTTTGTCGTTGGCGATTGCCACTGCTTTATCTAAGTCATTCAGCAGTAGTGAAGGGTCTATATGGTCGTAGGGAACCTTTGTTAGTTGCTGTACCTGCTGCTGGATCGTTTCAATGGCTAAATTTGAGGCGACATTGCCGCCTTCGTGTCCACCGATGCCATCACAGACAATTGCTAAGGCTGTTGGCTGGGGTGGTTTGCTCACCAGCGTTCCACTAGGAGGGCTACAGGCATCTTCATTACGTTGACGACTTGGCCCGGTGTCGGTTTTGGTGATAATTTGGATAGTGGGTGTTTGCGATCGCCCTAACCCAGCCAGTCCTCGATCTAAAACTCCGATTAATTGATCGGTTGAATTAATCTCTCCCTGAATTAAAGACAGGCTAACGCGATCAACAAACTCTGCGATCGCTGGTTTGGCAGTGCTGACCAACTGCTGCCAAAATTCACCTAATTGAGGCAATTCTGGTGATGTGGCGCTATCAAAACGCAATTCCAACAAACGTACTAATGATCCTTCTACCCGTAATACATCAGAGTCAAGTAAGCTAGAAGCGACACCTTCACTTACTAGAGGTTGCCACAGATGAGCTATTTGCCATAACCAATTTAGTTGGCGCATTGATGTTGCATTACGCCAAGCGGTGGTTAACTGCCTGCCTAAAAGTACTTGTTGAATAGTATCATCTACTAATAGTGGCGGTTTTTCTAAAAGTAATATTTCTCGGTGGGAAGACCCGTCAGCAACAAAAAGCACTCCATATACCTGCGGTACGTGTAAACGGTAGGGAATCAGTCTCAGGTAGGCTTTTAGAGGCTGCAAATTATCTAACTCAGGCGTTAGCGCCAATAAACCGGGCTTCGTATCTAAAAGAACAAATTTATCAAGGATTAAATAGCGATCGGCTAATATTTCTCCAGGGCTACCCAAACTTGGGCTATCTACCACAGCCCAGAGATAAATTTTGGGTAAGGGCGTGGAACATCGCTGGCAAAACTTGTGAGTCAGGGGGTTGGCAGCCTGACAATTTTCGTTTGGACAGTAGAGCGTTGCCGCATCATTTTCCATAGTTTTCGCACCGATCAGCGATTGGCAATTTCTTTAATAGCATTAGTAGGGACAATCTAGACCGCTCATCTTTCTTAAACTTGACATACCCAGACTTTAGATGATGATTTTAGCTGGCGGATATCGGCAGGTGCTAATACATTATCCGATCCCAAAAATACGCTCCATCTTCAACCATACAGCCTAATCATAGCTTCTATTGCCCTGTGACTCTCCATCGCCAAAGCAACTAACTCCAACCCTGTCACCACAGCATAACCCAAGCATAACTGCGCGATTTGTTTTTACTAAATTACCCCATCATTAACAGGCAGAGAATATTGGTATTTATTTAGTTTATAAGTAGGATAGCAAGAATTAACTTTAATTTAATAATTAAGAATAGCAAATATTAATTTTGGCAAAAGTACCTGATAAATCTAGTAGCTCTAAAAATCTCTTGAGGACTGCCATTAGCGGATAGCTATTGAGCCAGTGCTGAGTTAAGAAGTTGACTTATGAATCTTTTCACTCTTAGCCAAGACACTTTTAACTCAGCATTGGTACAGAAGGGTTCAGCTAGCCTCCTACCAACTCATTGGCTTATTTGTCGTCAACGGCAACTTGAGGGACTCCCAAGCTGTAGTTAGTAACACGGGCAGAAAGATTGTAGCTGACTTCGCCGAGTTGTAGAAGCGATCGCAGATAATGCTCTAAATCTGACCCTACACGGCGCAAGTTATAGTCTGTGAGGTCTTCGCCACTAGATGCTTCTACTAGTTCATCAAATTTTCGATAAATTTTTTGCAGTGCATCTTCATTCCAATTAAATTCGTTATCTGGGTCAACATCTAAGGTTAAGACTTGTTGACTAGGAACTAGATCGCCATCCCGGTCAATTTCACCTGCAAAAATGCGGATATGCCGGGTTGTGGACTTGAGCAGCATCGGGTTATCCATAAAAAGGTGTAAGATTTGCGTGGATTACACTGAAATTATTGTAGACGTTATATCCGAGCTTGAATGCTCTTAATTTCAAAGCTTTGAATACAGTTTCAAAAGGGTATATTGAGTAGGTATAAGTAAAAATATCATCTTTACTGATGAGTTTGCTACTTCTGTTATGAGTTGAAGATATATTTAACTGCTAGTACTGACAGTGGTCTAATTATTTTTTTGTAAAAATTAATTGTTAGAGTATTTTCATTTAGTCTCTGAATCTAACTTACTGCTAAGATTTTTGGACTCAATCAAGCCTAAAAGACAGTATAGCTAGCCACTCAGCAGGAATAATTTGATCTGTGTACTTTTTTTGTTGGAGAACAAAAGTTTTGACATTAATAATTATGCCGATCAATTTATCCTGAATTTCCTATTGCAAAAAACGTACATCAAGTAATTTCACTGAATAACGCTACATCGACTGCTAGCTTTAATAAACTCAAAAAAATCAGCGGTTTTACTTACGTATAAATACTAAATTTAAAGTAACAAGTTAAACTGTTATTGACGTTCATATAAAGTTGATGTAAAAACCTTTAAAAAGGTTGAACAACTTCTTACAGAAACTTTATTGTGTAGAATCTTAAAAACTGAATAATAGTTATGGCTTACCATAAGCTACATCTGGCACAAAAACCTCAAAATCTAGACACTGAAAATTTAGCTTGAAAATACACCAAAGTAGAGTGAAATGGAATACAAAGGTGATTGATGAAGAAAAATTCTTAATTCAAGCACTTTGGATTCAAAAGAGATATAAAGAATTTTTGCTGGACATCTACCTCCTTGCCCTCATGACAACCAAGTAAAGGAATCTCAATAGCTATGAACTCCAAAGCATTACCACGCCAGATAAATAATCTCGAAGTAGGTGTTTATGAGTGTGAAATACATCTCAAATTCCGGTTGATTGAGGAAAAGAGTCTATTGAGCGATCGCGAGCAACTATTACAGGTGCTACTTGATGCTTTAACCGAAGGTTCTGATGACTTTCTAGAAACGCTACAAGCGTCTGTTAAAGCCCAGGAAGTGTCTGAGTTTAAAGCCTCGCCTCAAATGCGACGTCAGCTAATGCGCTTGCGTAATGTCGCGGAAAACTCTTGAATCTAAAGGTGTAATTTAAGTAGTGAAAAATGTGAATTGGGTATCAAATTAAATGTTGATCCCATACCCCGTTGCCATAAAAACTAAGCAGTCAGTAGATTTCATAAAATATTTTGATTTCTACTTTGTGAAAGTCTTATTTAGCAGCACAAAGTCCCAGGAACAGTTTCCGCTATTAAAAACTTTGTAGCAAAGGGTACTGGTAGAATCTGAAAGCCAATTCAGCCGGGTGCATTTTACCGAGTTTTTATCAAAACATTGCAGAATAATAAAACCCTGTGTCTTTACTGATGGGGAATTGGACAACAGGCGCAAATTAAATGAAAAACTAAAAGACCAAAGTAAAAATAAATAACCTTTCTTTTAGCTTTTTGCTTAAACTAAGTGCCTAATTTGCTGAAATACTTATGTTTTATCTATTACTGGTAATAGGTCATGGTTTAGCAGCCAGTTACCTATTACCAATTACCCAGGATTAGGGGATAAGGGAGCAGGGGAGATGGAAAATAACTACTAATCAATGCCCAATGCCCAATTCCCAATAATGCCTATTTAGCAAGACCATGTTCCAGAGCAAAACGGACTAACTCTGTACGGCTATTGGTGCCAGTTTTACTAAATAGACGGCTGACGTATTTTTCTACATTGCGGACGCTGGTTTCTAAACGACGGGCGATTTCTTTGTTCATCAATCCTTCTGCGACCAAATTTAAAACACTTTGTTCTCTGGGAGTCAAATCAATTTTAAAAGGGGCTGGTGATTGGGAAATAGCATTTCTTTGAGTTAACAATGCTTTAATTTGGGCAATCTGATTGGCTAGTTCAGCAAGATCGGGGATTTCAGCGTCATCTCCTGTACTCGCAACCTTAGCAGCGCGACGGGCTAGCAAATTTTCGACTATAGCCACTAACTCGTCTGGATCAAAAGGTTTGGGTAGATAGGCATCAACACCAGCGTGATAGCCTTGAATGCGATCGCCTGTCATCCCTTTAGCAGTTAAAAATACTACTGGGAGTGCTTGGAAACGGGGGTCTTCCCGTAGTTGCTTCAGGAATTGATAGCCATCCACTTGAGGCATCATCACATCAGAAATCACTAAGTCAGGTGTATTCAGCTGCATCCATTCCCAACCTTCAAGGGCGTTACTGGCGACTTGAACGCTGAAACCGCTCTCTTGCAAATAGTCTTTCACGGCTTCCCGTATCCCTGGTTCATCATCCACCAGTAACAATTGTGCTGACATTTAAAATTCCTTTGAGTTTTCCTTTTTCCAATTTAGCGAAAGTTGGTAGGCATCGAGCAATTTGAATTTAGGGACTTCCAAAAAACAAATTATACCAATATTAGTAATGATAATCACTCCCCTTTTGTGTAATTTAACCTGAGTTCGGGATAAGGAAAGGAGCAGGTAGTAAGCTGAAAATAACGACAAACAGCAAGCTGCCCAATGTTTAGTTTAGAAGCTTTATTCTGCCATGTAGATGATTTGTGTCAGGTATTTGAAGTGTAACGGTCCAAAAAGCTGTTAAGCAATGAAGCAATCAGACGTAACCGGAAAAGAAGTCTATGTTTGAGTGAGATAATCACGATTCTTGTTGCTTTCCATCAGACTCACTATCGGAATTTCAAGTATTTTTATTTGAATCAAGTTAAACAGCAATGGAGTCATGCTTTTCCAAAGCTTCCAAGTTATCAACGATTTCTTGAATGGATACCATCCACGTTGATACCTTGGAAGCGCGCCTTTATAGGGACGGGCTGGCTGCAAAGTTGTCCAACATTCCCCTGTAGTAAGATCCCAATAGTTGATAGCTTTATCTTGGCTACCGCTGAGGAGAGTTTGCTCGTCATGGCTCAGACTGAGCGACCATATAAGTAAGACAGTCTCCAGTAGCTATATGCCAAATTTTGATGGCGCGTAGGCTAGACAAAACTATGCTCAGGATTTTAAATTACTCTTACCATTGAGGATTTTCCATAATTAATGCCTCTGCTGCCGAGCTATTTAACGGAACTGAGAAAAAATGTCCCTGGCCATATTGACAGTTTAACTTTCTTAGAAGTAATAGTTGCTCTTTTGTCTCTATTCCTTCGGCAAGCACATCCACACCTAGCTTGTGTGCCAATGTGATAATTATCTCAATAATTTCTAAATTCTTACTATTACTGCCCATCAAGCTGATGAAAGAACGGTCAATTTTCAATACACTAATTGGAAAGTTATAAAGACCACCTACTGAAGAGTAGCCTGTACCAAAGTCATCAATTGATAACTCAATGCCCATCTCTTGAAGTTGTAAGATTGCGGTAGTTACCTGATTACCATTTTCCACAATTACGCTTTCAGTAATCTCTAGTACTAAAGTGCCAGCATCAAGACCAGTTGAGTGCAAAATTTGCCCAATCTGCTCTATCAAATCCGGCTGAGAAAATTGCTTGACGGAGAGATTAACACTAATTTTCTCTAAAAAGTTGGAATGATGGCATACCCGCCAAGCTTGCACCTGGCGGCAGGCTTCATGCAACGCCCATTTGCCAATAGAAAAAATTAGTCCAGTTTCCTCTGCTAGGGAAATAAAATCTGCTGGATTAAGAAGACCACGCTCTGGATGCTGCCAGCGTAGCAGAGCCTCAAAACCTAAAATAGAGCCACTAGTGAGCGAAACAATCGGTTGGTAAAAAACCTGAAATTCTTCGCGTTCAACTGCTCGGCGCAAATCGATTTCTAACTGCAATCTTGCTAGAGCATTAGCATACATATCTGAGTTGAATAGCTCATAACGCGCTCTGCCTAGCACTTTGGCTCGGTACATTGCTGTATCAGCATCCCTCAACAGTTCTTCTGGGTGTTTATAATCTACTGTTGAACTCAATGTGATGCCAATACTCGCCGTGATGAACACTTCTTGTCCGCCAAGCTCAATGGGTAACGCTAGTTCCTTCTGAATCCTTTCAGCTACTGTGATAGCGTCTGTCACATCTTGGATTCCCTCAAGCAGGATTGTAAATTCGTCTCCTCCCAGCCGTGCCGCTGTATCTATGGAGCGTACACATATTTCTAGTCTACTTGCAATAGCAAGCAGAAGTTGGTCTCCATTTAGGTGTCCAAGACTGTCATTAATCACCTTAAACCGATCTAGATCAATAAATAGCACAGCATATAGATAATCTGAATGCCGTTTTGAATAATTTATCGCATGTCTTAAACGGTTTATAAATGCACTGCGGTTTGCCAGACCCGTCAGTACATCGTGAAAGGCAAGGTGCAGTAGTTGTGACTCGACTCGTTCACGTTCTGTAATTTCATTTAGCAATTTCTGATTTGTTTTTACCAGTTCCGCTGTCCGTTCCGCCACCCGTATTTCTAACTCACTGTAAGCTCGGTGCAACATTTCTTCAGCTTGTTTGCGTTCACTGATGTTGCATAGCAGCCAACGCCAGCCAAGGTGCTTCCCCTGAATATCGTATACTACAGACGCTTTCACACTAGCAGGGAAAGGCGTTCCTCTTAGTGGCTGTAGGTGAATTTCCCAGTTCAGTATCTCCTGTAAATTGTTTATTTGAAAGCTAAAGGATTGGTGGTTTTGTTGAGCAATAAAAAGAATTAATGGTTTACTTACTAAATGCTTTTGTTGGACACCGAGTAAAGTTGCAGCTACATGGTTAGCCTCTTGGATTATCCCCTTAGTATCAGTTACCAAGTAGCCATCTGGAGCAAACTCAAACAAATCTTGGTAACGCTGACGCTCTTTCTCTACTGTAGCTCGTGTTAGCTCTAACTCTTCGGAAGCTATCAATAGTTCTTCCATTGCAGTGTTAAGTTTCTCGAAAGCCTCTGTTATCATCTCCTGTTGTGAGTTCAGCTTAGTTGTATCGCATTTTGATAGTCTCTGTATGTCTGAGCGCAATTTCTCTATCTGTTCGCTAAATCCATCCACTTTCATGTTGCTTAACTCACAAAACTATGAAGCGTAGCCTGTGAATGAAGAGAGCAAGAGAAGCAAACTCAATACTTTCTTCAAGACTTCAAACGCTATTAAGCAGGCAAGTAGCACGTTACTTGCAAGAGCAGACACTCTATAAATAAATATGACAGAACTTGGCTTTTTGATTTACTAACTTATCTATCAGATTAGAGAGCAATCAAATTTGTGTAGGCTCAAATCAACTTTTTGCCCTATTCAGTGCCATAAACTTGCCCAATAACGACTAATGTGCAAAGTTGCAACAAGCCTTACTTAATGATATTTTTTTTTACTTTTATTTTATTAAATAATATAGGGTATTAAAGTTAAAGCTCTACTAATAACAGCATATTTGCTTTCTTGATTTTTGAAAATACTTCTTAAGATACATTCACATTTGGGAGCTAAAGAAAGAATAAGGGTCTTAGCCAATGCTTTTTCCGCATTTCTCACAAGCTTGAGTGTAGAGAAGCAGAGGGAGAGAGAACTTGTACAAAAACTCTCCTCTGCTGCCCTGCACAAGGTTTTGAGAGATGTGGTGACAAATCCGAGTTTTGGGCTGACAAGAGCGTTTTTGCTTAAACGTTGCACAATTCAGGTCTGAAAATTATTTTGTGTGATTTCAAAACCTTTGTAGAGACTAGCAATTGCTAATCTCTACACCAAGATTTATACATCTAATCAGCAGCGCCCTTTTTCTTGCTTACAGTCGAGCAATTATCTTGGCCTTCTCTGGCAGCTTGGCGTCTCTTTGTCCAGCAGTACGCGCCCTAGCTGTGAACAAACCAATGGGAGTATTTAATAAATCTACAAGAGTGGCTTGACCGACAATCGCCTTTTTAATATCTGTTGGTACTTCCTTCAATAACCAACGTGTCAAACGATAGCCGTATTCTTTGGGTGTCATCTCTCGCATTAAATCTACACCGTGCAGTTCGTGCAGATAGCGATTTGAGCATCCATAACGCCGCCATTGATTTTGCAGGTCTTGAAGTGTAGCACGGTGGCGGTGTTGAATGATCGCATTTGAGGCAAATTCTAAATGCCCGATGTTTTCCCCTAAAATCCGCCAACAAATATCGGCATCGCCACCAGTAGTCAGATAGGGACGAAATAAACCTACTTTTTCTAAAGCAATGCGTCGAATCGCCAAATTAGCTGTTTGACCATAGGGACGAAAGGAATGGTTAAGGGTATGCTTTTGCGATAAAGTTTCTTGACGGTCTGCGTGTTGTTCTAATAGAGTTGTGCCTGGTAGTGCCAAAATTTCACCAGCAACAATTATCACTTCTTTGTTGACAAAAGGCTGAATTAATGCTTTTAGCCATTGCGGTTGTGGGCGACAATCTGCATCGGTAAAAACGATAATTTCACCCGTAGCGCCGCGAATCCCGGTATTACGAGCAGCGTAAGAGCTTTGAATTTGGGTTTCGCTCAAGGGGCGAATTGTAATTGGGCAATTTTCGGCAGATGTTTTCAGGATGGTGAGAGTGCGATCGCTACTATTATTGTCCACCAACAAGTATTCTATGCGGTCTTTTGGGTAAGTTTGAGACAACAGACAATTGATTAACTCTAGTAAATCTGCCTCACCGTTATAAATAGGAACAACCACCGACACCATTGGTAAAAAGCTGGTGGCAGTGGTTGCATCAACTGGCTGATGATTCATAAATCTGAGATTTTGGAGATGGGATTACTAGCTAGTATTCCCAAATCAAAATCTTGGAACGGTAATATCAAGCAGTTTCCATAACTCCAAAAATCTGGATTTGGGAATATGTAAATACCTGGTAACAAATAACTCACCTAAAATTTCAAGTCACCAGCACGGCTCATGGGTCGAGTCGGTTGATTTGCTGGCGGCTGGGCAAAGTTGTTATTTGATAGAATTGCGATCGCTCGAGCATATTGGGGATCGCTCTTAGTTCCGATTAAATCTGGATTAGAAGCCAATTGACGCTCTTGTGCCTCTGTCAAGTCTAGCTTGATATCTGGTGTAATTCCTTTGTGGTTAATATCCGTTCCCGCCGGGGTGTAGTAATGGGCAATGGTGACAGCCAAGCCGGAACCATCTGCGAGTTCATGAACTGACTGGACTAAGGCTTTGCCAAAGGTTTGACCACCTACAACTACCGCGCGCTTATTATCCTTGAGCGCCCCTGTCAGGATTTCACTAGCACTAGCTGAATTACCATCCACTAAGACCGCCAAAGGACGATTTGTCAAAGCAGTACGATTGGCTTTAGTTTCCTCACTGCTGCCCACACGGTCTATTGTCTTGACAATTCCGCCGTTATCATACCACATCCGAGCAATTTCAATACTTGCCTGCAACAAACCGCCAGGATTTCCTCGCAAATCTAAGACATAAGAATCAACTTTCTTAGTGTTCAAATCGCGGATGGCTCGTTGCATTTGGTCTGCGGCGTGGGCGCTAAATTCTCGCAAACGGATATAGCCAACGCGGCGGTTCCCTTCTTGTCTGAGGGTATAGCGTACTGTTGGCACTTCAATACTTGCCCTTGTCAGCTTCACATCAAAGGCATTTTGGCCTGCGCGTCCCACGCGTATCCTGATAGGAGTACCCGCTTTGCCACGGATTAGCTTAGAAGCATCATCCACTTTCATTTTGAGAGTGGATTTGCCGTCAATTGCCAAAATTTCATCACCTGCTTTGATCCCAGCTTTCAGCGCCGGAGAATTTTCTATGGCTTCGACAACGGTGAGCCGCTGAGTTTTTTCGTTCACTTCCATCCGAACGCCAATACCAGAGACTTCCCCAGATGTTTGGTTAGTCAGAGCTTCAAACTGTTGGGGGTCCATGAACCGAGTGTAAGGATCTCCCAACTTTTGTAAAGCTTCGCGGATGGCAGTGTATGCTTCTTCGCGAGAAGAGTAATCTCTACTCAACAGGCTTTGCCTGGTTGCTTGCCAATTTTGTTGATTAAATTTACTATCAACATATTCATGATTTACCAGTTGCCAAACTTGGTCAACTATCACTTTTGGGCTGTCTTGTAGGGTTAGAGCAGCACGGACACCACGAGTCCAAGCGGGACCGAACACGGACATGGTAGCAGTTGTGGCGATCGCTCCACCAATCAAGGCTACTTGGAGCGGTGAGTAACTTTTCGCAGATTGGTTCATGTATACTTAGCTGGAATAATTGTGTTGTTGACAGTTTAGCAATCAGGCTTTCCAGAAATTTTTAAGTTTTTATACCCTAGAATCAACTATGCTTATTCATCATTTTTATCCTTTTAATGATGCCAAAAATGCCGCATTAGTTATTAACAATCATTTCTCACTTTGTTAGTCTTCTCCGGAAGGCTATACTGAGCATGTGACACTTTAATTAGCGTCATGTTTGCATTCTAGATTACTTTTATAAGATAGCACTTTGCTCATTCAATTGCAGTATTGTTAGACAGCAGCAAAATCAGCTTTTCTTACTTAAGTCATGAAACGCAAATTTACCAGCAAATCATTAATTTCTGTTAAAAAAAAATCTCCTAATCTGTGGCAACTGTTACAAAAACTCAGTGGTGGATTGTATGTTATCGTGGGTGTTTGGTTGATTTTTACTACTATAACCTTAGTTATTGCTTCTTCGCAGCCGATAGATGCCTTCTTTGTGCTAGGTGGCAGTATTCGTCGAGAAACTTATGTTGCCCAACTGGCAAAACAATACCCACAAACCCCAATTTTAATTTCTCATGGTTCCCCAGATCCCTGTATACGGTTAATTTTTCAGGCGGAATTAGCAGAGTTACAAAACGTTTGGTTAGAAAACTGCGCAAATTCTACCTTTGAAAATTTTTATTATAGTATTCCAATTTTGCGCCGTTGGGGAGTGCATAAAGTCATGTTGATCACTTCGACAAGTCATTTACCCAGAGCTAAATGGATGGCACAGATTCTTTTAGGCGCTCATGGTATTTGGGTAGAGCCAGAGATTGTTCAAGAATTGGGTATTCCTGGTAATCATGAATCTTGGACTAAAACTGGATTAGATGTAACACGCAGCTTATTTTGGGCGATTTTAAGTCAAATTATTCAACCGCAATGCTCAAACGTCACAAAACTTACTGATGTAGATATGCAAGCTTGGGAGCATCAAGGTTTTCATTGTGAACACCAAGGAGGGCTGAAGAGATAACTTACTCGTATGCGTTCACATGCAAATTATCCTGACTATTTGCTCAGATTCGATTACTTCATATATCAACCGATGCTGTATATTTATCCTCCAAGAATAAGCACTTGATAAGTCACCAGCCAGCTTTTCATCAGGTGGAGGATTTTGAAAAGGATTTTCTGCAAAGGCTGCGAGTAATTCCTCAGCTTTTTCCTTTAAGTTACTATAAGCTCATTTCTTCGCATCCTTTTGCACTTGTTTTGTGTAAATCAACCTCCAACTTGCTTCTTCGGGATTTAGAAATGGCTCCTCAAAAGCTTGCAAACTCACCAATCCAACTATCCAACATCCCAAAAACAACATATATATCGTTGAATTTGTTAGAAATTGTTACGTATGAATTGGGTAACAGGTTTTTCCGATGAACCTTAATCATGCTTAACTTTGAAATAGTAAGGATCGTCATCAAAAATCTTTCCTGCTTTTAAAGCAAGTTTTGATTGCGATCGCTTCCTCAAAGGAGATTGTGCAAAAAATTTGGTGGTTGTAGATGACATATAAAAGGAATTATTCACAAGATTGCTATAAATATCAGGTGAAAGCGCGAGTAAATTAATAATTTCCTACTGTAGAGGGTTTAATCTTACGCATCTATAATAAATAAAATAATTTACTATTTAAAGCCACTAAACTACTTAGATTCAGAATGTCAGCAGATGCAGCATAGCGATGCCTGCAGCGGGCTACGCCTACGTATTAACACACTATGGAACCGATAGCAAGGTAGAAGAACGATTCTAGGCAGTTTTGAAGTGTTTAAGAGAGTTGAAACGCCCATATTTGACTGAGTTTGAGGAAAGGCTGTTGAGTGTGATAGAGAAAGAATATAGGGTTATACCAATTCACAATTTGCAATTCGCAATGAAAAAACTTAGATGCAGCAAAGCTTTCAGGGTTTGCATCTGTATCAGATTTTTCGTGAAATGGTATTACAGATTAAAATATTATGCTTAACGCCTTACGGCATCAAAGGTTTGGTCAGTACAGGCAAATTATTCAGTACTGATAAAGAATTGACAAGTTAATCAAAGGATTCTTCATTGCGATCGCAGTTTACATACTGTTAATTTTAAAACTGTAGAAGATATCTCAGTTAACTTTTTATTTCCACAACATTTGAATTGTCTCTTCTAAAAAAGAGGCAAATGCAGTTACAAAATTTAGTTTTTAATACCTGAACAAAACTAGATATTGGTGATATGGGAAAAAAAGGATAAGACATGATTGACTTCAACCTGACTCAAGAACAGCAGATATTGCAAATACAAGCTTGTGAGTTTGCCCAAAATGAAATTCAGCCTATTGTTCGTATCATCGAAGAGTCTAACAATCTAGAGATAGAACCTTGGGAATTTTGCCAAAATTTGTTCTATAAGGGATCTGAATTAGGATTTACATCCTTGATGCTTCCAGAAAAGTTAGGAGGTGTGGGGCGAAAGTGTATAGATTTGGCTATAGTTCTGGAAGAAATAGGCGTTGTGGATGTCAGCATTGCTTGTAGTTATTTCAATCTCACCGCAGCAATGTCACTGTTTGTCACTAGGGCAGCAACCACAGAACAACAAAAACGAATACTATCTTTTATCAATTCCGGAAAACCCCATCTGTTCAGCGCCGCAGAGAGTGAACCTAATGTCGCCACCTCTGATATGTTCTGTGCGCTTCCAAACTCCAATATTGGGATGAAGACCTTTGCAGCGCGTGAGGGCAATACATACATCCTTAATGGGACAAAATCCTCGTTAGTCACAAATGCTGGAATTGCGGATGCCTACTTCATTATTGCCCGTACAGCGATGGATAAACCATTGCGCGAAAGTTTGTCTATCTTTTTCGTTCCAACAGAGACACCTGGGATTAAGTTTGGCAAAAAGACACAGATGATTGGTTGGAAAGCCTCTCATCATGCTGAGATTAGCCTAGATAACGTCCCAGTCCCTGCACAAAATCTGATCGGACAAGAAGGAGAAGCCGGAAAACTACTAATGTTGCTTCCAGAAGTAGCTATTGGGCTGGCAGCTTCTTATGTTGGTTTGGCTCGTGCTGCTTATGAGTATGCTTTGAGTTATGCCAAGCAAAGAGTCAGTTGGGGTCGTCCGATTATCGAACATCAGGCAGTAGCTTTAAAATTAGCGGATATGATGATTAACACCCAGGCTGCACGACTGGTGGTATGGGATGCAGCTGTTACAGCAGAAACTTCTCCCCAACTTGCCGCCACAATCAAAGCACCAGCTGCCAAGACTTTTGCAGTGGATGTTGCAATCAAAAATGCACAAACAGCCGTTGAAATTCTTGGGGGCTATGGGGTGACAAAAGAGTGCTTGGCTGGCAAGTTTCTTGCCGATGCAACTATCGGTTATTCCTGTGACTTTACGCGAGAAATCTTGCGTCTGGGGATCGTGAACTTTTTGTAATAGATTGAGGAGTAGCTAGTTACTTCCAATAACGGGCGTGTTAGGACAATATTTCATACCAACTTGCATCTTGGGTTTAACAAAGGGCTTTTTCGTTATAGCCAATGAAAACTTTTCTAGTAAGCAATGGAAAAAGTGTAGCGGCTTGTCGTTAGACATCGCTTCTGTTGATTGCATCCAAAGGAGAATTACTGCAAAAGTTCCCGATCTTGCAGCATCAAAATAGCATCTCTATACAAAGACAAATCCACCTGGTTAACTTCTATTCCTTGTCCGATTCCTTGTAAAAGGGTGATTGTCAATTTTCCTCCCAAATGTTCGCGGAACTCGGTAAGCCCTCTAAATAGACAATGCGGATGGTCTAGTCGATCTAATTGCTCTGTCAATGCCGATACATACAAAGTAAAGCCTAATTTTTTGAGTGTAGTTAGAACCCTTTGCCACTCTGATTGCAAGAGTTGCCCTGTTAAATATGAATAGGTTGTATCTAAAGCGATGCCGATCGCAACGGCTTCACCATGACGTAGGCTGTAATTAGTTAAATGCTCTAGTTTGTGAGCAGCCCAGTGTCCAAAATCTAAAGGACGCGATGAACCCATTTCAAAGGGATCGCCGCTTCCAGCAATATGCTCTAAGTGCAACTGAGAACAGCGATAGATTAACCTTTCCATTACGTCCATATCTCGATTAGCCAATTTATCGGCATTAATCATAATGAAATCGAAGAAATCTGCATCTTTAATCAACGCTACTTTCACCGCTTCTGCAATACCCGATCGCCAATCTCGATCGTCGAGGCTAGTAAGAAAATCAAAGTCATTTAAGACGGCATAAGGTGGCATGAATGTACCCAAAAAGTTTTTCTTACCAAAAGCATTGATTCCGTTTTTTACTCCTACACCCGAATCATTTTGCCCTAATACTGTTGTCGGTACTCGTAGCAGCCGAATTCCTCGATGAGCCGTTGTTGCTGCGTATCCTACCATGTCTAGGACCGCTCCACCTCCAATTGCTAAAACGTAGGAGTGACGGCACAATCCAGCTGCATTGATCCGCTGATGAATTTGCTCTATAAATCTAGAATCGTTCTTGACTGCTTCTCCACCTGGAACTACTATCGGCTCACCGCTCAGTGTTAATACATCTTGATAATATTGAGCATAGACTGATAATTTTTTTAACAACCCATCTTGATACTGTAAAAATCCTCCATCTACTACCGCTAATACTTGTTTTGGGGTTGTCTCTCCATCTGCGGCGATCGCTTGTGCAAGTAAAGGATTATCTAACTGAAACAGACCTTTAGTAAAGTGAACATTATAATTAAAGGTAACACGGACGCATTGATTAATTTGTTGCAGATTCAGAGCGCTTTTTTGTTGAATAATCATTTGAATATTATTGTTTTTAAGTAACTGTAAATAGATATGCTACTGCAATCTAAACTTGTCCTAAAATAGGCATAATAGATTCACTAAGTAATTCAAATTATAAATAAATTACTAAATAAATTTACTTACTTAATCATAGTTTTGAAATGTCTTTGCCTAACGTTCAAGTAAAAAATAGTATTCATTCATATATATTTTTTATTGCTGCCTTTATTTCATATATAAGGGTTGTAATGCAGATCATTATTACATAAAATTCTAATTTTTTCCGTAAGATAATTTGAGTATTTATCTAATCAAAATGGTATCTTTACAGTATCTTCTTTAAAATTAGGATATTTTTATAGATTCAGTGAAGTTACGCTCTCAGTAGGATATTATCTAACTGCTTCAAACCCCAAAAATCAAGTTTAGTGGTATATTTTATACTTGAGTTGTCATAAAAAAGTTGGGCAACTTATCCTAAATTTATTATGAGTAAAGTAAACCAATTACTGCATCATTGGCTGTTAAAGTCTGTTTCAGAGAAAGCTTTTACTTGGTTGTCACAAAAGCAGGCACAGATTGCGAGTGGCGCAGCTGAGAGAGTGTTTTTTACGGCTTTTAGTGCTGTGCCGCGTTATTTAGGTAAAGAGGATTTGCAACTAACATTCCAGGACTTGGAAGCAGCAGAGGATGTAATTCCTGGCTGGTATCCTGGTAATTGGAGTGTAGATCAAGCAGGTCGCACACTTTTACTTTTAGCATTGCCCTACGATGATCCCCAAGGCTGTGTGCGATCACTCGATCAAGTCTTCTCTACTGCCGATATGGGGGAATTAGTTGCTCTTTATCAAAGTTTGCCGCTATTACCACACCCAGAGTTACATCGCCATCGTACTGCTGAGGGAATTCGCAGCAATATGAGCAATGTATTCCAAGCCATAGCATTACGTAACCCTTATCCAGCGAATTATTTAGATAATGCTGCTTGGAATCAAATGGTGTTGAAGGCTGTATTTGTCGGCAGTCCGTTGCATTTAATTTGGGGTCTAGATAGGCGTGCTAACCCTGAGTTGGCGAGGATGTTAACAAACTATGCCCATGAACGTTGGGCAGCTAAACGCACAGTTACGCCAGAACTTTGGCGGCCTGTAGGGCGGTTTGCCGATAGCGCAATCATTACAGATTTGGAAAAAGTACTGGTTAATGGAGATATACAAGAACAAGAAGCAGCAGCCTTAGCTTGTGCTGAGTCTGCTTTACCCCAAGCACAAGCATTACTTTCTCATTACCCAGATTTACAGTCATCCATTCAACAAGGTAATCTGACTTGGAGCAGTTTTAGCCGCGATCGCCTCTTTGTTTACAAATAGAAGGAAGTGGAGACAAGGGGACAAGGAGAATAACCCACGTCCAATTCCCAATCCCAATACCCAATCCCCAATCATTAAAACCATGATGTTCATCGATCCTCACATTCACATGTGTTCGCGTACTACTTATGATTACTTAGTAATGCGTGAATATGGAATTGTTGCCGTTATTGAACCAGCCTTTTGGTTAGGACAACCCCGAACTAACGCTGGCTCATTTAAAGACTATTTCAGTAGTCTTGTGGGCTGGGAACGATTTCGTGCTAGTCAGTTTGGCATTCAACACTATTGCACAATCGGCCTAAATCCGAAAGAAGCTAATAATGAAGCGCTAGCCACTGAAGTTATGGAACTGCTACCACTTTACGCGTGTAAAGAAGGAGTTGTTGCCATTGGTGAAATTGGCTATGACGATATGACAGAAGCAGAAGATAAGTACTTTTGTCAACAGTTAGAATTAGCCAAAGAACTCGATATGTTGGTACTAATTCATACTCCTCACCGTAACAAGAAGGCGGGTGCTAGTCGGAGTATGGATCGCTGTATTGAATATGGCTTAGATCCTTCACAAGTAGTTATTGATCACAACAACGAAGAAACTATTGAAGAAGTATTAGGACGCGGTTTTTGGGCGGCTTTCACAATTTACCCACAGACGAAGATGGGTAACGCCAGGATGGTAGAAGTTGTCCGTAAGTATGGATGCGATCGCATCATTGTAGATAGTAGTGCTGATTGGGGTATTAGCGATCCTTTGGCAGTCCCGAAAACGGCTCAGTTGATGTTAGATAGGGGCATTCCTGAAGAACATGTGCGAGCAGTTTGTTATGAAAATGCCCTAGCTGCTTACAGTCAAACTGGGCAGATGAAAGCGTCAGACTGGCTCAATCCTCAATCTATCGATCAGCGTCAGTTGTTCAGTGGTAATTCTGTGCTGCGGGGACAAGAACCAGGAATCAAATCAGTTTCAGATTATGTGTTGATTGAGTAGAAAATTGGGGAGAGACGCGATTAATCGCGTCTGTACTGGGGAGTGAGAAAAAGGAATTGCATAAATATCTGATTCATCTTTAATATGCAGTTTATTTTGAGAAATTACTAGGCATGGAGGCAGATAAGTGAATGTTGCAAGCTTAAATTTTCAAAGCTGGCGGGGTTATCTAGAATTAATGCGTCCTGCTAATATTGTTACTGCTTGGGCGGATATTCTTGTTGGTTTTGCTGCTTCTGGCTCTGGAATAATTTTTACTAAATTAATTAATGGCGAAGCAACTTTTGCCATACTAATGCCATTAGCTTGGTTGTTATTAGCTACAACTGGTTTATACGGCGGTGGGATAGTTTTTAATGATGTTTTCGATGCAGAATTAGATGCAAAAGAGCGACCAAATAGAGCAATTCCCAGTGGTCGCGTATCTCGTCAAAATGCTACTTTATTAGGAAGTATACTATTTGCAATCGGGATTATAGCTGCTTTTCAAGTATCGTTGTTGAGTGCTGCGATCGCTATTTTTATCACTCTTTCATGCCTCCTCTATAACTCACTCGCTAAACATCATCCTTTTTTCGGCCCTTTAAATATGGGTTTGTGCCGTGGCAGTAACTTATTATTAGGTGTAAGTGCTGTACCAGAAATTATTGGAGAACGCTGGTATTTAGCGCTGATTCCTGTTCTTTATATTGCTGCTATCACCGCAATTAGTCAGGGTGAAGTTCACGGAGGTAAGAAGATTACGGGAATACTCGCGCTACTGCTAATTACAATAGTTTTGACAGCAGTTTTAGCTTTAGGATTATTAGAAGAGTATACAGTGATTGCAGCCCTACCATTTGCTATTTTATTAGCTATTAGAATCTTGCCTAACTTTATCAAAGCTGCGCGGAAACCGATAGCTGAAAATATCCGAAATGCTGTGAAAATAGGCGTTTTATCTTTGATAGTCTTAGATGCAACCGTTGCATCTGGTTTTGCTGGTTTGTATTACGGTTTACTAGTTTTAATCTTGCTACCAATTTCGATGAAGTTAGCAAAAGTCTTTGCTGTGACTTAAATTTGAATGTGTACACTCAGTAATACCATGAATCGGCTGTAGGGGCGCATAAATGTGCGCCCCTACCTATGAATATATAGCAAGTATTTTGTGAAACTTAAGCCAAAGAAAACAGATTACACATATACAAGGAATAGAGCTAGAAAATGAAAATTACAAACAACAATAATTTTCACATAACTTATTGCAGTAATATTCATCCTGGTGAAAGTTGGCTAGAGGTTTTTACCAATTTAGAAAAGTATATTCCCGAACTAAAATCACGTTTATCGCCTACAGAACCTTTTGGTATTGGCTTGAGGTTAGCAGATATTGCCGCCAAACAACTTTTAGAAAGTAATAATTTAGCTAAATTTCAAGCATGGCTGACTCAAGAAGATTTATATGTTTTCACCTTAAACGGATTCCCTTATGGCGGATTTCATCGACAGGTAGTAAAAGACCACGTTTATGCACCAGATTGGTCTACACCAGAACGGGTTAATTATACATTAAACTTGGCACACATTTTAGCTGCTCTGTTACCCGAAGGACTTGATGGTGGAATTTCTACACTACCATTATCCTATAAACCTTGGTGGGTAAAAGACCAAACAACTTTCGAGACAGTTCTGAAAAAGAGTTGTTTGAACATAGCATCAGTTGTTGTAGAAATGATTCGCATCAGCGAAGAAACAGGCAAGATACTTCATATTGATTTAGAACCTGAGCCTGATGGTTTAATCGAAAATACCTCAGAAATAATTGACTTTTATCAAAATTGGTTATTGCCAATAAGTGGTAGTTATTTATCAGAAAAGTTAAATATTGAGCGGGATTTAGCACAGACTAAATTGCTAGAACACGTTCGGGTTTGCTATGACACCTGCCATTTTTCAGTTGAATATGAGCAGCCACAATCTGTATTTACACGTTTGCAATCGGTAGGTATTAAGATTGGGAAAATTCAAATCAGCGCTGCAATTAAAGTAAAAATACCTACTGATATTGAGAAGCGGAGTTTGATAGTTGAACGCTTACGTCCTTTTGCAGAATCTACCTATCTTCACCAGGTAATAGAACGTCGTAACGATGGTACACTCCATCATTATCCTGATTTAATAACTGCATTACCAAATTTAGAGCAATCTTTAGCTGAAGAATGGCGGACTCACTTTCATGTCCCAATTTTTATTCATGATTATCAAATTTTGCAATCTACCCAAGATGACATTGCTACTGTTTTGCATTTACTTCAGACAAACGATGCTTGCTCCCATTTAGAAATTGAGACTTACACTTGGGATGTATTGCCATCAGAAATGAAGATAGATTTGCTGACTTCTATTCAGCGTGAGTATGAATGGGTATTAAAGGAATTTGCCGCAAATTAATAAGGAGATTAATTTTATGCAGAAAACGGTTGTTCTAAATGTCGTGGGATTAACGCCCAGTTTACTAGGAGAAAACACACCGTTTTTATCTTCTTGGGCGGCTATTGGTCAAGTAGCTTCCATTAAAACAGTTTTACCTGCTGTAACTTGCTCAGTTCAAGCTACTTATTTAACAGGAAAATTGCCCAATGAGCATGGAATTGTCGCTAATGGCTGGTACTTCCGCGATGAATGCGAAGTGAAGTTTTGGCGACAATCTAATAAACTTGTACAGGCTCCCAAAGTTTGGGAAATAGCTAAATCAATCGATCCAAACTTCACTTGTGCCAACCTTTTTTGGTGGTACAATATGTATTCTTCAGTAGATTATGCGATTACGCCGCGCCCAATGTATCCCGCAGATGGGAGAAAATTACCTGATATTTATACTCATCCTAGTGATGTGCGATCGCAAATTCAATCTGATTTAGGAAATTTCCCTCTGTTCGATTTCTGGGGACCAAAAACTACCATTAGTTCTAGTCAATGGATTGCCAATTCCGCAAAATGGATTGAGGAACGCTACAGCCCCACATTATCACTAGTTTATCTACCACATTTAGATTACTGTCTGCAAAAATTTGGTAACAATCAAACACAGATTCAAGCAGATTTACGAGAAATTGATGCTGTTTGTGGCGATTTAATTGAATATTTTCAAGCACGTAATACTCAGATAATTATTCTTTCTGAGTATGGCATTACGCCAGTTTCTCAAGCTGTGGATTTGAACCGCGTATTACGGGAAAATGGTTTAATTGCTGTGCGAGAAGAATTAGGGCGAGAACTGCTTGATTTTGGTGCTAGCATTGCCTTTGCCGTCGCTGATCACCAAATTGCTCATGTATATGTGAACGAGTCGGCGTATATCCCGAAAGTGCGATCGCTTTTAGAAGCGACTGAAGGCGTGGCGCAGGTATTGGATGAAGAGGGTAAACAAGCCTACCATCTCGATCATTCTAGATCGGGAGAGTTGGTAGCGATCGCTCAATCTGATGCTTGGTTTACCTATTATTATTGGCTTGATGATGCCAAAGCGCCTGATTTTGCTAGAACTGTAGATATCCACCGCAAACCTGGTTACGATCCTGTAGAACTTTTCCTCGATCCGCAAATAAAATTCCCCCAAGGAAAAATTGCTCTCAAGTTACTTAAGAAACAACTCGGTCTTCGCTACTTAATGGATGTGATTCCTCTGGATGCTTCTCTGGTGCGTGGTTCTCACGGTAACATCACCACTTCTCCATCTGAAGGGCCTCTATTTATCACCCATCAAACTCACCTAGTTGACGAACATCAAATTGAAGCGACAGATGTTTGCTCGTTGATTCTCAAACATTTAGATACCTAAAAGGCAGTAGAGAAGCAATATATCGCCTCTCTACATCCTACACATTCATTGATAGGGACAGCTAGCTGTACGTCCCTACAGCCGATTCGTTTGTAGCAAATCCTATTACAAAAATACAAAATTATTATTTGTAATTCATAATCATATCGAGTATGCTTTATATATAAACTCGTTATGACTATGAATTAGATTGCTCTATCAGTAGGCATCCGTTAATCTACTGACTAATATGTATTATGGGCAATCTGAGTAACTTAATGGAGAGCTTCTTAACCCATGACTGAACCCCAAAGATTGACAACTGCTGACGGTATTCCTGTTGCTGATAATCAGAATTCACTCACGGCTGGATCGCGCGGGCCTTTATTAATACAGGATTTTCACCTCTTAGAAAAGCTGGCTCATTTCAACAGAGAACGTATTCCTGAGCGCGTTGTCCACGCTAAAGGTGCGGCAGCTCACGGTACTTTTACTGTCACCAATGACATCACTCGCTACAGTAAAGCCAAACTTTTTTCTGAAATTGGCAAGAAAACAGAAGTTCTCCTACGCTTTTCTACAGTCGGGGGAGAAAAAGGTTCAGCAGATGCCGAACGTGACCCTAGAGGTTTTGCCATCAAGTTTTACACTGAAGAGGGCAACTGGGATATTACAGGTAACAATACCCCTATTTTCTTCATCCGCGACCCCCTGAAGTTTCCTGATTTCATCCATACCCAAAAGCGCAATCCCCAAACTAATTGCAAAGACCATAATGCAAGATGGGATTTTTGGTCACTCAGTCCAGAATCGCTTCACCAGGTGACGATTCTGTTTTCAGACAGGGGAATACCGAAAAGCTATCGCCACATGGATGGCTTCGGTAGCCACACCTTCAGTTTGATTAACGCTGAAGGTGATCGCGTTTGGTGCAAATTTCACTTTAAAACTCTGCAAGGGCATCAAACCTTGACTGAGGAAGAATCGACTATGATTAAGGGCGAAGATCCAGATCATGCAACTCACGATCTGTTTGAAGCGATCGCTAACAAAGACTATCCTAAGTGGCGGATGTGTATTCAAGTAATGACTGAGGAGCAAGCAGCCAAACATCCAGATAATCCCTTTGACTTGACCAAAGTTTGGAAGCACTCAGATTATCCTTTAATCGAAGTCGGAATATTAGAGCTAAATCGCAACCCTGAGAATTATTTCGCTGAAGTAGAGCAAGCCGCTTTTAGCCCTAGTGCAGTGGTTCCGGGCGTTAGTTTCTCTCCAGACAAAATGCTGCAAGCTCGCATCTTTTCTTACCCAGATGCTCAACGGTATCGCTTGGGTGGTAACTATCAGCAACTACCTGTCAACCAGCCCAAATGTCCAGTGATGCATTATCAGCGAGATGGCTTTATGGCACCGGGGAACAACTACGGTAGCGCTCCTAACTATGAACCGAATAGTGCTGAGGGTACGCCTAAAGAAAATCCAGCTTATGCAGAACCACCTAATCATTTGGGCGATGTTACAGTTGATCGTTACAATCATCGTGAAGGAAACGACGATTACACCCAAGCAGGTAATCTGTATCGGTTAATGACTCCTGAGCAGCAAGAGCGTCTTGCTCATAATATTGTTGGCAGTCTCTCTCAAGCGAGACAGGATATTCAAATGCGCCAACTTTGCCACTTCTTCCGGGCAGATATTTCTTATGGTCGTCGTGTAGCTGAGGGATTGGGCATTTCAATTGATCCTTCAATGTTTTCTGCGATCGCTCAACCTGTAGGTAGCTGGTAGCCTCGTAGTTTCGTCGGGTATGTTATGCCGTAGGCTAACGCACCGAAAACCTGAATGGTGAGTTACGTACTTAAGCTAAATTTAGATCCCCGACTTCTTGAAGAAGTCGGGGATCTGATATAAAGCAAATTCATCTGATTAACTTACAAAAACAATCGAGGTAATTAAACATGAAATTAATAGCAACAGAAAAAGGCTTATTAATGCATAAATAACTATTAGGAGAAAACTAAGAATTTGAGATTATTCAAGAAAATGGGAAAATTATTATTAATAGCATCAAACAAATATCTTCTATTTGGAATTTAGGTTCAAACCCTGTGGAATGTGATGTAAAAGATGGTGCAATTAACCACGATCGCTATCTCTATAATCCATGAGAGGTATCTACTTTTTAGATACCAGCTATATTTTAGCTCTGGAAATCAAAAATGAAGAGGCTCATCAAAAAGTATTACAAAATTGGGCTACTTTAATAAAATTTAAACCTTTTTTAATAACAACAACATACATTTTTGAAAAAGTTATTACTTTTTTTAATGGTCGAAATCTTCATTATAAAGCAGTTGAAGTTAGGAAGTGGTTATTGGAAAGTCCTGAAATAGAATTAATTGAAATTGAGCGAACTTTATTTAATCAGGGCTGGGAATATTTTCAAAATGTTTTGAGTCCAGCCTATTGATTTTGAAGTGATTCTGGAACTGGAAATACTTGGCAAGTGCGTTTGACGATTCTTGAATGCCACAAATCAATAGCCGTGGCACAACTGAGTGGAGATGATTGTTGTAATTGAGTTTGAGCCATTTTGTAGAGCATAGGCTGGTTTTGCTTCAATCCAATCAAATAATCATTGTCAGTATTAATAATCAACGATAGTGTTTTTTTTGATAGTGCAAAGCATCAAGGGTAAACATTAGGTTTTGACCTGTAAACTCAGATATTAACTGTTGCACAACTGCGACTTCGCTGACTTGTTGATTAGCAAATTTGCATCTGGATAACAACACCGCGTTGGTGACTAAATACTGACACAACTGAAATAAAGTTCTGATATGACTGACTATAATCTGTCAGTGTGCAACGAATGCTCTTATCATTAACTGCCAATCGTTCCTCTGGTTTTGGTGAGGCGATCGCCAATGCCCAAGTATTAAATAAGTCTGTTAACCGCTGAAAATCGATGGTTTTTAGTACCCGTCGGAACGTCGAGTATGAAGGAAACTTGATATCAGGTGTCAGTTCTAACATTTGAATCAAGCTTTGCCGATGTACGTTAGTAAAGTCCTCCAGTGGTCGATAACCCCAGTACCCCGTGATTACTCCTAGTAATATCAACAACACAACCAACCATAGTTCGTGTCTTCCTCGCCGGATATGCCGATAGTCTGGAACTTGTTGCAACTGCTCGATCAGATTCATATTTGGCCTGTTGTAAATGTTTCATTACCCCCTATAAATCATTATTTTTTTTCTCTGTTTGTATGAAACTACCCTGCTCCCCAATACATACGGGGAGGGTTGGGGAGGGGTGATTCAAGGATTTTTGCAAGAGGTCTAAAGTACTGAAATATTCAAAGCAATAGAGACAGCTATCTCAGTAAAAGTAATCAAACAGGCAATACTTCCTTTAGAAGGTTATGGATAATTACCGATCAAAATAGTCATAATATGAGCTAATCTTGAAGCTTTCAGCATTTTCACCCTTATTCCAACAACTAAAAATATGTTATTTAAACGCTTATAGTGTCATTTTTAACTAATTATGCCTACCCAGTCAGTTTTGGGTGTGGAAAAAAATTACAAATCAGTCATGAAGCTTCCGCGTTCTTTAACTGCTATTGAAACTTTTGGCTTTGGTTTGTCTGGCTTACTTTCATGGTTTACCTCTGCACCATTTATAACTTCTGGGCTAGGAATACAAGCCTTGTTTGTGTGGATACCAGCAACGATTATAGGTGTAATGCTGTGCTTTCAGGTGCAAGCGTTGGGCAGGCAATGGCCGGATGTGTCAGGAGGAACACCTAATTACACCAGCAGACTGCTGAAAAATTTTCCGTTTTTAGGACGCTACGCAGCACTAGGATATTTTGTTGGTTGGGTTTCATTTCCCATCAACGGTATCATTCTTACAGAATTGATCAAAGTTCAGCTTGAACCTTGGGGCATTCATTGTCCAGAAATGGTAATGAAAATTGGCTTCACACTACTTTTATTCAGTATTGCATTTAGCGGTACACGCGCTTTGGCAATTCTGCATTTATGTTTTATTATTCCAGCAGTAGGATTAGTGCTTCTGTTTTCTGTTCAAGGCATAGGCTGGTTAGCGTTTTCGCCACAAAGTCCTGGTTTGTTTGCTGGTAGTTTGCCTAGTTTTTCAGCTGTTGAATGGCCGAAGTGGTTTTTCTTCGCCGTTTATGCTGTTTATAGTGTGGAAACAGGCGCAGCGTTTGTAGCGGATAGTCAAAAACCCCATCAAACTTTACGTTTATTATCAGTAGCTGGTTATTCGATCGCGATCATTTCTCTGTGTGGCTCTTGGGTATTGATGCGTTTAGCTAGTAACCCAGAGTTAGAAGGCGATTTGTTTAAGACTTTTGTAGCCGCTTCACCTTTTTGGGGCCAGGCAGCTTCATTAATTGTAACGTTATTGATTTGCTCTAGTTGCCTTCTTGGTGCTGCTATCGGGGTAGCTAATACTCCTCGTATTTTGTACCAACTAGCTTTAGACGGGTATATGTCTCCAGTCTTTACAGTTGTTTCTCGTCAAGGGGTATTGCAACCTAGTTTAATATTTGCTTTTATATTCAGTTTGTTTTATTTAATTTCGGGCGATCTTAATAATTTAGTGATAACTATCACTATTAGCTATTTGTTATGTATTATCACATTCCACTTTGGGCTATGGTTGAACCGCGGACAGCCTGGAATACGATGGCCTTGGTTATCCTTGGGCTTTTGTTTTGTGGAGCTAGTAGCTTTAGTTGTTGGTGGTTTAGCCTGGAGATGGCAAAATTTAGCTGCTGGGCTACTGTTACCTATGATAGTTTTGGTAGCTGATGCAGCTATCAGGCGAATTCCTTTTGCACCTTTCAATCTGAGATGGTGGATACAACGCCGACAGTCATACAGTACCCAGATTAAAGATTTTGTTGGGTTTCAGGTAGGAATTTTAGTAGTATTAATTTCTAGTACTGCCACTATTACCTGGGTGATTAAGGAGCAGTTTGAAAAACTTCCTAGTGGTGCAGATAACAATCTTTTTTTCATTCTGCTGATGATAATTTCATTTATGGCAGTAGCGATCGCTTGCTGGACTACTTTACCACAAATTGCATCGATTGCCGAAGCCCGCGAAGTGGCTGAAAGTCGCTTCATTACTGCCTTAGATACTGTCCTAGATACAGTTTTAGTACTGGATGAAAATGGCGTAATCACTCAAGCTAACTCGGCTGCTAAAGCATTATTAGGAATAGATGTTCATCAGCTGCTTGGGCTTCATCTTGATGATTTTTTTCCGGAATTAAGTGATGTGCCTGCTTATTGGCAAAGCAGAAGTGAGCAAATCTTACAAAAATCTCCACAAGATAAGCAAATCATTGAAACAACAATTTCACACAAAATCAATCACCAGCGCCAAGAATATATTGTTTTCTTACGGGATATTAGCGATCGCAAGCAAGTAGAAGAAGCATTACGCGATTCTGAAGCAACTTTGCGCCAGCAAGCGGCTGAACTGGAAAAAACTTTACAAGATTTACAGCATACCCAAGGACAGTTAATTCAAACTGAGAAAATGTCTAGCCTCGGTCAACTTGTTGCTGGTGTAGCACACGAAATCAATAACCCCGTTAATTTTATCTACGGAAATCTCACTCATATTGATAACTATACCCAGGATCTAATTAGTTTAATCGAGCTTTATCAAGATGTTTATCCAAATCCAGTACCAGATATTCAAAAATTGATCTCAGAAGTTGAACTTGATTATCTGATAGAAGATATGCCCAAAACCCTTTCTTCGATGAAAGTTGGTACTGAGCGCATCTGCGAAATTGTACTTACCTTACGCAACTTCTCTCGACTGGACGAAGCAGAGATGAAACCTGTCAACATTCATGAGGGAATAGATAGCACACTATTAATTTTGCATAATCGTTTGAAGACAAAATCAGACCATCCGGCTATTGAGATTTACAAAGAGTATGGAGAATTACCAACCGTAGAATGTTATGCCGGACAATTGAACCAAGTATTTATGAACATTCTTAGTAATGCTATTGATGCGTTAGACAAGTACAACCATGAAAGAACAGTAGCAGAGATCAAAAACTACCCTAGTATGATTATCATTTGTACTAAAGTATTAAATCCTGATTGGATAGCTATCTCTATTCAAGATAATGGCCCTGGAATCAGCGCAAGTGTTAAACAGAAGCTATTCGATCCTTTTTTCACTACAAAACCCGTGGGTAAAGGCACGGGTTTGGGATTATCTATTAGCTACCAAATTGTAGTAGATAAACACGGTGGCAAAATAGAGTGTATTTCTGAGCCAGGACAAGGGGCAAAGTTTTGCATTGAAATCCCGATTAAATCAGTATATGTTGCCAAGATAGGCAACATTAGCACTCTTTAATCTAGTTTGTTAAGATAATAACTCTTTTTCACTTTCAATAAAGAAAATCTGAAATCCTTGATTGAAATAACTTTATTCCATTGTTAATTAATAAAATTTATTTTCAATCTGAAGTCCAAAATTTTCATGCAATCAAATTCCCAAAAATCATAACTATTTTTTCTTGCCACGGTACAAGAGGAATAATCTAAACCTTATATACCACCCATTGAAGCTTCTTGTATTCTACAGGTGAGAACTTCTCTTTGAAGCTAAACAATCCACTTGTTTCCGAACCACCTAAATTTAAATACCGATATCCTGCTTTTTGCAGGAGCCGACAGCATTCCACAATCAAGTACTCTGAAAGGTTAGGAAATTCTTGATGCAGGGTGATGCTAGCATAAAGCCCTACTGTATCATCACTTACAGGCTCCATAGCAAAGAAAGCCGCAGCCTTACCGCCAATCCGAATCAACCGTGAGAAGTACATTTTGCCGTTGTTGCCCAATGGCGGATAATGAATAATGTTGTCGTAGTCTGAGGTCTGGGAAATGTGCAACTGCTTGATATCCAAATAGTCAAAGAACTTATTGACGATATCATGTGCTTCAGCAGCATTCTCTTCGCCGAGAAACTCAGATGTGGTTTGATCTCCAAACTTAGAGCAGAAGTAGCGATAGTTGGTCTTGAGACCACTGCGTTGATGCACCTTTAGCTTTTCCAAAACGGCATTGACATCGAGGATTTGTTCAGCAAAGGTATCATCTTCTTCCATCGCTTGGGCGTGCCAGGGATAGTCCTCGATTGGTGAAAAGCCAATGCCTAAAAGGCGATCGCGTTCTTCTGTAGTTAACTTTTTCACGAACACAGGAACGCCACTTAGCTCTAATAAATGCCGACATAGACGCTGTAAGCTTTCTGGATCGAATTCTCCCATCGGGTTAACAACATGGAAGTGCCAGTTACCACCGAGTGAGAAGCGATTACCAATACCGATACCAGCTAGCATCCGACCATCAAAGTACTTCAGTCCGAGGCGATCTGGCCCGAGTCCATTAGCTGCTTGGCAGACATAATAAAAGCTGTTACCGTAAGTCTGCGTTTTATCTAATAAGCGAAAATCTCGAAAAAGCTGCCGATCTTTGCCACTAATGTAGCTGACTCGACCGCCAAATCGTTTGATTGTCCGTTCAGCCAAGAGATGCTTTGCTTCTAGTGTGTTGCTCTCTGTACTTGGAATCTCTGCTTGTTCCCACATACAGAGAAACTGTTTGCGCTGTGCGTCAGCAAAGGCAAAATCTTGCACTACTAATACCTGAGCCGGAGAACCCCAAAGAATTGTGGCGACCTTATCGCCGTAGACACAAATAGTAGTGGGATTAAAGAAATGCTCTGGAATCCAACGATGTTGGGATTTGGAGTCTCTAAGGGTGAAAGCATCACCAAATCGGGTAAGTACTCGTGTTTCAATCCCTTGAGCTATTAGTTGACGCCAACGGGAAACAATGTTGTCTGGATCAGACTCCATAAAACGACGCTCATCGACACCACTGAAGTAAACTTCACCCCCTGTATTACCAAGGGTTTGGTGAATATCGTCAAGCACACTCTGCACCACATTATTCCCTTCAAGAGTAGACATTACAGAAGGCCGATTTTCTAGTTCAGCCTTGATAGGTAATACTCCGGTCATGGGTAAAGTCTCCTTTTTTAGTTAGTACGTTTCTTGAGTGAATAAATCACCCAACATGGATGCTCTAGTTCACTTACCCAGGTAAAGGGTTCGTTCCCTTGAGCGAGAGGTCGTTGCGCTTGAATGACCTCAAACCCCGCCTGCTCAAACGCAATTCGGTAGTCTCGATCTGTCCAGTAATAGTCATATAAGACTATCTCTGTTCCCCGAATTGAGACTCGAACTTTTTCCCCTGATTGAAGGCTTTGATTTTCTGGAAAATCATTTTGAAACGACAGCCAATCATGAGAGTAATATTCCTCTGAACAAGTCACGATGATCGCGATGCCATCATTTTTTAGTAGGCGATCGCATTCTTTAAGTGTTTCTATCATCTGAGAAATAGAGGAATATTCGAGCAAGACAAAACTTTGAAAAATCAGATTGAAGTTAGCATCTGCAAAAGGTAACGGTAATGCATCAATCAAATAGTATGTTCCGGTGGGATCGATTTGATCAGCTTGGGCTAACATTTCGGCATTAATATCAACACCGATCGCATTCCATCCCAAAGACTTGAGAAACCGAGTTGATCGCCCTGCTCCACACCCAAAATCTAGAGCTAGTAAACCATAAGCAGGGTTTTGAATGCGTTGGGGAATATTGGCGAACGCAAGATAATATGTCCCTTCAATTCCTAAGTTGGAATACTGTTTTGAAAATCTTTGGTATGCATGAGTCTGCTCGTGTGCAATTTTAATAACTGACACAAAAATATCTCCGAAATGTTTGAAACTTAGTAATTAGCTAGCAAATTTCAAATTTACATAAAGAATACGTAAATTCTGTAGTTATTGAAATATTAAACGATATTACTAAAAAAGTATTGCTAAAAGTTAATTATTATCTATTTTAACTGATATCCAATTAAGAATTATTGAGATTTCAATTAGTAATACACTCAAATATTAAACAGTTTGTAAATATTTTGAGATTTTTTAAAAGAAGGCATTCGGGTAGCATCTATGCAAAAAGTTATGTTAATAACCTGTTAACTGACTGTAGAAGTTGTATATAAAGTAAGAATGCGAAATATCTCAAGAGATACTTCGCATTTATGTGCTAAAAAGACAGCTTAATAACAGCAGTTTGCAAGTTAATAAGCTACGTTTTTAAACTCAAGAACTAGATATAAAGTAAATTTTATTTTTGAGTTTTGTAACTTCTGTTCATTGTGCTTTCTGCATAGAGAAAGGGAATCATAACTAATTAGCTGGACATGATATTAATACAAACTTTTTCAGCCCATATTTAGCAATCCGTTTTCATAGTCAGGTAGCACGGGCGTGTTCTCCTATTTGGACAAATATAAAACCGAAAAGTTTTGCAACTGACAAATTATATTTTTGATTTAGAGATGACTGTAATTTCTTTAAGAGGTTGTTTGAAAAGCGGTTAGCTGTGATTTTAATTGCGTTGTTACCCCCCTTAGTCTCCCCGATGTATTGTTATCCATTACCCGGATCTTTCTCAACATTTGCGAGAGTATTCACTCAGATTTTTTCTAATCCTGATTCGTTTATTATTAATTCTTAATAAAAATCTCCTTTTAACGAGAAGATTAAAAGATAACTTGTCAAGTATGCCTCACACTGAATGTGTTTAAGATACTTACAAAACAAGCGTTTCCAGATTGTAAAGAAAGATGTGATATCATGTCCGGTTAAAGACTTATCATTAAGGCAGCAGAGGGGCTGGGGGGCAGAGGGGCACAGGGGAAGGGTTTTTGGGTTTCTGCATAGATTCGGGAATCATAACTAATTGGCCGGACTTGATATGACTAATGGATTGTATTGGGGGGAAACAAGAAAAATGCGGTTCCCTCACGCCACTTGCTTCTCCCAAGGGGAGACGCTCTTGCTAGCTTGCTTCCCCGGAGGGGTACAAGTCGGGCATTGCCCGCTCAACGCAGTGGCTCCCCAATACATACAGTGGGTTAGGGAGGGGTAAAAAATATTGGCGTTGCAGAACAGGAGGCTGCTAAAGCATTTTCGGCACCTTTGCAAAATTGCTCAACAATCTCGGAAATTTCTGCGTTTTCTAAAGTAGGGGGAGTTTCCAACGATACTTTACCTATGGGTGTGTGGAGTGAGCTAATCCCAGCAATCGCACTAGGAGCAACTGGCAATCCACTAAGTAAAGCTGAGTGAGAAACTCTCCTAGAATGCCAAAGTTGCAAAAAAATTCTGCCCCCTTGCTTTTCCTCAGGCGATTCCACCATTGACACGAATATTTTGCCCAGTGATCCATCTAGCTTCATCGCTAGCGAGAAACGCTACTACATCGGCGATTTCTTGCACATCTCCCAGTTTACTAAAAGCAGCCATTTGGGCTAAACGATCTATCTGTTCTTGTGTTTTGCCTTCTCGAAACAGTTCTGTATCGGTGGGGCCAGGAGAAATAACATTAACTGCGATCGCTTTTGCACCCAATTCTTTAGCTAGTACCCGCGTGATTTGTTCAACAGCACCCTTGGTTCCGACATAGGCACTATAAGTTGGCAGCATCATCACCGTAGTTGATGAGGAAAAGTTGATAATCCGTCCCCCTTCTGCCATGTGTTGCACGGCTTGTTGGCAAGCAAAATAAGTGCCTTTAACATTAATGGCAAAAATCGCGTCGAAATCTTCTTCACTCACCTCAGTAATTGGTTTATAGAAGGCGATTCCGGCATTGTTGACCAAAATATCGATTTTACCGAAGTGTTCAAGAGTTTGCTTAAATAACCTTTGGATGTCGGGCACTTTGCTAATATCAGCTTGGATAGCAACTGCCTCTACTCCCAACTTTTCAATTTCTGCAACAACTTCTTGTGCTTTGCCTGCATTACCTGCATAGTTAACGACAATAGATGCGCCGTTACCAGCTAATTTTAATGCGATCGCTCGTCCAATTCCCCGTGATGCACCAGTAATAATTGCAACTTTTCCGGTTATTGATGCCATAGATTCACCTGTTTTTGCTTCAGTTATTAATAAGGAGAAAATTTCAACTCCTTACCGATGGCTGATAGAAGGAACTTTGCTATCTTGACTATCATCTAGCTTATGAGGCTGACGACGTGGACTCAAGCGCTCGCGAATTTTGCCAATCACGATGTATAAAATTGGTACAAAAAACAGAGTCAACAAAGTAGAGACAATTGTCCCACCAGCGATCGCAGTACCAAGAGATTTTCTGCTAGCTGCTCCTGCTCCTTCAGGATTTACCAATGGCCAAATACCCAAGATAAAGGCGAAGGAAGTCATCAGGATAGGTCGTAAGCGTTCTTGTGATGCTTGCACTGCTGCTTTGGTAATTGAAAAACCCTGCTCTTGCAGTTGGTTGGCAAATTCCACAATCAGAATGGCATTTTTACTTGCCAGACCAATCAGCATCACTAAACCAACCTGGCAAAATACATCGTTAGGTAAACCCCGCAACATCTGCGCCGACAACGCCCCCAAAATAGCTAGGGGAACTGACAGCATAATAATTAGTGGATCAACATAGTTCTCATACTGAGCAGCCAGCACCAAAAAGACAAAGACAAGTCCCAATCCAAAAATCAGGGGCGCTAGACCGCCAGACTGTTTTTCTTCGGCAACGATTCCCGACCATTCATAGCCCATACTTGCTGGCAAAACCTGCTTTGCTATTTGCTCCATTGCTACTGTTGCTTCACCGGAACTATAACCAGGAGCAGCGGAACCATTAATTTCAATGGCACGGAACAAGTTGTAATGATTGATCGTTTGCGCCCCAGTGGCAGAAGTAATTTTCACAAAATTGCTCAGGGCAATCATCTGATTATTCGCAGAACGCACGTATAATTTACCGATATCCGCAGGGTTAGAGCGAAACTGAGCATCTGCTTGAACATACACCCGATAAGTCCGTTGTAGCAAATTAAAGTCGTTGACATACCGCGAACCCAAGTAAGCCTGTAGGGTATTAAAGATATCGCTTACTCCAACTTGCAGGGATTTAGCTTTGTTACGGTCTACTTCAATTAACATCTGCGGTGTCTTGGCGCTAAAAGTGCTAAACACAGCTTGCAATCCTGGTGTCTGATTACCACGTTGGAGTAACTGACCCATAACTTGCACTAAGTTATTTAAACCACTGTTCCCTGTTCTATCTTGTAGCTCAAACTGGAAACCGCCAAAACTGCCTAAACCCTGAATAGATGGTGGATTCACCGCGAAAATTCTCGCTTCGGAAATTGCTCCAAGCACTCCACTCAACTTACCAATGATTGCCTGTGCTGACTGTCCCGGTTCGTGACGCTTGTCCCAAGGCTGGAGAGTCGAAAAAATTGCACCACTATTGGCAGAGTTACCACTAAAACCAAAGCCACCGATGGCGAAAGTACCTGTGACTTCCGGCAATTTGAGGATTTCTTTTTCTACCTGAGCCATGACATTGCTGGTGTAGTTGAGTGAAACTCCCTCTGGTCCTTGGATAATGGTAATGAAATAACCTTGGTCGTCATCAGGGATAAACGCTGTAGGTACGTTGATGTAAAGCCAGGCCGTCACCCCCAAGGACAATATAAATACCGCCACTACGATCGCTTTGATTCGTGTCAAGCGCTTGAGTATTTGTTCATACCCCCTACGCATCCAATCAATAAATCTGTTAACCCGCTCAAAAATCCAGCCCAACCAACCGCGTGGTCTTTGCCCCTGACGTAGTAGCAAGGCTGAGAGGGAAGGACTCAGGGTAATAGCCAGAAAGGTAGAAATCGCCATTGAAAAGGCGATCGTCAGCGCAAATTGCTTATATATCTGTCCTGTAGCTCCTGGGAAGAATGCCACGGGCACAAATACAGCCATCATCACTAGGGAAGTTGCAATCACCGCCCCAAACAGCTCCCGCATTGACTCAGAGGCAGCTTGGCGAGGCGACATCTTCTCATTCTCAATTAACCGAGATATATTCTCAACAATGATAATTGCGTCATCAACCACCAATCCTGTTGCCAAAGTTAAACCAAACATGGTTAGGGTGTTGATCGAAAATCCAAAAACCTTGATAAAGGCAAAAGTACCAATCAAGGTTAGGGGAACAACAATCACCGGAATCAGCGTAGTCCGCCAGTCCTGCAAGAAGATATAAATTACTAAAACGACCAGAGCGATCGCTTCTATCAACGTCTTAACTACTTCTGCTAGCGACGCTTCCACAAAAAGTGTTGTATCAAACGCCACCTGATATTTCAGTCCTGGAGGAAAACTTTGCTCCAGCCGCAGCATTTCGGTTTTAACTGCCCTAGCAACGTCTAAAGCGTTACTCCCAGGGCTAGGAAATATCCCTAGACCCACACCTTCGTTGCCTCTAAATCGCAGAAAAGTACTATAATTTTCTGCTCCCAATTCCGCTCGACCGACATCTCTTAACTTTACCAGCGTGCCATTCTCAGATGTCTTAATCACCATGTCGGCAAATTCCGTTGCCCCACTTAGTCTGCCAACAGCTTGCAAATCGATTTGATACATCTGATCTGGTAATGTTGGCTGCTGCCCGATTTGCCCAGCCCCCACCTGTAAGTTTTGCTCGTTGAGTGCATTGACCACATCTTGGGGGGTGAGGTTACGACTAGCAAGACTGTTGGGGTTGAGCCACAAGCGCATCGCATAGCGGCGTTCACCAAAAATCTGCACCTCACCCACACCTTTGATTCTTTTGAGGGCGTCTACTATGTAGAGGTCGGCATAGTTACTTAAAAAAACGTTGTCGTATTCTTTGTTATCTGAGTACAGTCCGATCGCTAAGAGAATGTTGTTAGACTGCTTAGTGACGGTGACTCCAGTTTGCTGTACAGCTTCTGGTAAGAGCGGTTGGGCGATGGACACACGATTTTGCACATCGACTGCTGCAATATCTTTGTTGCGCGATGCGTCAAATGTAACTGTAATCGTACTATTGCCATTGTTGCTGCTATTTGAAGTCATGTACTTCATGCCTTCAACGCCATTAATCTGCCGCTCTAAAATAGTCGTGACGGTATTTTCTACGACTTCAGCATTAGCACCGACATAGTTAGCAGTAACGTTAATTTGAGTCGGGCTGATCTCTGGATATTGATCTGTGGGTAGTGTCGGGATACTGATGGCTCCTACCAACAAAATGATAATGGAGCAAACACTTGCAAATACAGGTCGCTTAATAAAGAAATCAACAAACATAGGGATTGGTGGTAGGTATTTGGTAGTATGCTGGTAGTATACTGGTAGTCACATACTACCATTTAGCACCCATTTTTAAGATTCTGGAACGATCGCAATACCATCCCTAAGATTAAGCAACCCTGAAATAATAACTTTATCTTCTGGCTGTAATCCTTCAATAACTTGGTAATTGTTACCTTTGATCTCGCCTAGCTTCACTCGCCTTTGCCGAGCTATTTGTTGGGATACACCTTGGGGAGATGTTTCTGTTTCAACTATATAAACAAAAGTGTCTCCGCCTACACGAGTCATTGCTGTTGTGGGAATTAAAACTCCGGGGCGCTGATTCCAGAACACTCTAGTCCTGACCAATTGATCTGCACGTAGCTGATCGTTAGTGTTCTCAAAAAGTGCTTTAATTAATATGGTTTGTGTTTCATTGCTGGCATTAGGTGCAATAAAAAATATCCTACTTCTACCAAGCTTTTGACCTTGTGTGTTCATCACCTCTACTGGCATACCCTTACGCAATTGGGGCCCTTGCTGTAGTGGTACAGAGATATTCACTTCTAAAGGTCGATTTTGCTTGATATTAACTAATGGTGTAGAAGTATTAACTAAATCACCGACTTTCACAGGGATGTTGCCAACTGTGCCACTAAAGGGAGCGGTAATTTTGTCAGACTGGGGCTGTTGTGTTTGAGTATTTACATTAGATTGCTGCAAGGATTTTTCAGCCTGCAAAATGGTAGCTCGTTGTGCTTGAATCCTGGAATCAATTGCATCCAGACTAGTCTTAGCATTGGCAAGCCGATTAGCAAACTGATTGCTAGCCTGTTGAGACACCGCTCCTTGTTCAGCTAGGCTGACAAACTTTTCGTAGTTCTGCTGGTACAGTTGCACATTCGCAACGTAGGACGGTCGTTCTGCTTCTAGAGATTTGAGTGTAGCGCGGGCATTTGCCAGTTGTACGAAAAATGCTTGAGGCACAGTATTATTTCTCGCGATCGCTGCCTGTGATATAGGATCTACTTGGAGAATTGCAGCTCCTTCGACGATTGGATCTCCCGATTTGACAAGTATCTGGGTAACTTGACCCGGAATTTTCGGCTGGAGCGTGACTGAGCGCCGGGATTTTAAACTAGCAATAAAATCTGAACTTTCCTCAATTATGCCGCTTTGTACTGTTGATATTTTGACTCTTACCCCTTGAGGTTGAGCGTTAACAGTTGAAGGTGCTGAATTTTGCAGAGTGAGTAAACGCCAAACTAGAGTTGCTCCGCCCCCTAACAATAGGAGTGCGGCTAAACTCAACCAAAGCCACCGCCGTTTTCCAGAAGGTGGCTCAAATGACGTTTGTGGAGCTTTTTCTCCAAAATCAGTTTGAGGCTCAGGGGATGTCATGGCTTTTGAGGAACTTAAGGAACAAATTAACTAGAATTCAATCAAAATTTCATCTGTTACACTTGAAATTACTGATTTAGCATGAGGTTTTGTGGCAAATTATGTGTTATCTCATCCAAATATACAGTTTTGATGATTCTGTCTAAATCTACCGAAAGGTGAATCCGCTCCTTAAATTTTTTACTTCAACTGTATTCCTCAAAAAGTCGAGGATCTTTTTATTCCTAACTGCTGCCCAAATTGCTATGAATACATTGAAATAATTTTATCCAAATTACTGTTATCTAAGTATAAATCGAGACTAATAGGTTGCTTGTTTTAGATATTGAAATTCAAACTAGCTATCACAGTCAAATAGTTAGACCGCTTCTTAAAAATCGAGAGTCAATCTTTAATAGAACTTTTATTTGCACTCATTCGAGTGCAAATACGAATTCAATCATCGTGACAAAGATTTGTTTCAATTATTGTTGAAATTACTTGAAAAGAAACCGTCGTTGTATCTCAAACGACGGTTTATTCAATAATTCTTCGAGTCTTGTACACTGCCAAAGCTGAGTTCCGTTCGTTATCGTGGTTTTTTCCTGTTAGTTTGGTTACTTGATCAACTCGATTGTCGTTTTCAGATCGTCGGTCGTATTCAACGCTCCTACATCTTCATCAATCTTTCCGAGTTTGATCAGCCCGCGTGCATAGCCGTTGCTGGAGTCCTTGTAGAAAATCGCCAGATTACCCCATGGCGCGTAGTAAGCGATGTCGCCAACATCAGGATCGCAGCCTGCGGGCGCGCCTTCGGTGGATAACTGCTTTGGCAGATCGCCGATCTTTTCGGTCGAGGCGTAGTTTTTCAGCGTCAGCGTGAGTGGCAGCAGGGAAACAAAATCTGCGGACGTTGCGTTGTCGGCGAGCGTGGCGGTGAGCGTCTTGTTATCGAGTTTGATGCGAATCTTCATGGTGTTCGTCTTCTTGCCAGGTGTTCTTTCCGTTGATGCAGAGTCGTTCGTGTCGACACAGCCAAGCGCGATAGCTCCGACCAGCGCCGCGGTCAGGAGCAAAACCGAGAGTAACTTTCGCTTCCTCATGGCACAGTCGCTCCTCCATCGACGGTGAGGGCGTGGCCGACCACGAAGCTCGCTCCCGGACTGCAAAGCCACAGGACCACCGACGCGATTTCCTCAGGTCTGCCCGCACGGCCGATAGGAATGTTCTTCGCTATGTCGGCATACGCCTTCTCGTCCCCGGCGACGACGTCGCGGGCGATCTGCGTGTCGATCAGGCCAGGATTCACCGCATTAACGCGGATGCCGTGCTTGATATATTCGAGCGCCGCCGTCCGTGTCAGGCCCACCACGCCATGCTTGGAGGCAATGTAGGAAGCGATTCCAGGGTTGCCGGTCAACGCACCGACCGAGGCGTTGTTGACGATCGCGCCGCTGCTTTGTCGTTCCATCTGCCGAAGCTCGTGCTTCATACAACTCCACACACCCCGCAAGTTGATCGCGATCACGCGGTCAAAGTCCTCGTGGGTGCTGTCGGCGATGGGTGCGATTCGAGCCATCACCCCTGCGTTGTTGAACGCGGCGTCGAGTCGTCCGAACTCGGCGACGGTGCGGTCCACCATCGCCGCCACTTCGGCGTCATCACTGACATCGCAACGAATGGCAAATGCCTTGTGACCCGCGCTGACGAGCTTTTCCGCTGCGGCTTTCACCGCGTCTTCATTGACATCCGCCAGAACGACAGCCGCGCCCGCATCAGCGAATGCCTGCGCGGTCGCAAGTCCCATACCGGCTGCGGCCCCGGTGACGAGTGCCACTTTGCCGTTGAAGTCCAATGGATTGATCATGATGTAACTCCTTCTCCTTTGTTAATCGCTTGACCCAAGCCGCCCAGCCCGATGACGCCTACGCGGTGGCCGCCTTCCACTCGCCAGTGCTGCATCATGGCTTTTTCATAATGGCTTTTCAAAACAGAAACGCAATCGTACTTTCAACGACGGTTTCTTCAATAATTCTTCGGTTCTTATCCCAAACGAACGTTACTTTAAATGTTCGGTAAAAAATGATGTGAGTTTATCTAAGGGAATTAACTTAACTCGTCATATAAATCAACGTGTCCTGCTTTCGGAATGATATACAATTCTTTGGGTTCGGCTGCACGTTTGTAGGCATCCTCACTAAACTCTCTTGAGTGAGCTTTATCACCCATGATGAAAAGCATAGGACGAGGGGAAATCGTTTCTATGTCATTAAACGGGTAAAAATTCATAAACTTAACGTTACTGCTTAACGTCGGGTGCGTTGTGAGTTCCGGCGAACCTCCTTTTGGAGTGTATTCACCTCTCGGTGTACGGTAGAAATCATAAAACTCACGCTGGATGGGGTCTGTGTTTTGATCTAACTTATGTACAGTCCCACTCGTGTATTTGGTTTCACCATCGGTAAACTCTACATAACGTTGCTTTGCAGCCTCATCCTGGATTTTCTTTCTCTGCTCAAGGGTCAGCGAATGGTTGAGTGCATTTCGGTTGGCTGCTCCCATATCGTACATGCTGACAGTTGCGATCGCTTTCATTCGCGGATCAATCTTAGCGGCACTGATAACAAAGCTTCCACTACCACAAATTCCAATTATTCCGATTCGGTTTTTGTCAACAAATGGACAGGTGCCAAGAAAGTCAACTGCTGCACTGAAATCTTCAGCATAAATATCAGGTGCAACAGCGTTGCGTGGTTCGCCCTCACTCTCACCCCAGAAAGACAAGTCAAGAGATAAAGTTACAAACCCTCGTTCAGCCATATTTGCAGCATACACGTTGGCACTTTGTTCTTTTACAGCTCCCATAGAATGCCCAACAATAATCGCCGAATGTTTTTTACTTTGATCTAAATTCTTGGGAATAAAAAGATGTCCCGCAACATCCATTTTGTATTGGTTTTTAAAAGTAACCTTATACATCGTAACGTTGTCGCTTACCTTAAAAGTTGTATATCCCTTTGGTGTTATTTTTTCCATTTCTGCTGTTTGTTTTGATTGTCCTTTTTGTTCTGTTTGTGTGTAAGCCTGCCCACCGATCGTCAGAGTCATCATTGCTAAAATTAATATATATTTCATCTTCATTTTTCTGACTCATAGACCTGTATTTATTACTTGTTTTCTGAATGTAAGTAATGGCGGCAATGCTGCTAAAAGTTTTAGAAAGCTCTGCTAGTAAAAACGCTTTTCCCAAATGCTTTATACCGTTTGTCCGCCGTCAGCTACTAGCGCGTGACCTGTCACAAAGGATGAAGCATCCGAGCATAGCCAGATGACAGCATTGGCAATCTCTTCCGGTGTTCCCGCTCTGCCAATAGGTTCCTGAGAAATAGCTCCTTTGCGCCCTTCTTCCGTTCCGCCCGTGAATCGAGCCATCATCGGCGTATCAATGATGCCCGGAGCCACGACATTAATCCTGATATTGTCTGTTGCATAATCCAGAGCTGCCGAGCGGGTCAGACCAATGACTCCATGCTTCACTGCTGTATAAGCTGCCTGTCCTTTAAATCCTTTGACTCCTGCACCGGAAGATGTGTTGACAATGGCACCACCGCCGCTTTTGAGGATCAGGGGAATTTGATACTTCATGCCAAGAAAAACACCTTTTAGGTTAATATTCATCTGGCGATCAAATTCTTCCTCCCTCGGTAATATCAGCCAATGCAATTTGCGGCTGTTCGACACCGGCATTGTTGAAAGCGTAATCCAGCCTGCCATACGTTTTGATGGTTTGGTCGAGTGCGGCTTTTATATCTTCTGCCCGCTGAACATCGCATTTAACAGCAATCGCTTCTCCGCTTTCCTGTTTGATACGATTTACAGCTTCTTGAATATCTTTCTCGGACAAACCGGCAACGCACACGCTGGCATCTTCCTTTGCAAATGCCAGAGCAGTAGCCAAGCCAATACCCGTTCCGCCGCCAGTGATAAAGGCAACCTTGTCTTTAAATAATTTATTTTCTTTCGTTTCCATAATTTTTAGATCCTCTAGTTTAATGACTGTTTTTCTTCCGGTCTATTTGCTTATAAGTTCAATATACGGGCGTGAAAACGGATAGCGTGAGGACGTTCATCGAAAAAAACCGGACAATTCTCCAAAAATCTGCCGCGCAATGTGCTGAAGAAAAACAAAGCCTTTAAGATGAATTTATGAACCAAAGAGAAGCAGAATTTGAAAAGCGAAAGATGCAGATCAACCGGGAAGAGCTGATCGAAAGAATGATTCGTCTCGCCCCCGAAAATAGCCTTTTGGAAGTGTTTCCGGGCATTTTCATATATCAATCGTCGAAACCGACCGAGAGTCAGGTATCCGTATTAAAGCCTGCCTTCTGCGTCATCGCCCAGGGCAGCAAAGATATCCTTTTGAACGATGAATTATTTCACTACGATTCCGGTCATTACTTAATCTCGACACTCGATCTGCCAATTATGAGTAATGTCGTCGAAGCCTCTGAAGAAAAACCTTATTTGAATCTTCGGATAGACCTCGATCCGGCACTTGTGGCTGCGGTGATGATTGAATGCGGCATTGAAACAAAAAAAAGCGGTGCCGGAGTCAAGGCGATGGATGTCAGCCCGGTTGATGCCGATTTACTGGATGCGATTGTCAAATTAGTGAAACTATTTGACACGCCGGACGAAATGAAGTTTCTCGCGCCGCTCATTATCCGCGAGATCATCTATCGGCTTTTAAAAGGAAAACAGAGGGCACGACTCAGCCAGCTGATCGCTACGGAAGGCGACGCGCAACGCATCTCCAGGGTGGTCAGGCAAATCCGCGAAAACATTGATCAGCCGATGAAAATCGAAGATACAGCCCGCGAACTCGGCATGAGCGTGTCAGGCTTTCACCAACATTTTAAGTCTGTCACGGCGATGAGTCCTTTGCAGTTCCAGAAACAAATACGGCTTCAGGAAGCACGCCGTCTGATGCTAGGCGAAAACATGGACGTGGCGATCGCCAGCTTCCGCGTCGGTTACGATGACCCGTCTTATTTCAGCCGGGAATATAAAAAACTATTTGGTATTCCCCCGCATCGTGACATCGCCAAGCTGCGCAGCAATTTAGGGCAATAAGAATTGGACAGGTTTATTGGTGCAAAGGACTAATAACCCAAGTTGCTAGTTATCAAAAAGTGCCTTTGCTTAAGTACAACATTTTATTTTTTGGTATTTAGCAGTACTTAAAACTTGGTTTTTTTGTATCAAATCTTGATATAGTTTATGGACATTAACTAGCAACTTACGTTAAGTAGTAAGAATAACTGTTAAATATTGATGCAAAATCAGGTAATTTCTTGAATTTGCTTCGGAAAGTTTCAGATTATGTTTTCAACCATTAATAAATTTCAGGAGCAAACCAGGTGTTGACCTCAACCTTACTCGCTGCTGCAACTACACCTCTGCAATGGAGTCCTACAGTTGGACTGATTATGATTATTGCTAATATCATTGCCATTGCTTTTGGCAAATCTACCATCAAGTATCCCAACGCAGAACCAAAACTACCCTCAGCCAATTTCTTTGGTAATTTTGGTGTACCAGCCCTTTTAGCAACTACCGCCTTTGGTCATATCTTGGGAGTAGGTGCTATTTTAGGGCTGCATAACCTGGGAAGAATTTAGGTTCTTACTCAAGTTAGCCTTTATTTGATGATTCTTTTGTCTCCAGGTTTGAGTCAGAGAACTAACACTCTCTGGCTCTTTTTTATCTAAATGGATGCTTTACAATAACTCAATTCAAAACTACGTCAATGACAACCTGACATTGCTCAATAAATGCAAAGGCAATGTCTAGCGCTGGCTGCACCTATGTACTCCTAAAAGTAGGTTTATCAGCCAAGCAAAAAGGCAAACCTATTTAGATTGTAAATGATAACCAAAATATTTAAACTGAAATTATTGGTATCTAAACAGCATGACAGATATAACAGATTTAGCAAAAAATATTGTCAGCAAAGATAACAACTCGTTAATTTTGCCACCTGTAAACTTGCAGTCACAAGAAGACTTAGAACTTGAGCGAAAACTTCGAGAACTCAAGTTTAAACAAGAACTAAGAAAAGATTGGATTTTATTTATTGTCAGAGATGTAATAATTTTTCCTACCGCCATCCTTTTTATTTTTGCTATCAGTGGTTATTCCCTATTTATTCATATTCATAGATAACTTAACTATACAATTTTTCATCAACCGCAGAGGGCAGAGTACACAGAGAAAAGAGAGATGATATTCACAAAAATTTAGAATTGTTGTAAATTATTTCTTTTATCTTTGTGTTTCTTTCTCTCTGCGCCGCGCCAGTTGCTTCAACGGGGGAACCCCCGCAACGCACTGGCTTCTCTGTGCCTCTGTGGTTATTTAAAAAATCTTACCAACTATATAGACAGTATAATTGCGTAAGTAATTTTACAGACGACGAAGCCAACTTGCTATAAGTAGACTCATCTTTATATTCACACAAATTCTGCTGGATATAAAGTAAGAACTTAATGAAAATAATCTAAAAATATGGGGCTTCTAATATTTTCTGTTGCTTTAGTTGCCATTATTGCTGTAATTATCATTAATACCTACAATGATTTAATTAAGTATCGCAATCGTTACAAAAATGCTTACTCTCAAATCGATGTTCAATTACAGCGTCGCTATGATTTAATTCCCAACTTGGTGGAAACAGCTAAAGGGTATATGAAACATGAGCAAGAAACCTTAGAAGCAGTTATTGCCGCCCGGAATTCTGCAATTAACGCTAGCAGTCGTGCCACCCAAAATCCTGGCGATCCCCAAGTGATGCAACAGTTGGGTAATGCTGAAGGGGCGCTGACGAGTGCGTTAAGTCGGTTGATGGTACTTTCAGAATCTTATCCAGAATTGAAAGCTGATCGCGCCATGACTCAGGTAATGGAAGAACTATCTTCGACTGAAAACCGAATTGCTTTTGCCCATCAGGCTTTTAATGATGCGGTGACACTTTACAACACCAAGAGCGAATCTTTTCCTAGTAACCTGGTGGCAAATACTTTTAACTTTACTGTTGCTCAATTGCTCCCGGAAGCAACTCCAGAAATAAGAAATGCTCCACGCGTGTCTTTTTAGATGTCTATGAATTTCTTTGAACATCAGGATCGGGCACGCCAAAATACGCAACAATTAATCGGGTTATTTTCCTTGGCGATCGCAGTCATGATTATGGCGATTTATATTGCCACTTTATTTCTGTTTCGCATGACTCCTCGTGTTTGGTGGCATCCAGGGTTATTTCTCTACGTGGCTGGGATTACAATAATTGCGATCGCAGTGGGAAGTTTGTATAAAATTGCCTGTCTCCGTCAAGGCGGAAGCGTAATTGCCCAAGAGTTAGGAGGAAGACTGCTGGTAGCAGAAATAGCCGACGAACAAGGGCAACAACTATTAAATATAGTCGAGGAAATGGCGATCGCTAAGGGCGGGTCTTGACGCTTCGCCTTTGGGGATCGCCGGAGGGCGGGTGGGTACGCCATCGCACTCTTGATGACGTAGAAAGCGTCATCCCATCATTTTGTCGTTTTGAAGCTTTCTATGTAGCATTACGACATATTTTGTTCTTTTCAAAACTTACCTGTACTTGGTTAATGTTTTTGTCTTACTGTTATATTTTGCGCTCTTTATTTATCTTTTGCGGGTTTATTCGGTTAGGTGCAAGATGTGAGCGCCCAAGGGGCGCGATTACACGCCCGCAATAAATGAAAGAAACACAGTTAACAAGAGTTTTAC
>NZ_JBALDE010000271.1:0-5964 GCF_036917515.1 Nostoc sp. | reverse complement strand
AGATCATAACTGTAAGGGTTTGCCATACGAATGCAGAAATCAATCACTTCTCTATATATTCTACGTCCTAACTAAGATGGCGACTGCTATAATTGCTGATTGGGCACTAACAGTAGAACAGGTGTTTAACAGCGCAAACAGACCAGAATCAGCAGGTGAATAGAAAATACAATTGAGTTTTTCATTCTTCCTGTTTTCCTAGATATACTTCAATTACACGAGAGTCATTTTGCACTTCTTCAAAATTTCCTTCACACAGTACCGAACCTTCATGTAATACTGTTACTTTCTTGGCAATTTGACGCACAAATTCCATATCATGTTCAATTACTAAAATTGAATGACTCTGCGCTAGTGCTAGAAGTAATTCGCCAATATTGTAGGTTTCCTCATCTGTTAAACCTGCAACTGGTTCATCAACAAGTAATAAATCTGGAGACTGTGCTACTAACATCCCAATTTCTAAACGTTGCTTTTCTCCGTGAGAAAGTAAAGCTGCTCTGATATCAGCTTTTGGTGTTAAACCGATGGTTTCTAATAATCCTTTAATATTATTCTTTTCAACAGTATTAGAATGTTCAAACAAAGTAGAAAAGACATTTTTCTTTTTGTTACTCGTAATTTCTAAATTTTCACGGGGTGTTAAGTTCAGGTAAATTCTGGGTGTTTGAAACTTGCGCCCAATTCCCAATCGGGCAATTTTATATTCAGGTAAAGAACGCAGATTTCTTCCTTTGAATAAAACTTGTCCCACGGTTGGCTGAACTTTCCCCGTAATTACATCTAGAAATGTTGTCTTTCCCGCACCATTGGGGCCAATTACTACTCGTAATTCACCCAAATCCATACTAAAGTTAAGCTGGTTTAAAGCCTTAAAACCGTCAAAACTAACAGTTACGTTTTCAGTTTCCAATATTTTCACGTTCATGTTGCACTTCGGGGTCTTCTTCCAAGGTGGGATATGTAGCAATTTCTTGACGACGGTGGAAAAGAGAAATATTCTGACTACGCAACCATCCCACGATACCGTCAGGAAGGACTGTAACTACTATCAAAAATAGTGCGCCTTGGAAAAATAGCCAGATTTCGGCAAATTGTTCGCTTAAAAAAGTGCGGGCATAATTTACTAACAAAGTTCCGACAATCGCCCCAATTAAAGTAGCGCGTCCGCCTACAGCCACCCAAATCACCATTTCAATCGAAAAGGCAATATCCATTGCTCTGGGTGAGACAGAACCACTCTGAATGGTGTAGAATGCTCCTGCTATACCTGCGATCGCACCGGAAACTGCAAACACCACCACCTTAAAATCTGTAGGGTCGTAGCCAGAAAATCTTACCCGACTTTCATCATCACGAATTGCTATCAACAACCTCCCAAAGCGTCCAGTTGTCAACCAGCGACAAATTCCATAGGTGATTGCGAGAAACACTATCGTCAGCGTATAGAAAACTAATTGGGTTTTGGTATCGCTGACCGTTGCTCCAAACAAAGTTGTAAAATCTATCAGTCCGTTCGTACCGTTAAAAAGTTTTTGCTGACCGTTAAAGAAGTTAAAAAATACAATAGTTCCGGCTTGAGTCAAGATGGAAAAATAAACTCCTTTGAGACGATTTCGGAAAACCAAATATCCCAACAATCCCGCCAATAACCCTGGAACTAGTACCACCAAAGCTATTGTCAAAGGAAAAGAATAAAAAGGTTGCCAAAATGCAGGAAGTTCCGTAACTCCATAAAGTCCCATGAAATCAGGTAACTCACCAGTAGGGACTTGGAGTTTCAGGTACATTGCGATCGCATATCCACCCAAACCAAAGAAAATACCATGTCCCAAACTTAGTAAACCAGTATAACCCCAAATTAAATCGATACCCAAAGCTGCGATCGCCAGTGATAAAAATCGCCCCAACAAATTTAGACGAAACTCCGACAGCAGCAGTGGCATGATAATTATCAGCAAGAGTGCGATCGCAACCACTACCCCAACTTCGATTAAAATTAACCTCCCCCCCTTCTTTCTCATTCTCTGCGTCCTCCCTTTGGGTGACGCTCCTGCGTCGCTAACGCTGACGCTCGAGGACTCGCTAACGCTTCGCTATCGTTAACACCAGTCGCCTGCGGAGGGAAACCCTCCCGCAGTGCTGGTTCACTGTATCTCGGCGGTTTAAACATCAACAGTACGTCCCTTCTGCGGAAAAATTCCCCCAGGCTTCCACTGCAAAAACACAATAATCAGCGCAAATACCATCACCTTCGCCATACTTGTCGTCGCAAAAAAAGTAAACAAATCTGCCAAAGGTTTAACAGGAGTCAACAACAAAGCCAGAGTCCCAGAACCAATTAAAAAATTAGCCGTACCAATACCCAAAGCAGCTACAATCGTACCGACTAAATTGCCCACACCTCCAACGACAACAACCATAAAAGTATCAATAATATAGTTTTGTCCTGTATTTGGTCCTACAGAACCAAGCAAACTAATCGCACATCCCGCCACACCAGCTAAACCAGAACCCAGTGCAAAAGTAATCGCATCCACCTTTTGAGTTGGGATACCCAAACAAGCGCTCATACTCCGATTTTGCGTCACAGCCCGAATTCTTAAACCCCAACTAGAACGTTGTAAAAATAAATAAATTCCCGCCACACAGATTATTGTTAAAGCAATAATAAATAACCTGGCAAAGGGCAATTGCACACCACCTAAAGACATCCCTGCTTGTAACCAAGTAGGTGCTGTTACATCCACATTTTGAGCGCCAAACCAAGGTTGAGTCACTGCTAACTGATAAGTTTGACTTAATAAATTGCCCGTTGTGATTGTCACTCCCAGCGATAATAAAAATATCACCGCTACAATCCAGTTACGAACTCTTCCCAAATCGGTGCGAGAATTTAAAATCCATAAACCTCCAAAAAATAGTAGAGAAAATAATACTATACTAGTTATCAATACCCAATTCACACTGCGGACAAACTGCTGAAAAATTAAACTTACTCCCCAAGTTGCCAATAGAGTTTCTAATGGGCGTCCATAGAGATAACGAATCACGCCTTTTTCTAAAATTAATCCCACAGTAGCCGTGAATAGAAATGCAATAATCAAAGCCAAAAATATATAGACTTCAAACCACACCCCACCTAATTGCTTACATACATTTTGGACAACATAAGTTGTATAAGCGCCGAACATCATCAATTCACCGTGCGCCATATTGATGACGCCCATCAATCCAAATATAATCGCCAGCCCCAATGCTGCGATTAATAATACAGCGCCAATACTAATACCATTAAATACAGCTTCTAAAAATCCTGCTAACACTTATTTCTCCACAACAGCTATCAGCGAGTAGTTAGTATCTCGTGTGCCTCGTTCCCAGTCTCAGACTGGGAATGCCTATTAGGAGGCTCTGCCTCCTAACTCGCGGCAGCAGCCCAATGAGCAGCATTTCTAGGTAGAACCTGGAAACGAGAAAATTACGAATTATTTAGGTTTTCTTATACTTACCACCCTTGGCAGGGTCACTCCAATCACAAGCAAATCCTTTAGTTTCTTTCACAAATTGATTCCAAGGAACTGGCTCAACTGGTGCAGGAGTAGCATAGACAATATCAAATAAACCATCTAGCCTTACTTGACCAATTCGGACAATTTTAGATATGTGATGATTAGCATCCATTGTCACTTTACCTTCAGGTGCATCTAGAGTTTGACCATAAGCCGCAGTACTTACCTTCGCTATGTCTGTACTACCAGCTTTTTGTACTGCTTGTTTCCACAAATAAACTGCAATGTATGCTGCTTCCATTGGGTCATTTGTTACTCGGTTTTCACCGTATTCTTTCTTAAAAGCTGCGACAAACTTTTTATTAGCAGGTGTATCTACTGTTTGGAAGTAATTCCAAGCAGCGTAGTGACCTTTGAGATACTCTACACCAATTGCTTTAACTTCTTCTTCGGCAATACTGACAGACATAGAAGGATATCTTTCTGCTGTCAATCCAGCACCTTTCAATTGTTTGAAGAAAGCAACGTTACTATCACCATTCAGAGTATTGTAAATTACACCTCCATTAGGCAAAGCTTGCTTAATTTTAGTGATAATTGGTGTAACTTCTGTGTTGCCAAGAGGTAAATAATCTTCACCGACTGTTTTTCCGCCTAAAGCTTCTAGTTGAGCTTTAATAATTGTGTTAGCAGTCCGGGGAAAAACGTAGTCAGAGCCAACTAAGAAGAATTCTTTGCCCTTATTTTTTAACAGCCAATCAACAGATGGTTCAATTTGTTGATTTGGCGCAGCGCCAGTATAGAAAATATTTTTAGAACACTCTTGACCTTCGTATTGTACAGGATACCACAGCATGTGGTTTTTGCTCTCGAATACTGGTTTAACGTTCTTACGGCTAGCAGAAGTCCAACAACCAAAAACTACAGTAACTTTATCTTGATCGATTAGCTTGGTTGCTTTTTCTCTAAAAGTATCCCAGTTAGAAGCGCCATCTTCGGTAATAGCTTCAATTTGTTTACCTAAGACACCACCAGCAGCGTTAATTTCTTTGATTGCTAACTTTTCAGCATCAACAACGCTTTTTTCACTAATAGACATCGTACCACTCAGAGAGTGCAAAATACCTACTTTTATGGTGTCACTAGCAGTAGCCGCTGCTGGTGAAGCAGCAGGAGGCGCAACTGGACTCTGTGTAGCAGTTGGAGAATTATTCGCACAAGCTTTCAAAAAAAAGCTACTTCCAAAAGTTAAAGAACCGTAAATTATAAACTTGCGTCGGTTAAATTGTCTTCTCATCTTTTTATGAATTTTCTTCTTGAGGAATCAGCCAACTTATAGAAAGCTGACAATATCAATCTTTAAAATGTGATATTAGTGCCATAGTTTACTAGTAAAAAGTGACGCCTTATACAAAAAAGTTTGTTTTTGTAATAAAAAACAAACTTTTTAATATTAAGCTTTATTAACTTTATAAAGATTCTCATATCTATGCAATACGTTCTGAAAGAAAAAAACCTTTCTCTTCCACGAACATCTTTGATTCTAGACAGTTAAAAACTGCTTTTTTTGTGCAAAATTATTGTCGATGCTAAATAGATACCTGGTTAATACAACAATAGTTTTAATCATTAAGTCAGGTTAAAATATTCCATCTACACTGCTATTACTCAGATACTCCTGGTTCAATCCGTGCCCCAAGCTGAAGAACCCGTCCAAGATCGTCAGCGTTTCGCCAGGTTTCAATTATCTTTCCATCGGTAATATAATGAATGAACGTAGCAGTGAATGTCTGTTGACGACCGCGACCTAGTATGCCAAGAAAACTCTCCTGGATGCAGGTATTAGTCGCACGTACAACAACTTTGTCACCTTCAGCGATTACGTCTTCAATTGTCCATTTCTGCTGGATAGGCCCAAATGAACCAAAGAGTTTGCGTACTCCTTCTGGGCCAAGAGGAAGTCCTGGTAAACCACCGTGTATTTTCCAAGTCGGGGCGGTTATCTCGCAAATTTCTTCGATCTTATGCTCGCTAATAAGTTCAATCCACCGTTGAGCAATTATTTTATTGTCCTCAATCGAAGACATTACTGCTATTCCTTTACTGAAAATTAGGCGAACTCTAATTATTTATTTAGACAGACAAGCTGCACTATTGTCAATTAACTAATACCGATTCTGTATGAAGATGCGCTAAACCATAAGTACAAGAAAGAAAAACGAACCGCATACTCCTACGGAAAAGCAATCTACGCGTTAGCGTCTCCCCTTGGGAGAAGGACGCAAAAGATACAAAGTGGCTTCCCTCCCGCAGGTATGACACAAAGAAAGAAGTTAAAATTTGGTGCAGCCTCACAAAGAAATGGTATTACCCCTCTTTTGTTACTTTGGGTAAAGAAAAAACAGCAATCTTATTCAACTAGCAATAGGAAAACTGATTGGACTCGCCCGAA
>NZ_JBALDE010000270.1:0-1207 GCF_036917515.1 Nostoc sp. | reverse complement strand
TAAACCATGTCTATCTTGAAACCCGTAGTTTTTCCTCATCTTCTTCAAGGTGATTTTTCACCCACAAGCGCTCGCAAATTTCAAAAGGATGGGAATTAATATCTTGTTCAAAGAAATGAACTCGTTCAATTAATTCAGCAGGTGACTGGTAGCATGTATGATAAGTTACATCTTCACGCAACCATTGCCAGAGGTGTTCGACAGGCATAAAGTCAGGGCTGTAACCAGGTAAAGGTTCCAGGTTGATTTGTAAAATCTCTAATGCTTCTTTGACAGTTTGAGAACGGTGATAAGGAGCACCATCCCAAATTAGAGTCATGTTGCGTTCCGGAAACTCAGTTCTCAAATGTTTTAAAACATCAATTGTATTGAATTGATCTGCTTTCAAATAAGGAAAAATTTTGACTTTGGCATAGTTATAAACATAGATCCCATAAAAGGAAACCTTGGTTCTTCCTGGAGAATTGGAACTAACCCAAAAACGTTCTCCTTTAATTGACCAGCCATAACCTTCATCGCTGTCAAGATGAATGTGTGCCTCATCGATAAAAATCAGTAACTGACCATTGTTCAGAGCATCATCGAGTAAACCCTGTAGATTTTCCAAATACTCAGCACGTTTTTTGCTGTTGGCTTTATTTAACAGTTTCCGCGCTTTCTTCCATGAAAATCCTAAATTCTTGAGAGTCTTACGCACTGATTCACGACAACATTTGAGATTAAATTGATTGTTAATCCAAGCTACTAAACGCTTCAACGTCCAACGAGGTAAGAACTCAAGATTAAGCTTTTTTTGCTGAGGTGCTGTTGCTGCCAGTTCTAAGGTTTTACGAATCTCTCTATCAAGTGCTTTCTCTATTTGTTTTGAAAAAGGGGGGGATGACCACCTGTATGTTGATACCGCAGTACTTCTATACCTGAAATATTGTAACGATGTACCCATTCCATGATTGTCTGAGGGTTGCGTCTTGTTTCCCGACCTACCTGTGTTGCGCTTTTTCCATTACATATCTCATACAGTGCCATCAAACGTTCGCGGGTACGAGCATGATTTGCTTTTAACGCCTCTTGTCTCAATATTGAGCTACTTTGATTCCAACGATCGCACTCTACCTTAAGCATCCTCGTTTTTTTCTCTACTACACCTACTTCCTCAGAGTAATATTTTTTCTGGCAAAACTCCAGTTCTCAAGATGGATGAGGTTTA
>NZ_JBALDE010000269.1:0-57621 GCF_036917515.1 Nostoc sp. | reverse complement strand
CTAGAAAATATTACACCAGAGGTGATTGTTTCTCTCACCTCTTACGACTTTATTCTTGAAGCTTTATTTAGCGCAGCTTCATAAAGAATTGGTATGACAAGCCTACAGATTTTGCACCGTCTTTCGTGAATTTAGATTTGAGTGGGCGTATACCTCTAACTAGTAATTTAGGGCTGACAGTTTACTTAGAAAATCTACTCGGTGAGCAATATGAGCGAGTTAATCGCATATATAGCCCTGGATTTACTTTTCGTGTGGGTTTAAGCGCCAATTTTTAGGTATTCAATGTAGAGATTTTATCATTGCAAAGTCTCTACATTATTATATCTTTTCACATGATTTGGAAAACCTCACTTTCCTACGAGGATAGGATGTTAGGTTTCACAGCATTTTTTTAGTAAATATGACGTACCGACGTACAATATAGTGCGTTAAGCTAAAGCCATAATGACCCTACTTAAAATTTACTTTTAATCTAAAATCTGAAATCTAAAATTGCTATGAGAGCCAAAATCGAAAATAAAATACTTTTTATCCACCACGAAGATTTACCAGAGTTTAAGAAGGGTGGTTCAGTAGTGAGAAATTCTTATTTCTGGGCGCTACGTTCAATTGCTGGTCGAGCTTCGCGTTATCGTGATTGGGAATACGAACCAGAAGTTTGGCTAGCGCTTTCGCGAATGCTTTTATCCTTTGCTGAATCAGGATATTTGGGTATTAGAGAAACTTTGCTAGAGTTTCCCTTATCTCAAGGAGAAATTCCTAGTTTGCTGCGAGATGTTTCCACTTGGGAGTAGGGATGTATAGCTGTCATTGTTGTTAACAAACCCTGTACCAGCTTCTGGTTGAAAATTATTAAAATTAGAGATGTCAAGCGATTGCCAGAAACATTTGTATCTTTTAATTTGTAACCACCACTTTTGAAATCTCGAAACATCTCTTCTACATAGACGTGTAGCGGCTTTTTGCATAGTACGAGCGATCGCTATATATTTCTATTAAGGATTCAAACAAAGAAATGCAAAAATTGGGAAAAAGGTGGGCTGTTGTCCACCCTAAACCATTATTTACTTAGCAATACTTTAAACAGATGCTTCAGTAGCAGTTTTGCCAACCAACTTGGCAGCATTTTCCTCGCTTTCAAGAATACCGAATTCAATCAACAATTCTTCTAACTCTTCCATCTCAATGGGGGTGGGGATAGTAAGGTTATTGTTGTCGACGATCTTTTTAGCCAATGTCCGATATTCGTTAGCTTGGTTGCTGTCAGGTGCGTACTCGTTAACAGTCATCCGGCGCAATTCTGCATGTTGTACAATGTTATCACGAGGTACGTAGTGAATCATGTGGGTGTTCAACCGTTTTGCCAGGGTTTGGATTAGGTCGATTTCCCGGTCAGTGTTACGGCTATTACAAATCAGACCACCCAAGCGCACACCACCAGTGTGAGCATACTTAAGAACACCACGAGCAATGTTGTTAGCAGCGTACATCGCCATCATTTCACCGGATGTAACGATGTAGATTTCTTGCGCCTTACCTTCACGGATAGGCATAGCAAAACCACCGCACACAACGTCACCTAATACGTCATAAGATACGAAGTCTAGGTCTTGGTAAGCACCGTTTTCTTCTAAGAAGTTGATGGCGGTGATAATACCACGACCGGCGCAACCTACACCGGGTTCTGGACCACCAGATTCTACGCAACGAACGTCACGGAAACCCTTCAGCATCACTTCTTCGAGTTCGATATCTTCTACTGCGCCACGTTCAGCAGCGAGGTGAAGAACGGTTGTTTGAGCTTTGCTGTGCAGCATCAAACAGGTGGAGTCAGCTTTGGGGTCGCAACCAACAATTAGAATGCGTTGACCCATTTCAGCCATTGCTGCAAGGGTATTTTGAGAAGTGGTAGATTTACCAATACTGCCTTTACCATAGAAAGCTATTTGTCTAATCTTTTCGTCAGTCATGGTTGTGTTTCCTACAATAATTTAGTTGATGAGTCGTAAGCTTGATGTGAAATATTCACCCTTGGCGTCGTAGAGAAGTAGAGCCTATTGGGGTAGACGCCTAGCGGCTTGTCGCTAGACATCGCACCCTGGCAAAAATAGTTAAAATCAGAACATATTTACCCACGAAGCGATGGCTTAAGAGATAGAAAAATTTAATCTCCTAATAATGAAGCCTTTAAAACTATGACTTCAGCATTATCAATTGTTGTAACCAATCCCAAATGGTTGTTCAAGCCTCAAGAGTGGTTGCAGCAGGAATTCAAATGAACGCAGATTTGTTCCTTGAACCACACAACCAACCAAATTGCAATCCACTCTTAAATGGTCACTACAACTTTTCTGATTTTGCTAATGTCAAGTGACTGAGAAAATCGGCGTTGCATAATGGCGGTATGAATTGAGGTGAAACTAGATGGAATGTCCGCGTTGTGGGTCGTCTCATATCCGTAAAAACGGAAACAAAAGAGGTAAACAGAATCACATTTGCTGTGATTGCGAAGTGCGTTCCGCCCCGCTCCGCTAACGCCAATTCATTGATTGCTATGAACCACCTCAAGGATACAGTGATCAAGTGAAATGAGAATGCCTGAAAATGTACCTCAATGGCATGGGATTTCGTGGCATCGAACGGGTCAAAGGTGTGCATCACACGACATTGATTACTTGGGTAAAACTTATGGGCGAACTGCTGCCTGATGCCTGCCATCCACAGGCAATACCAGAAGTTGGTGAACTCGATGAATTAGAAACGTTCCTCGGCTCAAAAAAAACACTCTTTGGCTTTGGACAGCAGTGAACCACTTCACACAAGGTATTTTAGCGTGGGTTTTGGGCGCTCATAGCAGCGAAACTTTCAAACCCTTATGGGATATCGTCAGTACTTGGCAGTGCTATTTCTATGTTACAGATGGATGGTTGGTCTATCCTAGCTTTATTCCAGAGGGCGACCAAATTGTGAGCAAGACTTATATGACGCGGGTTGAGGGGGAAAATACGCGCTTGCGTCACTATCTGGCTCGATTACATCGCAAGACGCTATGTTATTCCAAGTCAGCACAAATGCTGAGATACTCGGTTCGATTATTACTTTACTATCTGAAATTTTGGGATGTTCCAATTCCTCAATGATTCATACCGCTATTATGCAACGCCCTGCTAAATAAACCAGTATTAGACTCAACTGCTAAAGCTATCGGACGCATTGAGGAAGTACGATGGATTGATTAAGGAGAAAGCTTAATTGCTGGATGTTTATGATGTGGCTTTCTGCTTACGACGGCTAACTACCTTACCTGCTCCTAGCAAAGCACCAACCGCCAATACAGCTACATTCATTCTAGGTTCAGGAACAACAGTGCTGTCTTCAGTGAAAGCCAAAAAGCCAGCCCCATTCAACCCACCTCTACCGGCAGGGACAAAGGTGTCAATAAAAGCTCCTGTCTTGCCGTCGTAACGCAATACATTGTTACTATTTAAACCACTAACGTAGAGGTTGCCGTCACTACCAAAAATTGGCTTTACAGGACCGTTAAGTCCGCCACTGCCAGATGGGACAAAAGTGTCGATAAAAGCTCCTGTCTTACCGTTATAGCGCAAGATATTATTAGCCCGAAAGTTAGCAATATAGAGATTACCGTCTGGTCCAAAGCTCAAGCCACTAGGTTCCGATCCTTTTTCCTCTGTAGCAAAAGTATCGATAAAAGCTCCTGTTTGTCCGTTGTACCTTAAAATACTATCAGTCAGACTACTACCGACGTAAAGGTTCCCGTCTGAACCGAAGCTCAAACCAAGAGGTGCACTGAGTCCACCGCTACCTGAGGGGACAAAGGCATTGATAAATGCTCCTGTTTGTCCATTGTAGCGTAGAACACTATTACTAGTGCGAGTGTTAATACTGGTAACGTAGAGGTTGCTGTCAGGTCCGAAAACCAAGTCTTCAGGTGAATCTAGTCCACCACTGTTTGAAGGAACGAAGCTACTAATAAAATTCCCTGTTTTGCCGTCGTAACGTTTGATGCTACCGCTCAAAATACTACTAACATAGAGATTTTTATCGGGCCCAATAGTTAAACCAGTTGTTCCCTGTAGTCCGCCACTACCTGAAGGAACAAAGTCATCAATGAATTCTCCCGTTTTTTCGTCGTAGCGCAGAATGGAGTTATTATTAAAACTCCCTACTAAAAGTGCTGCATCAGCTCTTGGCACTATCCACCCTACTAATGCAAAGCTTATTAGTGGGAGGCTGATATAACAAAAGTTGAAAAATCTCATAATTTTATTAGCTCCTGCAACCATAATTACTTAGTACAGTTAATCATAAATTTGTAGCCTCTTGTTTGTCCTGCTTCCCCTGCCTGCCTCAACAGATAAATTTCCCTAATCCAAGCGTATTGGTCTTTACTGTGGTAACGACACAAACTTGTGCATTAGAGAAAACCACTGTTGCTAAAAAATATCTGCTAATCTTTCACCCAACTTATAGCAAAAGAAAGAGTTTGAGACTAAGTATCTCTGTAATCATGAAATGCGGACAAGTATTAATCTGCTAAATAACTGATATGCCGCAATATTTCGGAAAACTACCCACTACCAACCAACCTTGGACAAGTATCGGCAATGTAAAAGCTGTAACCTGCGACAATAATATTATTAATTTTGACTGTAGTGACTCACGCCTTACCGTCAGCGTACTTGCTCCGAATTTAATCCGCGTACGTTTCGCACCAACTGGGGAATTTATGCCTCGCCGCTCTTGGGCAGTGACGCTGGATGATGCAGAATGGGCAATAACACCTTTTGCAGTGCAGGAAACTGAAGCAACGATAGAAATTGAAACAGAACAGATTCGTATATGCGTCCAGCGGGAAAAATGTCGCATCGCCTATTTTGACAAAGCTAATCGTCCCTTTGCTCAAGATGCAGAGATGGCAATAGGTTGGCGGATGGGTGCAGTTGCAGGGTGGAAAGAAATTGCAGCCGATGAGCATTTCTATGGCTTTGGTGAACGCACAGGTTTTCTGGATAAACTCAGCGAAGTAAAAACCAACTGGACAACGGATGCTTTAGATTATGATTCACTTACCGATGAAATGTACCAGGCAATTCCATTTTTTATGGCTTTGCGCCCGCAGGTAAGCTATGGCATCTTTTTCAATACCACTTTTTGGAGTCAGTTCGATATCGGCGCTGAACAACCAGGTATTTGGAAGATGGAAACTCGTGGCGGTGAATTGGATTATTACATTATCTACGGCCCCGAACCAGCCCAAATCCTGGAGACTTATACTCAGCTGACTGGGAGAATGCCATTACCACCGAAATGGGCGCTAGGTTATCATCAATGCCGTTGGAGTTACGAGTCAGAAACCGTTGTGCGCGAACTAGCAAAGGAATTTCGCCAACGCCGCATTCCCTGCGATGTTATTCACTTGGATATTGACTATATGCAGGGCTTTCGAGTGTTTACTTGGAGTCCTCAACGCTTTGCTAACGCGGCAAAACTCATTAGTGATTTAGCAGAGGATGGTTTCAAAACAGTTACAATTATCGATCCTGGTGTGAAGTATGAACCAGAAGGTAATTATCACGTTTTTGACCAAGGCATAGAAAACGACTATTTTGTGCGTAAAGCTGATGGTACGTTGTTCCACGGCTACGTTTGGCCTGAGAAAGCTGTTTTTCCTGACTTTTTACGTCCTGATGTGAGTAACTGGTGGGCTGATTTACACAAAAGCCTAACTGATATTGGTGTGGCAGGAATTTGGAATGATATGAATGAACCTGCCATAAACGATCGCCCTTTCGGCGATGAAGGTGAAAAGATTTGGTTTCCCCTAGATGCACCGCAGGGTGGTAGGGGAGCAGAGGAGCAGGGGAGCAGAGGGGCAGGGGAGAATTTATCTACGTCCACTCATCTAGAAGTGCATAACTTATATGGGTTGATGATGGCTAAAGCTTCTTATGAAGGGTTGGAACGGCATCGAGGTTCACAGCGATCTTTTGTGTTAACGCGATCGGGTTATGCTGGTGTGCAACGCTGGTCTTCTGTGTGGATGGGAGATAACCAATCGTTGTGGGAGCATTTAGAAATATCTCTGCCGATGCTTTGTAACATGGGACTTTCGGGTGTAGGGTTTGTAGGTTGCGATATTGGCGGGTTTGCTGGTAACGCCACTGCTGAATTATTCGCTCGGTGGATGCAAGTAGGAATGCTTTACCCATTGATGCGCGGTCACTCAGCAATGTCTACTGCTCGTCATGAACCTTGGGTATTTGGCGATCGCGTTGAAAATATCTGTCGAGAATACATTAATCTACGTTACCAACTACTTCCTTATATTTACAGTCTTTTCTGGGAAGCGGCAACAACGGGCGCACCGATTTTAAGACCATTATTGTACCATTTCCCTAACGATCCGAAAACCTATAGCCTCTACGATCAAGTATTGCTAGGTGCATCGCTGATGGCTGCACCAATTTACCGCCCTGGAGTTGAGCATCGAGCTGTCTACTTACCCGTCGGCACTTGGTATGATTGGTGGAGTGGCGATCGCTACGAAGGCCCGATGCACATTCTTGCCCATGCACCACTAGAAAGAATGCCACTGTATGTTCGTAGCGGTGCGATCGTCCCTATGCAACCTGTCAGGCAATACGTCGATCAAGCCCCACTCGACGAGATCCGATTACGGATTTGGCGTGGTAATAACGAATATCAGCTATTTGAAGATGATGGACAGACAAACGAGTATCAAGACAAAAATTTTTCACTAACAAACATCAGCGTATTCACTGAGTCTAATCAAACAGTAGTGGAAATTGGAGCAAGAGTTGGGGAATGGACACCTCCACCGCGTCAAGTGATTGTAGAACTTGTTGGTGTTGGAGAGCAACGTTTCCAAGACGATGGTAAGCGTCATACTCTGCAATTTTGAAATTACAAATTCGGGATTGGGGATTGGGTACTGACTAAGGATTGGACATTGAAAAACTTTTCTCTAGTCCCCAGTCTCCAGTCCAACCACCATTATTTCTTACTTTAAATTGTGCAAAAAAAAATATGTATAGGGGTGGATGAAAACCAAGTCAAGGCGTAACATACAATACAAAAGACATAAATGATTAAACCGTAAGAAATACGTAAGTTTACTATGCTAGATAGATGCGGTTAGAGAACACTCAATGTTAAATATTAACCGCTTGCGCCTGCAAGATAGATTTAAAGTCTCTACAAATGCACTTGTGGCAGGAGTCGCAAGTGCGATCGCTGTTTTTATTGGCAGCTTGGTACTAGTTGGCTGGTGGCTTGACATTGAAGTTCTTAAGCGTGGCTTCCTTGGTAGTCCTGCCACAATGAAAGTCAATACAGCGCTTTGTTTTGTGTTGTGTGGTGTGTCATTTTGGCTATTTTTAGCAGATCCGGGGAGCAGCACTTCGGCTACGCTCAGTGACCGAGGAGCAGGGGAGCAGAGGAGCAAAGGGGAAAAAACAATTCAAAATTACCCGTACAGTTCCACAGCCCCCTTACCTGTACTTATTCTTCTAATCTCTCAGGCCTGTGCAATAGCTGTCACCACAATTGTGGCACTTACCCTTTGTGAATATCTGTTCGGCTGGAATCTCGGCATTGATGAACTGGTGTTCCGTGATTCGCGAACTAGTATAGCGACATTGCATCCGGGGCGAATGGGGGTGAACACAGCACTGAACTTTATACTGGTCAGCGTCGCCCTACAGATTTTGATTCATCCAAAAAACCACCGCAGTTATTGGTATGCCCAAATTATCGCTCTGATTGCTACTTTAATTTCCTTTCAAGCGCTGATGGGCTATGCCTACAAAGTGAAAGTTCTCTATGGACTTGCCCCTTATACAACATCAATGGCATTACACACAGCGGTGTTGTTCTTCTTACTAAGTATGGGCATTCTATGGGTGCGAGCAGAACATGGGTTAATGAGGGTAGTTACAAGTGATAGTTATGGCGGCTTACTTGCACGTCGTTTATTAGTTGCTGCGATCGCAGTACCTTTTATATTGGGATGGGTAATTGTCGAAGGTCAACGCGCAGAACAATACGATCCGGCATTTGCAGTATCGGTGTTTGCGAGCATTGTGATTATAATTTTTACTATTTTGATTTGGCAAAGTGCCAGGGTTATTGAACGCCTCAGCGATCAACGCGACCTTGCCGAGAAAGTACTGAAAACCTACGAAGTTAAACTGGGAAGCTTTGTAGATTCTAACGTCATCGGCATTCTGTTTGGCAACGTGTATGGCGGTATCCAGCAGGCAAACGACGAATTTCTGAGGATGATTGGTTACACACGGGAGGATTTGTCAGCAGGTAAGTTAAGTTGGAGCAATATCACACCACCAGAGTATCTATACTTGGATGAGCAAGGTGTTGCCGAAGCCCAAGGAAATACCAACGCTGCTTGTACGCCCTACGAGAAAGAATATATTCGCAAGGATGGTAGCCGTATCCCGGTTTTAGTTGGTTACGTGCTGCTAGGAGAAAACCGCGACGAGTCAGTAGCTTTTATCCTCGACTTGAGCGAACGCAAGCAAGCACAAGCAGAGCAACAAAAATTAGCATCGCTGGTAGAAAATAGCTCTGACTTTATCAGCATTGCCACGCTTGAGGGTCAATTACTCTACATAAACGATGCAGGTCAAAATTTGGTAGGGTTTGCCAACCTGAATGAAGTAAGGCAAAAAGCATTATTAGATTACTTCATGCCCAAAGACAAAGCCTATTTCCAAAAATATATACTGCCGACTGTGCTATTAGAAGGGCGTTGGCAGGGAGAATTTTGCTTTCGGCATCTTCAAACAGGTCAACCGATACCAGTTGATTACAACGTCTTCACTGTTACAGATAACAAAACAGGTCAGCCAATTGCCTTAGCAACTGTGACTCGCGACATCAGCAAGCAAAAGCAGACTCAGAAACAAATATTACAGCTAAACAGGGATCTACAGCGCCGCATTACTGAATTACAAACTTTGTTGGAAGTAATTCCCATTGGAATTGGCATTGCCGAAGATCCAAAATGCCAAAATATCAAGGTCAACCCTGCTTTTGCCAAGCAGTTGGGGATATCGTCAGATACAAATGCCTCCCTCAGTGCTGACTTGGACGAAAGACCAACAAGCTTTAAAATCTATCGCCAGGGAAAGGAACTGTCAACAGAAGAACTGCCAATGCAGTACTCTGCTGCTCATGGTGTCGAAGTTCTGAATTCTGAACTTGATGTCGTCCATGAAAATGGCAAAATCGTCAACCTATTGGAGTACGTTGCACCTCTGTTTGACGAAGAGGGTAAAACCAGAGGAAGCGTTGGTGCATTTTTAGATATTACGGAGCGCAAACAGGCAGAGGAAGTACTGCTAAAACAGCAAAAATGGCTAGAAGATGTGTTAAATCTGATGCCAAGACCATTGCTGTTTATCGAACCAGGAACGGCACGGGTAACTTTTGCCAATCGCTCTGCTAACGAATTAGCTGGGGGCGAATTTCCCAAAGGTATACCTGCTGAAGATTATCACACAGTTTACCACTATACAGATGCCGCTGGCGATCGCATCCCCAATGAACTTATGCCAGGAGTGCAGGTTGCTCGTGGCGAACGCCTGAATGGATTGGAGGTGGACTGGCACACTCCGGCTGGCGTGCGCTCTCTACTAGTATTTGCTGATACCTTGCCAGCAATGCACGGTCATCCGGCTACTTGTATCTTAGTGTTCCAAGAAATCAGCAACCTCAAACGGGTAGAAAAAGCACTCTCGTTAGGTTACAAAAGGCTAAACCTACTATTTGACACAGCCAACGATTTACTATTGAGTCAGGAACCAATACTACTAATCGATAGCGTCTACCGAAAACTAAGGGAGCAAATTGATTTAGATGTTTATTTAAACTATTTGGTTGAGGATAACTCTCAGGTAATGCGGCTAGAGTCTTACAGTGGCATTTCCCTTGAACTAGCAAACCAAATCGAGTTTTTAGGATTTGGTAAAGCAGTTTGTGGGACTGTAGCCCAGGAGGGTTGTGCAATTGCTCTAGAGAATGTGCAGCAATCAATTGACCCGAAAACAGAATTAATTCGTTCTTTAGGTATTACTGCTTATTATGCATACCCATTGATTGCCCAAGGACGGTTGTTGGGTACTCTTTCTTTTGGCAGCCGCACTCGGTTGAGCTTCACCGACAATCAAAAAGGGATGATGCAAGCAGTATGCGACCAAATAGCGATCGCAATGGAACGGGCTAGTTTAATTGCTTTTTTGCAACAACAAACTGAACAGTTGCAAGAAGCCAACCGGATGAAGGATGAGTTTCTAGGAATATTATCCCACGAATTGCGATCGCCTCTCAATGCCATCCTTGGCTGGGCGCAATTACTGCAACGAAGCAAGCTCAGTGATAGCCAAATAGCTAAGGCTACGGAGACAATTGAGCGCAACGCCAAAGCGCAAACCCAGTTAATTGAAGACTTGCTGGATATATCGCGGATGAGTAGAGGTAAGTTACGCCTCGATGTCCGTACTTGTAATTTGGTTCTCATAATTGAGTCAGCCATCGAGACTGTTAGTTTAGCCGCCCAATCCAAGGAAATCGATTTGAGATTTTCTCTCATTCCTTCAAAAGAAACGGCAAATTCAGATTGGAGATTAGGAGTTAATCGCGAAAATCTCGAATTTTCAGCAGCACAATCCCAAACCAATCAACATTCAGAGGACAGCAAACTGGGCGAAAATTCTCAATTCTTAGTTTCCGGGGATTTCGAGCGCTTGCAACAAATCATCTGGAATCTGCTATCCAATGCCATCAAATTTACACCCGTTGGAGGAAGGGTAGAGGTGCAATTGTCAGTAATCAGTGGACAGGAAAAACAACAGACAACAGATAAATATGCCCAAATTCAGGTAATTGATACAGGCATTGGTATCAGCCCTAATTTTCTTCCTTACGTCTTTGATCGCTTTCGTCAAGCTGATAGTTCTAACACTAGAATCTATGGTGGATTAGGATTAGGATTAGCGATCGTCCGTCATTTAGTAGAATTACATGGCGGTACTGTCCATGTAAATAGTCCAGGTGAACAGCAAGGAGCAACGTTTACAGTCAAACTACCACTTCTGAAAAATTCTTCCCTCCGCTCCTCTGCTTCTCCCCTTCTCTCCCTACTTGGTGTGCGCGTGCTGGTTGTAGACGAGCAAGCCGATACCCGTGAATTCATCACCACAGTCCTCGAACAGTACCAAGCCGAAGTTAAAGCTGTAACATCAGTTCCAGAAGCATTGCAGTTAATTACACAGTGGAAACCAAATGCTTTAGTCAGCGATATCAGTATGCCCCAGGAAGATGCTTACTCTTTGATCCGTAAAGTACGATCGCAACCACCAGAACTAGGGGGAAATATTCCAGCCGCAGCCTTGACAGCTGAAATTAGGGAAGAGGATTGGCTGCGAGCTATACAAGAAGGTTATCAGCTGCATTTACCTAAACCTATTAAAGCCGCTGAGTTAGCTACAGTAATCGCTAGCCTTGTTGGACGGACTTAAAAATGGGGTTTTGGAGAATATATAGCAAAGTGCTGTTAGCGGTAGCGGGGCGTTTAGCCCGTGCTAAGTGCTGTTAGCGGTAGCGGGGCGTTTAGCTCGTGCTGAGTATAAACAAGCGTGAAATCAAGGCTTTTAGCAATCAACATTGTCCTAACCTATGTGGCTACAGCTATAAATTAAATTCTGCCCAATGCCTGATTTGCTTTTTTTGTAATATCAAAATTTATACAGTATAATTCCAAATTCAGAATACAGAATTCAGGAATAAAACACGCTTTCTCATTTTTCATGAATCAAATAGGACTACTATAATTTCCGAATAATTAGTTATGATTCCCATAATAATTAACCACTTACTTAACACGTGTTTGGATTTAAGTAGCCCTTCTAGTTACCGAGATTCGGGAGGTTGTTGCAGGCGTAATAGAGTATTATAAACCTGTCTTTTTAAAATAGTATTATTTTGTAGTTCTATAGTAATTTTATTGAACTGTTCAAATCTCAAACCATTATCTTCAACAATTTTTTGAGCGTGGGTACAGTAGTTCACTGCAATATCTTGAGCCTTCTTTGGAAGACCATTTATGCTATTAGAATCGTTGCAAACAATATTGGGGATTTCTCCATTGCCAATAAGTTTTTTAATTTCTTCAAAGGCATTTTGACGGGCTGGCTCCATTGCTAGCACGGCTTGAGCGTAACTGTCGATTTCAGTATTGTTAACTATTGGTGCTGGAGTTTGAGCCTCAGTTTTAGAACTCAATGAAAAAGCGTTGCAAATCACACCCACAGTAGCGATCGCACCAAAAAAAAATGATTGCGAAAGGGTTCGCTTTCGGCTAGTTCGAGAAAATAAATCGGAAATTTTCTTCATATAGTGTGTGATACAGAACTAGATCAGGGATATTATAAGAACTTTGAATTATTTTCGGAGTTGGAAGTTCCAGAAACTGCTCAATACATTAAGCTTTTATATTTGATTGTCAATTTCCTCGGCATACTTGACAAAGTTCGATGACTTTAGTCTGGAGTGTTGACATTTCTGATGCCCCTTGTTTGAGGCTAACTTCTAACTCCAATAGTAGGGGTAAGCAAGAGATTAACTGTTGCACAGAAAGCAGCTTGATTTCTTGCTGTAAGAAGTAAATCCGTTTGGGATTACCGATATCAGCGGCAATAGCGATCGCTTGTTGATTCTGTTCCCCACTTTCTATCATAATCTTGACCCACAGCCAGGTGCGAAATTGTCCAATCAATGTGGCAACTATCCGTAATCCTGGCTCGGAAGCGTTGCTCAAATCTGCCAAGGTTGTCAAAGCTTTAGCTGTATCTCCTGTTCTGATTGCTGCTGCTAATTGTAAGCTATTTTGAGTAGTATTTCTTACTAACTTCGTAACGGTATCTGTATCTAAAGGCTTATTACTACCTTGGGTATATAGCCGCAATTTCTCTAGCTCTTTGTAGAGAAGCCGTGTATCATTTCCTACGGCTTCTGCTAACAGATGAGCAGTATTGGCAGTCAGTTTCACGCCCACAGTCTGGGCTGCTTGATTAACAGATTGCACTAGTAATTCTGTTTTCCAAGGGGGAATCAGAGGAAATTCTCGGAATTCGGTAGCAAACTGTTTTAACAATTTCGTGGATTTGAGGCGTTCATCTGGCTTGTTGCGGCTGGTGAGCAATAAAAATGAGTTTTCCGGAATGACTCTTAGGGATCGCTCCAATTCTGCCAACAGATTCTCTGGACAGTGCTGACACAGAGTAGTATTTATCAGCCATACCAAGCGCCCACCAGCACCAAAAGTGGGCGTCATCACCTGATTTAACCCCTGGATAGCAGCATCAGCTCGATCTGGGGAAAATGCAGTGTAATTAAAACTTGTCCATTGGGGATCGAGGACGCGATTGCGCAAAAGAGCGATCGCTTTTTCCATCGCAAAATCATCTTCACCCCAGTAAACATAGATTGGCATAGATAAACTTTGTAGTAGATGGGCATTGAGAAGAGACAAGGTAAACAAGGAGAGAGGGGAGATAAGGGAGAAACTTCAATAATTCACGCTTGTCCCCCTTGTCTCCCCTGCTCCCCCCTCCTAAAAATTAAATACTTTTGAAATCATTCTGTTAATCAAGATAATTTTCCCTAAAATCTATCAAGTGAGAGCGTGAGGCTATGAAGATTGGACGACAACTATCAAACTTACTTAAATCGGTTAGCAAGACTGACGCTGCTTGAAGCCTACAGATCCCAAGCCCAGCATATTCAGGAATCTTCTAAGTTTCAGCCACATTCTGGGTTGAGACAAGCAGCATCCTTTCCTGGCTATACGCTAACTACCCCACCGGCAGAAGAAGAATCACACAACTCTGCTTTCTATGCCAAATTACAGACTTATCAACAGGAACTTTTGCAGTTGCCTGTAAACCGTAATTTGATTGTACCTGTACCTCCTGCTAGCTTCCATCTAACTTTAGCGGATTTAATTTGGGACAATGCTTACCTTGATGCCTACGAAAAAAATTCTAAATTTGACGAGGAGTTACACTCTTGTTTAGCTGAAATATTTCAAAAATATCAACAATTGATGACAAACAGGAGTCATCCAATTAAATGGCAAATGTTAGGACTAATACTGATGCCAAGAGCTATAGCCATTTGTTTAGTCCCTCAAGATGAACGCTGTTACGAGGAAATTATTCAATTTCGCCGAACAATTTATCAAAATCCCAAGTTAATTGCCTTGGGTATTGAGCAGCATTATCACTTCACGGCCCATATTACATTAGCCTATTTTGGGGAGGTTCCATCTGACCTAGACCGCATAAGCTTTAGCACTATGCTTTCTCAATTGAATGAACAATGGCTGTTAAATTTGCCAGAATTTTTGATTGATCGTGTTGAATTACGAAAGTTTGACAACATGACACGCTATTATCGTGAGCCAGACTGGCCGATTTTAGATTTTTAAGTACTTAGTTAGTAGTTAGTAGTCAGTAGTTTCCACTTACTGACCACTGACTACTAATTATTAATTATGTCTTCCTGAAATGCTATAATTTTGTCTTTTAGATAAACCTAGCTTTTTGCCAATACTCTAAATAAAATCTCCAGCCTAAAATTCCGGTTGTTGATAAACAAGATAAATAGCTTCTAAAAATACATCAGGCGTAACAGCTTCCGGCAATTTTTCTAAATTAATAATAGCTTTAACTTGCTCGGCTAGCTTCAGAGATAGTGATGCTCTTGCCTTTAACGACATTGCACCACGTCGCTGTAAATACTCGCGAATCACAGCAAAATCATCTGGCATCAATTGCGATAAATCAGCAATTTCGATTAACTGTTCATGAAGTCTTTTTGCCTGTTCTGAGATTGTCAATCTTGCAGATGCAGTGGGTGTTTGGGCTTGAATTACAATTGTGCCAGCAGCTAAATCACCTAAGCGCTTTTCGCGGCTACCCAACATAATGAAAAAAGCGCCAATAAACAAAGTTTCATCAAAGGGTCGCAGTAAAGCACGTAACGTTGCATGTTGTAGCCCAATGAGTCTACCATCATCTCGAACTACGCGAATTTTAGCAACTCGTTTACCAGGAGTTTGCCCAAACCATAAGGTTTCAAAAAATACAAAATAGCCGATGTAAATTGCAAAGGCGATAATGAAGAAAATTGCTAACAACCAAATGTCTAAACTTGGTAAATTTGTAAAAAAGTATTCAACAAAATTTAACAGCTGTGTCGAAAAGACACTCCAGGTAAGGACAAACAGAAGCAAAGTTATACCCAATACTGTATAGTCAATCAGGAGTGCCAAAGCTCGATTACCGATTCCCGCTAGAGTGAATTCCAACTCTACACTTTCTGGAGTCTGGAATGTGATGCGATTAAAAAAGCGCATATTTTAAATAATTCAAAATTAATAGAGTTGGATTAAGGTGTTGGGTTAACGAAAATCTTGTGAGGGAGGTTCTCGTAATTGCAAACCTAGACCTTCACGCCGACTACGCAAGTCCAAGTATAAAACAGCTTTTAGTGCTTGCCAGAATGGCATGACTAAAACTCCACCGATCAAGCTTCCAATCAAAGAAATAATATACACAATTGAGTAAATAGCAGTACCAGGCTCAAGCCTGATTAAAAATAAGCTAGGTATATAGTTTAATACAAACACCAACGGCAATGTAACGATAAAAGCAACTAAAACAATGCCTTGAATGCGAAATACTGAGGCTTTAGTTAGCTCCCAACTTCTGGCAACACTTTCGCCACCATTAATATTTTCCTCAACTGCTAGTGGTACTTCAGCTACTACCCAACGAGAGTAGAACCGGGTTAGTTCCAACAGCACAATTACTGTAAAAATTATTATCGATGTAGTTGCGACTATAACGCCTATACTACGACCGAATATCTGTCCTAATGCTACTGCCAACAAGGTAGCCAAGACACCGGCTGCGAACGCCAGTCCAAAATAAATTAAAAGCATTGATATTCCTACCTGAAAACCAACTCTTAAAAATGACCACAGACGCGGATTAACATGGCTGCTGGCAGTTTGAACACCTTCAGGCTGGTAAATCAATTCTCCAAAAGCCAAGCGTGAAATTAGTCCAGAAATGGCTGCATATTTTGCCCAACCATACACAGGAACTAGAACCCACAAGTGAGCGATCGCAGCCAGTTTAAGATAAGTTTTGAGATGAGAACGATACAACTTTACCGCAGCACTGACAACGTTACCAATACTCAGTGGTTGTATCTGACCGGAAGATCCAAAGTTTTCAGACATAATGCTAAATTTGCCTTGAAATTACGGAGATGAATTTGAGGCTATCTTAAGCTAAATTAAACTCAGTGTTCCTAAAATTCATGAATATTCAACGTTGGATTGCACGACGAGAACCGAATTGGCAGCGTTTGGATGCCCTATTAAGGCAGATAGAAAAAAAAGGGTTAAAGTCCTTACGGGCAGCAGAAATTAGAGAGTTAGCGAGTTTGTATCGTTCAGTAGCGGCAGATTTGGCACGTGCCCGCACTCAGCAAATCGGCAATACCTCGATCCAAAGTTTACAATCTTTAACAACTCGTGCTTACACGCAGATTTACCAAGGTTCGCGGCGGCAGGAATGGCAGGCAATCCTAGAATTTTATCGTTGGGGATTACCATCAGTAGTCCAGCAAGTACTTATGTATATTACTACGTCGACTTCGCTGTTTTTACTAGGTGCACTGGTGGCTTGGTGGTATTCCTGGCAAAACCCCAGCTTTATGCCTTTGATTGTACCTGAAAGCTTGATTACCAAAGTGCGAGATGAGCATAAATTGTGGATGGGTTCAATTGTCGGTATTGAACCTCTGGCATCCAGTGGGATCGCGATCAATAATTTGTCAGTGTCTTTTGGGGCCGTCGCCGGTGGTATGACGGCTGGAGTATACACAGTCTATTTGATGATATTTAATGGTTTATTAATTGGTGCTGTTGGTACTTTAGTTGCCCAAAATAATCTGGCTTATCCTTTTTGGGCCTTTGTGTTTCCGCATGGTTCTTTGGAATTACCGGCGATCTTTTTTGCTGGGGGGGCGGGATTTTTATTAGCAAGAGCAATTTTATTTCCTGGTAAATATCGCCGTGGGGATGCACTGAAATTTTATGGTTATCAGGCGGTGCAGCTAGTATTTGGGATTGTACCAATGTTGATTATTGCTGGTGCAATCGAAGGTTTTTTCTCCCCTAATCCCAGCATACCTGAGCCGATTAAATATCTGGCAGGAATAGGATTATTTATACTTTTGGTACTGTATTGTAGTCGCAAGCAAACATGAAATAATTTAAAGAGTAGCTAACTGACAAATTTAAAAAAGTAAATACTAACTAGCTAAAAAAATCATTTGTTTTTTGAGGATAATGAGCCTATTTTGCCAGAAACAAAATTTTTTTAGAGGTTATAATTGACAGTGGTTGATATTTTTGGATAGTTAAAAATAACTATTAATAAAAACTAGTTATTTACATTTTAGTTAATAGTTACTTAAATTTTATTGTTTACTATATTTTAATTCTTTAAATTATATTTAAAACTTTTAATAGTATATTTTAACTAACTAATTTAATCAAATTTTATAAAAAATGCTTAAAAATTAAAGTTTAAACATATCTTAATGTCTTACTTATCAATTGTTAAATCAGCTTTAACCATAAAAAATGTAGCTTATTTAAGACTGGAATAACAGCAGTAAAATATTCCTTAAATCAGAGGTAATATGATTTTTTCGAGCGCCATATTGAATCGTGTCATTGCTACTTCAATGGTGACAACTTCTATTGCACTTAGTCCATTTTATGGTGCGATCGCACAAGCTGAAACTCTCAATGGTGCAGGAGCAACTTTCCCGGCTCCGCTTTACGAACGCTATGCTCGTGAAGTAAAGAAGAAATATCCAGATTTGAAAATTAACTACCAAGCAATTGGTAGTGGTGGCGGTATTCGTCAAGTCATCGCCGGAACTGTTGACTTTGGTGGTAGTGATGCTGCAATGAAAGATGATGAAATCGCTAAAGTCAAGAATGGTGCAATCTTAGTACCGACAGCAGGCGGTGCTGTTTCTGTTGTTTACAATCTTCCAGGCGTTAACAATCTCAAATTATCCCGCGCTACACTACCAGCAATTTATTCAGGTCAAATTACCAAATGGAATGACGCAAAAATTAAAGCTGATAATCCAGGTGCTAATCTACCAAATCAAACAATTAAATTTGCTGTTCGTGCCGATGGTAGCGGTACAACTTTCATTTTTACAAATCACTTGAGTGCCATCAGCGGTTATTTCAAAGGCAGAGTTGGAACTAACACTGCTCCAAAATGGAATCTGCCAAATGTCCTCAAAGGCAAAGGGAATCCAGGTGTAGCTGCTATAGTAGCTCGGACTCCTGGTTCTATAGGTTATGTAGAATATAGCTACGCTGTCAAAAACAATCTGAAATCAGCATTGGTACAAAATAAGAACGGAGAATTTGTTGCTCCTTCTTTAGAATCTGCAAATGCAGCTTTATCAACCGTCACTTTCCCAGACAACTACCGCGTTTTTGTAGGAGATCCAGGACAAGGTTATCCCATTGTCGGTCTTACTTGGATGATGGTTTACAAACAGTATGCTAATGCTGCTAAAGCTAATGCAATCAAAAAATGGATTAATTGGGTATTAAAAGACGGTCAACAGTATAACGATGACCTTAACTACACTAAAATTCCATCTAATGTAGCAAATCGAGTGCTTCAGACAGTGAATAGCTCTGTCAAGCCGTGATTTACAATTTTTAAGACTTACACACAAGAGATCCCTCTATCCCCTTAAAAAGGGAAGAATGCTTTGAATATATCCCCCTTTTAAAAGGTTTAGGGGGATTATTTTACTATTTTCCTCCCCTAATAGACTGAGTTAATAACTTGCAGTAAGAAAAAACTATTTTATTGATTTATAATGGCAAATTTATCAGATGATTCAAATCTAGGCGATGAAAATTTCAATCTAACTACTACCAGCGGCACAAATTTCTGGTTTGACCAAGGCTTTACATGGCTAGTATACTTTTTTGCTGTGATTACTATTGCAGTACTATTGTTAATGAGTTGGGTAATTTTACACGAAGCTCTACCAGCCATTAAGCAGTTTGGAATGGGGTTTTTGTGGGGACAAGATTGGGATACAGGTAATCAGATTTTTGGTGCATTACCCTATATTTATGGAACTTTGGTAAGTAGTGCGATCGCTATTTTATTCGCTGTCCCAGTGGGAATAGCGGTAGCCTTGGTCACAAGTGAAAATTTTTTACCTATATCACTGCGAACTACCCTAGCATTTGTTGTTGAATTAATTGCCGCAATTCCCAGTGTAATTATTGGTTTGTGGGCGATTTTTGTCTTTATTCCAGTTCTAGAACCTTTACAAAAGTGGTTAGCCAGCACTTTTAAATGGATACCACTATTTAATACAGAAGATCCTTCTGGGACTAATATGTTGACTGCTGGAGTTATTCTCGCCATCATGATTTTGCCTACAATGGCGGCAATTAGTCGTGATGTTTTAATGGCTATCCCTAAAGAATTACGTAGTGCATCTATGGCTTTAGGTGGAACCCGTTGGGAAACAATTTTTCGAGTCTTGCTACCATCTGGATTTTCTGGAATAGTGAGTGCAGCAATGCTTGCTTTAGGACGTGCTTTGGGTGAAACAATGGCTGTAACTATGGTAATTGGTAACTCTGCTCAAATCAGCGTTTCTTTACTCGATCCAGGTTATACAATTCCCTCTGTATTAGCTAATGAATTTGCCGAAGCTGAACCAGGTTTGCACATAGGAGCTTTAAGCTATTTGGCATTAATTTTATTTGGATTGACTCTAACTGTAAATCTTGGCGCTGTAATCTTAGTGAAATGGGTTAGCAGAAAAAATAAATAATATTATTTCACATTGAAATAACTATAAAGACTCAGTGTAGTCAAACATTTATCAATCAAAAACTTTCAAAATTATGAGTGATTATATTCAGTCAGAAACGGATAAATCTCTGGCGGTAGAATTATGCACGCCTCTACCAACAGAACGAGTAATATTTACCTATGCAATGAATGCGATCGCCTTTGGTCTTACAGGTCTAGTACTCATTCCTTTATTATCAATTTTGTGGGAAATTTTCATCCGGGGAATCTCTGGACTCAAATCAGAAATGTTTGTCAAAGCAGTTATTGATAATGGCTTTGGCAATGCCATCTTGGGAACCATAATTATGGTGATAATTGGTGCTATTTTAAGCATTCCCACAGGAATCGTGACAGGAATTTTCTTAGCAGAATTTAGCCAAATTAATCCAGTTATTAGTATTGTTCGTTTTGTCACTAGTATTCTTACAGGCGTGCCTTCAATTGTTGTAGGCGTGTTTGCTTATGGTGTGATAGTTTTAGTAACTAAAGGATTTAGTGCGATCGCAGGTGGTTTTGCTTTAGCTGTGATTATGCTACCTGTAATTATATTGACAACAGAAGAATCCTTAAAACTTATTCCTATATCTCAACGCCTCGCCTCTGCTGCTTTAGGTGGAACTCGCTCTCAAACGACTTTTCGCATAGTTGTGACTACTGCAATCCCCGGAATTACCACAGGCATTTTGTTAGCTGTAGCTCGTGCTGCTGGTGAAACAGCACCCTTAATTTTTACTGCCTTATTTAGTCTAGATTGGTCAGAAGGATTGTTAAGTCCAACAGCTTCCTTACCAGTATTGATTTTTAACCTCTACAACGACCCCGATCCACAAAAAAGTCAATTAGTATGGACTACTTCTATAGTTCTACTCGGTTTAATTTTATCTGTCAGTATTCTCTCTCGCTTAGTTATTAAAATGAGAATTCTATAATATTCATCCTAACTTCTGAATTCTATTTTGATAAATTTTTATTTCGCACTTTAGTAAGTATGAGTAACCTAATTCCAGCTATCAAAGTGAAAAATGTCAGCTTTTACTATGGCACAACAAAAGCTATTGAAAAGGTGTCAATAAATATTTATCAGAACAAAGTAACTGCAATTATTGGCCCTAGTGGTTGTGGTAAATCTACCTTCATTAAAATTCTAAATCGCATTAGTGAATTGGAAGGGCCTGTAAAAGTTGAAGGAGATGTAGAATTTTTTGGTCAGAATATTTATGCTCCTCGTGTCAACATCAATCGATTACGCCGCCAAATTGGTATGGTGTTCCAAAAACCAAATCCTTTTGGGATCAGCATTTACGAAAATGTTGCTTACGGAATGAGAATAGCAGGTAGATATTCAAAATTAGAATTAGATGAAATTGTCGAATCTGCCCTTAAAAGCGCTGCTCTTTGGGATGAAGTGAAAGATAAGCTGGATAAATCCGCTTTAGGGCTTTCTGGTGGTCAACAACAAAGATTATGTATTGCCCGTGCTTTAGCAGTCAAGCCGAAAGTTTTACTGATGGATGAGCCTTGCTCGGCTCTTGACCCCATCGCTACCATGAAAGTTGAGGAACTGCTCCATAGTTTGCAGTCTGAGTTGACGATTGCGATCGTTACCCATAATATGCAGCAAGCCGCTCGCGTTTCTGATTTTACAGCTTTCTTTAGCACCGATGAAAGTCGGATTGGTCAAATGGTTGAATTTGGCGCTACAGAGCAAATCTTTAACAACCCACTAGACCCTCGCACCCGCGACTACATTTCAGGACGTTTCGGTTAAGGTACTTTCAGGCGTGAATTACTGATTTTTGTGGATATAGCTTGTACTAGAAGATACTCAAAAAATGTAGCTTACAAAAGTTACTAATTTATCTTTATAAAAAACTAGTTCCTCACTATCTATGACATAACCCTCTTCTGTCAGTCTCCGAAAACATTTGCCATTTCTAAATTCTAGAGCTTTTGTATAGCAAGCGTAAGCTAGCAAAAACCGCAGGCATCGCGCGATTCTTTTCTAAGAACAAATCCAAGACCAATTTTTTTCTAATAGTATAGCTTGTATTGATTGCTTCATCAAGCTTCTAGCGATCGCCCTCCTGGAGAGTGACAGAAAAGGGTTATATACAGGGTAATTCAGAATTTAGGAGTCAAACACCCTTTATATCTGGGTTACAGACTTTGCTTGTCTATCTTACCAACTTTAAATCTGCTGTAGGATACTCGTATTTTTATTTATACGTCACTATTTTAAATCGAACTAGACCTAATCCTTTTTTATAAGCAAGGATGGTATATAGGTCAACGTGCAAAAGGTAGGTATAAAAAGTCTGTAAAAGATACATTTTGAAACACAGTTTTGATACAAGTATCTAGTAACACTTTATTTGCTGTATTGGTGTTGTATAGCTACGTAAGTTCCATGAATATATCCTTTTGGGAGTAACATAGTGAAACAGCATTGTTGATTTGTACTGTTTTAGTTTGTCAAGTTTTGTTTCAGACGTTTTGGGAATATGAGTAAACTAATTCCAGCCATCAGAGTCAAAAACTTCAGCTTATATTACGAAACTAAAAAGATAGTTGAAGGCGTGTCAATGGATATTTATCAAAACCAAGTCACGGCAATTATTGGTTCTAGTGGTTGTGGTAAGTCTACTTTTCTTAAATCGTTAAATCGCATGAGTGAATTAGAAGGAGATGTGAGAGTTGAAGGAAAAGTAGAATTTTTTGGGCAGAGTATTTATGAGCGTCGTGTCAACATCAATCGTTTACGTCGCCAAGTTAGTATGGTTTTTCCCAAACCAAATCTTTTTCCCATGAGCGTTTACGATAATGTTGCTTATGGGGTGAAATTAATTGGATGGCATCCGAAAGTAGAATTAGATGGAATTGTTGAATCTGCCATTAAAGCTGCCGAGCTTTGGGATGAAGTGAAAAATAAGCTGCACAAATCTGCTTTAGAGCTTTCTGGCGGTCAACAACAAAGATTATGTATTGCCCGTGCTTTAGCGGTCAAGCCGAATGTTCTTTTGATGGATGAGCCTTGTTCAGGTCTCGATCCTATGGGTAGTATGAAAATCGAGAATTTGATTCATAACTTGCGTTCTGAGTTGACAATTGTAATAGTTACTCACAATATCCAGCAAGTTACTCGCCTATCTGATTTTACGGCTTTCTTTTATAGTACTGAAAATCGGATTACTCAAATGGTTGAATTTGGTACTACAAATAAAATCTTTACGAACCCTGTGGATTCTCGCACCCGCGACTATGTTTTTGCTCGCATCATTTGAAGTGTTTCTTAAATTCTAGCCATTCAGAGCGTTACTATATGGTGCAAGTGGAAATGAGGGGTTAAATGAATTTCCGCTTGCTTTAAGTTTTCCTTGTGTTGGGCAATGCGATCTGATGTTTACAGTATTTTTTTATACTATATATTTAAAGCAAGTATCTGCTCTAGACCATCTGAATCATAATATGAAATGTCCCCAGTGCAAATCTACTTCATACCGTAAAAATGGTCGTCGGAATGACAAGCAGAATTACCTCTGCAAAAATTGTGGTAAGCAATTCCTTGAGCCTGCATTCTCTCATTCCCTAGAAACTGACTTGCTTGCTAACAGCAACGGACATACTAAAGTATCTACGGCTGAAGCCACAGAAATTTCTTTAGTAAAAAATCTATCAGATGAAAAAATTATACAGAAAAGTCTTAGCTCTTTTAGTTTGACATTAGCTGAACAACTGCTGCAAATTATATTATCACCTGCTTGGTTAGAATCTGCTGCATTCAGCCAATTTATCCAAAAATTTCAACAAAAAACTGAAATAGAACATCAATTAGAAACAGGAATCTCTCTTTTACTTTTGGATGTAGAGAACTTAAAATTAGATGCTAGTTCAGAATTATTTTTAGCTAGTGTCTGCAAGTATACTCTCCAATTTAAAATAGCATTTGCTAACTGGAAAAATCCAAGTATTGGAAAGCAAGATATTGAACTATATAACCGTGGCTATCAACTTGTCCACGTACCAGAGGGTAAGGATAGTGCTGATGCAAAAATGATTACTTTCGGTGCTTGTATTGTACGCTCTTATCCAACAGTTAAAGAAATATTAGTCTGTTCTAACGATGGAATTTTAATTCACCTCTGTAACGAACTCAAAAACCAAGGATTAATTGTCTATTGGGTACGTAGACAAGCGCAAACTTTACATATAGAAAACCGAAATACTGGCAAATTAACTCATTATTCTTTAGCAATGGTAACAGAAGTTCCATCCTTGGAAAAAGTGGTTGAGCAAATTCAAGACTTAATTAAAAACGAACAAGATTCTATTAATACCCGATTACACAGTTTAGCAATTATTACAAATTTATTTCAACAAAGAGCTAATATTAATAATAAATTTAATCATAAGCAACCATAAATTGAAGAAATTATTTCTATTATAGATGATTCATCTGCACAATCTATTCAAGAAAAAGAAGCTGCTATCGAAATTCATAATGAAAAAATATTAAATAAATTACTATTAAAAATTATTCAAGATATACAAACAAAGTCTCCCCAAACTAAATTATCTGTGTCTAAACTAGGTTCCGAGTTACGGAAAATAACTGGAGAGTCTCCTAATTCAATTATTAAAAAATTAAAATTAGGTTCCAATTTTACCAAATATTTAGAATCATCTTCCATATTTAGATTAAAAATGAATGGCAAGGAATTTGAGGTAATTCCGCTACTTTCCGAATAGATACTTTCTGGATGTTTACGTCCAACCTGAGCCTGTAATTCTATATTATGTAAAAAGATGTAAAGAAATATAAATATACGATGCAAGATAAAGTTGTTGTTATTGTCGGTGCTACTGGTGGTATTGGTTCAGCTTTAACACAAAAACTTGCGTCTACCGGAGTCCGGTTAGTATTGGCTGCTAGAGATGCAGTTCGTTTAACTACACTGGCTGCTGATTTACCAGGAGAAGTTTTGACTGTTCCCACCGATATTACTGACTCCCTACAGGTAGATACTTTGATTAAAAAGACCATCGCTAAGTTTGGTCAAATCGATTTTTTAATGAATGCAGCTGGTGCTGGTATACTCAAGCCTTACAACAGCCTGGAACCTGCTGATTTAGACAAGATGTTAGATGTCAACTTAAAAGGTAGCTTTTACACCACTCAAGCGGCTGCTGAAGAGATGCAAAAGCGCAAGTCTGGTCACACATCTGTAATGTGATAGAAATTCTGGGCAAGCATTCGATGGGGATGGCAGCGGCTTATTCTGCTTCTAAGTTTGGTGTTGTCGGTTTTAGCAAGTGCATGGCAGAGGAACTCAAGCGTTTTGGTATCAAGTTCACGCTATTCTACTTTGGTAGGGTAGATTCTCTTTTTGGGATAACGTCAACCTAAAAGTAGACCGGAAAAAAATGCTTAGTTCTGAAATTGCTGCCAATGCAATTTTCTTTGCCCTTTCTGCTGAACCGCAAGCTGTACCAATGGAAATTAACATTCAACCTGATAGTCATTTATTATTTTAGAGTGGGAGTACGCTTACATAATTCTTGCTTAGGAAAGAAGTGAAAATCTAGCAAAAAAGGCAAAATTTACAGATATATAAACTGTTATGCTTGATTTTCAATATATATGAAAATTGATCACGTTCATTTCTATGTAGAAGACGCCAAAGTGTGGCGGGATTGGTTTGTACGCCATCTTGGTTTTCAAGCAGTAACCGATCGCATCAGTTCATTTCACACTTGTACAGAAGTGGTAAAAAATGGTGATGTCTGCTTTTTTCTGTCTTCACCACTGTTGCCTACAAGTCCAGTAGCTGAGTTTCTGCGTCAATATCCACCTGGTGTGGCAGATGTCGCTTTTGCTGTCGAAGATGTCGAAGGCACGATCGCCCTAGCTCAAAAACATGGTGCTACAATCCTACAACCCATCCAGGAACGCCAGGAGGGTAAGGCATTCATCAAATGTGGCAAAATTGCCGCTTGGGGTGGACTGACTCATACATTGATAGAAAGGTCATTGGTCAATGGTCATTTGTCATTGGTTTTTAACAAAGGACAAATGACTAATGACAAAGGACAAATAACTAATGACAACACTTTTATCGCCATAGATCACATAGTGCTAAATGTAGCAGTTGGTGAATTAGATCGTGCTGTGGCTTGGTACGAAAAAATCTTAGATTTTCAACCCCAGCAGGCATTTAAAATTAAAACTAATCGCTCTGCTTTACACAGCCAGGTAATGGTTTCGCGCAATGGTAGCGTTCAATTGCCCATCAATGAGCCGGCTACCAGCAATTCTCAAATTCAGGAATTTCTAAATGTTAATCGGGGGCCAGGAATTCAACATATTGCCTTGCGGACGACTAATCTTGTGAGTGCGATCGCTAAATTTCGTGCCAGTGGTTTATCTTTACTCTCAGTTCCCCAAACCTATTACTCACAGCTAAAACAGCGTCCAGGAATTACACTATCACCTCTAGAACTAGAAGCGATCGCTCAACAGGAAATTCTGGTGGACTGGCAAGAAGATGCTCCTGCAGAAGGAGGAAATACCGCACCTTTATTACTACAAATTTTCACCCAGCCAATATTTGAACAGCCGACATTTTTCTTTGAGTTTATTGAACGCCGTTTCCAAGCTCAAGGTTTTGGCGAAGGTAACTTTCGCGCCTTATTTGAAGCTATTGAAAGCGAACAAATCAAACGCGGTACTTTGCAATGATGCTTAAGTACAAAATATCAATAAACAATTAGTTGAACTTAATAGTCTCTAAAAATACCCATACATCTGAGATAATTTTAATAAAAATTAACATTTTCCGCCGATGCTAAGACTGATTACTGACTTCGACGGCCCAATTATTGATGTTTCCGAACGGTACTACCACGTTTATCAATTCTGCTTGGATAAAACCCGTCGCCCAGATCAAGTAGTGCAAGAACTTCCGAAAGCAAAATTTTGGCAGTTCAAGCGATCGCGTGTTCCTGAAAAACAAATCGCCTTAAATTCCGGGTTAGACGAAGCCCAAGCCCAAGAATTCGCCCAGTTGCGGCGGCAAACTGTGCATACAGAACCTTACTTTCACTATGACACTCTTGCGCCTGGTGCTGTGGATGCACTGTTAAAAATTCAACAAGCTGGAATTGATTTGGCAGTGATGACGATGCGCCGATTTCGGGAACTAGATTATGCCTTCCAAAAACACGATTTAGGGAGATTTTTTCCAGAAAATCGTTGTTTTTGCTTGACTAACGACTATGTTAAAACTCGCGATATTGAAGATAAGCCCTTGTTAATGGCTAGGGCATTAAAAGAACTGCCCCCGTCTGCTGATACCTGGATGGTGGGGGATACGGAAGCCGATATTACCGCAGCTAAAAATTATGGGATTAAGGTGATGGCTGTGGAATCTGGAATTCGCGATCGCACCCAACTAGAACTTTACCACCCCGACTTAATCGTTAAGGATTTTAGCGCTGCTGTAGATTTAGTTCTAAGAGCTTAACACTTTGTTTAAAAGGTTTTGTAGCTGCAACAGATTCAATTAATCAGCATTCGTGTTGCAAATTCAAATATTAAAATAGGAGTCAGAATAGGTATTCTGACTCCTGACTTTTTCGATCTTAGAAGAACATATATAAACCATGTCTTCTTTATACAAACCTGCTTACAGCAGTGGCTTAACGTAGAAAACTACTAACTAACCACAACAATATAAACGTCACTACAGTAGAGAACTGATTCGTTTCCAGACTAATAAATGATATTTGTGGTAAGAGCAAGCTAGCAACTAGTCCCCCAACGATGAGGCCAATTATTAAACTGACCAGGGTAAACAAAACTGCTCGGCCAAATTTGCCTTCCTTGCGATTAAGAAAGTAAATACTAGTGCCTACGCCAACCACCAATGCTAACTGCAAAACCTGATCGCCTCCCTCTGGATAGAACAGGCTAATAGAACTCAAACCGAGAAACCAAGCTCCTGGTAAGAGTATATCCGCAGGCGTTGGCTGATCCAGCATCCGTTGCAGCCATGCGGGTGACTGCTCGCGAGGGGTTGGACTTTCTTTCGGAGGCGATTGCACTCGCAACTCTGGAAACCGTATCCGCTCAGGGACTTTGATTTTACCTTCCTGGCGCATCCGTAAGCGATCCATTAAAATCGCATCGTAAGCCGCTTCAATCACTTCTAAATGCTTGGCATCGCCATTATGTTGCTCGAATAGGTGATTACGAGCATCCTGAATTTCATCGAAGCTAGCCTCTTCTGATACCCCAAGTTTTTCGTAGGGATTTTGATCGCTCATGGGAGTTTGTTACTTCAGCCTCAGTCAAGCCGCAGTCTTTTATCGAATAAAAAACAGCTTTAGGTTTTATTTTGATCGAAACTAAAGTCTCGACCTATTTATATGCCCTACCAGGATAGTAGCACGGGTTAGTTTGATCGACTTTGTAATTTCAACTATAGTCACTTTAACATATCGCTATAACTCCGTGTATACCCTCATGTCGTTGTCTAATTCTAGCTTTAATCTAGAATTTGAACGGAGAGTACCTAAAATTCATCGTTTTTATGAAAAAATCAAATTTACTGTTTCAAATTTGGCAACTTACTGTGCCCTAAAACAGTTTTTTTAATTATACTGAATAATCGCTTGTGGTATATATCCACATATCGATTTAAAATTGAAACGTTTTAAGTTACCACCTAACTGGGATCGAGAAGGTGTCTTGCTATCAAAAACGGTTGCAGTTAAAGTCAGAGCGCTTATATACTGTTGGCTAACAGAAGTTTTGCCTTCTCATTGCCCACAATCCTGATTAAAGTATTTATTTTTGAACGATCAGGATTCTTATACCGTAGCCATGTAGATTCTTAATTAGTCCCCAAGTGGCAACTGCGTTTTTACGCAACTCTCTTGTTAATCTTACGAATTTTTGTGCAAAGTAATGGTCATGGCTCCTGCCAAGATTCTTGTAGTTGACGACGACCCTGCGGTTCGGAATTTAATCCAACGCTTTTTGATTAAGCAGAACTATCAGGTGGAGGCTGCCGAAGATGGAAAGACAGCCCTAAATCTATTTGAGCAATTTAACCCTGATTTGGTGATTCTAGATGTGAATTTACCAGATGTCACAGGGTTTAACCTCTGCCAAGAGATGCAAGGTCGTAATGGTGTTTTTGTTTTGATGTTGACTAGCCGTGCTGACGAAGCTGACAAAATTCGCGGTTTTGCTAAAGGTGCCGACGACTATCTCACCAAGCCTTTTGGACTAGGTGAGCTAGAAGTCAGAGTCGGAGCTATTTTGAGGCGTCAGCGAGTGATAACTACAGCCGAGCAGAAACGCTTGGTATTTGAAAAACTTATGATTGATCCAGTGCGACGGGAGGTAGCACTTAATAACCAGCCAGTACCCTTAACTGCTCTGGAATTTGACTTGTTGCATTTTTTAGCTAGTCATCCAGGTCGAGTTTGGCGGCGAGCAGAACTAATCCAAGAGGTGTGGGATTATGAATATGTCGGTGACCAGCGGGTTGTAGATGTTCATATTGGCCAAATTCGCAAGAAGATTGAAATTGATGCTAGTCAGCCAGCATTAATTCAAACTGTACGTGGCGTAGGCTATAAGTTTGAATCTGCTGCTCACCCCCAGCAGTTGGAAGGCAAGTCTTGAGTTTATAGTCTAGAGTTTTTTAACTCTTAGACTGTTAACTCTTGGGAGAGCCATTAGTGAATTTCTTTGATTTTAGTAAAAGATAAATTGAGACAATCAAAATAGGTAGATATTTTTCAAATACAGACCAAACAGTTATTTGAGATATTTATTTATCTATCTCAGATAGTGGACAGGGGAGAGAATCCACTGGAAAATATTTCTTTGTATGTGACTGTTTTGGTAGATATAACGGTGTTTAAATGGGAGTTTGTAGGGTACATAGCTGTGCATTAGCGTCAACTTAAGCTATAAATCCCCTTAAAACCCCGTTTCTAGCCTCTGTCTGGAAATGCTACTCATAGGGCTGCCACTATAAGTCAGGGAACCAGCAGCCTCAACATAGGTATTCCCAGTCAGAGACTGAGAACAAAGGTAAATTCTGCCCTGTTACCAACTACTTTTGGCAATAAGAAAAACTATTAGAACTTTTTTAAGGATCGGAATCTACCGATCTTTTTTATTCTAATATTGCCGATCGCTATGAGCTTAAAATCCCGTGAATGGGGCACGGCATACCGTGCCCCATTCATCGTGGAATAATACCCTTTATACCAGTACCTATAGGGTGTCTAGTAAATTAGCTGTTGCTGGTGAGTCAGTACAGGGTATTTCTACTGTGGAGTGGTGAAACAAAGTTTCCAGATAGACTCGCGCAGCACGGCGATCGCTATCTCCATTTTGGAGTAAAAACAATGATAGCGCTGCCGTCAATACTCTGTTTTCATCCCAATCGGGATGGGTTTCTAAGTAGTTTTTTAAGGATTCGTGGAGTGTTTCAGGAATTTCTGTAAAGATGCTAACCGTTGCTTTCATAAGATTTTCCTCCTATGAGGATAATCAAGAGGGACAAGTTGCTTGCGTTAAAGCGGTTTAGGGCTTCACACGCTCTTTTGCTATCCCGACAATCTACACTTACATCTAATAGTAATATATTTTACATATTTGATGCCAACAGTTGAACGGATTACAAAAGCAAGCCGCATCATTGTGCGCCAAGAGGGGGTGGGTTTGTCAATGCTGCGAAATGTTAAAAACGATTGTATAAAAAATAAATACGAACGAAATAATCAGACTTTAAGCCAATTTTTTGTTACTTTACTTCATAAAAACTCAGTCTTTAAACTTCTTTGCTAGTTGTAATCAACAATCCCCAGCAAGACAGCAAGAAGCCTATTAGCTCGTATAGCACCTGTGGAAAACTGCTAAAATGCCTGTGGAAACCCTGTGGAATTAGTGAGGAAAATAGTAGCCAATGATAAGAATTACAAAAATGTCATCAAATTATGACATTTAAGCTGATGAAATTAGCTTCTCAATCTCAGTTATCATCGTGGTTGCCTTCGATACATCCCCAGGTTTGGATTTTCGCAACTGGTAGATTTCTCTCGGAAGTTGGTACTGGCTTTACCGTGTTTTACGCCCCCATCTTTTTTGTTAATCAACTTGGTTTATCTGCAACCAGTGTTGGGGTAGCCTTGGGTAGCGCCTCGATTTCCGGCATTGTAGGGCGGATTGCAGGTGGTTCTTTGGCTGATTCTGAATACTGGGGACGCCGCCGCACTTTGTTGCTAGCGACGGCGATTTTAGCAATTGCTTCTCTAGTTTTAGCTGCAACCAATAATTTCACTTCTCTAGTAATCGGTAGCTTGATTAGCGGTTTAGGAATAGGTTTCTATTGGCCAGCGGCTGAAGCTGTGGTTGCTGACGCTAGCGAAATTGACAATCGTCGGGAAACTTTTGCGATCGCTCGACTAGCTGATAATCTTGGGTTAGCGATTGGAATTGTGCTAGCTGGATTTTTGATCGCCATAATTGGGAATTATCGATGGCTATTTATCATTGATGCCATCTCTTTCATGCTATTTTTTGGAGTTATCTATGTTGGGATTAGTGAAACTGAACAACAGCAGATAGAGTCATCTGAAAAGACAGAACTTATTGCTGCTTGGATGGCAGTATTAAGAGATTGGCGTTTCCTAGTCTACATAGTAGTTAATATATTCTTTACAATTTATATTTCTCAAATCCACAGCACCCTACCGCTTTACTTCAAAAATTTTGTCCTTGTCGAAAGTACTACTGAAGGATTTACTGAAACTACCATTAGCGGACTATTTGCTTGGCATCTGGTGTTCGCAATTATTTGTCAGTTGCCTGTCACCAGCATCTTAAAACGCTGTTCTCATACACTTGCACTCACTGTTTCTGCCATTTTCTGGGCAATTGGCTTTGGACTGATTTGGGTAAGCGGTACAGTCTCATCTCATCATCTGCTTTGGGTAACATTAGCATTGGGAGTACTTGCTGTGGCGATTGTTTCCTATACCCCATCTGCTGCTTCTTTAGTGACTGAGTTAGCCCCAGAAAATCAACGCGGTGTGTATTTCTCTATCAACGCTTTGTGTTGGGGTGTTGGCTATTTTATTGGTCAACCTTTGGGTGGATGGGCATTAGATCAACCACAAATTATTACTAATACTTACTGGTTAGGCTTCATCTTCAGTGTAGCGATCGCTGTGGCAATTTTACAGTACCTGAATCGAATTTTGGCTGAGTAGGAGCGCACAGATATGCGCTTATCTTTACTCTATTGACGACGTTCTTGCAGCTTGCGATATACAGATTTTAAATCAACTTGATGGTGAGCTAAGGCAACCAAAGTATGATATAATAAATCAGCCACTTCACCTGCGATCGCATCTTCTTGATCATCCTTAAAAGCCATTACCACCTCAGCGGTTTCCTCACCGATTTTTTTCAAAATCTTGTTATCGCCACCTGCAAATAGTTTACAAGTGTAAGAACTTTCAGTAGGATTATCGCGGCGATCGCATATTATTTGAAACAATTGCGACAATGTATCCCCTGGTGGTGGAGCAATTTTTTCTTCTATTTGGTGAAAACAACTACGTTCTCCAGTATGGCAGGCAATATCTCCTAATTGTTCTACCCCAATCAGGAGCGCATCACTATCACAGTCATAACGGATACTTTGCACTTTTTGGATATGCCCAGAAGTCGCCCCCTTGTGCCACAACTCTTGCCGGGAACGGCTCCAAAACCAAGTTTCTTCAGTTTCTAAAGTCTTTTGTAACGACTCCTGATTCATCCACGCCATCATCAGGACAGTACCATCTAGATAGTCTTGGACAATTGCAGGCACCAGACCCCGTTCATCGTAGCGAATTTTCTCAACCGGGATAGTGTAATGCAGCGATCGCGAATCGTTAGAAGACATACTAGCTAGTTTGCTCTCATGAGAATAATTTATGGATTCACGATACCATTCAAAATAGGCTAGCCGGTATATTTTTTGGAATTAAATATCTAAAGTCAAGTCTTCATTGGACTTGCATAACATATTGTTATTTTTTTGGTTCAGCTAATTTTATAGGATAGAAATTCTAAGCAGTGTTTGACCCTATCCTAAGATAGAGCGTTTTATTGCCCACTGTTAGGAGAGAACTTTGGTAAATACCACAATTAAAACAACAAAATCACAAGAAGTCTTCGCCGCTGCTCAAAACCTCATGCCCGGAGGAGTCAGTTCTCCAGTTCGTGCCTTTAAATCTGTGGGTGGACAACCCATCGTTTTTGATCGTGTTAAAGGCGCGTATATTTGGGATGTAGATGGCAATAAATACATAGACTATGTAGGCACTTGGGGCCCAGCTATTTGCGGTCATGCTCATCCAGAAGTAATTGCAGCGTTGCATGAAGCTTTAGAAAAAGGCACCAGTTTTGGCGCTCCCTCAGTTCTAGAAAATGTTTTGGCAGAAATGGTCATCGATGCCGTTCCTAGTATCGAAATGGTCAGATTTGTTAATTCAGGAACTGAAGCCTGTATGGGAGTTTTGCGGCTGATGCGGGCTTTCACCAACCGAGACAAAATCATTAAATTTGAAGGTTGCTACCACGGACACGCCGATACGTTTTTAGTAAAGGCGGGTTCTGGTGTTGCCACACTTGGCTTGCCAGACTCACCAGGAGTACCTAAAGCAGCAACTAGCAGCACTTTAACTGCACCTTTCAATGACCTAGAAGCAGTCAAAGCTTTATTTGAAGAAAACCGCGATGAGATTGCTGGTGTGATTCTTGAGCCAGTCGTCGGTAATGCTGGATTTATTGCGCCTGACGCTGGCTTCCTAGAAGGATTACGGGAACTCACTCAGGAGTATGGAGCTTTATTGGTATTTGATGAAGTGATGACAGGCTTCCGCATTGCTTACGGTGGCGCTCAAGAAAAATTTGGCGTCACTCCCGATTTAACAACCTTGGGTAAGGTGATTGGTGGTGGTTTGCCAGTAGGGGCTTATGGCGGTCGCCGAGATATTATGTCAATGGTTGCGCCCGCTGGCCCCGTATATCAAGCTGGGACTCTTTCTGGTAATCCTTTGGCAATGACTGCTGGTATTAAGACTTTAGAATTGCTGCAAAAGCCAGGTACTTACGAGTCTCTTGAGCAGATTACTAAAAAGCTAGCAGATGGTTTGCTGCAAATTGCTAAAGAAACTGGTCATGCAGCTTGCGGCGGTCAAATCAGCGCTATGTTTGGCTTATTCTTTACCTCTGGCCCAGTTCATAACTACGAAGATGCGAAAAAGTCTGATACAGCCAAATTCGGACGCTTCCATCGCGGGATGTTAGAGCGCGGTGTTTACTTAGCACCCTCTCAATTTGAAGCTGGGTTTACGTCTTTTGCTCACACTGAAGAAGACATTGAGCAGACTTTAGCAGTTGCACGCGATGTAATGTCAAGCTTGTAACCTGTTTGTTAAGGGATTTCTAAATAAAAAGTATCCTGTTACTTCTTGTGGGGTGAGCATCTTGCCCCACAAAATGGATGATTTATAAGAAGTCCCTTTTTTGAGATAGAAACAAGCGTGCAGAATTTTCCGACTCACTCTCAAGCATTATTTGCAGAATTTTTAGCAGTTAATGGTATTCAATCGTCTTATGCGGTTGGGGATCAAAGAAATTTTTTAACAAGTTTCCTTTCTAGCGTCATTACTCAAGGAAGGTCACATCTTTGTCATAATTTTGCAATGGCTTCGTCAATAGGATATGCAATATTTAGCCTACATTGAAATTCACAGTTAATCAGGCAGGATTAACAAATTATAGGGAGTTAAGTCCTTTGCAACTAAGAAGTGGCAAGTTTTGTGGCTCTTGTCTTTATCTTCGTTACAAAACTAAATTACGAATTATTTTAATTGCCTTTTACGGTTATCGAAATTCCTCTCATGCCCTATAGATTACAAAAATTAATACCTAAGAAGGTTCTCACTTCATAGTGAGGGTTTTGCTTATAGATATTAGATTATCCATTGAGTAAGGTATTTTTTCAAAGTTAGGATTGGAGCTAACTAAAAAAAATATACCAATCATAACTGTAGCTTGTATGGCAAGGCTTACAGAGTATAAAAAGCTGCCATAATCATTGTGAAAAAAAGATGGTTTGACCTTGAAGGAGCTATGAAGTGGACGACAATAAGTCATTTTTTGGTCTGCAAAAAATATTAGTTACGTTGCTTGTCTTGAGTGGCAGTGTGAGTGCTAGTACGATCATACTTATTAAGTCAAGTTCCTCTAATGCTCAAAGTACAGAGAATACAAGCAAAGTTGGAATTCAGCAGCAGATTGAAGAACTAAAAGCGACGATGCTTAGAAGTTGGCAGCAACAAGTACAAACAAAAGGTTTTTCATATACTGTGCCACTACGTTTTCAAGGGGCAATAGTTGATGCGGCAAAATTGACTCCCGAACAGAAAGTAATTGCGCTCACCTTTGACGATGGGCCATGGCCTGGGAGTACCGGGCAAGTACTGGATATTCTCAAAAAAAATCAGATAAAAGGGACATTTTTTCTCATTGGGCAAAACGTGAAGAATTATCCAGGCTTAGTGAAGCGGGAGATTGCTGAGGGTCAAGTAATTGGTAATCACACTTGGCATCATTGGTATCAATTCTTAAATCCACAAGCAGCTGCCTATGAAATTGACCACACAGCAGACTTGATTTATCAAGTGACAGGGATTAAAACAAATTTATTTCGACCACCAGGGGGACTCATGCACAATGGGGTGGCTAGTTACGCTAGAAATAGCAAATATGCCATCATTCGCTGGTCATCTGACTCTGTAGACTACTCACGTCCTGCTGTACCAAAATTAATTAATAATGTGTTTAAAAGGGCCAAGCCAGGTGGAATTGTGCTAATGCATGATGGTGGTGGTAATCGCTCTAAAACTGTGCAAGCTTTACCAGAAATTATTGCCAACTTTCGGAAACAGGGCTATAAATTTGTTACTATTCCTGAACTTTTAGAAATGCAAGATAAAGATCAAAAGCTGACTGCAAACAAAAAACCGTCCAAAATTAACATCTGAACGGAATTTTAACCTATTAATACTTTATGCAAATCTAGTTATATTACCAGTTGTGCTGATACCGTAAAACTACAAGTCAGGAGGTAAAATCACTTGATCAATTGCGTGGATTACGCCGTTACTACCTGTGATATCTGCCTGTGTGACTTTAGCATCATTAACGGTAACACCAGTAGCAGGATCAACTTTTACGTTGATTGTTCCGCCTTCAAGGCTTTTAACTTCGCCAGACTTCAAATCAGTAGACAATAACTTACCAGTCACCACATGGTAAGTTAAAATCTTGAGCAATACTTCTTTGTTATCTGGCTTTAACAATTCTTGCAAAGCATCTGCTGGTAACTTCGCAAAAGCTGCATCTGTGGGTGCAAAAAGAGTTAAGTTATCTTTGCCTTGCAAAGTTCCGGTCAATCCTGCTGCTTTCAAAGCCTTGGTCAACGTAGTAAAGGAAGCGTTTGACTCTGCCAAGGCTAACAAATTTTTGCCTTGATTATCACTTGCCCCTGGTCCTGGTGGAGTTGTAGTTGGTGTCTGAGTCGGTGGTGTGGTAGGTTGAGTTTGTGGGATAGAACGTGGGGTGCGGGGTGTAGGTTTACTAGGGGATGTAGGTTCACTAGGAGGTGTAGATTCGCTAGGAGGTGTAGGTTCACTAGGTGTCACACTACCACCACCACGGTTATATGGAGGCTCGTTGAAAATACTTGGTTTGGGATTTAGCGTTCCACCACTATTCTGCGCTACTGATTTGCGTTTGGTATTGCCCTTTTCTATTGAAGAAACAGCCTCAGCAGTTGTGTATTGAGTGTTTGCTTGAAGGCGTTGACCTCGGTTATAGGGGGCTTCGTTGAAAATACTGGGGTTAGGATTTAGTACCTCTTTGGCATCAGATGGCAAAGTAATGAGGACGCTGAAACTAGTAAATCCCGCTATGCCTGCCAACGTGGTCAGTAATTTGCTGTAATTTGCCTTCATAAATTTTGTTTTTCTTTTTGTTCACAGATGACATAAAGATTTATAACATTTTGCTATGCACAAAATCTAACTCAAGAGGGAAGTAAGATTTTTCTCTAGAATAATTCGTGCTATTGAAGTAAAATGTTTAACCTCTACTCCTGCTGATAAGTATGAAATATATCTACCATATATTTCATGTAAGTTAAACAAATTTTCTCCATTACACTAAAATGAGTTAAAAAGCTCCACTTGGATAACGCAAACTTTAAGAAAGTGTAAAAATCTCACATCTACAAATTAAGAGTTACAATGACTTTCAAGAAAGATTATATTTAAAAGCAAATTTATATACAAACTTGTACGTAAATTAATAGTTGATTCATAAATCCTAAATTACATAGAAAAGAAGGCTATAAGTAAGTTGACATTAATATTTCCGTCTACTATATTAAGAAATTTAAATGTATGGTGTGTCGTGCAACGCACTGTTAACACATTCAAGGTACGTTAGCCTAAGGCATAACCCACTCTACTTCAAATTTATATTTCTTTATCCGTAGATTTACTTATCTCATAATTAACCATTGATTATTCAGCAAAAGCACAGAATTAATTACCGAAATATTTTAACGTAGGGTAACGCTGATAAAAATTGAAGTAACTGTTGAAAACCTACTAATGAGGGGTTAGGTCTATTCATATATATACTGAATTAAATTACTTAGTTATTTAAGATTTTAATCAATCAGAAAACAATATTTTTTAAATCGACAATTTTGCCAAAAATTAGGCATCAGTTAAACTCTAATGTCAATTAAATAGACAGCTAACTAACTAATACTAATAAAAATTACTTAAACTAAAGATACAATTGTAAAGTTAATAAGTTGACCAGTTATAAGAGATAGAACACATGCTGGAATTATACCAATGGGAACTCTCTCAATACTCAGAGAAAGTGCGCCTAATTCTAAATTTTAAAGGACTCGATTACCGCAAAATCGAGGTTACACCTGGGATTGGACAGGTAGAACTGTTCCGGCTGACTGGTCAAAAACAAGTGCCAGTATTAAAGGATCGTAATAAGTATATTGCAGATTCTACAGAAATAGCTAAGTATTTAGACTTAGAGTATCCCCATCGCCCCATAATACCGCAAGATCCTAAACAACGGGGTTTAACTTTATTAATAGAAGAATGGGCGGATGAGTCGATAGGTATTAAAGGTCGCAAAGCACTATTTGCTGCCATAAGCGAAGATCAAAATTTCCGTAAGTCTTTATTACCCACCTCAACACCAGATATATTTAAAAGTCTGGTTCAAGGAGTACCTAGTGACGTACTGACAGTCTTGGGTTTTGGCGTCGGTTACAGCCCAGATGTGATAAAGTCAGCGATCGCATCTTTAAAACAAGACTTGGAAGCCTTAACATTATTATTGGCAGATAGTCCCTATTTAACAGGAGATGAGCCGACTTTAGCTGACTTAGCGGTGGCTGGCTTATCGATATTACTCAAGTTTCCTCCTGGGCCCTATCTGGATTTACCAGCTTCTATCAGAGGTAAAGGATTGCCAATCTTTGCCGAGAATATAGATTATGAACCATTCTTCACTTGGCGCGATCGCCTTTACGCCCAATTCCGCACACCGTTAATTAGTACCACTCCAGTAACGGGAAGTGCGCCAACTTCGATTCAGATTGATTAGGTACTGGGGATTGGGGATTGGGGACTGGGAGAGAATAACTCAAGACAAATGACCAATGACCAATACTTCGACTACGCTCAGTACAAGTGACAAATGACAAATGACTAATCAGATGAATTCGGCACAGCCATTAGGTTCGGTCATTCAAGGTTCTCTAACTGAAGGTTTAGAAGTACGATTGCATCCTGACATTTCTGTGGAAGATATGCGGGTGGGTAAATTTCTTGTTGTGCAAGGGATGCGATCGCGTTTTTTTTGTATGCTGACAGATGTAGCATTGGGAGCTGCTAATGCCCGAATTATTGCTAATCCCCCCAGCTGGGAAGACACTTTTTTACGAGATGTTTTAGCCGGAAGTGGTACTTATGGTACTATCAACCTCGCGCCGATGTTGATGTTCACTCCCGAAACTGAAGAATCTTTCTTCCCAACAAATGGTAAATCGGCAAATCCTTTCCTGCCATCGGTGACGGGTTTAGCTTCATTTATGCCACAAACCAGCACGACGATAGAATTGTTGCCGGTTAAAACTATTCCTAGTCACTTTAGTCAAGTTTACGAAGCAAGTGTTGACGATTTTCGCCGGGTATTTGGCTGGGAAGATGACCCCCAAAGGCGCAATTTTTCTATCGGCAAACCATTAGATATGGATGTGCCCGTTTGTATCGATTTGAATCGCTTCGTGGAACGGAGTAATGGGGTCTTTGGGAAATCTGGTACTGGTAAATCTTTTCTCACGCGGCTACTTTTAGCTGGTGTTATCCGTAAAAATGCGGCAGTAAACTTGATTTTTGATATGCACTCTGAGTATGGCTGGGAAGCTGTTGCAGAAGGGAAGAACGTCAATACGGTTAAAGGATTAAAGCAACTTTTTCCTAGTAAAGTGGAAGTTTATACCCTCGACCCGGAATCGACAAAGCGTCGGGGTGTGCGTGATGCTCAAGAACTTTATTTGAGTTACGAGCAAATAGAAGTTGAAGATATTAAGTTATGTAGCCGAGATTTAGGACTCTCTGACGCAGCCTTAGATAACGCCAATATTTTGTATAGCGAATTTGGCAAGTCTTGGATTGTCCAGTTGCTGAATATGACTAACGAAGAAATCGAGATGTTCTGCGAGGAGAAGCGGGGACACAAAGGCTCGATTATGGCATTACAGCGCAAACTCTTGCGGATGGATAGCTTGAAGTATATGCGAGCAGTTTGTCCACAGAATTACATTAGTAAAATTGTGCAATGCCTGGAATCTGGGAAGAATGTTGTGATAGAATTTGGTTCCCAGTCTAATATGCTCTCTTATATGTTGGTGACGAATATGATCACCCGACGTATTCACGAGCATTACGTCAAGAAAGCAGACAAATTTCTACAAAGCAAAAATCCTAGCGATCGCCCAACGCCATTGATGATTACCATTGAAGAGGCGCACCGTTTCCTTGACCCCGCAGTAGTACAAAGTACTATCTTTGGGACTATTGCCCGCGAACTGCGGAAGTATTTTGTCACACTTTTGGTAGTCGATCAACGTCCATCAGGAATTGATAATGAAGTTATGTCGCAAATTGGGACTCGCATTACTGCTTTGCTGAATGATGAAAAAGACATTGAGGCGATTTTTACAGGTGTATCTGGTGGTGGCGGACTGCGATCGGTATTGGCAAAGCTAGACTCGAAACAACAAGCTTTAATATTGGGTCATGCTGTTCCTATGCCTGTAGTAGTGCGTACACGTCCTTATGACGCAACTTTTTATGCAGAAATTGGTGAGCCAGCTTGGGAAGAAAAACCTGACGCAGAAGTATTTGCAGCTGCGGAATTAGCCAAAGCTGACCTTGGATTTTAGATTGTCATTTGTCAATTGTCCTATCCTGCGGGAAGTCGCTAGTGGTTCTATGTCCTTTGCAAACGACCAATGACTAATGTCCAATTCGTGACATCCCTCCATTATCACAGCAAATTAAGTTCGGTTATCCCGCTAGTTTTGGCAACAGAAGAGGGGTTTTTGGCGTCACTATAGAAGTAGTCAGCAATTTCGAGGAACTTTAAAAATTTTTTATATAACGGCTGCTTTTAAATTATAATGATAGGTTTTATCTTAAGATAGTTTACTCTTTGCCTGATTTATCGTATCATAAATTAAGTAGAACTCATACCGACTTCGGATTTACCGCTCGGTGTTAGTAACTGTCCAAGAGAAGAATTCTCAAAAATAACCAGCGTGCTTATAAAAAATTGAAAATTTAGGGAAGTAGGGGAACCTATCATTGGGGGCTTACCGTCTTAACAACGGCTGTATCAATTGATTAATTACTTTTGGTAGCTCCCGATATTTCGTGATAGATGTACTACTTTTTCTCATCCAATTTAGTAATAAAACATACATTATCTTTACGAAGTAGAGGACATCGCACCAATGCCTACTGTCAATACACAAACCGAAAACCTCAACACCAAATTCACGGCTGATATGGTGCGAACCTATCTGCGAGAAATTGGTCGTGTACCACTGCTAACCCGTGAACAAGAAATTGTCTTTGGGAAGCAAGTGCAACAAATGATGACGCTCATCGACGCCAAGGAAGTTTTAGCGAAGAAGTTGCAACGCGAACCGGATATGTCAGAGTGGGCTGACTACGTTGAACAATCGGAAACCGATGTGCAACAAACGGTGGCGCAAGGTAAGCGGGCAAAACAAAAAATGATCGAAGCGAATTTGCGCTTGGTCGTCGCTATTGCCAAAAAATACCAAAAGCGAAATATGGAGTTTCTGGATTTAATCCAGGAAGGAACACTAGGATTAGAGCGGGGTGTGGAGAAATTTGACCCGACGAGGGGTTATAAGTTCTCGACTTACGCTTACTGGTGGATTCGCCAAGCAATTACTCGGGCGATCGCTCAACAAGGACGTACTATTCGCTTACCAATCCACATTACCGAGAAACTGAACAAAATCAAAAAAGTGCAGCGCGAGTTGGCTCAAACCTTGGGGCGATCGCCAACTCCAGCTGAAATTGCCAAAGAACTAGAACTAGAACCGACTCAGATTCGCGAGTATCTGAATATGGCTCGTCAACCTGTGTCTTTGGATGTGCGAGTTGGTGAAAACCAGGATACTGAGTTGCAAGAAATGCTCGAAGATGATGGCCCATCACCAGAGTATTACACCAACCAGGAATTCTTACGCCAAGACTTGAACAACCTGCTAGCAGAACTAACCCCGCAACAGCGAGAAGTTGTAGGTTTACGCTTTGGTTTAGAAGATGGTAATGAAATGTCATTGGCAAAAGTGGGTGAGAGATTAAATCTTAGCCGCGAACGCGTCCGTCAGTTAGAGCATCAAGCTTTAGCTCATCTGCGTCGCCGTCGTGCCAATGTCAAAGAATACATTGCTAGCTAAAAATAGAGACGCGAAATTTCGCGTCTCTACGCTACCTTGGTGATGCGCCTCCTGAATTCAGGGGGCGATTTTTTCATGCTGAAAACCAGAAAAATGTGTGCTTGCTTGCCCGCAAATTTTTTATTGCTCATTTTTTATCAGTTTAAAGGTCAAAAGGCTTTGAATTTGAAACCCCCATTCACTAGTAGGGAATGGGGGCTAGGGTGGTTAGGTTTTTGAGGTTCAGATGTGAGCAATAATACTTTTCAAACAACCTCTTAGGAGACTAGGTTAGAGAATGAGAGTGATCAGACTTTTTTCCCCAATTGGAATGCTCCCCCGCAAGTGGATTTTTAACTTCCTTAGTTGTAGATGCAAGAGTGTAAAATCAGATAAATAAAGCTGAGGAGCAAGCTAAAATTACGTTGCTCTAAAGTCATCAAAGATTTGTAACTGTAGAGTTATTTCCCAACTGTAGTAGGACTAGACAAAGCTAAAATAATAGTTGGTTAACTGTATACCAGTCTGATCTTGAACTACTGCTAACAAGTCACCATCATTCTGATATATGAGTGTATCAAGGTCACTAGTTCCCTCATAATTTGCAGTACCAAGATAAAAAGAACTTGCACTTCCTTTCAGTTGGATATAGTCATTCGCAGGATTGTAGTCTTGTATAGTAGCGTAGCCACCTCCCTGATAAAAGTTTCCATCATAGGATGTACCTAAAACGAACCTATCGTAGCCACTGCCACCATTTAAGACATCATATTCATAACTGTTGTAGACAGTTGAGCTAGAACCGTATAAGGTATCGCCATCATCTCCGCCATATAAGGTGTCACTACCAGCTCCGCCATATAAGGTGTCACTACCAGAGTCTCCGTATAAGACGTCGTTACCTGTGTAACCATATAGGTAGTCATTGCCACTATATCCATAGAGGTAATCGTTGTTAGTATTGCCATAGATGGTATCATTTCCCTCATAAGCATAAGCATAATAACTCTCTGAACCAGTGTAGTTCTGATAATCATTTCCACTTGTGCCGAAATAATAAGCCATGTCTCTGCCCTCAATAATTTGGTTACATTCTTGATCGCTCTGATCTTAGATAGATACTAAAGGACTAGTATCAGGTTTGTCGGTCGGAAAAGGTCGGGAAAAGGTCGGGTTCTTTTTCGTAGATTTACGTAAACTTTTGACAAAAAATCAAGTTTATAGTGTGAATATTGTAGTGAGCCTGTATTACTACTGAGAGAAATGACGGTTGAAGAAGCGATCGCAATAGTCGAGCGATTATTGGAACGAGGATGCTTAACGAGAGCGCAAGAGATTGTATTTCGCTACGCTTGGGAAGGGAAAACTTATCTAGAAATGGCGCGAACAGTCACTTATGACCCCGGTCACATCAAAGACGTTGGCTCGGAATTATGGCGATCGCTCTCTCAAGCTTTGGGCGAAAAAGTTACCAAAAATAACCTGCAAGGAGTGCTGAAGCGAACTGCACAGCGACAATCGGACATAAACACTTCCTCAACCTTAAACTTTCAACCTTTTACAAACTATACAAATTGGGGGGAAGCAATCGACGTTTCCCAGTTCTATGGACGTACTACAGAATTAGAAACCCTCAGCCAATGGATTGTGAGAGATCGCGCTCGTGTAGTCACACTATTAGGTATGGGTGGTATGGGCAAAACCGCGCTCTCAGTGAAGTTAGCAGAACAATTGCAAGGAGAATTTGAATATGTGATTTGGCGATCGCTCCGACACGCACCTTTTTTTCACGACAAGGTGACGGAGTGGATCAAAATCCTTTCTGATCAACAAGTTACCATATTGCCTACTTCTCCTTATGAGCAAATTACTTGTTTAATCGAGTATCTCCGCAAATATCGATGCTTGCTGATTCTGGATAATTTCGATACATTATTGGAGCAAGGAAAAGGGACAGGCTGTTACCGTGAAGGCTACGAACCCTACGGCGAACTTCTGTGGCGATTAGGAGAAACTGGGCATCAAAGCTCTGTCCTGCTCACCAGCCAGCAAAAACCTACTGAAGTCGCTGCCTTGGAAGGTGATGGTTTGCCAGTCCGTACCCTTGCTTTATCAGGATTAGAAGTCGCAGCCGGGCAAACAATTCTGAAACTCAAAGGGCTATCAGGCTCCGAGGAAGAAACCCGCCAACTGGTTGAGTGTTACGGTGGTAATCCCCTAGCTTTGAAAATTGCCGCCACTTCCATTCGGGACTTACATGAAGGTAACATTGCCTGCTTCTTTGCCGAAGGCACAACCGTATTTCAGGGCATTGGCAATCTTCTAGAACAACAATTCAAAAGACTCTCCACATCTGAGCAGCTAGTGATGTACTGGCTGGCAATTAATCGGGGCAAGCTTTCCTCGACAGAATTGCAAACAGCTTTCACACCAATATTGCCTAAGCCTAAGTTAATGTCAGTCCTAGAATCTTTACGCTGGCGTAGCTTGATAGAAAGCAATACTGGAGGATTCACACAGCAACCTGTGGTGATGGAATATGTGACAAAGTGCTTGATTGAGCAAGTCTGTGAGGAAATCGTAACAGAATCACCGCAATATCTGCTGACTTATGCTTCGATGCAAGCCCAAGCAAAAGACTACATCCACAATAGTCAAATTCATCTGATTGTAAGACCTATCCTAAATCAACTACGAATAACTCTTGGCTCTGCTGGTCAGCTTGAGGATAAACTTGGCAGACTAGTTAGAAAGCTCCAAAATGAAAAACCCTATCCACAAGGGGATGAAGTTTTTAGGTATGGGGAATGGGATAAGGAGATAAGAGGGGGCGGTAACAAGGCAGACTCAAACCATGTTTGGGCAGTTGCAGTGCACTCCAGATTGTCAACAAACGTTGAGACCAGCCTGCACTTATGAAGGCATGATTATTACTAGGGTGACAGGGTTGACTGAAGCAGAGGTAGTAACTTTAAAAACTTTAGAAGCGCTAGAAGTGGATTGATGCATGTCCCTATCCCCAATTCCTAGTTCAATTAGTTTAAAAACGTTTTAAATCTTGTAAAACTGCGGTGGCTGATTGATAGCGATCGCTAAAATGATAGCAAACCATTTTATCTAAAATTGCCGCTAATTCTTCACTCACTTGTACCGTTTGTCGCCACATCACATTTCCTGTTTCTGGATCTGGGTGGAGTTCTTGCGGTAGTATCCCAGTTATGGCTTGAATCGCAATCATTCCTAAAGCATAAATGTCACTGCATAAGCGGGGATGACCGGCAAATTGTTCTGGAGGTGTATAACCCCGTGTCCCAATGGCTACTGTGGCTAATTCTGTTTGCTCGCTACTCGACGGTTGCATCAATTTGACAGCACCAAAGTCAATCAATACCAGCCGATTATTTTGAACGCATCTAATAATATTAGTCGGTTTGAGGTCGCGATGAATCACTCGATGTTGATGAATAAATTCTAGAACTTCTAAAACTTGTTTGAGCATTTCCATCACAAATGATTCGTTTTGCACATTTTGTACAGGTGGTAATTCTTCGCTTAGGGTATGCCCCTCGATATATTGTTGAATTAAATAAAATTCTTGGTTATCTTCAAAATAAGCAAGTAGTTCAGGAATCTGATGATGTTTACCCAAAGTTTCTAAAATTTCAGCTTCACTATGAAACAACCTGCGAGCCACTTGCAAAAATCGTGTATCTTGACGGGCTGGCATTAACTTTTTAACTACACAAGTAGGATTACCCGGTCGTTGAGTATCCTGTGCTAAATAAGTGCGACCAAATCCACCCGCACCGAGAGTTTGAGAGATTTTATAGCGTCCACTCAAAAGCAAATCACCTGATTTTGTTTCTGGTGAATCAATTGGGGGAAGAAAGTCAATAGACGAGTCGGGAAGTGCTGTTTTATCTTCTAAGAGTACATTTAATTGAGCGATCGCTTCTTGTTGTTTTTCAACTTGCAGAACAATCACCTGAGTTTGCCGTTGATTTTGATAGCTAGTATAAGCAATTATACAAATACTACTAATCACCAAAGTAAGAGCAGAAGGGATTAATGGTACCCATCCGGCTTGCAAAAACAAAGCAATGCAGATTACTACTAAGCCAAGTAGAGTTGTCGTTCCCACTACTAGCAATAGCAACGGATTTTGCCACCGCCATGCTAAAAAACTACCTAATAGCGACCAGCCCCACACCCAAATAAGTTCTGCCCAGTCGGGCCAATACCAAATCAAAGGTCGCCTATCCAATACTGTGCTGATCAGTTGACTTGCTATCTGTGCATGAATAAATAGAGCAGGCATTCTGGCTGGTTGATCTGGCAAAACGCTGTAGGGCGTATAAAACCCACCTGGAGGGATATTAGCTGCCGTAGTGCCAATAATTACCAGACGGTCTTTGAATAAACTGGGGTTAACTTGGCCGCTAAGTACATCTGTAAGGGTTACTTTGTCGGCGAGGCTATTGGGATGATGGTAATTTAATAATATTTGATAGCCCTGTGCATCCAAATGTTGGTAGCCACCAGAATTAGGTTGTAAACGCGAAAACAGGGTTTTACCTAACAGAAAATCTCCTTTTTTAGTGAAATCGTATTCAATACCTTGTTTTTCCAGATAATTAATTGCAATTAATGCACCAAATGCAAATGATGTTGTACATTTCTTGTCTGTAGAGTTAGCAAATAACAAACTGCGGCGGAGAATTTGGTCGTTTTCATTATCAGCAACCACATCGCTAAACCCAACATTATCTATAGGAGTATTCGGCGGTGGGGGAATTTCATCTCTACCCAAGCTGCTGAACAAACAGGTGCTGACAATGTTATCTTGATTTTGGAGATTAGCCGCCAAATTACTGTCTTCTGGTCGGAAAAGATATAAACCAACAATTCGCGGTTGATAAGACTCTATTTTCTTCAATAGCTGATTGATTGTCCGATCTGATAGAGGCCATTTCTCTTGTTTAAGATCCTTATCAGTGATTGTTACTAGCAAAATCCGCCGATCGGGTGCTTGTGCGGGACGCGATCGCAACATCTGGTCATAAACTCTCAACTCCCAAGGCTGTAACCATTTGAGTTCCCGAACTCCCCAGATAAAGGCGGTGACTCCTACACTGGTAACACAAATTACTTTTATCCAGCTTTTACTCTTAGAAGTTTCACGGGAATCCTGAACTTTGACAAAAGGTACACGGAGTTTTTCTAATAGTCTACTAATCACGGCATTGAGGCGGTAGCCTGAATTGGGTAGATGTTGCAGGCGCAGAAGTCAATTTTCGGAATCTAGGTTAAAAGCTAGTTAACCTAAAGCTTTTATTAATGTAGCAATTTACTTGCTAATTAGAGACTTTGACGTATTCCTACTTTTAACGCCCAGTGTCAACTATAGAATCAGACAAGCACTAATCATCTGTTTGAGATGTTTGAACATCTTCAACAGGACTGGTAATTGGGAAAGAAATCGGATTAGTAGATGGAGTTAGTGAATCTAACTGGGGTTGTTCAAGCGATGCTTCAATGCTTGAATCAGCTAAATAGGAGCCAACAATTTTATCATAGTTAGAAGCAACAGCTAAAAAAGCGCCACCCAAAATATAGATAGGTAATGGCAGATTAAATTCTTGCAACCAGTCAAACAGTTCCGCCAAGGCAAACAGCACCAAAAAGCAGGCAAGCCAAACTTTCATATTCTTATCCCCTAAATTGAAACAATTCTATTACTAGCTTAAATAGCTTGCATGAGAGTTGATGTAATACATAATCACCAACTTACAAGAAAGCAGAGGGACAAAGGAGAAAATGATTTTCGGTACAAGCCCCGCCTCTTGTAGGCAATCTTCTTTCTCCTCTGCTTCCCTGCCTCTTCTTGATAACCTCTATAACCTTAGATGGGTGCAGTTAGAGCTATAGCATCTGCTATATTGCATTAGAAAAATAAAAAGATATTTAAATTGAGCTTATGCCAACGATAGAACAACCAAGGATTGCACAATTGGTTTGTGAGACTTGGCAGTGGCTCAAATTTACACAGGTAAAACTGGCAACGATATTAGGGGTTCCGCTCCACACTAGAATCGATGGAAAAATAGACGATACAACCTTCACTACTGGCGATGAAACAAATTAAAGAACTATTACAGCAGATGGCAGAACCCGATGAGTCGCTTTTAGCCAAATACTTTTAAAATGAGTGAGAACCTGAAAGCTCAAGAGGTTATTGAATTGCAGCAATATTTGAGCGAACAGCAAGCTGCACTGCGCGATAGTGAAGCACGTTACCGTTCACTGGCAGAGGCAAGCGCATCAATTGTCTGGAGGGCAGCACCTTGGGGCAACGTTATTGATGATATTCCAACTTGGCAGGCGTTCACAGGGCAAAGTCCCGAACAATATAAAGGATGGGGTTGGGTTGAGGCACTGCACCCAGAAGATCGTACCTCGATAGCGGAAATTTGGAAACAGGCATTTCCTACACGCAGTGTTGCAGTTGCTGAGTATCGTGTTCTACGGCATGACGGCGAATACCGTTATATGAATATACGCGGTGTGCCCATACTCGACGAAACAGGCGAAATCCGCGAATGGGTAGGAATGTGCGTCGATATTACCGAACGCAAGCAGGCTGAGAGCAAACTACGTGAGAGTGAAGCGCGTTTTCGGTTGCTGGCTGAGAATTCAACTGATATTATTTCCCGCCATACAGTCGATGGAATTCTTCTCTACGTTTCACCAGCTTGCTACACAGTGCTGGGATATCAACCAGAGGAATTAGTCGATCATCCTAGCCATGAGTTAGTCCACCCTGACGATTTGGTAGAGATTGCGAGAAACTACCCAGTAAAAGGCGATTTACCAGATATTTATACCATTACTCACCGTGCACGTCACCAAGAAGGACATTATATCTGGTTGGAAACAACTGTTCGAGCTATCCGCAATCGCCAAACTCAACAAATTTTAGAGATGCAAGCGTCTTCGCGAGATATTACTAAGCGCAAGCAGGTGGAAGAGGAGCAGCGTTTTCTGGCTGAGGCTAGTGGGATTTTGGCTGCATCATTGGACTACGAGACAACCTTAGCAGGTTTAGCGCGTTTGGCTGTGCCGGAAATCGCTGATTGGTGCTTAGTTGATATCATTAGTGACAATCAATTACTGCATCGGGTTGCAGCAGCCCATGCCAATCCAGAGAAACAAGAATTGGTAGAACAGTTACAAAATTATCCGCCTGATTTGACCCAAACAGCAGGTGTTGCTGAGGTAATACAAACAGGCAAATCACAAATTACTCATTTTATTTCTGATCAACAGATCCAAGGGTTAACCTACAACGCCAGTCACTTGAAAATATTGCAAGAATTAAATCCGACATCTGGTATGAGTGTACCGCTAATCCTTCGGGGACGGGTGTTGGGAGTTATGACTTTGATATCTTCCTCAGGTCGTTGCTACGACACCAAAAGCTTGATGTTAGCTGAGGAGTTGGCCGGCCGGGCGGCGATCGCAGTTGATAATGCCCGACTCTACAGAGAAGCACAGCAATCTCAACAGGCGGCTTTACACGTAGCATCTCGCATTACCCGTCTGCAAGCGATTACCGCTGCCCTTTCGGAATCTCTAACTCCGACACAAGTCGCTGAAGTAATTGTAGAGCAAGGTATAGCGGCTTTGGGAGCTAGCTTTGTTTTTGTCGCACTACTGACTCAAAGCGGCACTGAATTAGAAATTGTCCGAACTGTTGGCGATCAACAAGAAATAATCGATTCATCGCGTCGATTCTCGATTAATGCACCCGCGCCACTCGCAGAAGCAGTAAGAACTAAGCAACCTATTTGGCAAAGGCCAACCGAAACAAGGGTGGCTCGTTACTCAAATCTGGCTCAGGAATACGCCCAGTACAACTATAGCGCTTGGATTTCGATTCCATTGATCATCGAGGGACGAGCTATCGGGGGAATGTCTCTAGCTTTTACCGAGATTCAGAAGTTTAATCAAGACGATCGAGCCTTTATGCTGGCACTAGCACAGCAGTGCGCTCAAGCGATGGAACGTGCCCGCCTATACGAGGCAGAGCAAACTGCCCGGAAAGCAGCAGAAAACGCCAACCGGATAAAAGACGAGTTTCTGGCAGTACTTTCTCATGAATTGCGATCGCCACTCAACCCAATTTTAGGTTGGTCAAAGCTACTCCAAACCAAAAAACTTGATGAAAAAACAATTCCTCAAGCGCTGAAGACTATTGAGCGAAATGCGAAGTTACAGGCTCAACTGATTGAAGACTTACTCGATATCTCGCGGATTTTACAAGGTAAAATCAGCTTGAATATCTATCCAGTCGATCTGACATCTGTGATTTCCGCAGCGATGGAGACAGTACGGCTATCGGCAGAAGCTAAGTCAATTGAGATGCACATCAGCCTGGAACCAAATTTGGGACAAGTTTTGGGAGACTCCAGCCGATTGCAGCAAATCGTTTGGAACCTGCTCTCAAATGCAGTTAAGTTTACACCAGAGGGCGGACGGGTTGATATTCGACTATCATCATGTTCTAAGTCAAATTCCAACTCAGCAATCATTCAAGTCAGCGACACAGGTAAAGGCATCGACCCCAATTTTCTGCCTTACGTGTTTGAATATTTTCGCCAAGAGAACAGCAGCACCACTAGAAAATTTGGTGGATTGGGGTTAGGATTAGCGATTGTCCGTCACTTAGTCGAACTGCATGGCGGCACAGTCCAGGTAGAAAGTGAGGGCGAAGATCAGGGGGCAACTTTTACTGTCAGATTACCGTTAATCCAAAATCAATTAGAGATTAAACAAGACAGTAGTCACTCTGAGCCATCCTCAAATTTAAATGGTGTGAAAATTTTAGTAGTAGATGATGATACAGATACGCGAGAATTTATTGTCTTCTTACTAGAGCAATATGGGGCAAATGTGACAGCAGTAACATCAGCCAATGAAGCTTTAGTGACTTTAGCCCAATCCTTGCCAGATATACTTTTAAGCGATATTGGGATGCCAGAAGTGGATGGATGTATGTTCATGCGACAGTTGAGAACACTGCCACCAGAGCAGGGAGGGCAAATTCGAGCGATCGCACTTACCGCCTATGCTGGAGAAATGAACGCTCAACAGGTGCTAAGAGCCGGATTTAACAAGCATATTGCCAAACCAGTAGAGCCAAGCGAGTTAGTAGATGCGATCGCTACCTTAATCGCTGAATAAACCTGCTACCTGTTCACCGTTACTTGATACGTTGAGTAGAACATTTTAGTTAAAACTAATTGTCAATCTCAAATCATATCTGTAAAAAGATTCGCGATCGCTTGTTCCTTCCTCGGTTTTTACTTAACCAGACAATAGGCTTAACAAGTTAGTTGAGCAACTTGTTAAGCCCCTTGTTAAAGTTAGGCAAACTTCCGCTACAGTGTAATAGCTAGCCAAGTTAATAGCTGAATAAACCTGCTACCTGTTTACCGTTAATTGATATTACTAGGTATGATCGCTTTATATTCTAGATCAGAAAGAATCCCTTGTTTGATATCAATCTTACGCGAGATGACTTTTTCATCAAAATAAAAATCAGCAACGCGCTGCTGTTCAGCAATGATCGCAGGTGTAATTTTTCTCAATTTATAAGTACGACGGCTTGCCACCTTTAGTGCAACTGCTGGAGTTAATTTCTGTTCATCAACTAAAATTTTGGCATAATCGCTTGGGTTTTTTTCAGCCGCTTCTCCTACCTTCTCTGCTTCCTCTAAAAACACTCGCACCAATTGCGGATTTTGGGTGACAAATGCACGCCTGCCAATATAAAACCCGTTGAGAGTGTTAATTCCGGCTGCATTTCTCAGATTCCGAATCGGGGTAGTACTTTCCACAGCAGCTAAAAGGGGATCGCCACCCACCCAGGCGTCAGCCTTGTTTTGAATAAAGGCATCGCGGGCCTCAGTTGGAGTCAAAGCAACGATTTGAATATCGCTAATTTTTAACCCTACCTCTTTCAACGCTTTTGTTAGTAAATACTGTGCATTGGAACCTACCTGAAAAGCAATTTTCTTACCTTTAAGATCCGCTACTTTCTTAATGGGAGAATTAGCTTTTACCACAATACCTTGGTTTGTACCATCAGTGGGCGTGCGTCCAGTAAGATAAACAACTTCAGGGATGAGGCCTGGGCGTGCAGCTTGGTCAAATATTGGAGGTGTCTCTCCCACATTACCGATATCCACCTTACCTTCATTCAGCGCTTTTATCAATTGCGGCCCTGCTGCAAATGGCCCAACCCAATTCACGGTTACACCCAATGCTTGGAAACGTGGCTCAACAGTTTTTTTGGACTTGACAATATCACCAGAACTTTGATACGCCAAATTAATTACTTTGGCAGGCACCGCTTGAGTGCTTTGCATAAGACTACCAGCCAAGGGAGATAATAAAGTAAACAGTCCCAATGCAGAATATTGGACAACACGCTTTAAGACTGTACGGCGTTGTGGTTGAAATGACTTGTTCATCAGTTGTGATTTTCCTTGTAAGTTTTAACTTTTACGTTGTCAGTCTTACTTTATTTCAGCAAGTAAGATAATAGGAAGTTGCTATTTAAACCTCCTAAAACACCAAGTTATGATGAAAATTTGAGATTATGCTAATTTAACAAATCTCCTTTTTCATTTAGTAAATTGGTATTCTAGTTTGTTTAAAAAAACAAACTTTATATCTAATATTCTCTACTTTTCACTTATCAGTGTTGGTGGAGTAATAGCTGCATATTCTTGAGGCGTGAGCAATGCTTCCTGAACATCAATCTTTTTAGGTAATATTTTTTCGTTATAAAACAAATCAGCAACTCTTTGTTGAACTTGCATTAGTTCTGGAGTGATTCCTCTGAGTCGATAATTAGCACGGCTAGAAATTACTTCCTGAATAGGTAAATCAATTTTAAGTACAGGTGCTATGAGTTTGGCTACTTCTTTACGATTCACTTCTGCCCATTGACCATTTTTATCAATTTCTTCTAGGATGATCCGAACTAATTCGGGATTTTCTTTAGTAAACTCACGTGTTCCTATGTAATACCCGCCTGGAGTGCCAATATTTGTAGCATCTCGCAGTACACGCGCACCATAGAGTTTTTCTACCAAAGCTAAATGAGGATCGCCAGTTACCCAAACTGGAATAGTTCCCTGAATAAATGCACCACGTGCTTCAACATTGGGCATACTCAGAACTTTGATATCACTATATTTTAGATTCACCTCTTCTAAAGCTTTGATAATAAAATAGTGAGAAGCCGAACCTTTTTGAAAGACTACTTTTTGACCTTTAATTTGAGCTAAAGTTTTAATTGGAGAACCTTTTGGAACTGCGATCGCACTACCTTTACCAGAATTAGGACCAAGTCTTCTACCAGCCAAATAGATAATTTTTGCACCCGCAGCTTGAGCAAATATGGGAGGCGTTTCTCCAACTGAGCCAATATCAATTTTGCCCACATTCATCGCTTCCATAAGTTGTGGTCCTTGAGCAAATTGTGACCACTCTACTTTTAAGCCCAAAGGCTCCAAACGTTTTTCTAAAACTCCTCTGACTCTAACTAAATCACCAGAGCTTTGATACCCTATTCGCAGTAACTTTGTTTTAAAAGTTATAGTTTTAGCCCCTACTGGTTCTGCTTTCGGCTCAGTTCCTGTATTTGTGTTAGATATAGTTGACGTACAACTGATTAAAGTAGTAGATACTAGAAAACCAGATATTGTAAACAAGGCAAGTTTACTGATGACTGTTGTCTTAGATTTCACGAAGCTTTTAAACATTTTTGCACCTCAATTTTTGATGGAATACTGGTATAAAACCATCGTTGAATAAATGAAAATATCCAATTTTTTAAAGTTAATTACAATAATTTACTTATTAGATTTAATTGAATCAGGTGTGAATGCTGTATATTCTTTTGGAGTAAGTACTCCATCTTTGACATTAACTTTTTTTGGTAGAAGTCCTTGTGCATACCACAAACATTAATAAAGATATATGTTTAGGCTCAATTTTATATTTGGCTTCTATAGGTTTAATATTTAAGCTGTACTCATTTACCATTTTGGTATTTATAGTTTTTGATTGCGGAGTTTTATTGCTATACAAATTTAGCCTTTGCAAAGATTTTAAAAGCTCCATAATACATATTTAATATAGTTAAATTTAATGATTTTTGTGGTAGCGTTTTTAATGAGTACTAACAACTATCAATTTCAGTTTAGAGTGTATCAAGTTTAGTCTGAAAATAAAGTATTCATTAACACTTGTTTTGAAGAAAAAAATATTTTTTTACTATTTTTTATTTACAAACATAGAGTACTATTTTCAGACAAGTTTTATTGGTCAATAGTCCAGAATAACTTTTGACTATTGACCAATAAAATGTATATTTAAACGCCCATTAGCTTAATCTTCTGAGTTATAAATCCTAAAAGGGACGACTACCTGCGAGGCTAACCCGCTTTAATACTCGTCGCTCATTCGGATTAAATGCTTGGCGGTAATGTAAGGTAGCTTGATTATCCCAGTAGACAATATCGCCTACAGACCATTTGTGTTGGTAGTAGAATTTTGGTTGATTTAGATGTTGCCTCAACTGTTCAATCAGTTTAGATCCTTCTTCTGGCTCTAACCCGACAATTTCCACTTCTGTAGCAGCATCTAAGTAAAGATGCTTTTTACCACTCTCTGGATGGGTTCTAACTAAAGGATGGGGAAAAACAGGACTGATTAAAGGAATACTCTTATCCAAACGATATAAAGGGCGCGGTGCATTCCGGTCTTGTAAGAATGGGTTGTAAGTAATTAACTGTAAATCTGCAATCCGTTCTTTTGTGGCTTCATCTAATGCCTCATAGGCTAAATTGGTATTTAACCAATAAGTATCTCCACCTTGAGAAGGTATTTCTAAGGCATAAAGAAGTGAACCGCTAGATGGGGTAGGAGTCCATTTGTGGTCAGAATGGAAAGTCAGTTCTCCAGTACCGGTATAGCCGCCATCGACGTTGGAAATCGGAATCACCACTGGGGTTTCTCCGGGTTTAGAAGCTAAGACTGGAGTTTCATCAGATGGTACAAACAGTGCACCAAAGTATAGAGCGAAGTTCAAAAGCTGTTCATCAGAGAGCTTTTGGTCTTTGAAAATCAAGATGTGGCGATCGCGCAGTGCTTGCTTAAGTTGTAATATAACTTCAGGTGCGATCGCTTGACTGGCATCAAAATCGGTAACTATAGCTCCCAAAGGGGCATCTACAGCACTAATTTTAACCTTTGTCAAAGTCGAGGTAGCCATAATACTCTCCTATGCTTTAATTTCTTCTTCAGATAATTACTTATTCGCTAGAACGTCAGAGGGAGTAATTTTGGTGTATTCTTCAGGCGTTAAAAAGCCATCTCTAACATTTACCTTTTTGGGGATAAGTCCGAGGTTGTACCACTTATCTGCAACTTGCTGTTGCTTAATAATAGTTTTCTCGGTTATTGGTACTAGCCCATAATCATATTTCTTATGCATTATTTCTAAAGTCGGCGGATCTAGCTGAGTTACAGGAGCAAGCAGTTGTGCTACTTCTTTGGGATGATCCTTAGTCCAGATTTCTGTTTTTTCTAGCTCCTCTAAAAACACTTTGATTACATCAGGATGAGCCTGATAAAATTGGCGTGAGGTTGAGTAAAAGTTGCCTGTATCCCTCAACTTCCCGCCATCTGCTAAAACACGAGCGATTTTATTTTGTACATTTCTAGTAGCAAATGGCTCCCAAATATACCAAGCATCCACTTTATTCTGACTGAATGCCGCATTTGCATCTGCTGGAGGTAAAAAAACTGATTTGACATCGCTCAGTTTCAATCCTGCATCTTCTAATGCTTTAACTAATAGGTAGTGACCAATAGAAGCTTTCTGAAAAGCCACTTTTTTACCCTTCAAATCCCTAACAGTTTTAATCGGAGAGTTTACAGGAACTAAAAGTGAAATAGATTTACCACTAGGACGTGTAGTAGCTAGATAAACAAGAGGTGCTCCTGCTGCTTGGGAAAATACAGGAGGCGATTCGGCTGTAGATGCGATATCCAGTCCATTTGCATTTACGACTTCTAGCTGTTGTGGGCCAGCCGCAAACTCAGCCCACTGCACTTTAAAACCTAGAGGCTCTAATCGCTTTTCTAAGGAACCCTGTTTTTCTAAAGCTGCTAAAGCGGTAAGTTGTTTTGAACGTACAATCCGCACTACTTGTTTCTCAGTTGATTTCTCTGTAGTGCTAGATGAAACTACAGATTCAGGAGAAACTGTTGACTGTTGAGCATTATTTTTGGCTTCACTACAACTCGATAGAGTCGTCGATAGCATTAAGCAGTAGCCCAGAGCAAATAATAAAGAACGACGTGTTGTTATCGTCGGGCTTTTTCTGAATTCAAACTTTCCTTTTAAAGCTGGCATGGGTTGTTTTATTGATTTTCCTCTAAGTGGTTAAAACAGTGATGATTAATTGCAATATCAAAAAACAAAAAATCTTTTTTATTAAGTTATTTACAAATTAAAATAACTATTTTTTTATTTGTAATTTTTAAACTTTATCTATGAAATTAAGAAAGAGAGTGGGTAGAACCCACCCTGAAACGACTCGAGGAAGTGAGAATTTAATAGTTAGGAGGCAAAAATGTAGGAAGTGGAGTGAGAAAGACCCACTCCAATGTTGTGCTAGTGGAAGATCAAAACTTGGGAGTAAAACTCTGTCTTGTTCGTGTTCAATTTTGCTAGTGCTTCCAAGCGACTAGGATTGTAGATTTGAGTTCTTCTGTAAAATGTCCAGACGGCTCAACTGCTAGTAGAGCTTCTCTAAGATCCTTTTCAAATGCTGGGGCGTTATCGCCATAGAAAATTTTCAGAGAGAAGGCTGTAGTGTATAAGTAGCCAAGATAGCTATCGACAGTCCAAGATTTTTCAAATGGTACTTCATAGGTTTCTTGACGAGCAAAAGCCGAATTGGCAATTACAACTTCATGGGGAGGATCGACTGGCTTACGAGTCCCTTGTCCTCGTTGTCCAGTTCGGCGTTCTTCACCTAACCATTTCTTTACTACTCCAACAGCAGCTTGTTTCCAAGGTAAATTGCTTTCCCAAGGATTATCACCAGTCTGAAGCAGTGCTAGTCCACCATCATCAGTAAGCAATTCATCAAGGCGTTCAAGTACTAATTCGCGTTCCATCCAGTGGAAGGCTCTACCAATAGTGGTTAACTTAAATTTCCGGCGTTGCATAAGTGCGGGATGAATCAGGTTAACACGGGTATTTTCCCGTACTTCAAGTAATGAAGTAATAATCGAATTGAATACTTCAG
>NZ_JBALDE010000268.1:0-4602 GCF_036917515.1 Nostoc sp. | reverse complement strand
GTATCCGCAAGCAACTGGAGTACTTCCCTACCTTGCGAGCGGCAATGGAGTATGTTCTGAGTTTAGTGTCCTAACCAACCTGGCGGTTGCTATAGCACTGCTACTTCTCTACAATCTTTTTCACTGATATTTTTATTCTGTTAATTAAAAAAGCCCCCACTAAGGGGGCTTATTAAGTTGTCCGCGTGGATTGAACAACTAGTTAATTAATACTCACAGTAGATACAGTAATCCGAACAAAATAATCCAAATCACGTCAACGAAGTGCCAGTAGATTTCGGCGGCTTCAATACCAAAGTGCTTTTGGTTACTATAGTGACCCGAAACACGCGATCGCCACAACACAGCAACAATCGCCAAAACGCCGATAGTAACGTGTAATCCGTGGAAACCAGTCAAAACGTAAAATGCACTGGCAAATAAATTGGTAGTTAAACCAAATTCTAAATGGGTATATTCATATACTTGACCAACCAAGAAAATTGCACCCATTGCAGCAGTAATTGCTAACCAGATTTGTGCACCCCGCGCATCGTTCTTTTTGATCGCAGTATCGGCATTGTGCATGACAAAACTACTAGAAATTAGATTGATGGTGTTGACTCCAGGTAGCAATAGTTCTAACTCTGGGGTACCTGCTGGCGGCCATGCAGGTAAGGTAGCACGGAAAGCCAAATAGGCTCCGAACAACCCCATAAAAATCATCCCTTCAGCAATTAGGAAGACAATTAACCCAAACATACGATGGTCTGGATGTTCTTCATGATGATCGACGGACGCTTGTGGCGCGTGGTGATGATTTAGTTCGGTTTTAGCTGGGTCAATAGTTTGACTTTGCATGAATTTTGATAAGTGGGGAATTGGGTATTGGGCATTGGGCATTGGGCATGGGGCATTAAAAAGAGGCACAGGGGCAGGGTGCGGGGGCGGAGGGGAAAACTCTGCTCCCTTGCTCCCTGCTCCCTTGCTTTTTCCCCAGTCCCCAGTTTATTTACGGTCTTCGGGATTAGCAGCAACTGCTGGGTCGGGTTCTGCTCTTAACACCGAGTTCGGACCGCCAGACAAGACTGGATTAGGATCAGATAAGGGTACACCTTCTTTAGCCTTTTCCAAACCGTAGTCATAAGGTCCCGTAGCTAATACTGGGAGTTCATCAAAATTCTCGATCGCTGGCGGTGAGGTCGTCATCCACTCTAAGGTAAGTGCCCTCCAAGGATTATTGGCAGCTTTCTCACCATACAACCAACTCCAAATCGCATTGATGATGAAGGGGAATGTCGAAACTGCTAGTATGTAAGCGCCATAAGTACAAATTTCGTTGATAAAGGTAAATTTAGGGTCATACTGGGCGACACGGCGGTTCATACCCATTAATCCCAGCTTGTGCATTGGTAAGAAGGTCATGTTTAGACCAACTATTGTTAAAGCAAAGTGAACCTTACCCCAAAATTCGTTCAGCATCCGTCCCGTCATTTTCGGGAACCAGTGGTAAATCGCCGCATAAATGCCGAGAACGCTACCACCAAATAGCACGTAGTGCAAGTGTGCTACTACAAAATAGGTGTCGTGAACGTGAATATCAAAGGGCACTGCTGCCAACATCACGCCACTGATCCCACCAATTACAAAGGTACCGACAAAGCCCATTGCAAACAGCATGGCACTGTTAAGCCGGATTTTTCCACCCCACATGGTTGCTAACCAACTGAAAATTTTAATTCCCGTGGGTACGGCAATGATCATGGTGGTAATCATAAAAAACATCCGCAACCAACCGGGGATACCGCTGGTAAACATGTGGTGTGCCCAAACAATTAGCCCCAAAAAGCTAATGGCAAGAGACGAATAAGCGATCGCTTTATAGCCAAAAATCGGTTTGCGGGAATGCACTGGGATAATTTCTGAAATTGCCCCAAAGAAGGGCAAAATCATGATGTAAACGGCTGGGTGGGAATAAAACCAGAACATGTGCTGATACACAACCGGGTCGCCACCCCCAGTCGGGTTAAAAAATGTCGTTCCTGCCAATAAGTCAAAAGCCAGCAGAATTAGACCTGCTGCTAGCACTGGTGTAGATACTAGAGTCAGTGCCGAGGTAGCAAACATCGCCCAGCAGAACAAGGGCATTTGATGAACTCCCATACCGGGGATACGCATCCTGAGCAATGTGACGAGGAAATTAATTGCCCCTAGAATCGATGACGTACCTAGTAGGAGAACGCTCATAATCCAAATTCCCTCACCTACTTGACCTGTTACCAAGCTCAGGGGAGGGTAGGAAGTCCAACCTGCATCCGGTGCATCGCCTACCACTAAACTAGCGATCAACAATAAACCCGCAGGGGGAATCATCCAAAAGGCAACAGCATTCAAGCGGGGAAATGCCATATCCTTTGCCCCAATCATCAAAGGAATGAGGAAGTTAGCAAAACCCGCACCAGCTGGCACAATCCACAAGAAAATCATGATCGTGGCGTGCAGCGTAAATAAGCTGTTGTAGACTTCAGGGGTGACGAAATCGACTTCTGGAGTTCGCAGTTCTGTACGAACCAAGTCAGCCATCACGCCACCGATACAGTAAAAAATGAATGTAGTGACTAGATATTGAATCCCAATCACCTTATGGTCGGTGTTGAAACTAAAATAGTCTTGCCATTTTCTGATACCTAGCTCCTCAACAAGAGCAGGGACATTGGCAGTTTCTTGCACTTGAGCTTGGGTCATTTGTCATTTGTCCTTTGTCACTTGTCCTTTGTCCTTTGTCACTTGTCCTTTGTCACTTGTCATTTGTATAAGTACTAATGACCAGTGACTAATGACTAATGACTAATGACCAATGACTATTTGTGAATATGATGGAGAATTTCTGGCTGAATCCCCATGTCCTTGGTGTAAGGAGCAAGAAATTCATTTGGGGATAGATCGGCAGGGTTAACAGCAACGGCTTGATTTAGTGTTTCTTTGCTGGCAACTAGCTGCTCTTGCACCCATTTGTCAAAGGCTTCTTTTGGCTCAACGACTACTGTTGCTCTCATTGCACCGTGGTAGGGGCCACAAAGTTCAGCACAGATTAAGGCATAATCGCCTGCTTTTTTGGGTGTAAAGCGAATCTCACTTTGCCTACCAGGGATCGCATCTTGTTTCAGGCGGAACTCTGGCACCCAAAAGGCGTGGATGACATCGTTAGCTGTCATATTGATTTGCACTTCACGCCCGATGGGGACGTGCATTTCACTTGTAGTTATACCAGTTTCAGGATAGGTGAAAAGCCAAGCATATTGTAGACCTGTGACGTTGACCTGTAATCCTGCTGGTTTGCCTGCTTTATCAGGAGTGCCCCCAATTGTCGGAGCAACACTACCTACACCTGGGGCATTTCGCAGTTGGGGAATTTGGTCAGCATTGCGGACTTCTGCCGTAGCTGGGTCTTGCATTGCCTGATCAGATTTTTCTTGATTGAGGTTCGGTTCGGTGCTGGGAGGAGTATCGCTTAAAGTTGCGGCCATTGCACTCCCATGACCTGGCATTTTCATCGACTCCTGATTCATCGGTGCTTCATGGATAGCATGAGGATCAAAGCCACCGATTTCGTTGTAGACATCAAAGCTGTAAACAGAAATACCGATAACGATAATTGCTGGGATCGCCGTCCAGAGAATTTCTAAAGGTATATTGCCCTCAACTGGTGGGCCGTCTTCATTGTCACCTGCACGCCGACGGTATTTAAATGCAGAGTAAATTAAAACACCTTCGACAATTAGGAATATACCTGTAGAAACGATCATCATCGCGTTGAACAGACCATCCACTAAGACGGCTTCATCCGTGGCTGCTGATGGCAACAGACCGTGATTTTGACCGTACCAAAGGCTGGTGAGCGTTAGCACGATGCCAATGAGTAATGTCCAGATTGAACTTGGAATCTTCACGGCTTACTTAATTGAATTTACTACGTTATCTTAAAGCTGCTCACTTACTAAGGTAGTCTAGGCTGTCAGATATGGAGTACAGTGTTCTGAAATTTTTATTAATTTTTTTGGCGACTTTACTCATCCTGAGTACAAAAAATTGATCAAACAACAAGGTTTAGTTAGGCATTGTCTTTTGAGAATTTCGGTAGAAAGGCTAATTTCGATTTTTTATAGGGTTTATCAGATACTCAGAGAAATAGACATAAATCAATGGGAAAATTTAAGATATAGCAATTCTATTTCATTTGTGAGAATTGAAAGCGACAGATTCCCGACATCTCAAAAATGTCAGGGATCTTGTTTCTCACGATCGCCTGTTGACTACTAAAATTTCTTTATAACTCCCAGAAAATCGACCCCAACACCGTCAACGGATCGCCTGGGAAAACACGCGTCTGGCTCTGAGAACTCTCAAAATAGTCAACGTCAAACAAATTCCGAACATTGACTATGGCCCGAAAATCTCTATGATTGTAGAAGACGGCTGCATCCGTGTATAAATAACTTGGTACAGCAAACGTGTTGTTCTTACCGCAATTTATAGCAACCGCCAGGTTGGTTAGGACACTAAACTCAGAACATACTCCATTGCCGCTCGCAAGGTAGGGAAGTACTCCAGTTGCTTGCGGAT
>NZ_JBALDE010000267.1:0-29519 GCF_036917515.1 Nostoc sp. | reverse complement strand
CATCCACCTCTGAACTCCGTTGACGAGTATTTGAACTGGATTCATCCACCTCTGAACTCCGTTGACGAGTATTTGAACTGGATTCATCCACCTCTGAACTCCGTTGACGAGTATTTGAACTGGATTCATCCACCTCTAAACTCCGTTGACGAGTATTTGATACTCATGCAAATTCCAGCGATTTTCACAAGCCTAGAATATACATAATTGTAGGGACACAATATATTGTGCCCCTACGGTTGTAGTCTATTCAATTGAAAACTGCTGTAATCCTAAGCTGGAAGCAACCTAATTAATCTTAATGTCTAGTATTTTCTTGGCAACTTGCGTTTAAATCAAAACTTTGACATTCTCTAGCTTCCGACAATTGCCCAACTGTATTACCAAGCTGATAACTTATCAAAGTTCCTGCAACCGCAGCCAGTGTAACAACAGTAGCTAGTCCCAACAAAGTAGTTCGTTTTTTAGGTTTGATTGTACTAATGAAATTCTCTATCCTAGTGGAACTACCGACAACCTCAATTCTCCCAAGTGCTTTTAAAGCAACAGCTGCATTAGCATAGCGACGTTTTCGGTTACGTTCCACCATTTTCATCAACCACCACCAAAAACGCGGATTGATTTGAGGAACTAATTGCTGGAAATTCAAGCGATAGTTATCATCAATTAATTTGCCAATCTCAACAGAACGGGTATTAGTAAGTAAGCAAATTAGTGTTGCTCCTAAACTATATAAATCTGATGCTTCTGTCAGGGAATGACCAAACTGTTCTTCTGGTGGCATAAAACCTGGAGTTCCTGCTATAAAGCTGCTCAGAGCTACTTTTGCACCCTGTATTCTAGCCAACCCAAAATCAACCAGGTAAACATTTAGTTTTTCATCAACCAAAATATTCTCTGGCTTAATATCCCGATGAATAATTGGAGAAACTTGCTTTTGCAGATAAACCAAAATTTCTAAGATTGACAGAGCAATTTGCTTAATTTCTTCAGGATGAAAGCTGCGTTTTAATCCCAAGGATGGGGCATTTTTATATTCCTGTACCAGATAAAAAGCCCCTGGCATTTCAAAGGAATCTATATAGCGAGGAATGCAGGGATGATTCAGTTGCCGCAAGATTTCAATTTCGCGCTGATATGCTTTGACACCTGATAAATCAGCACCTGCACGAGCAAAACAAAACTCTTTAATTACTACCTGTTGATTAGAGTTGAGGATATTAGCTAGATAAGTAATCCGTCCCCCTTCTCGGTTGCGTCCTAATTCGCTGATGACTTGATAGCCAAGTTCTTCTGAAAAATCTGGATGGCGATTTAAGGGAATTACCCTTTTATCTCCATTACGCACATCAAGCTCCATTTTATTTGCCATACGAGTTTGATTCTGTCAAGGCGCAATTCAAAGATTAAGATCCACTCACCCAGATTGTTAGCTCTATTTTTACCTTGCTTAGGCTAATACATATCGGCAGAAAGGCAAAATTATTACCTTTGCGCTAGCCAATCAACAATCTGGGCATTGACAACATCTGGAACCTCATCGTGAGGACAATGACCGGCATTGGGAATGGGAACAATTTTGATATCTTTGCCATTCTCCCGCGCCTTTTCGTAAATCTTGGCCCCAGTAATTGGTGTCCAGGGATCGTCAGCACCCCAAATTACTAATAAAGGACATTCTACTTTCGGCAAAAGTTCCTCTGGACTAGGGCCAGGAGGGGCTGTGAGAATGGAGGCGAAGACTTGTTGCGCTCCTGGATCGCAAGAGGGAGTATAAAGTAAATCGACTAATTCATCGGTGACAGCTTCACGGTTTCGGTAAACTTGGTAAAGAGTCCGGCGAATTTGGGCTTTTTGGCGGATGCGGTTAAAGACCAATTTACCTGTAATTTGCGATCGCACAAACCGATTAAAAGTTGCCATCACCATCCGTAGTGGCGGGTTCAATTCGTGAGGACGATGACTCAAACCACCCGCAGAGTTAATTAAAATACCGCCAGCAGCAATTTCTGGATGTTCTACCAGTACAATCAAGCTCAGAAGCGCGCCAATGGAGTTACCAATAAATATAGCAGGTTCGTGTATATGTGCTGTGCAAAAATCTTTTAGCAGTTCCACCCAAACTTCTACGCTGTAATCAATGAGCGCTTTATCAGAACCACCAAAACCTAAAAGGTCTATGGCAAATACCTGGTAGCCAGCATTAGCTAAGACTGGGATATTTTTGCGCCAGTGTCCAATGGAAGCACCAAAGCCGTGAACCAGTACCAAAGGGCGTCCTGTACCCATGACAGTGTACTGAATTTTGTAGCCCTGCCAAGTCCAAAAGAATTTCTCAAAGGCGTCTTGGGTTGGAAGCTGTTGTGTAGTTATAGTCATTATTAAGATTAATAAAGTCTTTCTTCAAATATACTAATGTTTTCTGAGCGCAAAGAGTTAGGCTAAATCACCAAATACTTTACATTCATTACTTTGGGCGCTCGCCTTTTTCAAAATGCTTAAACTCCTCCATTTACGACGCGATCACTATTCCTAATCAGTCTAAATTAGTAAAAAATCTCCTTCCAAAGACAGTAGAAAACTATCCGCACCATTACTAGCATTAGAGAGGTCAAGTTGGTCAGAGAGTAGAGTATTGTTGGAGTTAAATCACCACAAAACTCGATGAAAATCTCAGGAAACGAAATTCTCATCATGGGTGAAGCTACAGAAATTGGCTATGCACTAAATATTTACGATTTCAAGTTTTTGAAGTAATTTTTTCAATGCTTGATAGAGTATTGAGCAAAAGTGCTGATTCAAAGATTGCACCTAAAAATTTGTGTAAAAATAACCTGAATAATTTTTGTGTGAAAGCTAACTTTAGTAAGCTATGCCAAATAAATTTTGTACAACTTATTTTTAGATGATGCCTAACCAAGTTGCTTCTAAAACGTTGTAATTAATTAGAGTGCAATTGGTTTGAGATCGAGGTTAGGAAAAGTAAAAATTTAGCTCTGCTTTCACCGATCTGGCCTAGTTTTGCTTACTAAGTCATTAACAAAAGAGACTAGTACACGCTAAAACTTGAAGGATTTATGGGCAACGCCGACAAACTACTTTATGAATTTAACATCAACGAAATGATGGCAGAAACAATCGAAAACAAACAGGCGGCGGATTCAAACAAGGAAGTGAATTTGGTTTCTGAGTTTGTAGACAAAATTGCTGTCGTTACCGGAGCAGCAACTGGACTGGGAGAAGCGATCGCAGTCAAGTTATTTCAAATGGGAGCAAAAGTTGTGATTGCCGACATTGATGTAGACAATGCACACCTGGTTGCTGAACGTTTGGATGCTTCCGGCGATCGGGTGCACGTTATCGAAACCGATGTCCGCAATCATCAGGCAGTCGAAGAAATGGTCAACCAAACAGTGAGTCGCTTTGGCGGACTGCATCTGGCTGTGAATAATGCTGGCATTACTGGTCCGCACAATGTCACCACTGCGGATTACGAAATCGACTGGTGGAATGATGTGATTGCCACCGATTTGAGCAGTGTATTTTTTGGGTTGAAGTACGAAATTCCAACGATCATCCGCAGCGGCGGTGGTGCAATTGTCAATATGTCGTCAGCAAACGGCGTGGTCGGTGTCGCCGGCATCAGTCCATATACCGCAGCAAAACACGGAATTATTGGGCTGACGCGGGCGGCGGCGTTGGAATATGCAGACAAAGGCTTGCGAATTAACGCCATCGGCCCGGGTTATGTAGACACACCGAATATGCACAAAGTACCGGAGGAAGTGCGATCGCAGATGGCAGCCTCGCATCCGATGGGTCGCCTTGCACGCACTGAAGAAGTCGCGGATGTGGTGGCGTTCTTACTGTCAAACAGAGCGTCTTTCGTTACGGGCAGCTTCTACTTGATGGACGGAGGCTACACCGCTCGTTGAATGTTAACCATCTGTGTGCGCCAAAAAAGCAAACAGTTGATTAACCGATAGCAGATTTGCGATCGGCAATGCTTACTAAGAAAGCTGACACGATTGATAATGAAGATAGGCGTTATCTTCACAAAATTTATGTTTTTAACTTGGTTAGACAGCAACTCTTGGCTGCTGGAAATTGGTAGTAAAAGAATATTAATTGACCCTTGGCTGGTTGGTTCGTTAATTTTCGGCAATTTGGATTGGTTTTTTAAAGGTTCGCGATCGCAAGAGCGCCCAATCCCAGATAATATCGATTTGATCCTGCTATCTCAGGGTTTAGAAGACCACGCTCACCCACCAACGCTCAAGTTGCTTGACCACAACATCAAGGTTGTAGCTTCTCCCAATGCAGCTAAGGTAGTGCAGCAGTTAGGCTACACCCAAGTAACTACTCTCGCTCATGGCGAAACTTTCACTTTAAATAATCAAATTGAAATCAAGGCTTTCCCCGGCTCTCCAATTGGCCCGACTTTGGTAGAAAATAGTTATCTCCTCAAAGAATTGGAGAGTGGTTTGACTGTATACTACGAGCCTCACGGGTATCATTCTCCACAACTCCAGCAAGCTACACCTATCGATGTAGTGATTACACCGTTTATTGATATGACGCTACCTTTGCTTGGGTCAATTATTAAAGGACAAAATAGTGCTTTAGAAGTAGTAAAATCATTACAGCCTCAAGTAATAATACCGACAGCGGCTGGTGGAGATGTGGCGTTTGAGGGATTGCTGATGAAATTCATTCAAACGAAAGGAACTGCTGAGGAATTTCGCTCGTTACTTGAGAAAAACAATCTTGCGACGAAGGTACTTGAGCCAAAACCAGGCGATCGCTTTGAACTAACATTAGAAAAGCGAGCATTAGCAATCTAATGAGAGTAGATAAGCTAATGCGCTTATATATTGCACAAACTCCCTATAGACCGTCATTAGTCATTAATCATTAGTCATTTGTGTTTCTAAGGACAAAGCGCTTTCGTCTCTTGCGTTCGCGTAGCGTCTCCAAGAGAGGTTTCCTCTGGTTATATCAAGTCCGGCCAATTAGTTATGATTCCCGAATCTATGCAGAAACCCAAAAACCTTTCCCCTCTGCCCCTAGAGCGGCCTTAATGATAAGTCTTTAACCGGACATGATATTACTCGTGGAGTTCATCATCTGCAAAATATGCTAAATCTGGATTTCTCCGATTTAGGTTAAGTAGGCTATTCGGTAAAAAAATCTAAAAATAATTCAACCGAAAATACCCTGAGGGGGCATTGCATCTTAATATCAGGAAAAGGTCTAATTAAACGTTGATCCTTTAATTTAGAAGGCTTGAGTGTAATGAAGACCCTCCCCGGATTGCTATTTGTACTTAGCTTTATGGTAGTAGCTTGCAGTCCGTCTCCAGATAAAACGGTGTCTTCCAATCCTGAAGTAGCAACCACTCCAATTCAAGTAGGACAAAAGACACAAAATAAGCTTTTAGTTGTAACGACAGTCGCTCCTTTAACCAATATTGTAAGTAACATTGCAGGCGATCGCTTAGAAGTTAAGGGTATTATTCCAGAAGGAACCGACTCCCATACTTTTGAACCTCGTCCCAGCGATTCTGATTTGCTATCCAAAGCTAATCTGATTATCGCCAATGGGTTGCATTTAGAATCGCCAACAGAAAAACTAGCTAAAGCCTCGAAGCTCAAAGAAACTAAAATCTTTGAACTAGGCAGTAATACTATTACCCAAGACCAATGGCTTTTTGACTTTAGCTTTCCTAAAGAAAAGGGCGATCCCAATCCGCATTTGTGGGTAAACCCCAAGTATGCTGAGGCTTACGCCAAACTAGCCGCCCAACAGTTAACTACTTTAGATCCTGGTGGCAAAGACTATTACGCGACTAATCTCAAAAATTATTTACAACGCCTGGATGCCCTAGACAAAGCAACACGGGAAATCGTCGCCAGTATTCCCGCCAAAAACCGTAAACTTTTGACCTACCATGATTCTTGGGCGTATTGGGCCAGAGAGTATGGTTTTCAAGTAATTGGTGCGATTCAACCTTCAGATTTTAAGGAACCATCCGCTCAAGATGTCGCCAAGTTAATTGACCAAATTCGGAAAACAGGCGTCCCAGCAGTTTTTGGTTCTGAGGTCTACCCCAGCAAGGTAGAAGAACAAATTGCTCGCGAAGCAAAGGTAAAAACTGCCAACACTGCCGATGATGAGTTACCGGGCAAGGGTTCAGCCAATGCAATTGAAAACACTAATCCTGAGCATACTTATATTGGCATGATGGCTAACAATATGCGGATTATCGCCTCTAATTTAGGAGGAAATCCTGATTTAGTGAAGAACTTGAACACTGGGAATGTTGTTGGACCAACAGCAACCAAGTAGGCTTCACAAAATAAATGCAGTAGAACTCAGGAATAAAACACGCTTGATATCTAGTGCAAAAGACTTAGTACAGCATTTTATTAATTTGTAGCAAATTAAATTTGGCAATACTCTGCAATGTCAATGCGTCCTCTTGCAATGCCAATGCGTCCTCTTGCAATGCCAATGCGTCCTCTTGCAATGCCAATGCATCCCCTTGCAATGCTAATACATCCCCTTGCAATGCCAATGCGTCCTCTTGCAATGCCAATGCATCCCCTTGCAATGCCAATGCGTCCCCTTGCAATGCCAATACATCCCCTTGCATTAAAAACACTATGTTTTTACGCAATGTACTTAGTTTATATACCTCACTAACTAAAATCTGCTGTATATGCAATCAATACTTGAAGTTAGAAGTTTAACCTGTGGTTATCAAACCCAGCCAGTGTTTAGGGATGTTAATTTGACGCTTTATCCTGGTCAACTTACTGGTTTGGTAGGGCCTTCTGGGAGTGGTAAAAGCACTTTAATCAGAGCGATTTTAGGACTAGTTCATCCTTGGGCTGGAGAGATTTGGTTTCGAGGAAAGCGCTTAAAGCCAGGAGTACCACCAAAGGCAGTGGGCTATGTGCCGCAGGTGGAAACGGTGGATTGGACTTTTCCAGTTACGGCTCTGGAAGTGGTGATGATGGGGCGTTACCAAAAGCAGAAGGTGTTGCCTTGGTCTTCGCGGCGCGATCGCCAAATTGCCAGCGAACTTTTGGAGCGCGTTGGGGTTGCCCATGTTGCCCATCAACCTATCGGTAATTTATCTGGTGGACAACAGCAAAGGGTTTTCATTGCCCGTGCTTTAGTAGGAGAACCAGAAATAGTTCTTCTAGATGAACCCACCAGCAGTTCCGACTTGCACGTTCAACACGAACTATTGCACCTATTGGCTGATTTGAATCAGCAAGGCTTGACGATTATTCTTTCCACCCATGACCTCAATTCGGTAGCGACTCATCTACCTTGGGTGGTATGTTTCAACCACGGTTTAATTTGTCAAGGTCAACCTATTGATGTCTTCAGTCCCACAAATCTTGAGCAGACTTTTGGTGGAGAAATGGTAGTTTTCCACCAACAAGACCGAATCTTGATCGCTAGCGGTGGTACTTCCCTACGTCATCAAATGCAACACAACTTGCCGGAAGTATTGCGTGCAAGATAATTGTCACTGAGCTGTATCAGCTTGCTTTTACAAAGAAAGGCAGGAGGCGGGAGGAAAGAAGTATTTAGGACTTACGCATTGACAAAAGCACAAATTTATGATTTTAAATATGTCTGTTGTTCTCTGGACGCAGGTATTGAACCATTAGAACGACCACCATGCCCTCTGTTACTGAATGTGACTGGGAAGGCATTTTAAATGATTATTAGCTTATCAGGAGAAATTATGGCAGGTCAATTAGAAGGCAAAGTTGCAATTATTACAGGTGGAAGTTCTGGAATCGGTCGGGCGACGGCGATCGCCTTTGGTAAAGCAGGCGCAAAAGTTGTCGTTGCGGCTCGTCGTGACTTTGAAGGCGAAGAAACTGTGAGTCAGATTAAACAAGCTGGAAGTGAAGCTATGTTTGTCAAAACAGATGTCGTCCAAGAATCAGACGTAGAAGCACTTGTCAGCAAGACGGTAGAAACTTACAGTCGCTTAGATTATGCATTTAACAATGCTGGAATTGACGGTGGAAACGCTCCTCTCCACGAACAATCAATTGAACAGTTCGATCAACTTATGTCAATCAATGTAAGAGGATTATTCCTCTGCATGAAGTATGAAATTATCCAAATGCTCCGTCAAGGTGAGGGCGTAATTGTTAACAACTCCTCAATGGGTGGACTAATCGCCTTCCCGAATATTGGACCTTACCATGCAAGCAAACACGCTGTTATGGGGCTAACAAAGTCAGCAGCCCTTGATTATGCCCAATCAGGTATCCGTATTAATGCTGTTAACCCAGGCATCATCGATACAGATTTGATAAGCCGTATAACAGAGAAAATGGGTGATCCGAAAACCGCAAGTCAACAATTGACAACAATGATTCCAATGGGACGAATGGGGAAAGCTGAAGAAATTGCTTCAACTGTTCTTTTCTTATGTTCAGAAGCAGCTTCGTACATAACTGGTCAGTCTTTGGTTATAGATGGCGGTTATGTAGCTACCTGATGCTTTGTAAAGACTTAGTAAAAATTATTATGGGTAATGAAAAATGCGTAGGCATAGCTCGTTGTAGACATCGCTTGCACTACTGATGAGCTTTTGCTTCAGCATGATTTTCTTCTTATCAGCGATCGCCTCCGTGGAGCATCTGGCGTCGTCCTTGCTTCGATCCCACGCAGTTGCGCGTGGTACTTCCTGCCTTCTGTCTTTTGTCTTTATTGATAAAAATATGGATTTTTTTCTAACGCCTTTTCGCTACGAATTTTTTAGCCGTGCCATTTTAGTAGGCATGATGGCGGGGCTATTATGCGGCATTATGGGAGTTTATATTACAACTCGCAGAATGAGTTACATTGCCCACGGTTTATCTCATGCGATTTTGGGAGGAGCTGTGCTGAGTTATGTACTGGGCTTGAATTTCTACATTGGCTCTGGGATTTGGGGTTTTGCAGCTGCCTTGCTGATTCAATATTTGACAGGACGCAAAGTCTACTCGGATGCAGCTATTGGAATTGTGACAACTGCTAGCTTTGCTTTAGGAGTAGCTGTGATCAGTAGTTATCGCAAGTTTAGCCAAAACTTTGAAGCCGCTTTGTTTGGCAATGTGTTGGGCGTTTCCCCTAATGATTTATGGGTGGTGACTGGTGTGACGATTGTCTTACTTAGTCTTGTTTTCTTGTTTTATCGCCCGTTGCTATTTTGGTGTTTTGACCGAGAAGTGGCTCAGGTTCATGGCGTACCCGTTTTTGCAATGGATACTTTATTTGCTTTGATGTTGGCGACTTTACTGGTGGCGACACTGAATGTGTTGGGGGTGACTCTGATTATTTCAGCGGTGGTGATTCCGGCATCAATTGCCCGATTAATTAGCGATCGCTTTGGTTATCTGATGATTATTTCCGGAATTTTAGGAGCTGCAATTTCGTTTGTAGGTATCTACCTTAGCTACTATCTCGACATTGCCTCTGGAGCTAGTGTAGTGCTACTTTCAACCGCCATATTTGCCTGTGTATTGCTCACCAGGAACCTGCAAGGACGATATAAACGCCGTCTCCCTCCTCTCTCTACAAAACACCTCCCTTAGTGCAGTTTTGCGTAAAAGCGTAGCTTTTTTAATGCAGGGCGACACATTAACAATACGACCGACGCATTAAGATTGTATCGGGATGCATTGGCATTGTATCAAGACGCATTGGCATTGTATCGAGATGCATTGGCATTGTATCAAGGTGCATTAAGATTGTATCGAGATGCATTGGCATTGCAAGGTATTGCCAAATTTAATTCGATACAAATTAATGAAATGCTGTATTTAGCAAGAGTTAGTCTAAATTTAATGCCGAATTTTTATTTACATTATTTGGCACATAAACCTCTCTGATGGGAAAGGGAATTTGAATTCCTGCTTGCTGGTAGCGTTTGTGTAATTTTTTGACAAATAGATGTTTACCAATACGCTGGTCAAAGTATTCACTTACGCGCATATATAACGTAAAATCTATACTAAAATCATTAAAAGTATGAAATCTGATATATGGTTCATTTTGTTTTAATTCAGGTGCAATTTCTTGCATGACTTCTTTAGCAACTTCTACAGTTACTCTTTCAACTTCTTCCAAATCGCTATCATAACTGACACCCACATTCATTGTTAAAGTAATTTCTTTCGCGGGTAAATGATAGTTTGTGAAAATCGCACTGGACAATTTAGAATTGGGAACAATGACAACATTATTCGAGATTTCTTTAATTGTTGTATTCCGCCAAGAAATATCTATAACATATCCTTCATGTCCAGCATCTAATTTCACATAATCTCCGGTTCTCACTTGCTTAGAAATAATTAAATAAAAACCAGAAAATAAATTTGCAAGTGTGTCTTGAAGTGCCAAACCAACTGCTATACCACCAATACCTAAAGTTGTGATTATCGGTGTAATTTGAACACCCACTGTTTGCAATATAATTAATGTTCCCAAAACGAAAATAGTAGCCTTAGCAAGGTTAGAAATTAGTGATGTGGGAACGCCTTCGGCTCTGCGAATATATAAATTAACAAAACCACCAGTCAATCTGGCTAAGACTAGGGTTACGGAAAACAGCAATGCGATCGTCAGAATTTTTTGCAGTACGATCGCAACATCTGGCTTAATAGGAGAACTCAGAACTGCCCAAAAAAAACCAGCGATGACAAACCAAATAAAAGTCATCCGGTGCAAAGAGCGAAATATAATTTTACTCCCAACAATTCGTTTATTAGTAACGAATGTTTCTAGTTTTTTGAAGATAACTTTTTCACCAATTATTCCAGCTACGAAGCCAGCTAGAATAAACCATATCGGCGTAATCCATTCCACCATATCAATTTTAAATTTGGAGTTTTAGATTTAGAATAACAGTATTTTTGGTGCGATTATAGCTAAATTTTACCTTGTGATTTGCCGGATTACCTGCTTGAGATTTTCTGGAATATGGACTTGCCAATTATTTACCACCCAGATTACGTTGCCCCATTGCCTGAAGGACATCGCTTCCCGATGTCTAAATTTCAACAACTCTACAAATTGCTGTTAGCAGATGGTGTAGCTAATCAAGAACAATTTCACACCCCCGAACGTCCGCCCTTAGAATTGATAGAGTTAGTCCACACTCCAAACTACGTTCAAGCTTACTGCGAAGGAACCCTAGATGCCAAAGCACAGCGTCGCATTGGTTTGCCTTGGAGTCCAGCATTAGCAAATCGTACCTGTGTAGCTGTAGGTGGTACAATACTCACTGCAAAATTAGCACTAAGTCAGGGTTTAGCTTGTAATACGGCCGGTGGAACTCATCATGCCTTTCCTAGTTATGGATCTGGTTTTTGTATTTTCAACGATATAGCGATCGCCTGTCGCGTTTTACAAAAATTCGGACTTGTTCAAAAAATCTTGATTGTCGATTTGGATGTCCACCAAGGAGACGGTACAGCTTTTATTTTCCAAGATGACGACAGCGTTTTTACTTTCTCTATGCACTGCGAAGTCAATTTCCCTGGTACTAAACAAAACAGCGATTTGGATGTTCCTTTGCCGGTGGGAATGGAGGATGACGCTTATTTGCAAACCTTGGCAAATTATCTACCAGATTTATTGTTTAAAGTCAAGCCAGACTTAATATTTTATGATGCTGGTGTTGACCCTCATATAGGCGATCGCTTAGGCAAATTAGCCCTTACAGATGCTGGCATTTTTCGCCGGGAAATGCAGGTTTTGAGTACCTGTATGAGTAGCGGTTATCCCGTCGCCTGCGTCATTGGCGGTGGTTATGCTGATGATATGAAATCTCTTGTTTGGCGACACTCCCTGCTACATCGCGCCGCCGGTGAAGTTTATCATCAGTACAAACTATAGTCATTGAGTGGGCAATACTACCCAAAATCGTAGAGTTTTAAACACTATTTTGTTGGTAAAGGCAGTACTGGATGAACAACGGCAAACTCAGAATTTACGAACTAGCAAAAGAATTGAATTTGGATAGCAAAAAGCTATTAACAATTTGCGACAAACTCAACATTGCAGTCAAAGGCCATACCAGCACCATCTCAGAATCAGATGCAGAACGCATTCGTGTAGCAGTAAATAAACTAACAGCAAAATCCTCGAAAACTAAAACAAACTCTGAAGATTGGGGCTATATGTTTATAGCTTCAGCAATTGATAGTTTTATCCGCCATCTTGAAGGTGAAACCGCTCTTAAATCATATCCTGAATTTAGAGAGCGGCGCGATCGCGCTAATCAGTTAATGTGGGAATGTGTCGGTAAAAAGTCCTCTCTATTTTATCTGCGTCGCAAAGGAGCAGGGAAAGAAGCAAGAGAAGAAATTTGGGATTTAACAATAGCAACAGACTGTAATGATTTTCCATTACCTGCAAGACTTGAGAAGCTGAGAAAAACATTAGGATTTAGAGCGGCTGTATCAAAAGATGGACGCGACGGTATAAAAATACTATCGGCTCAGTTGTTAGAACACTCACGGGGACAGGCTGATAGCTATGCTGTACCTTGTTGCTTACGTTTGCTAGCTAATCATCAGCATCATCTCGACATTCCACCCGCAACATTGAAACGCATAGCAGCCGCGCCAGTTTGTGGCGAAAATGTGCCTACTGAAGATCAGCTTAAAGCTTGGAAAGCATTTTTGCAGATTGAGGAAAAAATTGCGAAAGCACGTCAATTTTGCGTGCGTTATGTAAGTCACAACTATAATTTCAAAAGACGAATCAGTTTTGAAATTGATGTAGCCTCAGCTACCCTTGACGGTTTTTATCAAAATTCCCTCGATGTAGAAAACTTCTGGGAACGAGCAATACGTACAAAAAACGAAGATTTAAAGCTTTTTGAAACTGCTCCTGTCGGTAAAAATTGGATTAGCGGTCGTCAATTAGGGACTGTTGAAGAAGTTGACCCCAACCGTTGTCTTATCAGCCTCAGATTAGACCGGGACTTAGCTGAATTCATGGCAGCAGAGCGTTATAAGTTGCCAGATACAGGATTTTTGTGTTTTGAAGCAGTTGGTGATATTCAGCAGATTCAACGCAAGAAAAAGGCTTTAGATGATTTGAATAACGGTTATACTCAAAATCCCTATTTGGGTAATTTTTTATTCGATGCTTCTCAGGCTAGACCTATTCAAAAAACTGTTGAACTTCAACCACAAGATTTATTATTATCTTCTGCTAATCCTGGTCAGAAAGCAGCAGTAGAAAAGGTACTTGCCGCTAAGGATCTTGTTCTTATCCAAGGGCCACCCGGTACTGGTAAAACTACCGTAATTGCGGAGATTTGCTATCAAATTGCGCTTCGCGGTGGACGCACCTTAATCGCATCTCAAGCCAATTTAGCAGTAGATAACGCCCTGAGTCGATTAGTTCACAACCCAGTGATTCGGGCTGTACGCAAGGGGAAAGCTGAAAAAGTTGGGGAAGAAGGACAGCCATTTTTAGAAGACCAAGTGATTGGCAGATGGCTAGAAAATACTGCAACTGACTGCGAAAATAATCTGACTCAACGGCTGGAAAATATTGAAATTTTCACTCAATTACTAGCATCATCACAAAGATTTACAGCCTACTTTCAAGCAGAAGAAGAATTTAATCAGCAACAAATTAAATTCAATAAGAATAAGTTAAAACTAGAGGCAAACTTTAAAACCCAAGAAAAATATTACAACGCAACTGTAGAAAAATATAACGAAGTTGAATCACTAATTGCAAAATTAGAGAATATATTAAACGCTGCACCAATTATCAACTGGGAAGCTTCAGAAGTTACAGATTTTTTACCACTTCTTAAGCCCTACACAGAAGGTAACAGTATAGTAGAAGAATTTTTAGCAAATGTTCGTCAAACCATCAAATATACTGATGAACTTGGCTTTGTGCGTCCGGCGCTTGGTGCTTTTGGTTTAGCGGCTTGGTTGCATGAAACTGTAGCAATAGAAATTTCTGGATTTAAAACTGCTTTGGCTTATGCTCAACAGACAAGTAAAGCCATCTTAGAAGTTGCAGCATCAGTGGAGGTTGTCAAACAAAATTTCGCCTCGTTAAATCAGTTACAACCAGATTATCAGCAATACCTTACTAAACTGCAAAACCTACAGCAAACAATCCAGATATGGCAAAACCGCAAACGGGAAATAGATTACATTATCTCAGCAGTTAAAGAATGGAAATCTACAGCACCTTCTCATCTTTATCAAACTTTAAAAGAATGTTATCAATCAGGTTTACTATTGACAGAAAATTTAGTTGACTTGCCGTTAGGCTTATTGATGTTTGCTAATACATTAAAACTACCAATAGTACCAACAGGTTACAAAATTAACCTACCTGAATGGGAAGTATTAGCAAAGGCGATCGCTTATGAAATAGACGGAAGTTTTACTGACAGGCGGGGTAAACAGCATAATTTTAGCTATTTTTTACAACAAAATTTTAGTCAGATTCCGATGGTGCTATCAAAGAGCGATCGCACTCAATGGCAAGAAACCTATCAACAGTTTAACAATTATCAGCTACTCAACCCAAAACAGCGAAAATTACTAGTTGAAAATACTCAAGTTTTTTTAATGAAAATGCAACGGACTTATAGTGCATCATGGGAATGGAATAACATTGACTCTACTCTCACCTGCATTACACAAGAATTGCTAGATACTATCCTTGCAAATGCGCGTCAATGTGTTTTAAAAGTCAAAACAGAAACAGATCGACAACTTCAGTCGCTGCAACGACAACTAAGTGAGCTCCAGAAAAACGAAGTTAGCCAACAACAAATATCTATTACTCAAGCTGAGGTAGAAAAAGCACAGCAGGATGCTAACTACCAACTTGGACAGGTGATTAATATCTTGCAAGAACTTAATCAACAAACAAATATACCTGCTCAATTACGTATTCTAGTTGAAAAATATCTGGCAATACAATCAAATATTTGGGAGCAACCCCAAGAGTTTACAAATCAAGTGAATTATTGGGAAATTTGTATTATTCAGCTTGAAACCTTAATTTCATTATTAGAACCTTTTGCTGTGTTAGATACAATTAAACATTCTCTAAATGAGCATTTATTAAAGCTAAAAGAAGAAACACAAACTTCTCTACAGCAAGTTCAAAAATTACAAATAAATTTACGCGAACTAGAACAAAAATCACAACCGCAGCCATCAAAAAACTTAATAGAAGAACGAAACTGGTGGTTGAGAGAATGGCGAACTATACCTGATAAATTTAAACCAGAAAATTATCAAACTAACTTGTTTAGTATAGAAATTTTACATAAAATCAATACTCAGTTTGAATTTTGGCAGCAACAATTTCAAAAAGATGAAATTTATCTGAATAAATATCAGAATTTTGTACAAGATTGGATAGGTAAATTAAGAGAGCCAACGGAAGGTAATCGCGACGATTTAAGGCGTATTTATTTAGATAATGCTAATGTCGTTGGTATTACCTGTGTTCAAGCTGCAAATCGAGGTTTTTCTGAAGAATTCAAATCTTTTGATGTCGTGATTATTGATGAAGTTAGTAAGTGTACTCCACCAGAGTTACTAATCCCAGCTTTGAAAGCCAAAAAGTTAGTCATGGTAGGCGATCATCGGCAATTACCACCCATGCTTGATACTAGCACTTTAGAAGAAGCTGCTCAAACAATAGGCAATACAAGAGACGAACTACAATTTTTAGAAGAATCATTATTTAAAAGTCAGTTTGAATCTGCTGATGAAAGCATCAAACAAATGCTAACTACACAGTATCGAATGCACCCATTTATTATGGGAGCAATCAATCAATTTTATGACGGTAAACTAGAATCTGGTATCTTAGAGCCAGACACAAAACGCGCACATCATTTAGCAGACGAAATTATCCAAGAATCTCAGCATCTTATCTGGGTAAAAACGCCTATAGAAAATCAGTTTGTAGAGCAACGAAACGGAACTTCTTACTTTAATATTCCAGAAATTGATATGATTGAACGTCTGTGTCATCAGTTTGAGAATACTTGGGCTGATAAAGTTGCTAATGGTGAGCCAAAAAAAGAAATTGCCGTAATTACATTTTATGGCGCTCAATTAAAAAAAATTGATGAACGTCTGCAATCTGAACTTTTTCCTTCATTAGAAATTCGTACTGGGACAGTAGACAGATTTCAAGGTATGGAAAGACCTGTTGTAATTGTAAGTATGGTTCGCAACAATAGCAAAGGAGATGTCGGATTTGCTAAGAAACCAGAACGGGTAAATGTTGCTTTTTCTCGTGCTCAAGAACTGCTAATAATTGTGGGTTGTCATAATTTATTTACCCATCAATCAGGTAAAGTTGGAAGTATGTATTCTGAAGTATCAAATATTGTCGATACACATAAAGGTTTCGTTGATATTTCTCGCCTCTTCAGTTAAACCTAGGACTTACGCAAAAATTGCTAAAAAGCTTAATTTATCGAACCGCCAAGACGAGGCAGTGCGTTGGGTGGCTCTGCCGACTTGTAGACACCTGGAGGGTGGCTTCCCGAAGGGTAGCAACTGCCGTACCAAGAGCGCTGAGAATTCGTAGAGTGTGCGTAAGTTTTAAAACCTATTGATGACAATCTCAACAGATTGAGTTTATCTACTGGACAAATTAGTCTGTGTAGGTAGAGCTTATCCAGTCACCTGTATCATCGTTAGCAGTTACACTGATGAAATGCAGTCTTTCTTTTGGCGTTACTCGTTCCGAAGATTAAACCGATAAATAATGTTTTCTTTCCCTTCAACCGAGAATTATTAAGATACCAGACATTTCTGGAAAAGAGATTGTGGCATGTGTAGTAAGAAAGCAAATATCACTTGATGCTCAATGTAGCTCAAGGGGGTCTAATGATTGATCGCTTTGTAAATCTAATTTTTATCGATTCTTTCGCCCTAGCAATTAACCTGACGTTTGGTACATTACTTCGTACTAAAATCTGCAATTATTCATGGGATGGAATTGTAAGTGATCAGCTTTCAACACCAGAAAGTAGCACTAGTTCTTCTGAATCGCCACCATCATTGGAGAAGGAAGATACAATCACTCCTATTTCATAAAACCTGCCTGCTATTGTGATCAAATTACTTGACGTTTTGCGTGATTTGTAACTATTTGATTTGTAAAAATTGAAAGGCTCAGATTCCCGACTCCTTAGAAAAGTCGGGAATTTTATTGTTGGTGGACAATAGTAATCCAAATAAGCAAAGCAGCAGAACTTGAAGATGTTGTTCCTTCCCAGCATTTGGGAATACTAGACTTGGAAAACTTTGTTGGCAAAGGCAAGCGGTGCATGAACAACGCCCAAGTCAGAATCTATCACCTATCAAAAGAATTGAATTTGGATAACAAAGAGTTACTAGTAATTTGCGACCAACTCAACATTGCAGTCAAAAGCTATAGCAGCGAGATTTCAGAGTCTGAGGCAAAACGAATCCGTTGGGCTGCTGAAGAACTTGCATCTAAAAATGGGGCGCCCAAAAATGAATTAGGTATAACAAGTCGTCAACCAAAGTCACCAGAAATTATATCTTCAAATCCACTTACTCCACTCCACAAAGAACAGATTCTGGAAATTCCTAGACCCAAAATCTTAACAAATCGTGCCTCTAATACCCCAAAGCCAATTCCACCAAAGGTATTGGCACAGAATCTGCTTACAGAAGATAATTTGCGAATTTGGGAAGTATTTTTACAGATTGAGGAAAAAATTGCTAAAACACGCCAATTTTGTGTGCCTTTTTTCAGTCACAATGGCTTCGGCTTCGGAAGACCGATCACTTTTGTGATTGACGTAACCTCAGCTACTCTTGACGGTTCTGATCAAAATTCCTTGGCTGTGGAAAACTTCTGGGAACGAGTAAAACGAGCAAAAAACGAACAGATTAAGCTGTTTGAGATTACTCCCATAGGAATAAACTGGCGCAACAGTCGCCAATTAGGAATTATCAAAGAAATTATCCCAAATAGTTGTACCATTAGCGTGAGACTAGAACGCGATTTAGCTGACTACATGGCAGCAGGGCATTATCAGCTACCAGCTACCGGATTTTTATTTTTCGAGGCAGTTGGTGACATCCAACAGATTAAACGCAAAAAAGCAGCCTTGAGACAATTAAAACAGGAAGATACCCAAAATCCCAATTTGGGAAAGTTTTTATTCGACGCTTCCCAAGCAAGACCTATACAAAAAACCATCGAATTGCAACCAGAGGATTTGTTGTTATCCTCAGCTAATCCTAGTCAGAAAGCAGCAGTAGAAATGGTTCTTGCAGCTGAGGATTTAGTTCTAATTCAAGGGCCACCAGGTACTGGTAAAACTACCGTAATTGCCGAAATTTGCTATCAAGTTGCTCTACGGGGTGGACGTACTCTAATAACTTCTCAAGCCAATTTAGCAGTAGATAATGTCCTGAGTCGATTAGTTCATAACCCTGTAATCCGGGCTGTGCGAAAGGGAAACGCCGAAAAAGTTGGAGAACAAGGACAGCCATTTCTAGAAGATCAAGTGATTGGTACATGGTTAGAAAATACTGCTACTGACTGCGAAAAAAATCTTGCTCAACGCCTCGATAATGTAAGAGTTTTACGTCAATTATTGGCAGTATCACAACGATTCACAGCATACTTGAAAGTAGAAGAAGTATTTAAGGGAGAGCAGAATTTATTACAGACACGTAAAGCAAATTTAGAGTCAGCTTGTACGACCCAAAGAAATGAATACAATCAAGCTGCATCCCAACTGACCGAGGTCGAATCTCTGAAAACTGCTTTGGAGGAGTTGTTGAATCAAGCACCTTTAGTAGACTGGCAAGATCCAACACTTCTTAATTTATGGACGGGTCTGAATAAATACACATCTACAGATGTTTCCTTGCGAAACTTTGCTGCAAATCTTCGGTTAGCAATTAATTTGGCTTCTGAACTTGGTATGGTTCAACCAAATCATAGCTTATTTGGTTTAGCTGGTTGGTTGCAGAACACTGTAACTTCTTGGATTGCTGAAGTTCGCACAGCATTAGCCTACGCCAGTGATATAGCTATGGCAATGACCGAAGCGGAGTTAACTGCACAAACTTACACACAAAATTCAGAATCTCTTGCTCCCCTAAAGTCAAATCACCAACAATTGCTTGTAAACCAGCAAAGTTTAGAGCAAAGAATTAGGAATTTACATAACCGTGAATCTGAGGTCAGTTTAGCAATAAATGACCTTGATATGTGGCTGTCTACAGCTAATTTAAATATTGCAAATGTATTGACACAGTGCTTACAAAATCGTCAAGACTTCACAGTTGACTTAATTTCATTACCTTCGAGATTACAAAGCATGATGATGGAAGCTCAATATCTACCCTGGCAACAAAGTCTTGATCAGTGTCAGTTAAAAGTCAATGAATTAATTCAAAATTATCGCCAATGGGATAGGGTACGCAGTCGGGTTACTGAAATCAGAGATTTACTAGTGCGGGGGCGAAATATACTAGGTAATCGCCCAATCAATGAAGCTGCTATTTCCCAGGTGAGCGTTAGTAACGTGCAAGACCCTGTGGAATCTCTCATAAAGCTGAAGCAACTAGCACAAAATAGCATCGATGACATTGAGAAACCATTAGGGATCTGGGGTCGGATTATTGAATGGGTGCTTGCGGTTGCTGTCAACCAGCCAAGTTTGGATTCCATAGCTCAAAAATTACGTCCGTATAGCCGATGTTATGGTGCGGCGGTAACTCTTGAGGCTATTAGGAGACAAGCCCAGATTATACGTCAAAGAGTTCAACCTGTTGAGAGTGAATCCGCTATCTCCCAAATTACAGTAGAGGTAGCCAACGGCATGGTTAAGAGTGCGCGTACATGGCTAAAGCAACTACAGGCTGAAACAGAAAAAGAGCAAAAACAGCTTAGGGTTGAATTAAATGAACAGATGAGGTTAGCGGCTAATGAGCAGCAAAAAATATCTGCTAATCAAGAGCAGCTAGAAAATTATCGCAGTGAAGCTGACTTCAAATTTAAAAGAGCGATCGCACTCTTACAAGAACTTTTTCCTTTCCCACACTTACCCAAAGAATTAAGACTTGTAGTGCAAGATTACCTCGATAATCCTTCAAATATTCTGACTAAAATACCACAATTTAGAGCAAAAATACAGAATTGGAAAAATCGTACCAAGCAACTTGATAATTTAATTTCCTTAATCGAGCCTTTTGCTACACTTTCCACTAGTAAAGACCTGCTTATAGTTCGCATTAGTAGCTTGCAGAAAACAACTGAAACTTACAAAAGCCAATTTATAGAAACTCAAAATCAAATACAGGAAATTATTGAGCATTTACAGCAACAATTAGAATATATATCAACTGAGCGAACTTGGTGGCGGTTAATATGGGAAGCAATTCCTAATAAACTCAAGCCTAAAGTTAATTCTACAGATTTATTTAATCTGGAATTTTTACGCACTATCAAGGCAAAGCTTGAACATTGGCAACAGCAACTCATAACTGAAGAAAGTTATCTCAATCGATATCACCAATTTGTCCAAGATTGGATAGGTAAATTAAGACAGCCAACAGAAGGTGCTCACAATGATTTAAGGCGCATTTATCTAGACAATGCTAACGTCATCGGCATAACTTGTGTGCAAGCTGCAAATAGAGATTTTTCCGAAGAATTCAAATACTTTGATGTTGTTATTATTGATGAGGTTAGTAAATGTACCCCTCCAGAGTTACTAATCCCTGCCTTGAAAGGCAAAAAGTTAGTCATGGTAGGCGACCATCGACAATTACCACCGATGCTTGATACAAATACTTTAGAGGAAGTTTATCAAGAGATTGGTAGCATAAATACAGAACTACAGTTATTGCAAGAGTCACTTTTTAAAATTCAGTTTGAAACTGCTAATGATCACATCAAAAAAATGTTAAATATTCAATATCGAATGCACCCGATAATTATGGGTGCAATCAATCAGTTTTATGATGGTAAACTAGAATGTGGTATTTTAGAGCCAGATATAAAACGCGCCCATAATTTAGCAGGCGAAATCATCCAAGAATCTCACCATATTATTTGGGTAAGAACACCTATAGAAAAGAAGTTTTTAGAGCGGCAAGAACAAAATAGAACCTCTTACTTTAATACTGAAGAAATTAATGCCATTGAAGTTTTGTGTAAGCAGTTTGAGACTACTTGGGCTTCTAGAGTTGCTAATGGTGAGCCAAAAAAAGAAATCGCCGTTATTACTTTTTATGGCGCTCAACTTAGAAAAATTGATGAACGCCTGCAATCTAAAGATTTCCCATCGCTGCAAATCACCACTGGTACAGTAGACCGATTTCAAGGTATGGAACGACCTGTTGTAATTGTGAGTATGGTTCGTAATAATAGTAGGGGAGATGTGGGATTTGCCAAAAAACCAGAACGAGTTAACGTTGCATTTTCTCGCGCTCAAGAACTATTAGTAATTGTGGGTTGTCATTCGCTATTTACTCAGCAGCGTGGACAAGTCGGGAGTATGTACTCCGAAGTTTCAAATATAGTGCGTTTACAAGGAGGTTTCGTTGATGTTTCTCGCCTTTTCTGCTAAACCAATTGATGAAAACCTCAAAAAATTGGTAGATGAAATAGAAGCCCAAAGCCCTAGTTTATTAGTTTTAGCAGCGCGTCAATTTCGTTATAGCTTGCGTCAAACTCCTGTAGAACTAAATATCAAGGAACCCCGCCAGTTTAATGTACTCGAAGAATTTATTATCCGCGCAGCTCTTGAATTTCAACCTCCGCCGACAGAAGATGAATTAGCCTCTGTACTTGGGCTTGATTCTGTATTTATTAAAACTACTACTACAACTCTTCGTTCCTTACAAACTCTATCACCAACATCGCCACTAACAGTTACTCCTGAAGGTCGCTCATTTTATGAAAAAGGGTCTGTACCACAACCGCCATATCCTATACAAATTTATGCTATTACAGACCCTTTAAGCAACAAGATAACCTTTCAATCTGAATCACTAAACGAGACAGTGATAAATTTGCCTGATTTGGCAGATTTTATAACTATTGATAATACAATTGCTGATATTGCTTCCTTCCCGTTTGAGGAAATCCAAAAAAGTATTCAAGCTTCAGGTTTAGCACTTCATGTACCAGAAGAGGGAAAAATCGTCACTTCCTGTAAGGTACTAGCTTCGACTCAAAAAATCTGTAGAAAGATATCGCTTTTCGTTATATTTGATGCTCTTGAAGAGAAATTGAGTATCCAAATAAGAAATGGAAAGCAAATTTTAGAGTCAGCATCAAATTGGTTAGAACTGCTACATACCGAAGGTAAAATATCTTTGCAAACATTATGCAAATTGTCAACTGAAACCATCAGTTCTCAACGTGAAGCTATTCTCAAGCAGAAAAATACCGAAATAGAAGCTAGAGTCGAAAAGATTTGCCAAAAGGCGCTAGAAGCTGCTACAAAAACCAATAATGAGGTAGGTAACTATAAAGCGTTAGGTGAAGTCATACAGTTACGCGATGGACAAATTAGCCTAGCTTTTTCAGAAGTTTTAAATTCGGCTAAAAGTCAGGTAATAATCTATTCTCCTTGGGTGAATCAATCAGTTGTCAATGAAAAATTTCTAACTTTGTTACAGAAATTAGCTAATCGCGGAGTTTGGATTTTAATTGGATATGGAATTGCACGGCGACAAGAAAATGAAGATAAACCAATTCCACCAGAATTAGAAAAAAAACTTCGAGCGATAAAAACACCTGATGGTTTACCATCTGTACAGGTTTTTTGGTTAGGAGATTCCCATATCAAAGAAGTAATAGTTGATCAAAAAATACATCTTTGCGGATCTCATAACTGGTTATCTTATCGCGGCGATTACCTACCACGAGGTGAGTCCGTTTATAAAGTGACAATTCCCCTTCAAGTCCAGGAAGCTTATGAGTTTCTTGCTAATCGTTTCCAAAATCACGCTCAAAAATTATGGCAAAATGCTCTAGAAAACCGCAATTCTAAACTGGCTGTAGAGTCTTTATGTATGTGGGGGGCGCTAGGTATGGAAGATATTGCACTCAAAGAGATACAGAAAAATAATTGGTTTGAACTTCTGCCTGTATGGTTGAATGTCGCAATACAGGGATTAAAGTCGAAAAACTTATCAGGTGATTCAGCAAGTTTTAAAACTGCACTTTCGTTGCTGAGTCAAGTTTCTATTGAAGAGGCTTTTATTGAATTATTGCAACAGGGATGGCGTAAAGTCATCGGCGCGATCGCAATTAACAATCCCAAAACTGCTTTCAACTTACTTAGTGATGAAGTATGGGCGCAATTTATACGTCTCAAGATTGTTCAAGAGAGTGATTCACCTAATGATTTTATTTTGTACCGTGATTAACCCACATTAAGATATTTTTCATACTTCAAAAGTAATAATTTATCAGAAGACAGCCCAGAAATATGCCGTCTTGATTTCGTAGGAATTGGCAATTAAATGATTCTTAACCTTTGATAGACTTAAAGATAGATCCAGAGATTCGTCTTGTTCGATACAATTTATAGGCAGAGAGAAGCCGAGGAGAACAAGGTGGTCTTATTAAAGGGCTTTGAGATTGAGATGTACACTGGCACGCCTCAAGGTGAAATCGTCGGTCTCTCCGACAAAATTGTTGCGGCTTTGGATGGATTTATGCGGGAGCCAGATAGCCGCAACGTCGAATACATAACCCAACCATCTCACAATTACGAAAATTTATTGTGTGCTTTGCTGCGTCCCCGGCGGCAGTTGCGAAACTACCTCAGTCGTTTGGGCGATTACACCTTAATACCAGGGAGTACTTTATCTTTGGGTGGGGGCGATCGCTTTATACGTTCCGATCCAGCAAACCCCTATCATGATTACATTGAGAACACGTACGGCACGAAAGTAGTTACCGCTAGCGTACACATAAATATAGGCATCAGCGACCCAGAAGTATTAATGCGGGCGTGTCGAGCGATCCGTATGGAAGCGCCCTTATTTCTCGCCCTCAGTGCCTCATCTCCCTTCTTGGATGGCAAAGCTACTGGCTATCACTCCACGCGTTGGGGGGTCTTCCCACAAACGCCTAGCCACGTCCCCTTATTTGCCAGCCACGCCGATCATATCCAGTGGGTGGAAGATCAACTCCTTGCCGGAACCATGCAAAACGTGCGGCATTTGTGGGTATCAGTGCGACCAAATGGCGATCGCCGTCCTTATGACTTGAATCGTCTAGAATTGCGAATTTGCGATTTAGTCACAGATCCTATTGCCTTACTAGCAATTACTGCCTTATTAGAAGCGCGTTTGTTGCAAATAATCGAAAATCCCAGCATCGATCCGTTAACCCAAAGTACTTTCTCTGCTGAAGAACTTGTGACTCTGACTGCTGACAACGAAGCTGCTGCTGCTGCTGGTAGTCTTGATGCTCAGTTGAGGCATTGGCAAGATGGCAGAAGCATTATAGCAAGAGATTGGATTGGCGAAATTTACCAAGATGTTTGGGCGATCGCCAAGCAACAAGGTTTTAGCTGTTTCCTTTCCCCTTTGCACAAAATCCTCCGTGAAGGCAATGAAGCTCAACAGTGGTTGCAATTACACGCAGTCGGTTTTGACAGTCAGCGCGTCATCACTCAGGCTATTATCGCTACCCAAGAACGCGAAATCGAACTTGAAGACAAATTGTGTTCGTCTTTGCTGGGTTAACTCAAAAGGCATTGAGGATTGGGCATTGAGAAAACACTTTGTTTATCCCCTTGTCCCCTCATTCCCTCATTCCTTACTCTCTACTCTCCACTCCCGTCTTCATACAAATGGTAGATTTTCTTCTAGGCACTACCAGCTTTAAAAGACACAAGCACTAACTTTTTATACATAAAATTTAATATTTCCTGATTTTAGCCAAATATCCTCTCAGGCATTGCTCTGGGATGATTTGTACTTCCTTTTAAAAATCTAATCGGTAGAGGATGCTTGATTATTATTAACAAAACCTATGAATAGCCTCTATCTTTTGGTAGATTTAACATTGGCAATAAATTGTTTTATACAATACTTAAAATGTACGGATAATGCCTCAGGTAGTTTTAGTTAACCCGCAGATACCTCCTAATACAGGTAATATTGCCCGTACTTGTGCAGCTACGGGTACAGAGTTACATCTGGTGGGCCCTTTGGGGTTTGAAATTAATGATCGCTACCTCAAAAGAGCTGGCTTAGATTACTGGCCTTATGTAAAACTACACTACCATGAATCCCTTGAAGCCTTTAAGACCTTACATCGGGGGCGTGGCGGCAGATGGTTGGGTTATACGGTTGGCGGAAATTGTAATTATGTAAGCTTTCAGTTTCAACCTGATGATTGGCTACTGTTTGGTAGTGAAACCACGGGCTTACCACCAGCGATTCTGTCAGATTGCGATGCTACCCTCTATATTCCCATGAGCCAATCGGGGGTTCGCAGTTTGAATCTGTCAGTAAGTGTAGCAATTGGCTTATTTGAAACCCGTCGTCAGTTAGGATATTTACAATAGTTGTTTACAATAGTTGTCTACATGAATAGTTATAAGTGTATTTACTTATAACTTTTTTATAAACCTATTAGACAATTCATTTTTGACTGCAAAAATTTTCTAGGAACAGCAAAAATATGTAAAATTATATACAAAAAATTGGATTTATTTGCAAAATGTAGTGGAAGATACTTACAAGGATAGTAAGGTTATTATAAGAAATTTGTATATGAAACTTGGGATATTGCCAAATTTGAATGATAGATTTTGATGAATTTAAAACATTCTAAACTAGGAACGAAATTGCTAAAATCCAGTCATGTCTTATATTTGAGCTATTTTGGCTCAACAAAGGACAGAAATCAGCCCAAAAGTAGCCGATAGTTAATACGGTTGTTTTTTAGGGAATAATCAACGTAAAGTCTCGTGTTGAGGAAGACGGATCGGGTAGAAATATCTTGAAGATATCTACAGCAGGGGGCATAACTTTTCCAGAAGTCGCCGCAATTTAATTCTTAGCAGCGACTTGGACTTGGCAAATATGTTTGTCCAGTCCCCGCAATTGACGCAAGACAAGCGCGGATAATGGTAAAGATGTAAGATCAATCGTCCTAAGTGGTGTTAGGAGTGGTGTTAGGAGTGGTTCGGACAAGTAAACACTGCAAAATTTAAGTTTTGCTAGCAGATGTTGTGAACTTGTCTAAATCAGAGAAGCAGGTTAATCTTGCGTAAGCATCTCTGGTGAATGTGATCTCGATCTATCGTTCGTTGCGATCTAAATCATTGACTAGTATGCAACTGAAAAATCGAGGTAGATTAAGCGCTAGTGATCATTAGGAGGTCGTCTTTGAAACGAGCATTGAAAAAGAGAGTAAAAGCTGTGTTGAACAATAACCCCAGCAGCGATGATGCCCCGGTAGAACTGCTAAATGTGATAAATCCAAAAGTTAACAGCCGGGTGCGGACAAAAGCGGCAATGATTGGCTTGGCAATCTCTATGGGAGCAACCAGCCTTTTGGTGACTCGACAAAGCGATCAAGCCCAAGCAGCGGTGCCAGTAGGCAGCCAAAAGGCGACCTCAACAATTCCTGCTGTTCCTGACACCAAGGTGAAATTCGCCTCCACTAAGCTGGAGTCCCAAGCAGTCTCATCAGTGAGCATGCCGGAAAATCCTGTAATCGTGGAACCAACGGCAGTCTCACAAGTGCCTGGGCTTGAAGCTAAATGGCAAGTCGCGGCAAGTGGAATATCTTTGCAAGGAGCTGCATCAAACACGTTTTCTCAAACAAACGCAGGTTATAAAAATTCCACTTACCTGAAGCCCAAAGTGGTACAGGGATTGAACAATACCTTAGCCGAAACTAGTTTTCCAACAGTCAATAATCTGTCTGACTATAGTGTTGATAGTACAAACGCATCACTAACTGCCCAGCCACAAATAGTGGCAACATCTGGCGCAGCTAACAGTGAAATAAATGCACAACTTAAGGTGCAACAAGAGTTCGCACTAAATCGCTTACAAGAAAAGTCGAACCGTTTAAGAAAGAGTCTGGCGCAGTTACAGTCTGGAGAAACCAAAAATTTATCACAAGCTGATATAGAATTGGCACTGCCGACAACTGTGGTTGAGAAGACTGCATTAGCAGCCCAGTTAGACACTTCTAGCGATGCAAGCCATGCGAACCTGATATCGAGGTTAAAACAGAAGACACAGACGAGTGCATCTGTCCCAGCGACGCCAGTAGTTATTGCCTCCTCGACACATACAGCCTACGAAGTTAAGCCTGGAGATACATTAGCAGCGATCGCCAATAGATACAACACTTCAGTATCAGAACTAGTTAAAGCAAATAACCTCAATAATCCCAATGAGCTGCAAATTAGTCAGAAACTAGTTATTCCTGCTGTTCAAGTTGAGGCAACTGTAGCGAGTCAGCCCACTTATGTAGAGTCTAGCAAAACTCCTCATGTTGCTACCTCCCCTTTGAATATTGGTAGTGCCAACTCATATCTACCTAGTTTACCATTACCAACTATTGCCGACAACAGCAGCGTTGCCGTCCCTACACCGATAACTGTGCAGATTCAGGCAAATAGTGCAACCGACTTAGAAACTGCCCCCTCTGGTGCTAAGTCTTATGGCGTCGGTGGTGACATTGCAGTGCCACAAGCTTTTGCCGAAATGCAACAGCCTAAGACACCAGCAAATAGGGTAGCAAGGGTAAACAATAACAATAATGACCGTTTGCGGGGCTTACAAACGGAAATCCAGAGGTTACAGCAGAAATATCGCGCTCAACAGTCTGGTAGTTTAATTGTGCCAGCAACAGCGATTGAAGCTAATAATGCTGCGATACTCACTCCTATTTCTACTCCCAATAATTTCACCGCACCCAACCCTGCATCTAGACCAAATAGTGTAGCAATACCAATTCCAGTTCCGACACCGATTCGGGCTAACTACAGCGTTCAGCCAATTAAGCCCCAATTCCATACTACTGTACGCCCTACCGAAGCAGTAAACCCAGAATTCTTGCCTAATCTAGGTTCTGCTAGCCAGTGGACTCCCTCTCGCACTCAATCTGCCACAAGGGTGGCAACGCCTCCTGGAAGAGTAAATGCCTCTGACTCTTTAGGAAAGATGCGAGGAACCACAGTTTCTCCACAGGTATTACCGCCTTTGGCAGCAGTGGATCAATATCTTCCCAGACCCATTGACGAACTTACACCTCCTCCATCTTCCTCAACCTTAGCTTACACCTGGCCGGCAAAGGGCACTCTCACTTCTGGCTATGGCTGGCGCTGGGGCAGAATGCACAAAGGAATTGACGTTGCTAACTCCACTGGCACGCCAGTTGTCGCCTCAGCTGAGGGGACGATACAAAAAGCTGGTTGGAACAATGGTGGCTACGGCAACCTCGTCGAAATCCGCCATCCTAATGGCAGCACGACTCGCTATGCTCATAACAGCAAGATTCTGGTGCAACCTGGTCAGGTAGTACATCAGGGAGAAACAATTGCTTTAATGGGTAGTACTGGTCACAGTACTGGACCACACACCCACTTTGAAATCCATCCATCAGGCAAGGGTGCTGTTAACCCAATAGCTATGTTACCGGAACGCCTATAATTATTGGTTGTCTGTAACTAAATTATTGCCTTGTTAATTGAGGGAGTCTACCTCCCTCTTCTACTTTCTATTAGCTTAATAGGGATGAAAGTTCTAACAAAATTGCAAAAGGGGCTAGTCTTGAGCAAATTTCTATGCTATATTGATTAATGATTTTGAAAAACATGGCTCAGTAGCTCAGTTGGTTAGAGCACGGGACTCATAAGCCTGGGGTCGTTGGTTCAACTCCGACCTGAGCCATTTTAAAAGTATGATAAGATAAAGGTTTCAGCTTCTAGTCATCAATAGTACTAGGGAGCTGAATTTCTATAGAAGGCTCTTTTGACTATTGTACATTCACAAATTAATGTCGCTTTTTCACTAATTGGTGTCGAAATTCAAGCTGTTACAAAGAACATGAACTGCAGCGCTATTACTTATTTGATTATCAAGGTTGAGTATATTTGCTCAATCTGAAGATTAAGATTTATTTTGACGAAAATGGTAAACAGCGATTGGCCATCTCCCAAGCACACAAGTGGGTTAACCAGACGCTGGCTATTGACATAATCAATTAATGATTGGTTAGGGACTTGCAAAGAAATAAAATACCAGTCATTCTAGAAAATTAGGAAGCGGATCTGTCCGTGCCTGCTCTAAATCTCTAGAATTGGAATCGCTCAATTCATGCTCGTAATGAATACTTATCCCTCTTTTGTTACCTTCGGGGAAGAAAAATAGGAGAAGATTAGCTAGCTATAGAGAAATGAATCGGAGAAGCTGGAAAACCATTCATCAATT
>NZ_JBALDE010000266.1:0-15186 GCF_036917515.1 Nostoc sp. | reverse complement strand
CGCCTGTCCCATACCAAGACCTTCACTGTTCAATAGCTTTAAAATCTGTACCACTTATCCTGCATGGCTTAGAGCTTTTCTTAGTGCCATTCGGTATTGAACCCTCGATGTCCGCCAACGCGTACCATACGTAAGGGATCTTTTTCACTGTAGGCAATACTGTATGTTTCTTGAAACCAAGGGCCGTTACTACCACCCAATTGAGTAGATGGATAAGTATCTAATTTCTGGCCATGGTTAAAGCCTTCTACATCAGCCATACCGCTTAACAATAGTGAGCCTTTTGGAGGTGAGATGAGTTCAAATGCAACTGTTTGCTCATGTCCTTTTTCATAGTTAGACCAGATAGGCTTGTTAGCATTGATATTGTCTGCCTGCCAAGTTCCGAACCAGTCTGTTAACCAAACTTTGCCAGCAATATTTGGGTCAAATTCAATCGCTGAGGCCGCAGAAGCAAAATACCAGTTTGGCCACCAAGGTACTTGAGGATTCAATGAATGGCTTTTCTGTTGCCATGTAGTTCCACCATCGGTAGATTGAAAGACTCTAGAGTAATTAGTACTTTCATGGTATTGGTCATAAGTAACTAAAATGTGATTAGAGTTATTGGGATCTATAGAAAGCCCATTAAATGAAATAGTTTTGATATTAGTTGGCGTAATATTGCTCCAAGTCCCATTTGCATATTTGCTAACTCCTGATGTGTGCGTTACATACAGGACTCCATTGTTATTAAGCGCCATTCGATTGACTTTTGATGGGCTTTTGGCTATTCTGCTCCAGGTAACACCTGTATCGGTAGACTTATATATCCCGTCTCCATAGGCATTTGCATAAACCAAGCCAGCATTCTTTTTGCTAAACAAAATTCCTACAATACCAATGTATGCATTAGGTTTTCCAGAGAAAGAGCTTACTTTCTTCCATGTTTGGCCAGCATTCACCGACTTCCATAATCCATCTAAACGCGAACCAAAGAAGATGATATTAGAATTAAATGGATTAACTCCCAGCCTTTCCCCCGCCCATCGCTTAGTTTCGTTCCCACCCATTGGCAAATCTATATTCAGTTTGCTCCAGGTTTGACCTTTATTGGTCGATTTGAAGATTGTTCCTAAGCCAGCCCCAGTATATTTGCCTGTTGCGATATAGATAACATTTGGATTGTTAGGGTCAAGCGCTAATCCTTCTCCGCCGTAGTAGTTACTTTTATCAGACCCAAAGGAATCTGTTAATGGAATCCATTTCTTCTCTGGCGAATTCCAACGATAGAAGCCACCTATATCGGTTCTAATGTAGGCTAAATTCCGCTCTAAAGGATGCAGATAAATATTGGTAACATAGCCTCCTCCCCCTATGGAGACATGATTCCATTGATACCCAGATGTTATGCTGCGAGTAGGTTTAACGGTTGTAAGTGCTACGGTCGTAGCTAGAGTGAGCATAGAAAAGCGGATTATTCTTAAAGGAATATGGAACAAGCGAATGCTCATATAGTCTCATTAGTAAAGGAATGAAGATAGAGATAATACTTAGTAGATAAACTAAGCAGTATAAAATTAAGCAAAAATGCGGTATGCATTCTCCCTTGAGTTTGAAGATGACGTAATACTTGCTAATAGCTAATAGTTGATATAAATGTTTTGGCAAATTAAAAATACTTTGTCAAGATTTTACACTAATTATGTATAATTTGTTATAACTACTGAAAATAGTTACATAATTAGGCACAAGTAGTTTTTGGGTTACTTATTAATAGAAATTGTTACCACAAAGTATACTATTGCACGGGCGTTGCAAGAATAAGTTTCCTTGCTTGTTGCAGCACCGACATTGATTTGGGATAACAATGAAGTTAGACATTTGCATAAAAATATATATTTAGAAGTTCCTGTAAAGGCGCAAAAAAGACCTAAAATATGGCTCTTGCCAGTTATTTTGTTTAGTATATTCAACATTCGTGCAAGAGGTGTATTGAATACCCGTAAGTTACTGAATATGAAGATGAAAATTCAATCTTTTGATCTCTGATTCTCCGCGTTATCCTACAGAAACGCCTAACGGTAAACTGCATCTCTGCGTGAGGACAAAAATCATCTCACTTACTGCGCAAGATCAACCACTCCCACCTGTGTTTTAAATTAGCAATGTATTACTCAATACCTTTGCCAAAAAAAGAGTATGAAGAGATAGGGCTGGCGATACTTACAGAAATTCCTGAGTCTACTTTATTAACCCAGTTTTTTGCCAAGCTGACTTCTTTAGGACGTATCCATTCCGTTTCTACAGGCATTGAACCTTCGTAATTTGGCAACAGTATCGATCCAGGCTCGTCAATATTTAGATACGTTTGCTTTATGGGAAACCTGCCTTCTGCTGACAAAGACGCTACGCAAACAGTACTGGACTTACAATCAGTGCTGCTGTCACCGGATTTAGCTGCGTTAGAAAATCTCACATTCCTCAAACAATTTAATTAAGTTTTTTTTGAAAGATGAAAAATCCCTCTAAAGTCACAGATATATTCTGTGCTGTGGTAGAGGATTTTTTTATTCCACTTCAGTATATTATCTTATTAGATGAGCAAATTTTCATGCTATTTACCCAAACTTAGTCTCTTTAACTGAGAGATAAACAATTATTAAAATGATATTGGCAACAGATAAATAGTCTATAAAAATAATAAAGAATATGGATAACAAAAACAAAGTTGATAGTACTAAAAGCAATTTAAATCGAGAGGCAAAAATGGCTGAAACTAACGAGAATTCATTATCTAATGAACCTAAACAGTCAACTAAAACAATTAATATAGATGGCCAGCGTCCAGTTGATCCAAGTAACATTCAGGTTAAAGAAACAATTAATATAGATGGTGAGCGACCAATTGCAAAAAATGAAAATTATAGCGATAAAACAATTGATATAGATGGTCAACGCCCAATCGCTAAGAGTAATTTTCAAGAACAAGAGATGCTAGCTGTAGACGGCGAGCGTCCAATTGATCCTAGTGATTTAGAGGTTGAGAAAATTCTTGATATAGATGGTCAACGTCCGATCGCCAAGAGTAAACTTCAAGTTAAAGATACTCTCGAGATAGATGGTAGTCGCCCAATAGCTTAAAACAACATTGTTGATCGCAAATATCAACAAATTAGACCTCTTGCATAAGTCGAATAGACCCCCTTAATCCCCCCTTCTAAAGGGGGATTAAGGGGGTAATTTGACATTGTATGTACACCGTAGCCCCTTACCAAGGGGAGAGGAGCGTTTGCTTTACTCAAATGCGGGGTGGGGTTCTTTATTTTTGATTTATGCAAGAGGTCTATTTATTATTTATTTATGCTTGCTGTAGTAATTTTGGGTCTGACTATAACAATAAATGCAAGCAAAGTAAAAACTAACATCTGCCAAGTCACCAAATTCCAGCCACCAAAATGCCAGCATAATAGACCAATACTAGTACCTACAGCACCACCAATAAAATAGGTAGTCATGTAAACTGTATTGATGCGACTATTTGATTGAGCATCAAGAGTGTATATTCTGGCAACATTGGTGACTTGAATTGCCTGTGTACCTACATCTAGTAACAATACAGCAACAGCGATCGCCAGCGCTGAACTAGAAGCAATTTTAGCAATTACTAAACTTGCAATCACCAGGGATATAGAAATAGTTAAGGAACGTTGGGAATTACCTCTATCGGCTAATTTTCCAAAAATTGGTGCCATTAATGCACCTGCGATCGCCACAAAGCCATACATCCCAATTATGTCAGATTGAAAGTTAAAAGGTGCTCCGCTTAAATGGAAAGTCAAGGTTGTCCAAAATGAGCAAAAGACACCAAATATTAATCCCCCAATTAAAGATGTCTCTCTCAATAAGGAGAAACGTTTGAATTGTTGAAGCGTTGATTTTAATAAATCAAAATAATCACCAGTATATTCATTATTTACATTAGGCAAGTAAATCTTGAGCAAAACAGTAACAATTAAAATCATTACTCCTGAAAATCCATATACATAACGCCAACTCAAGTATTCAGCAATATATCCACTAAAAACCCTTGCTCCTAAAATTCCAATCAATATACCAGTAAAAATACTGCCTACAGTTTGACCTGTAGTTACTCTATCTATACTTGCTGCTAAGGGAAGAATAATCTGAGCGGAAACTGTTGTAATTCCAATTGCTACGCTCAATATCCAAACCTCGACGATATTTTGTGAAAACGTCATGAATATCAACAAACAGAATAAACATATAAGTAAGGAAATAATTAATTTTTTTTTGTTGATTTTATCGCCCAAGGGAATTAAAAAGAAAAGCCCAAAACCGTAACCAACTTGTGAAAGCACAGATATGCTACCTACTTCACCTTCACTAACTTGAAAAGAAAATGCAATATCTTTGAGAATTGGCTGATTATAATAAATGTTAGCAACACACATACCAGATGCGATCGCCATAATCAGTACCTGAATTTTAGTTAATCCATTACTTGAAATTTGTTTTTTCATTCAACCTAAGTCACTATAATTTAGTTGCTTGAGGACTTTTCCCTTGAACTTCATCTGTATTTATCAGTTATTAGTTTTCCTGGTGCTAAACCGCCAAGTTAGGATTATTGCAGCGATCGCTAAACCAATAGCCAATCCCCACCAAAAACCAATAGCTCCAAACTCCAACGAGATCCCAAAAATATAACCAGTGAATAAACCAACACACCAATAAGCAAAAATTCCAATCAACATAGGGATTCGAGTGTCTTTTAGTCCGCGTAATGCTCCTGCAGCAGTAACTTGCACACCGTCAACTATTTGAAAAATTGCCGCGACTGCTAGCAATTTCACCGCTAGGGCAACTACATCTGCATTGTTGTGATTGTTGATGTCAATATAAAGAGAAATAATCGACTTTGGTATTAGCCGAAATACAAGGGCTACTACACCCATAGATAAAGCTGCAATGGCAATGCCTACATATCCAGCTAGACGAGTGCCAACTAGGTCATTCTGTCCGGCTAACTGTCCAACACGAACTGTTGTCGCTAGAGAAATACCTAGTGCCATCTGGAATGAGATCGAAATTGTTTGTAAAGCAATTTGATGAGCAGCGAGGGCAGTTGTTCCCAATCGTCCGATTGAGAAAGTGACAACAGTGAACAGTCCGCCTTCGACTGCAATCAGACCCCCGATGGGTAATCCAACCTGAAAAATCTCGCCAACAATCCGGCGATGTTCTAGAGGAAAAGCTTCGTAAGACGAAGGTCGAAAAATATCGTAAACTGCAAAGTCAGGCTGATTACATATATAAACTGTCAAAGCAACAAACATACTCCAAAGTGAAAGTGTGCTTGCCCAACCGATACCAGCTAAACCCAGCGCCGGGAATCCTAGTTTACCAAACATCAACACATAGTTAGCTATGATGTTGAATAGAGTACCCAAAACCACAGTCACGATCACTAATTGCGGTTGCAATAGAGCAGAAAGAAAGCTTTTAAGTACTCCAAAGCCTAAAGCAGGAATAAAACCCAGTGCGATCGCTCTTAAATAAATTTCTGCTAGTGCTACCGTGTTAGCATCCTGTCCTAGTAAAAGTAGTAAAGTACCTCCATTGTAGAGCAGCAATGTAATTGGTATTCCTAGCACCAGAGATATCCCTAGTCCAAGCCGGACAATTGTGCCAACTTTTTCTCTATTTCCGGCTCCGTATGCTTGGGCAGCTAAGGGACTGACAGCAGAAACGATACCAGTAATAATCAACAGACAAAAACTAAAGATAACAGATCCCAAACCTCCAGATGCAATGGTTTGACTTCCCAACCAGCCCATCATTACCGTATCCACAAAACCAGTTGCAGATTGAGCCAGTTGTGCCGCTGCCAAAGGTACGGCTAACATCAGACATTTTTTAACTTCAGAAAACATATACAGTTGATAAGCTAATGCGCCTATATATTGCCCTATTTTCCATATAGACCGTCATTAGTCATTAGTCATTTATGTTTCTAAAAACAAAGCGCTTTCGTCACGACTCGGAGGTTTCCGACGCTCGCGGACTCGCTCTAAGCGTTTGCGTAGCGTCTCCAAGAGTTGCCATACCGTTGGCGTACCACTTCGTGGAAGCAAGCTACGCGCAGCGTGTCGCAGACAAGCCTCTCGTTCGCTGTCTTTGTCTCTGAAAGACAAGAGAAGGCTTTACGCTACGCTATCCATTGGCGCAGCCCACCGTAGGCATCAGACGGCAGTTCCTTTAAGCGGGGAACCCTGCTAACAGACTGCCTTAACTTTGTAAGAGAGGACTTTTGACAAAGGACAACTCTCACTAGTTAATGTGCAATTTTCTTTGCGTAACAGCTTACCAGCTTTGAGTGTCACAAATAATTTCAATGTTTTGGTAATCATCTTGAAGCTACGTTAAAGTAAGCAGTTGGAGTTAAGAATGAATTTATATGCGCTTACCAATTGCAATTAGTACTATTTTAATGGCATCTTTAGGTTTTAGTGCACCTGTAATATCTCAACCTTTTCCTATACAAGTAGCCGAAACACCTGCGCCTAGTAGTTTAGCCTTAGAACAATTTAAGATTAATTACCGATTATGGAGACGGCAAAAAATCTCTAACTATCGCTATGAATTTACTAGAAGTTGCAATTGTTTACCGAAAGCCACAGAACCAGTGATTATTGAAGTACGCAATCGAGCCACAAATTCTATAACTTATAAAGCAACGAAACAGCCAGCTGAGGCAGAATTGTTTCAACAATATAATACAATTCCTAAACTCTTTAATATCATCAGAGATGCGCTCATTCGTAAAGCAGCAAACTTGACTGTACAATACGATCCAATACTTGGTTATCCAACTCAAATTAACATTGATTATAATAGTCAGATCGCTGATGATGAAATATTTTTTACAATTAGCAATCTGCAAAAAATTAATTAACTCTGATTAGTGAGAGCATTATTTGCTACAGCAGTGCTTAATTGATTCAGCGTAGCTTACTTGTTCTATAGAGTGGAATTTACTAGCAAATTACAGTGGCGCAGATGGCGGAAAATTCGCTACGAATTAATGCAAAGCTGTACTTAACTCTATTGTAAAGGTTTAGGGTGGCGAATACATTGTTGGGCTGAAGCATTTAAAGTCTTTCAATAACACCATCGCCACTGATAATTTTTGCGACTTCATCCATAATTTCTTTACTTCTATAGTCTGGCTTAGATGGATCTATTGGTTTTAACGGACGAAAAATAGCTAGCTGAGATTTTGGAGTCAACATTTGTTGTAACTCGCTCTCATGTATACCAATTTTTTCTTCAAACATCAGTTCACCACCATGTTCTAATTCATCATGAATCACATCGAGATGCCGTAAGCCTCTATAAGTAAAAGTTACGGTTTGATTTTTGGGATTAAGATATGTGTCGTTACTCTCATAACCAAGTTCTTCGGCTTTCTCAAAAGCCTCTTCTGGTGAAGAAGCACGGACAAGAACAATATTTACATGAACAACATTGTGTGGATTTCCCTCAACCTTACACTCAATGACCAATTCAGCGATATACCATGCATCCTTTGGAATGTATGCCATTGCTTATAAAACCCAAAATTTCTACCAATAATACTATCATTGACTATTCAGTGATCTTTGAAAGGATTTTTGAAACTTATCTCACAGGTTATGCTAGCTGAAAAGCAACATTTGCTAAACAATTCAAAAATGACAATGAATCAATCTTGGCGCGATCTACGTGTTGGCGATCGCATTTGTATTTTGCAATTACCACAAATACAAATGCTTGAAAATACAATGCAACTATACCAGCGACTTATTGCCGAGCGTGCTATTTTGAGAATTAGTGAAATTGATCGGTGGGGATATCCTGTTATCTACTATAATTTTCAAAACGAGCAAGGAGGAGAAGAAGCTCATAGTCTGGCAATTGATGACTATGATATCTGGGAAAAAGTCAATATCACATAGCCAGCTTTGAAAGCTTGTATCGATATAATGCCAAGCTAGGAAATCTAGAGACTATTAAATCGAATCTATTCATTGATGGGGATTTACTGTTAACTGTTAAGCGACGTATCCCTACACCTTGCAATATAACGTTGTACTGCATCTGAATGGGAACCGCTAGATGTACTTTCAATTACATTTGCGTTACTCAAATTTGTGAATTCTGAACTATATAATTTCTCAACTTAAGTATTAAATAAAATTATTACCAATAGTTTAGGAAAAGCAAAGACGTGAATCGTTTCAAAAAGCTATCCTCAATTGTGTTCCTGTTATTAGCCTTCATTTATCCACCTACTTTGGTTGAAGCCAAAGATAATACTCTAAATAACGTTCTCAATGAACAGAGTATTGACGTACAGACAAAATTAGTAGGACAAAGTGAAGAGTTTTTGTTAGCTCACAGATGGACTCGACGACGTTATCATAGACGGCATCATCATAGACGGCATCGGAGTAGAAAATATTATTATCAACGCCAGTGGAATCGACGACATCATTATAGGCGACACTATCGCTCTATAGGTTATTACGGACCACGATATCGTCATGGAGAATGGGATCTTGTGCGCGATCGCCGTGGACGATTAATGTATGATTGGCAACGTTAATAGTAAGCTTTACACCCAATTTTTCTAGAGAATCTTTATGCGTAAATCCTAATCTAGGCAGATTTGCTGTACTGCTACTATATATCTATCTTTAGGTATAGAAAAATTTAATTCTAATTTCTTTTTTTTATGAAAGGCTATAAATAGGGTGAACGGTAAGATATTTCAGACATTTATATACCTTCATTGATCACAAGTGATTGCTAAAAATATGTTAGCCAGGGGTAAAATTCTCTGGTTGAGGCTTTCTCGTCAGATGCTTCAACCCAGGCGGTTAGCTTTTGTAGAAGCTTGCCTGATTGGTCTAGTTTCTGGGGTAGCGGCAGTTCTATTAGGACAGACAGTGGATTGGGCAGGTGCATGGCGAGTGCATCTTTCTTACCATTGGTCTGCCTACTTGGTGCTACCAGCTATTGGACTAGCAGGGGGACTTTTAGCTGGTTGGCTAGTAGAGCGCTTCGCACCAGAAGCATCAGGTAGTGGGATGTCTGAAGTCAAAGCTGTATTGGCTCGCGTGCCGATGCCATTAAATCTACGGATTGCTTTGGTGAAGTTGATCAGCGCTACATTAGTGTTGGGTTCTGGAATGCCTTTAGGACGAGAAGGGCCGACTGTCCAAATTGGGGCAGCCTTGGCAAATCAACTTAGTAACTGGGTACCAACTTCACCAGAGCATCGTCGCCAACTGATCGCCGCCGGAGCCGGAGCTGGGTTAGCTGCGGCTTTTAATGCACCGATCGCAGGTGTGCTTTTTGTGGTGGAAGAATTACTCCAAGATGTATCAGATATAACTCTTGGTGCTGCGATTTTGGCTTCTTTCATCGCTTCAGTGATTTCTCGGGTCTATGGTAGTCACAGCCTGGATCTGAATCATGCAAATTTAGGTCTTCCCGATACAACTTTTTTCGCTCAGGAAATCCCTTTCTACTTGATTTTAGGACTGCTGGCGGGAGTTTTAGGAATTCTATTTAATAAAGGTATTCTTGAGAGTCTAGCAATCAACCGCCGCCGGCTACGCTTGAGTTTACCCTGGCGAATTGGAATCGCTGGGTTAGTTAGTGGTGCGGCGATCGCCTTTTTACCTGCTACCTTTCGCGATCATGCTGGGCTGAGAGAAATTTTGCTTGTGGGTAGTGCTAATTGGTCATTTGCAGCGATCGCTTTTTTAGTTCAGTTTATCCTAATTATTTTTACCTACGGCTCTGGAGCGCCAGGGGGTTTACTAGTTCCCACTTTGGCGTTGGGGGCTGCCCTTGGTTACTTAGTGGGTGCTGTCGAACACAGTTTACTGGGAATGAGTGCTGCCACAGTCTATGCTCATGTTGGCATGGCTGCCTTTTTTAGCGCCGTCTCCAAGGTTCCAATTACAGCAGTCGTCATTGTGTTTGAGATGACAACAGATTTCAATCTGGTGCTACCGCTCATGATTGCCTCTGTGGTTGCCTATTTAGTAGCGGAAAAAATCGATCGGCGATCGCTCTACGACCTTCTACTAGAGTGGAAAGGGATTCACATCACCAAAGAGCCTGGCACAGAGGGACTTCTGGCACAACTGAGTGCTATAGATGTGATGCAACGGCGGGTGGAAACTCTCTCTAGTCAAATAAGTATTGATGAAGCAGTACAGGCATTTTCCGACTCTCGCCATCGCAACTTTCCAGTTTTAAAAAATGGTAAAGTTGTTGGTATTGTGACTCAGGAAGATTTAGTTAGTATTGCTTCGCAACAGTCAGGCAAAGATACAACTGTTAGCGAGATTATGACACCAGAGCCTGTAACAGTAAATCCCACAGCAACACTGGCTCATGTACTGCATATACTCAATCGTTATCACCTCAGCTGTTTACCTGTTACAGAGAATCGCAAGCTCATAGGAATTATTACTCGTAGTGATATTATCCGTGTAGAAGCAGAGCGACTTAGTGGTAACGAACAAATAGAACCCAAATCAGCACCTTCTTATGTAGTTTACCAAACTCGCGCTCCGGCTATTGGCAAAGGAAGGTTGTTAGTACCACTTTCACATCCTCAAACAGCCGAGACTTTACTAGACATGGCAGTTGCGATCGCCAAAGATCGCAATTACGAAATAGAATGCCTACAAGTGATTATCGTTGCGTCTGGTCGTATCCCATCGGAAACACCAGTGCAAATCAGCAAAAGTCTTCAACTTTTGCAACGGGCAATACAGTTAGGAGAAGAGTGGCGGATTCCCGTTCATACCGAGATTCGAGTTGCTCATAATGTTGCTGGGGCAATTTTAGAGACTGTTAAAGCGCGACATATTGACTTGGTGCTGATGGGATGGAAAGGCACTACATCAACTCCTGGTAGAGTTTTTAGCCGAGTGGTGGATACGATAATTCGACAGGCTGCTTGTGATGTTATCTTGGCTAAATTGGATGATAAAAGATCCTTTGACCGTTGGTTGTTGCCAATGGCAGGCGGCCCTAACTCCAGCCAAGCAATTAAGTTATTACCTGCTCTGGCTTCTTTAAGTACATCACCCCAAATCAAGCTATGTCAGGTTTTCCAGCCGACTAACTCGACTCCTGACACAACATTACTAGATAAATCTGTTCACTTTCTGCAACGCCGAGTTAGTGGTGAAGTGATGGCTACTCCCGTTTGTGCCAATTCTGTTTCTGAAGCTGTTCTTAATTGTGCCAAACAAGACAATAGTGATGTGATTGTCTTGGGAGCTAGCCGTGAAAGTCTACTGCAACAAGCGATTCAAGGAAATATTGCCGAGAATATTTCTCGCAAGAGTAATTGTACAGTGATTATGGTCAAAACTTAATGTCGAATTACTCCCCTTAATCCCCCCTTGGAAAGGGGGGAAAAAAGAATCTATCTAGTTCCCTCCCCTTTACAAGGGGAGGGTTAGGGTGGGGTAAAACCCTGGTTAATCAACTATTTCAGACTTGTATATACACCGTACCCTTGGTAAGGGGAGCGTTTGCTTGACTCAAAAAAAACAAATGCGTTCGCCGAATCAACAAATGCGTTCGCCGAATCAACAAATGCGTTCGCCGAATCAACAAATGCGATCGCCAAATCAACAAATGAGTTCGTCAACTCAACAAATGCGTTCGCCGAATCAACAAATGCGTTCGCCAAATCAACAAATGCGTTCGCTAAATCAACAAATGCGTTCGCCAAATCAGCAAATGCGTTCGCCAAATCAGCAAATGCGTTCGCCAAATCAGCAAATGTGATCGCTCTTGCCATCTCACCTTTTTAGTTCCCTCACCAAAGCACCAACAGCATAGAGAACTAGAAAAATGCCAACTGCGTTAGCGAAGCTCGCCGTAGGCATCGCAGCTAGTTCCAATTCTGGGGAAAGGGGCGATCGCCAAGGCTACAGGCACAACCAAGCTGTTATTTGATGCACTTTCTACAAAGTTTAAGAATATAAGGAACGCTGATTGAAAAAAGATGTGAATCAAACAAAAACAAAATAAAAAACTGACAAAATTCCCGCCTTGAAAAATGATATAGCAAACCCAAACATTAGAAAATCTGCTTTCTCCTCAGTTGTTGAGAGTGAAAAACTTGGCACAATAACTATAGACTATGCACTAATGACTATGAACCAAAAAGATGTAGTTGTAATTGGTAGTGGTATAGGGGGGTTGAGTTGTGCTGCTGTTTTGGCGCGATATGGCTTTGATGTGACTGTTTGTGAAAGTCATACAATTGCTGGTGGAGCGGCGCACAGTTTTGAACGTCAAGGATTTAAGTTTGATAGTGGCCCTTCTCTTTACTCTGGGTTGTCTTACACTCCTTCCGTTAACCCTTTACGACAAGTGCTAGATGTAATTGGTGTGGATTTGCCGTGTGTGACTTATGATACTTGGGGTTGTCGGCTACCAGAAGGTGATTTTGATACATCTGTGGGTGCAGAACAGTTTTGTGAAGTGCTGGCAAGACTGCGAGGTGAAGATGCAGTGTCCGAATGGCGACGCTTGCAAGCGGTGATGACACCACTAGCCGCAGCTGCGACCGCTCTCCCTCCAACTGCATTACGTTTAGATATAGGTGCAGCTTTGACTATCAGTAAATTTGCTCCATCGTTAGCTAAACATACTGCCAATATTCTTAAGTTAACGGGGTCTTTTGACCGGATCGTGAATGGTGTTGTCCATGACCCCTTTATTATTAACTGGTTGAACTTGTTGTGTTTTCTTATCTCTGGACTACCAGCATCAGGAACTAACGCCGCGGAAGTCGCATTTATGTTTGCGGAGTGGTACAAACCAGGAGTAGCGTTAGATTACCCTGTTGGTGGTAGTGGTGCTTTAGTCAATGCACTGGTGCAAGGACTAGAAAAACATGGCGGGAAATTAATGTTAGGCTCTCATGTTGAGCAAGTTTTGGTACAAGGTAAACGGGCGGTAGGTGTCAAACTGCGAAATGGAGAAGAAATTTGGGCGCGGCGAGCAGTTGTTTCTAATGCTTCTGTATGGGATACGTTAAAACTTTTACCAGAAGGAGCAGTACCAAACAAATTCCGCAGCCAACGCCAAGCGATACCAGAGTGTGATAGTTTTATGCACTTGCATCTTGGTATTGATGCTCAAGGTTTACCAGCAGATTTAGCTTGTCATTATATTGTGGTTAATGATTGGCAATTGGGCATTACTGCACCGCAAAATGTTGTGGTGGTATCAATACCCTCAATTCTTGATCCATCCCTTGCACCCCCAAGTAAACACGTAATTCATGTTTACACTCCCGGTAATGAACCTTACGCACTTTGGCAAGGGCTAGATAGGAGAAGCCAGGAATATGAGCAACAAAAGCGATCGCGCGCTGAGGTGATGTGGCAAGCTTTAGAACGAATCATTAGCGATATCCGCAACCGTTGCGAAATCACCCTGGTTGGTACACCCCTCACCCACGAACGTTTTTTACGCCGCCATCATGGTTCCTATGGCCCGGCAATTTCTGCCGCTAAAGGTTTGTTTCCTGGTCACAGTACACCTTTAGCGGGGTTGATGTGCTGCGGTGACTCTACATTCCCCGGCATCGGTTTACCAGCCGTCGTCGCTAGTGGGATGATTGTTGCTAATACCCTGGCTCCTTTGAGTAAGCATTTAGCTATGTTAGAGGAGATAAGTTAAGGACAAGACTGGCTTTTAATCGTTACAGGCACCTTCTGGTAAATAGACTTTTCTCAGTCCAGGGGCGATCGCCAAACTAACAAATGCGTTCGCCGAATCAACAAATGCGTTCGCCAAATCAACAAATGCGATCGCCGAATCAACAAATGCGTAAGCGTAGCCAGCCGCATCCATCGCCATGATTGCAACAATTTAGCTTTGTCACGCCAGCGGAACGCACTGCAAATCTTTGGTGGATGAAGTTTTTCCGACTTACGACCGCTCGATTTTGTAAACAATGCCAAAAATTGCTCGCAGGTATAATCACAGAGATAGCTATAAACCAAATTTAGATATATGCGATCGCCATATCTCATTCGTTATAATATTGACGATAAACTTTGCTAAAGAGGGCAAATGTATGACTAGCCGCGAGCAGCTTATCCAAGAAATTGCAGAGCTTCCAGATGAGTTAGTCAAAGTAATGTTAGATTTTTTGCATCGGGTTCAGACAACGCGTAGTCATCATCCTCTAGCAAAATTTGCGGGTATTTTGAGTGATGATGAGGCGGCTGATTTACAGAAAGCAATTCAAACTGATTGTCGTCAGGTTGATTTAAATGAGTGGTGAAATTGCGTTAGATACTATAGCTATTATGTTTTGAGATCGCTTTTTCCCATCAATCTCAGCGCGATGTCTACGACAGGCTACGCCTACGCCTAAATCCACAATATCCCAAACAGCAAACTGACAGATCGCCAAAAAATCATGGTCTAGCATTTTTCCCTAATCAGTTAAGATAATCTTTATCAATCTTCTTTCCTCACCCTTTTCCTTGGAATTATGACGCAGGATGAGTTGTTGGTACTGATAGATCGCGCCGTGGCTGAGGATTGGCAAGAGTTAGACTTGTCAGGGCAAGAATTGACTGAGTTACCTGTAGAAATTGGTAAGTTGCAGCAGCTTGAGTCTTTGATTTTGGGAAAGAAAATTGAAGGTTCTGAAGGAGTAGGAAGCCGCTATTTCCAAAAGGTTTCAGGCAATAATTTAAAAACCCTCCCACTCGAACTATTGGATTTGCCTAATTTGCGTAAGTTGGATATTAGTGGAAATCCTTTAGAGAGCATTCCCGATGTGGTAACGCAAATACTACATTTAGAGGAACTTATCTTAATTCGAGTAAAGCTAACCGAGATACCAGAGGCGCTGGCTAAATTAACCAATCTGACGCAGCTTGTCCTCTATAACAACCAAATAACCGAGATACCAGAGGCGCTGGCTAAATTAACCAATCTGACGCAGCTTGACCTCAGTTACAACAAAATAACCCAGATTCCAGAGGCGCTGGCTAAATTAACCAATCTGACGCAGCTTGACCTCAGTTACAACAAAATAACCCAGATTCCAGAGGCGCTGGCTAAATTAACCAA
>NZ_JBALDE010000265.1:0-51091 GCF_036917515.1 Nostoc sp. | reverse complement strand
TTTATCTCCGTTAACGAGTCTTTGAACTGGATGAATCCACCTTTTATCTCCGTTAACGAGTCTTTGAACTGGATGAATCCACCTTTTATCTCCGTTAACGAGTCTTTGAACTGGATGAATCCACCTTTTATCTCCGTCAACGAGTCTTTGAACTGGATGAATCCACCTCTGAACTCCGTTAACGAGTATTTGATATTAAATATATTGCGATCGCAGATGTTCTGCATTCCCAATTCCAGAGAGCATCAGCAGTTTAGGTGAATCGAACGCGCCAGTAGTGATTTGTTTAAAAAAAATCTGACCTTTCACGTCATATAAAAAAGCTAACGCTAAACCTAAATCCTGAGCAAGCTTTCTTACTAGGGAATGGAAGCGAGGTTTTCTAGATAAGAGTGAAAAGTCAGATATTAGAATGAGTGGAAAAAGAGATTGTGTTTGTCCTACCGCCAAGTAGAATCAATACTCAGTTCACCTGGAACTAAGCTTAATAAGTAGGCGGAGGTATTAGCCACGATCCCAGTGGCGATCGCGTTCATAGCGACGGTTATTGTCATAAATGTTGCGAAAGTTATTATCACGTTCATAACGACGATTGTTATCGCGTTCATAGCGACGATTGTTATCGCGTTCATAGCGACGGTTATGATCGCGTTCATAACGACGATTGTTATCGCGTTCATAGCGACGATTATGATCACGCTCATAACGGCGATTGTCACGAATGTTGCGAAGCTCGTTCTCGCGGTCATGGCGACGATTATGATCGCGTTCATAGCGACGGTTATGATCGCGCTCATAACGGCGATTGTCACGAATGTTACGAAGCTCGTTCTCGCGGTCATAGTCACCATTTCTGTAGTGACGACTCTGACGTTCGTAGTTACCATCATCGTTGCGTTGATAGCTGTAGCTATCTAACTCAGCAAGATAAGACGCTGGTGTATTAGCATCAGCTTTTGGAGAAATCGCCAAAGCTGAAGCAGATGCTATCAAGCCGGCGAGCAAAATAGAGGTCAAGCGGTTCATGATGTGAGTCAAAAATTGTTGACAGTAATTTATGCAAGTCCAGTCTGTTTAGGAAGAGCAGATTCCACAAGTCTTTTAATCAATCCTAACAGTGTTGAATAACTCGAAAAGTTTTCTTAAGTGCGGCGATCAAGAAATGTTTTGTCGTCTATACTACTTTCTGACTTTCCACATCTTGTTAAAATTAAAATGACTCTTTGAACTGGATGAATCCATTTCTGAACTTTGCCAACGAGTCTTTGAGCTTCCTTCATTAAATGAGTTTTTGAACCCATTAAGGGGTACAGCCGGGAAATGATTGCGGCTGGTAAAACCTTCCAGCAAGTTTAGCCAGACACATTGTTCTGAAAGTTGCGGTTAGTTTCCGGTATCACTGCCTAACTTAAATCAGAGACTTCTAGCAAAGAGGGTGCAGTGGGTGGAGCAGCTTTATTACTAAGAAAATGGGATTCTAAACTTTGCTGTCAACACATCACTAACCGCATTTATGCAACGCCCATCAATTGCGTAGCGGGTATTCTCAGCAACAAGTTACTCCATCCGACCGATCATCAAACCTAACTTGGGCATTCTTGGTAATAGTGAAGGAATTGATATTCAACAAGACCGAGCAATACTTGAACAACTACCAGGAATGACCCAAATAGTTTTATGATTCTCTACGAAAGCATATTTGAAATTATTTAGGTCTACTACCAAAATATTCTCAAGCTCATTCTGGAACATGGTGATTGGTGAATTACCGAAAGGTAATTTGTGCAATACTGGTTTTGAACCTTCTTCCAGAGTCAAATAAAGTACAGGGAGATGAAAAAGTATGGTTAAACACCCATTTCATGATCAACTGAGTTTAGAGGAACAAGCTGAAAAACTCGGAAAGCAAGCAGTAAGCTTGGGTTTGATTCCCAGCTTTGTGGTGCATTACTTTCCTGATACTTGGGTATTTTATATACCTAATGAAAGTAAATCGGAACCGCTGACACCAGAAGAGGCATACTTTCGTTTAAAGCAACTGGTTAAATAGTAGATATTTTGACGACAAATTTTTGAAGACAACGGCTAGATACTGCAATTGTTAAGTAATGGTAGTTATGGCGAAACCAGCAATTTTAACCGTCGATGACGATCCAGAAGTGTTGCAAGCGGTATCACGAGACTTGCGTCATCAGTATGGCGATCGCTTCCGCATTGTCCGAGCAGATTCAGGTATCACGGCTCTGGATGTGGTACAGCAACTAAAATTACGAAATGAAGCAATTGCTTTATTTTTAGTGGATCAACGTATGCCCCAAATGGGAGGCGTAGAGTTTCTAGAACAGGCAAAAGGCATCTTTCCCGATGCGAAACGTGCCTTGTTGACGGCTTATGCAGATACGGATGCTGCGATTAAATCGATTAATAGTGCCAGACTTGATTATTACTTACTCAAGCCTTGGAATCCACCACAAGAGAGACTATATCCGGTTTTAGATGATTTACTAGATGACTGGCTAGCTGGATTCCGCCCACCCTTTCAAGGCATTCGAGTCATTGGTAATCGCTGGTCGCCTTTTTCACATCAGGTGAAAGACTTCTTAGCACGTAACCAGATTCCATACAAGTGGTTAGATGTTGAACTGGAGCCGGATGCCGCAAAATTAGTGGAATACTCACAAGCTGATAGGCAGACAACAATTGCCATTGGTGCTGTTTCCCGATGGTTCCCGGTTAATTCAACCATCTAATTTAGAGATTGCTGCCAAAATTGGACTGCAAACTCAGGCAGAGCGCCCCTTCTATGATTTGGCGATTGTGGGTGCTGGCCCTGCGGGACTGGCAGCCGCCGTCTATGGTGCTTCTGAGGGATTGAGTACTGTCTTAATTGAGCGTGAAGCGCCAGGAGGACAAGCCGGTACGAGTTCGCGGATTGAGAACTATTTGGGGTTTCCTGTTGGCTTGAGTGGCAGTGATTTGGCAAGGCGGGGAGTCACCCAGGCGCGGCGATTTGGGGTAGAAATTCTCACTCCTCAAGTTGTAACTGGGGTTCGATTAGAAGATCCTTATCGGATTCTGCAATTGGCAGATGGTAGCGAGATTAGTTGCCATGCACTTTTAGTTGCAACCGGCGTTTCCTACCGTTGGCTAAAGGTTCCAGGAGCCGAGAAGCTCACAGGAGCAGGAATTTATTATGGTGCTGCCATGACTGAGGCGATCGCCTGCACCAACGAAGAGGTTTACTTGGTAGGCGGGGCAAACTCTGCTGGACAAGCAGCAATGCATTTTTCTAAGTATGCCAGCAAAGTGATTATGTTGGTGCGGGGAGAGTCACTAGCATTAAGTATGTCACAATATTTGATTGACCAAATTGCCGCGACAGAAAATATCCAAGTTTGCACAGGTTGCAGCGTCGTGGAAGTCAAGGGAGAAGAATATTTAGAAGCAATTGTGATTAATCATGCCAAGACTGGACAAACCCAAACTGTGTCGGCGCGATCGCTGTTTATTTTCATCGGTGCTAGCCCCAAAACTGATTGGCTCGATGGCGTTATTCAACGCGATACTCAGGGGTTTATTATCACAGGCCCAGACTTGATGCATAATGGCAAATCGCCTCGTGGTTGGCCTTTGGAACGCTCTCCTTTCTTATTAGAAACCAACATTCCCGGAATCTTCGCAGCTGGAGATGTCCGCTATGGCTCAATTAAGCGGGTAGCATCCGGTGTGGGAGAAGGTTCGATCGCCATTCAATTCGTTCACCGCTACCTAAGTAATGTTTAGCTAAAGCAGCCAATACGAAGCTGTGTAAAATCTGTAAACTCTTTCCCCTGCCCCCCTGTCCCATGGCTGCTTCATTGACTTGCGTTGATGCCAATTATCCCGATGATGATTAAGGCGATCGACACAAGTTTGATTAACGTGGCAGATTCCTGAAACCAAATAACACCAATAAGAGCAATTAAAACAGTTCCTAATCCAGCCCAGACAGAATAGGCGACACTCACTTCAAGTCTCTTAAGGGCAAAGGTCAAAAAAGTAAAACAAAGTCCATAGAAGACAAATATTAAAATTGAAGGAACTATTTTAGTAAATCCCTGCGATAATTTCATGCAAGTTGTGCCTGAAACCTCAAAAAGGATTGCTAATATAAGGTAAATCCAACTTGTTGACATATTTTTTGTAAGTGGTTTGTTAAGAGCAACTCGCCCTAAAAATAGAATAAACAGTCCGGAAGTAACTCATGAAAAATTTTTACAAGTATAATCTCAATTCTCCATGAAGATGCTTTGGGGGCAAGGCGTAGTCGAGTGTAAATATATGCAGCCTCACAAAGAAACGATCTAAGTAAATACAGTTCAGAATGAGCAACAAAACCCAAATGTAGATCCGCGATTGATTTATCGCAGATTTATCGCGTTTTGAAAGACTAATTATTTACATCAATAACCCTTAATTGAGCATATTGCGATACAAGTATTCCAACATTTAAAATCAAACGTGCAGTAGTATAATTGAGGCTGATTCCGGGGCTTTATGGCGATGAAATTGCTCAAGCATTGGGGCAACGTCTGCTGTAGTATGATTGTGTTTTTGTCCTACTAATGGTATAAGAGATGACGGCTCAATTTGAATACAGTACTCTTGCCGATCCAAAGGATATTCAGCAGCTAATATATATCCTTGAGCAGTGTTTCATCACCGGAGGTGGTGGCGAGGAAGCTTATATCAATCTCATTGGCGTAAAAAATTTCCGTATTATTCTGGGATTTGGGCAATTAATTGGTGGATTGGCAACTCTGGATATGGGTCAGTGGTGGGGTGGTATGCGTGTACCAATGACAGGAATTGCCGCTGTAGGTATTGCTCCAGAATACCGTGGTTCGGGAGCAGCGATCGCTCTCATGCAGCAGACGCTCAAGGAACTTTATGCTAGAGGTATACCGCTCTCTGCTCTTTATCCAGCTGTGCAAACCCTGTATCGAAAAGTCGGGTATGAGCAGGGGGGTAGCTGGTGTAATTGGGAAGTTTCTACTAAGAGTATCCAAATGCGGGAGCAACCCCTACCTTTGCAACCAATAGTGAGTATCAATCATCAAGTCTTTCACGAACTATATCAGCAGCAGGCGAGACTAACGCATGGATATTTAGACCGACATCGAGCAATCTGGGAGCGCTTAATCCAGCCAGATGAGAAAGAAACATTTTACGCATATTTTATCGGTACAAAAGAGGAACCCGAAGGCTACATCCTCTTCAGTCAACATTCAAAAGAGGATGGCCCAATTTTGCGAATCAAAGATTGGGTAATTCTCACAGTTGCAGCTGCACAAACATTTTGGTCTTTTCTTGCCAGTCATCGCTCCCAAATTGACCAGGTGCGATGGAGGAGTTCTGTGAGCGATTCTTTAACATTGCTGCTACCAGAGCAAACTGCCAAACTTAAGAATACGATGCGTTGGCTGCTGCGGGTAGTAGATGTAGTCAAAGCGCTGGAAATGCGGGGTTATCCATCGGGAATTGAAACTGAACTGCACCTAGATATTCAAGATAATTTGCTAGATGCAAACAATGGTAAATTCATCCTTTCTGTTGCCAATGGACGTGGTGAAGTTACAAAAGGTGGAAAGGGTGAGTTGCAGTTAAATATCCGAGAATTAGCACCACTATATACAAGTTTGTTCGCTCCCTACCATTTGCAAATAGCCGGAAAACTGCATGGGACAGAAACCGCTATTTCAGCAGCTACGCAAATATTTGCAGGTAGTTCTCCTTGGATGGCTGATTTTTTTTAACCTGAGCTGTCAACGAATCTCTCTATAGTTGAACTAAAGTTCAAGTGGAGGTGGGGTGTTAGGGGACTTTTGTAAGAAGTCTATTGGTGTCAACTTAAGCTGAAATGACTGTATGAGTTTTGCCCTCACCCCCAGCCCCTCTCCCAAAATTGGGAGAGGAGAGCAAACTCTCCAGTTCCCCTTCTCCCAACATGGGAGAAGGGGTTAGGGGATGAGGGCAACACCTCTGTCCACACACCCATAAACAAGTAGTAATTTATTTATTGATAATCCCTAAGCTGGAAACATAATTAATCCTTCGCTCGTCCTTCCGCTAGATTAACAATTTCTGTTGTTGTCAACTCACACCATAAATAAAACTGTCAGCGATTTACTTGTAATAAGTAATGATGATTTATCGTGCTTATCTAATCCCAAATATCATCTGGTAAAAATAACTCAACGGGATTTATGACTTTTTCTCCGGAAGTTCAGCACAGTTATCAGAAAACAATCTAAGTAAACCTGATTAGTTGATTCTTACTTGCACACCCACATTTACAACATGAAATCACATCTACTGGCGATTGGTTTAAGTAGTTTGCTTTTAGTTGCAGGACAAGCTAAAGCCTCACAATTACAGTCTTGGTACTATGATTCTAGCCAAAACCAATTAGACTTAACTACCACTTCAGGAATAGAACCAAAAGCCTTTTTATTAGATAATCCGAATCGATTAGTGATTGACTTACCTGGAACTAATTTTAATTCCGATACTATTAAACAAAGTTTTGGTAAGGCGATAAAAGAAATTCGCCTCGGCAAACCAGACTCTCAAACTACTCGTTTTGTCGTCGAGTTAGCTCCTGGTTATGATGTTACTTCCCAAAATATATCAATTAAAGGAGATTCTCATTCACATTGGATCTTCAAATTCAATTCATTTAACCGCCAAAGTAATCCCATTGTTGGAGAAAATAGAGAAGATATTGCCATCAAATCCACAGATGCATCTACATTTGCTGGAGTTGTGAATCTTGGTCAAGAAATGATTGGTATCACTTCTCAGATTCGCAGTTTATTAGCAAGTTATAAAACATTGAATCCAGGAATATTTTTCTTAGATTTATCTACAGGAAATTATATAGATATTAATGGCGAAAAAAGATTTGCTGCTGCCAGTACAATCAAATTCCCCTTATTAGTGGCTCTTTTCCAAGAAATAGATGCAGGTAGAATTAAACTCACCGATAAATTAGTGATGCGGCGCGATTTAAAGGTAGGCGAATCTGGAATTATGCAATACAAACCCATCGGCACTAAATTTAGCGTCCTAGAAACTGCTACCTTGATGATGACAATCAGCGATAATACCGCCACAAATCTGATTCTTGATCGCTTGGGTGGTGCAACAAAAGTTAGCCAACGTTTTCGCAGCTGGGGATTGCAAAATACAGCACTTCGGAATCTACTTCCAGACATCGGGGGCACAAATACAACTAGTTCCAAAGATTTGGTCAGATTGGCGGCGTTAGTTTCTAATAATCGTTTGTTATCCCCAACTAGCCGCAATCAAGTTTTAGGTATTATGCGCCATGTCAAAACCAATAGTTTACTACCAGCAGGTATCGGTCAAGGGGCGACCATCGCCCATAAAACTGGTACATTGAGATTTATCATCGGTGATGCGGGTATTATTCAAATGCCCAACGGCAAAAGCTATTTAGCAGGTGTTTTAGTGCAAAGACCAAACTACGATCCCAAAGCTGGAGATTTTGTCCGTGAAGTTTCTAGAAGAGTCTATAATTACCTAGACAATACCAAAATTAGCAATATAGAACCGATACTTGGCGATGCCTCCGGTGGGCTACGCCTACGCACTCCTTAATCAAGCGATCATTTAGTCCACCAGCTCAAATTCGGTAGATGAATAAGTTCGTAGTAAGGACTTTAGTCCTGGATTTTTAAGCACGTTTTGTGCTGACTACAAACTGATCATATTTAATCGCACAAACTACCACTAATATTGCACTAAATCGCAAAAATAGGGACGTACAGCTGTACGTCCCTACATATCTATCTGTATTCAGGTATTTTGTCGTGAAATGGAATTAACTCAGGAAATTTGGTGTACCACTATTACCATTCCTACCAACAGCAGGAATTTCCACTGTGTCATCTTTAGCTTTACCAGTGCCGTCATTGACAACGGAATTAGAGTTACCCACATGTCCATTAGGGATAAACAATTGTGGATGGTCAAAGGGCGCTTTATCATACCGAACTCGGTCATCAGTCAGTCCTTTTAAAAAGGCGACCAAATCCTGTTTTTCTTGTGGTGAAAGATTTAGGGGCGGAAGTACTCCAAAATCACCACCCCGATTGTAAAAATCAACCACTTGCTCTAGAGTCGCCTGACCTCCATTGTGGAAGTAGGGAGCAGTGAGTTCCACATTGCGAAGTCCAGGTGCTTTGAAAGCTCCGTTTGCAAGCACAGTTTCACTGGAATTCAAAGGTGGACTAAGGGTTGGGGGGTTTTCACCAAGGAGATCCTTAAATTTGCCCAACTGAGCCAATCGTGCTTCTGAAAGCGGATTACTACCCGGGAAACCGTCATGACCACCCAAACCGGGGTCGTCTGTGGGCGGTCTGACGCCGATATTGAAGAAGCCATTGTCTTCAGGGAGTTTTGGACCAAACGGCGCACGTTTGATTCGTCCCTCTTTAGCCACACTGCTCGCTGAAGCCGCTGTTAATTCTACTCCAGTGTGGCAACCAATACACAGACCTTTGCCCTCAAATAGCCCTTTCCCTCGTTGCTGCTGCACGGTTAAAGCGCTGGTGTTTCCTTCCAAGTAGCGATCATAGGGCGTATCATAGGAAATGAGCGTAGACTCGTACAACTGAATTGCCAGACCAAAGAATAGCGAGAAGTTGTACTCTAGCACCGTATATTCATTAGTCTCCAAGGAGCGATCGGGCCTTTTGACAATAGTCCGTTTACCGTCAGAGTCAACTTGGATGAGGCGAGTAGAATTCCACCACTCCGGCTTGAAGGCATCTTGAATCATCTGCTCGTATGTTTTATCTTTAAGTCCAGGCTGAGGCGATCTACTATATTTACCTAAAACGCTGTCTTGTGGATGCACAATCTGTTTAACTAGTGGTCTAAGAGGTAATAACTTTTTCGCAAGTTTTCGGGGGAGCTTTTTACCCTTAGCAGCGGTGAAAGATATTCTGTCAATTAGCCCCAACTTATCACTCCCGAACTTATCACCAATTTCTTCAAAAGTGCGACCATCTGCGGATGACTCAAAGGAACTGAGTGGCGGTCCAACAGCTTGAGACGCCAAAGACGAGTTCTTGAGGCTAACTTTCACAAATTCTGCCCTAATTGGGTTTATAGCCTTGACGACGGCAGCGTTAGGATCCCTTAAACCGAAGGGATTTACCCCATTAAAGATATTTTGTGCCCTTCCATCCCAAAAGTTGCGGAAGTTGAATGCAGCATTAATCACGGTTGGCGTGTTACGCGGCTCAACACGCCGCACATTGATACCTCCTACGTTGAACACCGGATCTAGGTCGGTTGTAACTTTGTCTTCTGCATTTCCAGGTGTGACATCCACAAACTTTGAATTGAAAATCCCCTGAGAAGAACTGACATCGTTATGGTCATATATAATAGTTTTAGGATCGTTTGGGTTTGACAGCTTGTGGAAGGGGAAATCTTCTGGTTTAAGCTGATAGTTTGGTAGTCCGCCGACATTAAAAACTGAATCTGGATTCTCTGTACCATTGGCGTTGACTCGCAAAAGCCCAGGAGCAATCTGATTTTTGGATCTATTGTCGGCTCCAGCATGGAAGTGACAACTAGCACAGGAGGTCTTTCCATCGCTCCCAATCTGCATATCCCAAAAAAGAGTCTTTCCTAACTCGATTGCAGCTGTTTTGTCTGCTACAAAGTCTCCAAGATTATCAGGTTCTGGAACCGATACGCTTTTGAGCGAAACTGGAGACTGGCCTGTAACTGCTGATACAGTATTTCCGGCTATTACTGCTACCAGAACAATGGCAGCAATTGTTATAGTCCTTGAAAATCTCGATCTTAAGTAGTTAGGCTTGCTATATCTGAATTTCCACTCTTGTTGCTTTATTTTTGTCACTAGAGATTTGAGCAAAAATCGACCTCTTGAGGTCAGCAATAAGTAACTTGATAATCCTGTGATAAAGATTACTAAACTGATTATGGGTATAATTCCCATAGTTGTTTTCTAAAGTAACACCGAGATAAAGTATACATTTACGAGGAAGTTTTAAATTTAATATTCATGTAAAATAAACACGCAAATTACGAATTTTATGTGAACAAAAAATACCCTCTTGGGGCTACGAATAATCAATTGAGTTTGGTCAGCTAATTGTTTTATATTGAATTTGCATTGACTAAGCTACTAATATCTATTCTCAACAAGAGTTTGATAAAATCAGTTAGGTATATCTTAAACTTATTATTAGCCCTACTGTGTGTAGGAGATTTGAATGTTACTACACCAAAGTTCGGGTCGGTGGCGCTTAGGGCTAGCATTATCGCTATTAACAGTCTTCTTGTGGGGAATTTTACCTATTGCCCTAGCAGTAACTCTACAAAAACTTGATGTCTATACCGTTATTTGGTTTCGCTTTTTGGTATCATTTATACTGCTTATTGTGTATTTAAGGATACGTGGCAAATTACCAAAATTAGAACAACTACGCTCTGCTTCTGGAAAATTATTAGCGATCGCTACAATATTTTTAGGGATTAATTACTTTTCGTTTACTCAAGGTTTAGCATTAACATCGCCTGCTAATGCTGAAGTTCTCATTCAATTATCTAGCCTTTTATTAGGTTTCGGAGGGTTAGTAATTTTTAAAGAACGTTATCGGCTGTCTCAATGGATTGGTGTTAGTGTAATGATTTGCGGTTATCTTTTATTTTTCCACGAACAATTAACGAATTTAATTACAGCACATGGTACATATATACTAGGTAGTGTTTTAATCGCGCTAGGATCGACAGCTTGGGCTATTTATGCTTTGGCACAAAAGCAGTTATTACAATCTTTATCTTCTACCAGCATCATGTTGGTCATTTATGGAGGCTGTGCTTTATTATTCACTCCTCTAGCCAAAGTTAAATCACTTTTTATACTTGATACTTTCCATTTAGGAATGTTGATTTTTTGTGCCTTGAATACCTTTATCGCTTACGGTGCTTTTTCTGAATCATTACAACATTGGGAAGCATCACGAGTCAGTGCAGTAATAGCTTTAGCTCCCATTGTGACATTAATATCAGTTACAGTTGTATCAGTTATTGCACCTGATTGGACACCATCAGAACACTTCACTCTTATAGCAATATTAGGAGCGGGTTTAGTAGTTACAGGTTCAGTAGCAATCGCTTTAGGAAAAGCTGATTAAATGCAATGTTTTTCCGGATTTTTACTGGCTTTTTCATTTAGTGATTTTGTGCAATATTCAAAGCTACAACATAAATACTGAGGCAGACTATTTTTTATTTGTTATGATTTAATAGTGAAGGCAAACTACTGAAGTCAGCTGGATACTTTACCCATCTGCATGATTTTGTAGTATTTAATTGTTGACTTTCTAGCCGAAATCTCCTTGAAAAAGAATTCAAAAATCAGAATTCAGGAGTCAGAATACATTCTTAGGGAATTGGAAATAACTACTTTTTAAAACTACCCAAACTAAGATTTAGTAGGAATTTCAAATCCATCATTACCCATCATTTTAAGCAAGCTACATTCGCAATTCATACATAATTCATCCTAATTTATAACTCCTGACTCCTAAATTCTGTTTTGATAAAATTGAGGCTAATAACTTGAATTAAACCAAGCAGGGCGCCCGAATAACTACCAAAGCCAACACCCGATAAAACCAGACCACCGAAATAGTTGAGCGATGAATAGTTTGTTTGGTAATTGGGCCAGCACCCTCAGAAAAAATTCTTTATTGCTGGTTCTTTCAATGGTGCTGCCAACATTTGGAATTAGTAATTCTGTCTTGGCAGCAGAGCGGATTTATGCATCTTATTCAGCCTTAGAGCTTTCCATTTCAGTAACCACTTTAGAGAACTACGCCAAAACAGGTGTAATTAACGAAGACTTAGCAGCCTATCAGCAATATCTGCCTCTAGAACAGCTTCAAGAATTGCGGCAGATTTTACTTAATCGTGTGAAAGTTAGTCCGGTAATAGTTTCGCAACTTCTCTACACACCGCAAGGAGAATTTTTACTGCATCGGTTGGCGCAAGTAATTAAAACTAGTCAACCAGAACCAGGATTAAGTACTTTGCGTTCGGCGCTAATTTTAGCCTCTGGTGAATCGGGAGGCTTGACACTTTTAAATGTGTTGCGTAAATATCCCACCAGCAGCATTCGCCTTGATGTCGCTGAGACTTTGGAAATAGGTACACAATTAGAGGAACTTGTTAACCAAACCCATCAGGCGATCGCAGCCGTTTCCCAAAAGTCTAAAATAGAAGCTGATAGTATTTCTCAACCAAATTTATCGCAATTGCCCGATTTAAAGGTTCCGGGAAAGTTTAAGTTGCAAAAATACACCCTGAACTTTTTCGACTCAACCCGCAATCGACTTTTATTGACTGATGTTTACATTCCGAATGTCCAGAATGCTGCACCGATAATTGTAATTTCTCACGGCTTGGGTTTAGACAGTAGTAACTTTGAATATTTAGCTACTCATCTAGCTTCTTACGGATTTGCCGTCATCGTTCCCAATCATCCTGGTAGTGATGCGAAACAATTACATTCTCTGTTAAAAGGACGCGCCATTGAAGTCGCACAACCAAGCGAATTTCAAGACCGACCTTTAGATGTAACATATATACTGAATCAATTGCAAAAAGGCAATCAATCTGATTCACGGTTTAAAGGTCGCCTAAATCTGCAACAAGTTGGAGTATTTGGTCAATCTTTGGGAGGCTACACAGCCTTGGCCTTGGCAGGCGCCAAAATTAACTTTCAGCAGCTAAAACAAGACTGTCAACCAACAGCACTGCAAAAAACCTGGAATATGTCTTTACTGCTCCAGTGTCGCGCTTTGGAATTGAGCATCAGCAAGTCTGACAAAAATTATAATCTGCGGGATGAAAGAGTGAAAGCTGCGATCGCAGTTAATCCGATTACTAGTTCTATTTTCGGCAAAGCTGGTTTAAGTCAAATTAAAACTCCAGTGATGCTTGTCAGCAGTAGTGATGATACAGTTGCACCAGCTTTATCTGAGCAAATTTTACCTTTCTCCTGGTTAGCGAATTCCCAAAAGTATCTCGTCGTGCTTGTTGGCGGTACTCACTTTTCCACCATTGGCAATGCAAACCCTGCAAATCAACAAGTAGCATTACCTGCCGATATGATTGGCGATGCCTCTCAAGCGCGTTGTTACATGAATGTTTTGAGTTTACCTTTCTTCCAAACTTATGTTGCAGTCAGGCCACAATACACACCCTACCTAAACGCCGCTTACACTCAAAGCATTTCTAGTAAGTCTCTTGGTTTGAATCTCGTCAAGTCATTGAATACAGCCGAATTAGTACAATTGCTGCATATAAAAGGAGCCAAACTTGTTAAAAAACAAGTTCCCAACACTATAGTTAGCTTCGGATTTTGGATGTTGGATATTGGTGTTGCATTGCTGCATGTAATGATTTTTATTTGATTTTTACAGACGTAATACCAATTTAAAATTCAAAATTCAAAATTAAGAAAGCTAGACATAACAAGGGTTTGGAAGTGTGTATCTATCGCATTCTTTTTTCAAATTGGTATAATTAATTACGTCTGTAAAATTTATTTGCGTGTTTATAAAATTAAAGGCTTAATTTTTGCTTGGACTTTTTCAATTATAGCCGTAGCCATATAGGTCAGGATAATGTTGATTGCTAAAAGCCTTGATTTCACGCTTGTTTATACTCAGCACGGGCTAAACGCCCTGCTGACGACGCTAACAGCACTTTGCTATAGGTGAATTCTAGTAAGAAATTTACCATAGCTGTTGGTTTCAACTTCACTCAACTAACTGAGTGGTCGAAAGTTGAGCGAACTTGTATTTAGCGACTCGTCCCCAACAAAGCCGAGGTAATACCAATTCTCTAAAATAAGGCAACAGATGTAAGCAGGAATTGCCTTGCTACATCTAAATTTCTCAATTGCGAATTGGTATAAGTCGAAGTAGTCAAAACTCGTTAACATAGGTATTTTTTCATCAGAAATCACCTTAGCTCTTATTCAATCTCCACAAATAAAACCTTTTTAGGTTTGGAGTCTAGTGCAGATGCACTTACCTTCATGACTGTAAAAAGCATAATATGCGATCGCATTCATACCTCTCGACATATACTTTAAAGAAATGTGACATTTAATTGCGCTATTGTAAAAGTCAGCTTTACATAAGTTCAGTTATGAGCCAGCCTGAATATACTACAGCCCAAGCTAATGCCCTGACTAATCATGATCGCATACCGATTCACATACCTGGCTCTATTCAACCTCATGGCGTTCTCCTGGCACTCAGTACTCAGCTAGAGATCCTGCAAGTTAGTAGCAATACCCAAATACACTTGGGTATTGCTCCAGAAGATCTGCTCAGTCAACCTTTGAGCTATTTACTTGACCCTCAGTCAGTGGAAATTGTCAAGCAGTGCTTGGTGAAAAAAATTGGCAGTACTAATACTTTTAAAGTATCAATAAATACTTTAGATAAAGGAAAATACTTTGACGCTATTGCTCATCGTACAGAAGAAGCTGTAATTCTGGAGCTAGAACCAACTGACTCAGAATTTGAGGTGAGTTTCTTAAACTTTCATAGTTTGGCGAGTGAAGCGATCGCTAAAATCCAAAGGACATCCAATCTAGGAGAATTTTTGCATCTGGTCGCCCAAGAAATCCAAAAAATCATCGGTTTCGACCGGGTGATGGTCTATCAATTTGACGAGTCAGAAGCGGGTTCTGTTGTTGCAGAAGTTAAACGGGAAGATTTATCACCTTATTTAGGACTCCACTATCCTGCTACAGATATTCCAGCGCAGGCTAGGGAGTTGTACACGCGCTGCTTTCTGCGATTTCTCCCCGATCTAACTGCCGAACCTGTCAAACTACTTCCAATAGAAAATCCAACAACACATCAGCATCTTGACTTAAGCTACTGTCTGCTACGGAGTTTCGATTGGTGTTGTACTGAATATCATCAAAATATGGGAGTAAAGGCTCTTTTGGTGATTTCACTTATTCAAGAGCAGAAACTTTGGGGATTAATATCCTGTCACCATCAAACACCAAAGTATATTTCTTACGAAGTCCGCAAGATGTGCGAATTTTTGGGACAGATTGCGTCTTCAGAACTAGCACACAAAATTAGTTACTCAGAATGGGATTATAAAGTAAAACTCAAATCGCTACAGTCTGATTTTCTAGAATCTATTTCCCAAGCAGACAATTTTATCGATGCCTTAATCAAACCGGAAATCCGCTTGTTGGATCTTGTTAGTGCTTCAGGAGCGGCGGTTTGTCTGGATAATGAAATTACCCTTGTAGGGACAACACCGAATATTGATGAAGTTCGGGCGCTCATTGAATGGGCAGATACCCAAGTTAGTGACAACCTATTTTCCACTGATTCTCTGCCGAAGCTTTACCAAGAGGCGCTGATGTTTAAAGATACTGCTAGTGGCTTGTTGCTACTGCGGATTTCTAAAATCCGGCGCTATTACATCCTTTGGTTTCGCCCCGAAGTTATCCAAACGGTACACTGGGCAGGAAATCCACAAAAATCCATGCAAGCACAGACAGATGGTAGCCTTACCCTGTCTGTACGAAAATCCTTTGAACAATGGCAAGAAACGGTTAGATTAACTTCTCTACCTTGGAAACCTTGTGAACTTGACAGCGCGATCGCTTTGAATAATGCGATCGTTGGTATTGTACTCTCGAAAGCGGATGAATTAGCTAAAATCAACCTGGAGTTAGAGCGCAGCAACCAAGAACTAGCATCCTTTGCCTACGCCGCTTCCCATGACCTTAAGGAACCTTTGCGGGGCATTTATAACTTCTCGACAGTGCTGCTAGAAGACTATGCTCAAGTATTAGATGATGACGGAATTGAATGTTTGCAAACAGTAGTATCCTTGTCTGTACGCATGGAAACTCTGATTAATGCTCTATTGCGACTCTCGCAGTTAGGACAGGCACAACTGCGTTTGCAAGCAACTGACCTCAAGGAATTACTCAACCAAGTAATTGACGTTTTTCGTGCTAGTCGTCAAGACTCTGGGCTTGTGGATATTCGCATTCCTCGGCCTTTACCAACAGTTTTATGCGACCCAGTTCTCGTTAATGAAGTCTTCAGTAATCTGCTTGGTAATGCGTTCAAATACAACGATAAAGCAGAGCAATGGGTTGAGATTGGCTATCTTTCTCAAGAAGAAGGGCAGAGGGGCAGAGGAATAGGGAAAGCAGGGGAAGAACAATTGATTATTGACCCATACCCCATGCCCCATGCCCAATGCCCAATCTTTTATATCCGAGATAACGGTATTGGAATTCCAGAGCATCACCTAGAAACTATCTTTAGATTATTTAAGCGGCTTCATTCCCAGCAAAAATACGGTGGAGGAGCCGGTGCAGGACTCGCTATTGTTAAGAAGATTGTTGAGCTTCATAACGGTAAAATTTGGGTGAAATCTACTGTAGGCGTTGGCTCGATGTTCTATTTTACGCTGCAATAGTTTAAAATAATCACTAAATATATATTTTTGTTAAGTTCTTTTAAGACCACTAATGACAAAAAAACTTCATGAACCGCTGCTCGTTGTTGAAGACAGCAATGAAGATTTTCGGATCTTACAACGTTTGATGCAGCGTATGTCCGTCCAGAACCCCATACACCGTTGTACTAATGGAGATGAGGTTTTAGAGTTCCTTTCTCAACAGAGGAACGATGCCTACGCTAAGAGCGAAGACCGACCCAATTCTAAAATAGGATTACGACCCTCTGTGATCTTGCTCGATCTCAATTTGCCAGGTATTGATGGCCGTGACATTTTAGATCGGCTCAAGCAAGACAAGAGTTTCAAGGGAATCCCCATCGTTGTTTTTACCACATCATCTAACCCCAAGGATATAGAATTGTGCTACCAAAAGGGCGCAAATGGATATCTGATAAAACCGATGGATGCTCAGGAATTAAAAAAGACGGTTCAGGCATTCGTGGATTACTGGCTTGAAGCCAATACTCCACCTGTGTTGGATTAATTTATTTATTTTCTGTTAATGTGGCAGTAGGGACAATAGGATAATTAAGAAAACAACTCAGGCAGACAGCGACATTTTCCTATTTGAATTACTGTGTCTGTCTTAAATGCGTTTTCCCCATTTCGCTGTTTTTCACACTGTCTTCGATTATTTTATATTGCTTTAGAATTACTAAAGAATTTAGATTTTATTTAGACTTAATTTTATATTATTTTTAGAATTACGCAATAAAAACACAATCTGGATAAAAGGGATCTATATAGCTCCCTGATCCTCATAACCTTATGTTGGACACATGGACGCTACTTATCATTGATGATTGTGCCGAAGATCGGAAAATCTATCGTCGATATCTTTTGAAAGATCCGCACCAGTCCTACAACATTTTGGAGGCAGACTGTGCAGAAGAAGGACTTGCTTTGTGCCGAGAAGTACGCTGCGATGTCATTGTGCTGGATTTTTGCCTACCCGATATGAGTGGGTTAGAACTTTTTGATCGCATACAGCAGGAGATATTTAAGACTTCTGTACCCGTGATTATGTTGACTGGGCGTGGCGATGAAGAAATTGCTGTGCAGGTAATGAAACGAGGTGCTTTGGATTACTTAGTCAAGCAACATCTTACACAGGATGTGCTGCAACTAGCAGTCCGCAACGCCATCAAGCAATCGCGCTTACAAGCCCAACTGCTCAAAACTCAGGAGAGACAGCGCTTAATTGCCACAACTGCTTTACGAATTCGCCAGTCTCTTGACCTAGAGCAAATTTTGAACACGGCTGTAGCTGAGGTACAGCAACTTCTGAAGTGCGATCGCGTGATAGTGTATAAGTCTGCCCCAGATACAGATGGTAAAATAGTTGCCTCATCAATTGAGTCAAACCGGACTGTGGCATTGTGCGATCGCCTCGGGGCTGGAACTGGGGACAAGGGGGGGAGGAGACAAGGAGATAAAGCACTGATGACTAAGGAAGAGTTTTGTCAATCCTCAATTCCTTATATCTATGAGCTTGGCTTGTGTAATTGTGTCAGTTTAAAAGAGCAATTTAATACTAAGGCAAATCTGGTGGTTCCGATTAATCTGAGCAACAATGGGAACTCAACCCCCAAAGTTTGGGGTTTATTAATTGCTCACTATAATTCCGGGGAACGACAGTGGCAAACTGATGATGCAGAAATGCTCAATGAAGTATCAGTGCAATTAGCGATCGCTATTCAACAGGCGGAATTGTTAGCCCAAACTCAAGCAGCCCTTGCCAAAGAAAAGCAACTCAATGTATTTAAATCCCAAATAATTACAACGGTTTCCCATGAGTATCGAACGCCACTAACTTCAATTCTGGCTGCGGCATCAACTTTGGTAAAACATAGTCAGCAACTAGATGAGTCCAAACAACAGAAATTCTTGGGAATCATCGAACAGAAAGCAAGATATATGTCCAAACTCGTGGATAATATGCTTCTGGTTAACCAACTGGAATTGGAAAAACCCAAGTTTCAACCAATATCAGTTGATTTACTGCAATTTTTTTCTGACCTTTTAGAACAAGAGCGAGAAACAATAGATGATCACCACGAATTGATTTTTAAAATTACTGGGAATCATCATGGATTTTGGGGCGATCGCGGACTTTTGCAGCAAATTTTTATTAACTTAATGTCCAATGCAATTAAGTACTCTCCAGATGGAGGTAATGTAGAATTCCACCTGATCGGCAAAGAATCAGAAGCAGTTTTTTACATCAAAGATCAGGGAATTGGTATCCCGATGGCAGATCAAGAAAATTTGTTTCAATCCTTTAGTCGTGGAAGTAACGTTGACACAATTCCTGGTACAGGATTAGGGCTTGCGATCGCTAAAGCTTGCGTAGAATTACATGGTGGTGATATTACTTTGTTTAGTGAAGTGGGACAAGGAACTAAAGTTACAGTCAGCTTACCGAAGTTATTCCCAAAGGATTAAGTATCTCTATCATCAACTTGACCTCTTCAGGGAGCAATGCTCTAACAGTGAGATCATCATAAAGACAGCAGGGGAGCAGGGAGCAGGGGGAATGGAAAAAGAACCAATAAAAAGTCATGAAGACTTGGAAGTATATAAAATGGCATTTGATATAGCCATGAAAATTTTTGAATTATCTAAGAAGTTTCCTGTTGAAGAACGTTATTTTTTAACTGATCAGATTCGTAGATCATCCCGTTCTGTATGTGCTAATTTAGCTGTTCGCGCAGCGTTACCGAAGGGTAGCTTGGAGAAAACGTCGTTATGAAGCAGCTTTTGTAGCTAAGTTGAATGACAGTGAAGCTGAAGCAGCAGAAACTCAAACTTGGCTTAAATTTGCTGTCAAATATAGTTATTTAGACGTTGATACAAGCAGAGAACTTTATGCAGTTTACAATCGAGTTTTAGGCATTCTAGTAACTATAATCAACAATCCATCTCCTTGGCTCATAAAACGCTAATTTCTAATCCCCCTGCCCCCTACAAGAACTGCGGTCTTAATGATAAGTCTTTAACCAGACACGATATTAGTTGTGTTCTAGCAGGTTTAGAATCTTGTTCACTAACTCCTCTGGTTCTAATGGCTTGCTAATGTGAGCTTGAAACCCAGCAGTCAGTGCTTTTTGCTGATCAATATCTGTGGCATAAGCGGTAAGTGCGATCGCTGGAATCGTTCCTCCCTGATTGGGTGGGCGCGAACGAATCTGCCCAATTAGTATGTAGCCATCCATATCAGCCATGCCTATATCACTCACAATTACATCAGGAATGAAACTATCAAGTACTTGCAATGCTTCTAGCCCAGACGCTACGGCTGTCACTTTTGCGCCATTGTGTCGTAGCAAAAATGCTTCAAACTTGCGCGTATCACTATCATCATCCACGAGCAAAATTTGCAGGTTACTTAAGGGAGTCTGGGCGCTTGATGTTTCAGCGTCGGCTGGCTCAAGTACAATTAGCGCTGACTGGTTCAAGATCGGTATTTGAACTGTAAAGGTTGCGCCCTGATTCTCACCCAGACTTTCTGCTTTGACTGTGCCACCATGTAGTTCTACAATTTGGCGGACGATCGCCAGCCCCAAACCCAAGCCACCAAATCTGCGTGTCGTCGAGCTATCCTCTTGCTGGAAATAATCAAACACATGTGGTATAAATTTCGGTTGAATGCCAATGCCAGTATCGATCACCCGGATCTGAGCCTGTCGAGCAATTTGCCTTAATTCAATGATTACTTGTCCCTCATCTGGTGTAAATTTGACGGCATTGGTAAGCAAGTTCCACACCACTTGCTGTAAGCGGGCAGTGTCACCAGAGATAGGTGCAGTCGGTTCAAGATCAATCTGTAAGTTAATATTCTTTGCTTGTGCTGCTAAACGCACCGTTTCCAGGGCAGCAGAAATAACAGAGATTAAATTAAGGGGAGCCACTGTTAAGGACAGCTTGCCCCGCATAATCCGCGAAACGTCGAGTAAGTCTTCAATTAATTGTGATTGCAGTTTAGCGTTGCGCTCAATCGTTAGTAGTGCTTCGCTTTGACGGGCGGCGTTGAGTTTGCCTTTTTGCAGCAGTTGTGTCCAGCCCAAGATGGGGTTGAGGGGCGATCGCAACTCATGAGACAGCACCGCTAAAAACTCGTCTTTAATCTGGTTGGCTCGTTGCAACTGTTCTGCGTGTAGCTGAATCGAGACAATTAGGTTGGCTCGATCCAAAGCGATCGCTATCTGCTCAGACATCAATTGCAGCAAATCGATTTCTTCTGAGGTAAAGTAAGTGCGAGTGCGGCTACCAAACGAGATGGTTCCTAATAACCGTTCTTGGACAATTAACGGTTGACTGACATAAGCGGTGGCACTCAGGTCGCGGATGATTTGGGCACGAGGATGAGTGGCAATTTCGGCGTAGTTGAGAACGATTTGCTGTCGTTCTTGAGCCGTCCATCCACAGAAGGATTCACCAAACTCAACCCACTCAAACGCCTCAGCCACCTGTTGAGCCATGCCCTCATGGTTTTTCAAATGCAGTCTGGGGCGGTTGTCTTTTGACTCGACGATGTAGTTGTAGTAAAAGTCCAACCCTAGCTGAGGTGCGAGTTTGCTGAATAAATTATGCATCAGCGTCATCGGTTGCTCGACCGCCAGGAGATCGCTGGTGATGTCATAGAGCAACCGCAAGCGTTCATCAGCTTGCCGCTGTGAAGTGATATCGCGCATGATTTTAATAAATCCTTGCACGTCGTCGGCTTCATTGCGTAAGGGCATTACAAAGCCACTACCCCAAAAGCGACTACCGTCTTTTCGGATATGCCAGCACTCATTTTCTGCCTGTCCTTGAGTTTGGGCATTCTGGAATTCCCAGCCAACGCGGTCTTGTACGTTGTCTTCAAGGGTGTAAAGGCTGCGACAGTCACGGCCAATCATTTCTGCTTCTGAATAGTCGAACAAGTCTTCGGCACCAGCACTCCAACTGGTAATTATACCGTTGGGATCAACGGTTAAAATGGCATATTCTTTTGCACTTGCCACCATTAACCGAAGGCGAGCTTCACTTTGTTTGAGGGCAATTTCGATTTTTTTACGATCGGTAATGTCGTAGGACATTGCCAGCATAGCATCAACTTCACCCCGATCATTGCGTAAGGGTGTGCCATGAGAGATATAGTAGCGATCGTGGCTGTTGTGTTCTAAGGTAAATGATTCGCCATTGAGAGCTTGGCGGTAGTAGGGTTCGTAGCTGTCTGCCAGGGCGGGTTCAAGGACTTCCCAGAGTGTTTTGCCGACAAAGTTTTCAGTAGTCATGCCGACCCACTCCAGCGCTTCGCCTTCTGCAAGCTCGTAGCGCAAATCTCGATCCACAATGAACACAGCGCCATGAGGCAGTTTGGCCGCAACTTGACGCAGGCGGGCTTCGGCAAGTTGGCGATCGCGCTTTTCTTGGGCTTCTCGCAGCGCTCGTTGGACACAAGGAACCAACCGCCCTAAGTTACGCTTTAGCACATAGTCGGTGGCTCCCAGTTTCAGCGCTTCAATCGCCAATTCTTCGCCCATACTGCCAGAGACGAAAATAAAGGGCGTGTCAGGACAAAGCTTCTGGGCAATTCTCAAGGCGGAAATGCCATCAAAACCAGGCAAAGTATAGTCTGCCAAAATCAAATCGAACGTATTGGTTTCTAATGCCTTCACAAATTCAGCGCGAGTTTCTACCCGGAGCAGTTCACAATTAGCGCTGCCATCCGTCAGGGTAACATGTATCACCTCTGCGTCAAGGGGATTGTCTTCGAGCAAAAGAAACCGCAGTACTGTCATGACTATGCCTCATGTTTCGGCAGCGAAAAGTAGAACGTTGCCCCCTGGTCGATTGCGCCTTCTGCCCAGATGCGTCCCCCATGTCGATGAATGATCCGCCGTACAGTGGCAAGCCCGACTCCGGTTCCAGGAAACTGTTCCTGGGGATGCAACCGTTGAAATATGCTAAATAGTTGATCGTAATATTTCATGTCGAACCCTGCACCATTATCTTTGACAAAGAAAATTACTGACTGCTCCTGTTCAATGCTACCAATTGTGATGGCAGCTTCAGTGTTATTGCAGCTGTACTTGATAGCATTCGATAGTAAATTTTGTATCACTAATCGTAACAGGGTCGGATCGCCTTCTACCGTTGGCAATGGCTCAATCTGCCAGTCAAGTGATCGCCCGATTAGTTCCGGCTGCAATTGTGCTTGCACTTGCTGCACCAATTGACTGATATTAACAGTAGTCAAATGCATTTCTGTCTTCCCCAGGCGGGAGAATTCCAGCAAGTCGTCTACCATTTTTTCTGCCTCAAGAGCAGATTGCCTGATAATGTTGAGACTCTGCAAACTGGATGTATCAACGAGGGTTGCATCGAGCTTGCCTTGCAACAGTTCGGCAAAGCTGCTGATGTAGCGTAGCGGCGTTCGCAAGTCGTGGGATATCAAGGAAGAAAACGCCTCCAGTTCTTGGTTGATGGCTTCTAGTTGAGCCGTGCGCGCTTTCACCTGTTGCTCCAAGCGAACGTTGAGCGTTTGTACCGCCTGCATCACCTGTTCGCGGTAAACCGCTTCGCGTCGCAGCTGTGCCAATTTGAGGTTCGCATCGATTCGTGCTAACAGTTCTCGTGTCGAGAAGGGTTTAATTAAGTAGTCATCTGCGCCAGTTTCTAAACCCTCCACCCGTGATTCTTCGCCAGCACGAGCAGAGAGCAAGATAATCGGGATTGTCTGGGTATTTGCTGAAGCCCGTAGCGATCGCAGCAACTCAAAGCCATCCATTCTCGGCATCATCACATCTGCTAATACCAAGTCATAGATGGCACTTCCACCACGCCGGATCGCAGTCAGTGCGGCCAACCCATCATTTGCAGTTTCCACCTCGTAGTATTGGTTTAATAACCGCCTGAGATAGCCACGCATATCGGCATTGTCATCCACCAGGAGAATACGCGCCCTCTTGGAGCTTTGTGCTTGAACCTCTGAGCTTTGAGCGTAAACCTCCGAGCTTTGAGCTTGAACCTCCGAGCTTTGAGCCTGAACCTTCGAGCTTTGAGCTTGAACCTCCGAACTTTGTGCCTGAACCTCAGAGCTTTGTGCTTGAACCTCCGAACTTTGAACTTGAAATTCTGTGCTTTCTTCAAGGGCAGTTCCCCCTGCTCCCTGCCCCCTGCTCCTCTGCTCCCCTGCTTCTTCAGGTAGCCAACGCAAAGCTTCTTCAACAAAAGCATTTGCAGTTACAGCCGTCGATGGCAGTGTCGAGGCAACCCAAATTTGGTCGGCGGGTAGATGGGCGATTCCGGTGGGGATAGTGACGGTGAAGGTTGTGCCTTGGTCTACTGCGCTCGTAACCGCGATCGCGCCGCCGTGTCGCTTGACGAGTTCCTGCACCAGAGACAAGCCAATGCCTGAGCCTTCATAGCTGCGCCCCTTCGCGCCTTTGACTTGATAGAACCTTTTAAAGAGGTGAGGCAGTTCGGAAGCGGAAATACCTACGCCCGTGTCGCTGACCATTAATTCAACTGTGTTTACTTTGAATTTGAGCGAGACACAAATCATACCCTCGAAGGTAAATTTTAAGGCATTGGAGAGTAGATTCAACACAATCTTTTCCCACATCTCGCGATCAACGTAAATGGGATCGGCTAGGGGGGGACAATCGACGACTAATTGCAAATTAGCATTCTCAATCGCCGAGCGGAAAACACTTGCCAGTTCCCCCGTGTAGGTGGATAAGTCGGTGGGTTCGTAGTTTGCTTTTAGGCGATCAGTTTCGATGCGGGAAAAGTCGAGCAGGGTATTAACAAGTTTCAGTAAACGCAAGCTGTTGCAATGTATTAGTTCTAGCTGTTTCCGTTGTGAAGAAGTTAGGGGATTTACCGAATCGCTCAAGGCATCTTGCACCGGAGCGAGTATCAACGTTAGCGGCGTGCGGAATTCGTGGCTGACGTTGTTGAAGAAGAGAGTTTTGGCGCGATCAAGTTCTGCCAGTGCCTCTGCCCGTTGGCGTTCTTCCTCGTGGGCAGATTGTTCTCGAATCCGTTGCAGTTCCGATTCGCGCAATTCTACTTCGGTGCGGGCGCGTTCGATGGTCGCCCAGGTTCGTTCAGCTACATCCTGCAACAGCGTGATTTCGCTTTCAGACCACTCGCGGAGTGAGGTATCCGCCACCAGCAAGACCGCGATCAGCCGCCTGTTCTTGACGAGTGGCACACCCAGAACAGACTGCATACCGATTGAGGTGTAGCGTTCGACGACGCGCTGGTTGAATAGCGGATAAGCCGAGAAGTCCGGGACGTTGAACACGCTTCCCGCGTGCAGGTAATCGGTGAATTCGGGAACGTCCGAGAGGTCATGAACGCCGACCATCGAAGGCAAGCCTTCCTTCACGGCATCTCGCAGAATTGTCGCAACCGTGCCGGTTTGATCGAACTCGTTATAGTAGCACCACCCAACATCGAAGTGTTCGCCAAGCAGGCGGGTTGCCGCGCCCTGGATATCTGCCGGGTCGGTGAGCGATCGCAGTGCATCCGACAGCTTCACCCGGAACGCATCGATTTGGGCCGTGCGACGCAATTGTTCTTCCGCCTGTTTACGCTCAGTGATGTCAGAAAATACGATCGCTACTTGCTTGTTTTGGGGATCGCCGTGCCGATACGCTGCCACTCGCAGGTATCGTCCTATATCGACTGGCAGAATTTCAAACTCGATTGGTTCGCCCGTGGTCAAAACCGTTTCATAGTTGGTGAAAATCACGGCTTCTAGATTCGGCGCCAGCTCGCGGGCAGTTTTACCGATCGCCTGCTTGAATCCGCTTTGGGTCTCAAATGCGGGATTGACTTCTAGAAAACGGTAGTCGAATGGCTGTCCATCCTCGTACAACATTTCGATGATGCAAAAGCCATCGTTAACATTCTCGAATAGCGATCGATATTTTGCCTCCGATTCGCGCAGGGCAACTTCTGCCGTTCGCCGCTCGATCAAATCGGCGGCTTGCCGCGCCAGCACGGCGAGCAGGCGCAATTCTCTTTCAGATGGCTGATGAACGTCGCGCCAGTGCGTCGAAATCATTCCGACGAAGTGCCCGTCGCGCGAGATCAGCGGTGTGGACTGCATGGCGCGGATGCCAGAGAGTCGATAATGCCAAAGGTTCTCCGTTTGGGCGACGAAATCCCAAAGCTCTACGTCGGGAACGATTACCGCCTCGCCGCGCGTCAACGCCAGAGCGCACGAAGTCGTGTCCTCCAGTTGCACCCATTCCCAAAACTTTGCCGATTCGGGAGCGAACCCTTTTTGAGCCAGAAGGAACAACTCGTTTCGTTCGGATGAAAGCATTTGAATACTTGCCATGTCCGAACGCATCACCGAACGCGCGGCATCGAGAATCTGTTTGTGAAACGCGTCCGTGTTGTTTTCCTCGAGCAAACTGCTGCTGATGCGCTGCAACTCCTGCGCGTCGGCGAGTTCAATTGCCAGTTTCGCTTCCGACGCGCGTAGGGCGACTTGGGCTTGTCGCTGCTCAATCAAATCGGCAGCTTGGCGGGCGAGTAAATCGAGAAAGCGCAGTTCGCGATCGCTCGGTCGATGGTGTTTGCGCCAATGGGTTGAAAACATACCAATCCGTTTGCCCGAACGGGTAATCAACAGCGTGGACTGGGCACAGAGATAACCTGCTTCCAGATGCATTCGGCACGAACCGTCGGGATCTTCGCTTTCTGGCACATCGTAATTTATAAAGCTGCGCTTGCCTGTTGCCAGTGCAATCCCACAAGGCGTGTTTAAACTGGCGTTGACGCGGTAGAAATGCTCGGTCATATTTCGCTCAAAGCCTTGTGTAGCTAGCAGCAACAGGTCTTGCGTTGCTTCATCGAGAATTTGCACTGTTCCGCCATCTGCCCGCATGAGGGCGATCGCAGCAGCTATAATTTCCTGGTAAAGTGTCTGAATGTCGCCTTCGGTTACAAGCCTCGCGCTCAGTTCGTGCAACAGCAGCGTATCTTTCAGGTCTGAGTCAACGGTTGGTTCGGCTTGTTTGCACTCGATGGTATCTTTGTCAAGTTGCTGCGCTTCTTGCAATGCCAGTTGTACCGATGGCACTAACCGCCCTAAGCGTTGCTTGAGTACATAATCTGTCGCGCCCTGTTTGATAGCTTCAATCGCCAATTCTTCACCTAAACTGCCAGAGATGAAAATAAACGGCGTATCAGGACGTAAGCGACGGGCGATCGTTAATGCCGCAATTTCATCAAAATTACACAAGGCATAGTCTGCCAAAATCAAGTCGATTTCGTCGGTTTCCAGTGTTCTTATAAAATCAGTGCGAGTCTCTACGCGCAAGAGTTCACAGTCAATACCGCCCTCTCTCAGCGTGGCTTGCACGACTTGTGCATCAGCTAGATTGGCTTCGAGCAAGAGAAACTGAAGTGCTGACATTATTTTCCTTCTGCTGTTTTAGTAGTACCGGGCGGTTTCTTCCACAGTGCAGAGCAAATTTGCGCCAGTACCTTCATATTTCCATTGATCACAAAAAGCTTTTTAGCCACACTACCTTAACCTTACTGACGGTAATAATCAGGCAACGCCTGACCAAAGAATCTTGCAGATCCTTTCAGCAAAAAAGCCTTAAGCATAAATAATTACAATTTATATATATTTTGCTAATTTTATCCTAAATTTTAGTAACCTAAATTGTTTATCATTTTTCTACAACAAATAGCAGCCCCCTTAAGGTATAGGTCAACAATTCCTCGTAACTAATGATTTTGTGTTATTCCAAGGTTTTCTCAACTTAAACAAACCATTTGACTGGACTTCCCACGACTGTGTAGCGCGGGTGCGAAAATTGTTGCGCCTCAAACGTGTAGGACACGCAGGAACCTTAGATCCAGCTGCTACAGGAGTTTTACCAATCGCACTTGGTAAAGCCACAAGATTATTGCAATATCTGCCAGAAAACAAAGCTTACAAAGCCACTATTCGGCTGGGTGTGCGGACTACAACCGATGATTTACAAGGTGAAATCATCACTTCTCAACCTTGTGCTAGATTGAGTTTAGCAGAGGTGAAAACTGCACTGGCACAATTTGAAGGCAAGATTGAGCAAATACCACCTAGTTACAGTGCAATTCAAGTGGATGGAAAACGTCTCTACGACTTAGCACGCCAAGGGAAAATGGTGGAAGTTCCAGTGCGGACAGTGGAAGTTTTTCAGATAGATATTTTGGACTGGAGAGAAGGAGATTTTCCAGAATTGGATGTAGCGATCGCCTGTGGTTCTGGTACATATATTAGAGCGATCGCTCGTGACTTAGGTGCAATCTTAGAAACTGGTGGCACTCTTGCGGCTTTGATTCGTACCCAAAGCAGTGGTTTCGATTTAACAGATAGTCTCACTTTTACCGACTTAGAAACTAAATTGCAAGGCGGGACATTTCAACCTCTTATCCCTGATGCAGCCTTACAACATTTGTTGTCTGTGACTTTATCAGCAACATCTGCTCAAAAATGGTGTCAAGGTCAGCGAGTTTTTCTAAATTCTGATGTGACTGGGATAGTGCGAGTTTATCAAGAAGAGACTCACTTTTTAGGTATTGGACAATTACAAGATGAAGTGTTGATTCCGCAAATGGTTTTTGAACCAATTTCTTAAAGAATTCAGAAGTCAAAATTGAATTTTGACTTCTGACTCTTGAATTTTTTTATTAAACTAAATAACTTGTATTAGGTACAAGCGCAAAGAAGGCATACTCGTACCAAGCAGTCCAGATGAAACTGCGAATCCATCGCTGACGCTTGTCGGGACTCAATTTATATTCAAACGCCCCACGAGATACATCAATGGAAGATAGATGAGAGTTGCAACCGCAGCCATGCTGATAAGTAAAACCGTATTTAGAAGCAACACTTTGCACCTTCATTTGAATAGCAAACACCTTACCTGCATGGAGTATGGCATCCCAAGCACGTTTATGCTCAATATCGCGTGGATCGAATCGCAAAGCACGTTCTTCAAAAACACAATCGCGGTAAATTGGGGCTAAATGCACGTGATAAAAGCTAGCAGGTAGTTCATAACCAAATTCATTGAACAAATCTATGCCAATGCGAACCACTTTTACTTCATCAGCGTCATCGATTCCTTTAGACTCCAAATCGCGAAGAATCTCTGCAAAGTTCGGATAGCTGTGTTCGAGAAAGTCTTGCCCAAAAAACTCTAAGGTTTCCCATGCTAGTTGTGCAAATAACTGAGAAAATGACGGTATTAGGTGAGCTAGTTGGGGGCGATCGCTAAATAAGTCAACATCACCACGTTCTAATTTATACAAAAATAATTGCGCCATTTCAACATAGCTTTGGGGTTGGGAAAGTCCGACACTCGTGGTTCCTCTAGCAATGTCTTGCCATATAGAAGGTAGTTGAGAAATATGAACCGCGTTTTCTCCAGCAATGACTGCAACAGCAGGACATTCGAGAAGTTGCATCGACAATCTCCTTTAAGACTTTAATGTGTAATTTACCTTAAACAATCGCTAAATCTATATTCTGAACACAATAAAAAATGTTTGACAGACTGTCTTTTGACAACGGTATCTACGATGGGCTATACCTACGCAATTTTATTTATAATTTTTGGGGTATTGGGCATTAGTTATTTTAGGATAATTCATAATTCAATTACCCACTCAAAGCACTCTCTTCACCCACCTGCTATTTTTTTATATATTTTTTCACCCTTGATTAACTCTTCGTAGTACTGTTCATAAGAGGTAAACCTGATAGATTCTTGTCTTCCTAAACCCAAGATACCAAAGGTGCAAAGGCTATTATAAAACAGTTCGTGTACCCGTTTTTGAAGTACCTGATTAAAATATATGAGGACATTACGACAAAAAATCACATTAAACTCATTAAAAGAACTATCAGTGGCTAAATTATGCTGGGCAAAAACAACATTTTCTCTTAAGGACGACCGAAAAATAGCATTGTCATAAGCTGCTGTATAATATTCGGAGAAAGACTTTTTGCCACCTGCTTTTAAATAAAGATGGGTATATTCTTGCATCATTTTCAGCGAGAAAATCCCACTTTTGGCATTTTGTAATACCTTCTCATTCGTATCAGTTGCATATATGCGGCAACGATGATAAAGTCCTTCTTCTTGCAGTAAAATTGCCATTGAGTAGACTTCTTCACCAGTTGAGCATCCAGCGTGCCAGATGCGAATAAACGGATAGGTTTGTAAGAAGGGAATAACCTGATTTCTGAAAGTATTATAAAAGCTGGGATCGCGAAACATTGATGTTACATTCACCGTCAGAGCAAGCAAAAATCGTTCTAAATAGGGACGATTGTGGAGTAACCGCTCTTGCAATGCAGAAACATTGGCTAATCCTTCTAATTGCATGAAGCCCTGAATACGGCGCTTAAGTGAGGAAAGAGCATAATTGCGAAAGTCATAACCGTAATACTGATAAACACCTTCCAAGAGCAGGTGTATTTCTATGTCCTCCAATATCGGTTTTGGCAGAGGCATAATATTCATCATTCATAGGTTTCAGTTTAACCAAGTGGCTCTTACTACTAAAACAGCGATCGCAATTATTGAAATTCCGGCTAGCCATTTAACCTGAGAGCGCAGATTTTTAATCTCTTGGCTCAAATTTTCTGTCTCTGGTATGGAATATGGTTCCAGTTTTACAACTTCAATAGCTACTTGTTCGGGTGTCTTTTGAGGTTTTTCAAAAGACACTTGTGTATGTAGCCAATTAGTAATCAGTTGGGGACAGTTCTTTTTAAACCAATATAAAGCTAAGATTTTAAAACCTGGTTTGGACATTCGGGCAATTAATTTCATCACCCTATTTAAGGGTTTCAAACGAAGCTTTTGATTAATCAGATTGACTGAACCAACATCATAAAGACAATCCAGAATAAGTTTTACAGTGGCTTCTTCACTGTTAATTAAGTTTTGCAGTAAAAGCAGAACATCATGCATACGCTCTGCTTCCATATACTTTTCTGCCAAGTTTTCTGGAGGACTTACAGAAGGATTTAGAGTTGGATTTAGGGTGTTTTTTCTTACTATTGTCATATTATTAACGTAGCAGTCAGAATAATATCAGTACACCTATCTACCGAGAGAAAGATTTTTTATCTAGAGAGAGAATCTAAAAGCCAAAATTTATTCGTGAGATATATCACTATATCGTGTCTGTAAAAAAGCTATTTATGTAGTTTTTGTAAACTTTTTATCTACTTCTGGGAAAATGAAATTTTTATTTAGATGCTAACACCTCAATTTGCAAAATTACCCGTTCTAATTCTTCAATAATTACAGGACTTTCAGTCTTTTTAAAAGCATCTACAAGCGCCCGATAATACCAAAGAGTACCTTCTTTACGCCCCTGAAAACGTTCCCAAAGTGATTCGCCCAAAATGCGATAATCTTTGAGAATAGACTGGGCATTGTAAAGTTTATCAGCTAATGACACAAGCAGAACTGATGGGGAAGCTGTAGGAATATGAGCAATATATGCCTCCTTGCGCTGTCGCCAAGGGGGTTTTGGAGTTGTATCAGCGTCAGTACAACCATCTACAATTGCCGTTACATTGTCACCAAAGCGACGGCGAATTTCTTCTCGTGTTGTAGCACCACCTTGATCTTCGATCGCATCGTGTAACAGAGCTGCGATCGCTTCATCTTCATTTGCCCCATATTCTAAAGCAATACTGGCGACACCTAATAAATGGGCAATATAAGGGACACCCGAACCTTTACGAACTTGGTTAGCGTGTAATTGGGTGGCGTAGGTAAGGGCTGCGGTAAAACGTTCTGAGAGCATTGTATAGAAAGAGTTAAGAGAACTCAACCTAAATACTGGATTTGTGTCAATTTTATAACAAATCGCTCCAAGTGCAGAGGTAAAAAAGGATGAAAGAGGTATATAAGTAAAATTTAAGTTTGAAATTAGATAGACAATATTTAAATATATATTCCATCGTCAGATAGATAAAACTCTGCTGTTAGTTTATTAAATTAACTCAAGGATGTGCTTAAAACTAGGAGTTAATTTAATAATGTCAGACAATCCTGGATTAGGAGAGCAAGCGCTCAATAAAGCAGCAGAAATAGGATTATCTAGTCAATTAGATGAAGTAGAAAATTTAGATGTAGACATCACGACAGACCCGCTGAAAATAGTTCAGGGAGAGGTGGATGAAGTCACAATTGAAGGTGAAGGTTTAGTTATGCAAAAAGACCTCCGCATGGAGGAATTTGAAATGCAAATGACTAATATAGCCATTAATCCTCTAAGTGTGGCTTTTGGCAAAATTGAACTCACTAAACCGACTGAAGCTCATACACGAGTTGTGTTAACTGAACCTGATATCAATCGTGCTTTCAACTCTGAATATGTGCGTTCACAACTGCAAAGTCAAAAAATACATATTAATGGACAACTGAAGACTATTGAACCTCAAGAAGTAGATTTTCGATTACCCGGTGATGGGAAAGTAGCACTAAATGCCAGCATAAAATTAGTAGAAACTGGTGAAAATAAACAAGTTGCTTTCTCCGCAATTCCTAAAATTAGTAGCAATGGAAAAAGTGTGACTTTGGAAAATATTGAGTATGGCGAAAGTAAGGAAATCTCGCCAGATTTGACAAAAGCTTTGGTAAATCAAACTAGCGAAATTCTGAATTTAAGTAACTTTGATTTAGAAGGTATGAGTCTGCAAGTCAACCAACTAAAAGTAGAAGTAGGCAAACTAATCCTAGAAGCTGAAGCTTATGTGGAAAAAATTCCTTCAGCTTAAAAATGTAACGTTGATAAATTCAGGATATTAATAATGGAAACTACAGAAACAACGCAAGTAGGCTCAACACCTTTCCCAAATATTCCACCAGTTATTGAAAGTAACGACAGTGAATATCGTGATACTGGTGTACCGAGTACAGTTGCGATCGCCGGACATCCCCTACACCCGTTAAGTGTGATCTTTCCTATAGCCTTTTTAGCCGCAGCCTTGGGAAGTGACATTGGTTATTGGTTAACTAGTGATTTCTTTTGGGCTAGGGCTTCACTATGGTTAATCGGGCTTGGATTAGCTGGAGGTCTCCTTGCATCTGCGATCGGTCTAAGCGACTTTGTGAAAATTGAACGAGTCCGCAAGCGCACTGCCGGTTGGACGCATTTGATACTTAACGTTTCTATATTAGTTTTATCACTCGTTAACTTTCTCTTACGCTTGGGCGACGCTGAGTCCCGAATAGTACCTTGGGGACTGTTAATTTCGCTCGTTGTTGGTACACTAACCAGTGCTTCTGGTTGGTTCGGTGCTGAACTTTCCTATCGCCACAAAATCGGTGTAGTAGGTGGAGGTAGCAAAAGATATCCTTAAAGGAAAAGGAGAAAGAAGATAGGAAAAACGCAGCACTTAACAAGATAGTTGGTCGGAGATACAAACTCAGCGACAGATTATTATTTACAGCTGATGCTAAGAATATTTAGCAGTTATCGTTTGTATTTGATACAGTTTTGATATATCTTGTGGGATGGAGATAAGTCCAATATAAAATTTTTCTAAATCAAAAATATGAAGGATATTTCCTTGACCCAGTAAGGCTTTTGAACCCATCTCACAAGAAAAAATCTAGCTTATTTAATTAATAACTGTATACTTTATTTATGTGGTGAAAAAAGTTACATCCTGTTAAATACTAACTATTTATATACACAAACTTATAAAAATTACAATTATACCAAAGGGCGAAATTGCAATATTGAATTTCATACTAAATTAAGTTTAAAAAAGTTCGTAAGCGGTAAATTTCCGACTTTAAAGTGTTTTAATAAAGTTATTACCGAAAGTTTAGAGAAGCAAAAACATGAAAGGTTTCAGGAAGTTATCTTCAATAGCAGTATTGCTATTTGCCTTTGTGTGTCCGTTCTCATTAGCTGAAGCGAAAGATATTTCTCTAAGTAATGCTTTGAGTGAACAGAGCGTTACACCAGATGCTAACTTGGTTGGAAATAAAACTGGAGAGCTTTTGATTGCTCAACGGCGGTCAAGACGATATCAGAGAATCCGACGATATCAGCGAATCCGACGACGGCAGCCCTACGGACGATACCAGATAATCCGACGACGGCAGCCTTACGGACGATATCAGCGAATCCGACGACGGCAGGACTTCAGACAACGCCAGATTATCGAACGACGGCAGCCCTACGGACGATACCAGATAATCCGACGACGCTATTAGAGATATGAGTAAAAATGACGTAGGCATAATACCCCTCTTATAACAGAGACGCTACGCCTAGCTTGCTTCCACGAAGTGGTATGGAAGCCTTCGGCTGCATGAATTTTGCCTACTAAGGATTTTGGATAAGGCACATAACTAGTTTCTAGAGATGTCTATTAAGGACTGGTGATACAAATAATATCGTGTCCGGTTAAAGACTTATCATTAAGACCGCAGAGAGGCAAAGGTGCAGAGGGGCAGAGGGGACGGGTTTTTGGTCTTTCTAGATAGATTCGGGAATTAGGAATTATAACTAATTAACCGGACATGATATAAGCCAATTGTTAATAGAAATCTGGTGAAAAAGAATGTAAAGACGCGGCACTGCTACATCTTTACAAAGGTTTGGATAACACATATTTAATTTCACCAGATGTCTCTCTAATGGTTAGTGGTTGTTCTATTAATCACTAACCATTAACTATAGTGGCTCACAGTCTGGGATTAATCACTGGTATCACCTTGAAATTAGCGATTTTCCAAGGTTGTATCATCAAGATTTGTTGCTGAGATGAAAATTCAGTAATGGCGGAACGTTCTAATAAATCTACTGAATTTCCAAGATTTAACCCTAAATCACTTTGTAAAGATAATTCGGCTGTTTCTCCGTGAGATTCATAACATCGTAGAATTAACTGCTGTGGATCGTCTTCAGATAGTTTCAAGGCCATCAAGATTAAATTTTCAGCTGATAAATCTAGGAAACTCACTCCTTCAATAGTGCTGTTAGCGGTAGCTGAGGGTTGAGCCAGTGGCCAATTCAATATCACTTGCAACGGTATATTTAATTCATAGCCACGCCGTACTGTATGAGCTGATTCCCAACTATCAGCATGAGGATACAAAGTATATTTAAACTCGTGAAAACCTCGGTCAGCCTCTGAGTCTGGCCAATTAGAACTGCGTAGCAGTGTTAGGCGGAGTTGATTTGGTTTGCTGTCATAACCGTATTTACAATCATTGAGCAAACTGACACCATAACGATTTGGGATTGCGGTATTTGTCTGTGTGTCCTCTGCTGTTAAATCAGCCCAACGCAAAGCAGGAACTTCCCATTTTGCTTGTTCTGCGGGGGTTTGTGGTTTAGTTGGGCGGCGAATCGCGCCACAGGGAATTTCATAAGTAGCAAAGTCGGCTTCAATATTTAGAGGAAAAGCAGTTTTCACTAATACATGATTTTCTTGCCAATTGACAGTTGTAGCGATGTTCAGCAGAGGTGAACCAGCTTGCAAAATATAGTCTTGGCAAAATTCCGATTCACCCAACTGACGCATCACGCGTACACGACTTTGCACTGGGCCTTGTTCTAACCACTGAATAGATTGAAGATTTGTTGAGGGTAAGGGATGTTGAGCATAATTGGGGTCTATATTCCAAGCATCCCAATATTGACCACTGTCTTTAAAAGCTTGCAGTTGATTCCCCGCCCCACTCAAAACTTCTCGCTGATAAGTTTTGTCAAAAACACTTGATAAATCTCCGGTGTCAGGATCTATAACAACTCGTAAGTATTCATTTTCTAAAATCCAGTCTGGGAGGAGTAGGGGAGATGAGGGAGAGACATGATTAATCTCGTCTGTACTGGGGAGTGAAGGGGAAAGCCAAAATATGCGGTAGCCTACGGGTGGAATTTCGGTAGCGAGAAATAGTAGGGTTGATGGTTCAGATAATTGACAGACAAGCTGCTTGCCAGAAGCATCGTAAATCTGCCATTCTTGGGTAGTTGTTGGTGGTGTGGGTAAGGCTACAGAGATTACCTCAGAACGTTGCCAATTGAGAGAATTGAAAACAAAAATAGGCAGACTATCGGGTTTTGGTGGTTCTGATAGGGTAATGTGAGATGCGATCGCTAAAAGTGATTCCCGTAATATTTTCGTTCCCACTTGTTCCACTTGTTGCCATTGGGGCAAGGCATCTGTGTAAACTTGGGTAATTGAAGAACCAGGTAAAATATCGTGAAACTGTTGAAATAACACTGATTTCCAAGCTGCTTCAATTTCTGCTTTAGGATATGTCACACCACAGCTTACAGTTGCCAAGGTAGCAAATAGTTCAGCTTGATATAATAAATTTTCACAACGACGATTCCAGCGTTTTTGATCTCCGTGGGTAGTATAGCAACCGCGATGGAATTCTAAGTATAGTTCGTCATTCCAAGTAGGGAATGAGGAAGAATCATCACTATTTTCTCCTGCCGACGCTCGTGGACTCGCTAACGCTGCGCTATCCTGCCTCTTGCCTCCTGCCTCCTGCCTCTTGCCTTTTTTACTGATTTGCTGTAAATACTTTTCAGCCGTCGTAAATTCTAAGTCTGGGAAGAAAGGCGACTTTTGCCAGCGTTGGGCGGTTTCTAACATATCACGGGTAGGACCGCCACCGTGGTCGCCGACACCGGGAAGCCAGAGGGATTCTGATAAACAAGTTTGGGTTTGCCATTCAAGAGCATAAGTTGCCATTTTAACCGGGTCAATGCTTTCACCGATGAGTGCAGACATCAAACTAAAGACTTCGCACCCATCAGGCGATCGCCACCAAAAAGCCTGATAATCAAATTTAGTAGTATCATTCCACCGCAACTTCTGCGTTACAAAATACTCAATTCCAGCATTAGCAAAAAACTGCGGTAAAGTTGCACAGAAACCAAAAGAATCTGGAACCCACACCACAGTTGAAAGCTTGCCAAATTTTTCCTGGATGTAGCGTTGACCATATAGTAGCTGACGGACTATTGATTCACCAGCAATCAAATTGAGTTCTGGTTCCACCCACATTCCGCCGACAACTTCCCAACGTCCAGCAGCTACCTGTGCTTGAATCGCCCCAAACAAATCCGGGCGATGTTCTTCAATCCAAGCATAAAGTACCGGAGTCGAATGACAGAAAATTAACTCAGGAAAATCTTCTTGCAACTTCAGAACCGACTCAAAAGTATTTTGCGCCGCATTCCAAGTTTCACTCACAGGCCATAACCATGCTAAATCTAAGTGAGCATGACCCAATAAAAAAATTTTAGATTTTATATCCGTAGCTTTCAAAAAGGGAGTTAAGATATCGGATTGAATTAAATTTTGGCGTAGAGATAAAAACGACTGTACTAACTCTCCCTTCTCTTCCTCCATGTTCTCTGCGCCTCTGTGGTTCGTAACTTCCCCCACCATCGCCGCCAAAACATCCAACTTCTGTGGCGCAAATTTTTCCAAATAAAGTTGCACTACAGCTAACTCATCAGCTACAAAACCCGGATCGGGATTATTATCAACATAAGACTCATAAACTAGGAGCGATCGCACTAAAGCACCATCACAATGTCCCGGACTCACTAACCGCAAAGCTACAATGAATTCTTCCCCTGGCGTTACGCCTTGACTAATAAGTACTCTCGGTGAACAATCAAATAAATCACCCTCCAGCACTAACTCGCCATTTACATAAATCTCAGCAGAATCCGCCCACCAAACCAGCGCCAGCCGCAAAGATAACCCAGCTAAGGGATAACCGTGTAAATCTTGGGGAACTACCAATCTTTGCGCTAGCCATAGTACTTTTTTCCCGCCCGTCCAAGCAATATGTTCTTTAGCATTCAACTGGGCAGGTTGCCAATTAGACAAATCAGCAGCTACAACATCAGTAATAACTAAATCAGATTCCTGATACAGCCACGTAGACTGAAGATTAACTTGACAAAAAGAGCGCAATTGCTCAATTGCTTGTGAGATAAATTTGGTCTGGGATTGAGAGACAGTCGGGGTCATATATTCGCTAAGATGAGGTGTTGGTCGTTTTTATTGTTTGGCGCGAGTCTCACAACTTAACAAGACTTGAACTAAAAAATTACTACTATGTCTTCTGGTTCCTCTGGTCGTTATCAAAGCAGACTATTTAACTTTGTTCACCAGCAATCTCGGCGGGTGACACAACAGTGGGAACATACCTTTCGGCATTTGCAAGTCGCCACTAAGTGGGGTGTCGAGGTACTACTTTACCCCGTGTATCTACTGTTTCAGTCATCTGAATCATTTGGGAAAACGCTACATACTAAAGAACCACAAACTAGATTAAAGTTACAACCAAATGATACCGATTTCCAGCCTGAAACTCTACCCAATGCTGATAGTCCTATTCAAAATGTACTAGAGGCAGTCAATTACCTGTCATTAGATGAACCCGCCTCCACTCCTAAGAAAGCATCTGAACATTTCAATCCCTTGGCTTTATTGGGAGTTTTTCGGCTAAAGTTCGTTGAAAATAACTCTAATCTTACTCAATCTTCAAATGTTACAGCTAATCAAGCTGTCAGTCTCAACCCTTCACAATTAGAAAATGCCCTTCAACAGCATCTTCCTATAGTGCGAGGAATTGCCACAAATTTGATGAATCGAAATTTAGTACTTGTTACTGCTAATAATGAAATTTTAGATATTTTAACACCGGAACAACAGGCAAAATTAGAAGACCGAATTATTAACGAAGTTGCTAATTACTGGCAATCTTATCTACGAGATGCTGCACAAAGGCGCTTGATTGTAGCTCAAAAAGAAACGCAGCTATTACCACAAATTGACCGATTATTAGCAAAACTCACTGACGTAAATCCAGCTGAAATTCCAGTTTTAGCGGAGGATACACCCAAAGATTTACTCAATACAGATAGATTATTAGCATTTCTAGATATAGCCATTGCTAAGTTGGAATCGAATGCTTTAGTCCCAGTGCAAGAACGTAGCCAGAAAATTGTCCAAGTTGCTCAAACTCAGTTAAACATATTTCTTTATGGCAAAGAGCAATTAGCTGCCAAAGGAGAAATTGCCCCTAACGCTGATGGTTTAGAAACTCATTCACAGAATTTTCAGGCTTTGATTGAAGCGGCGCTTAATTACTTTTTTGGTGTTGGTAATAGAAAAACACTTGAGACAACAACCAGCAATGAGAAATTGCCAAGTAAACTATTTCCATCACGTTTGAGAAAAGCCTTGTCCAAAAGCCCTCTGATAGAGAACCAAGATTTAACAGACGATCCTTGGCTAACGTGGAATGATTTATTTGGTGACACCAAAACTATTGCTGACAAGCCAGTTACACTTTCTGGGGAGAAAAATCCTGCTTTAGCCCCAATATCTATAGGGCATTTTCCACAAAATAATTTGAGTGTAAAACAACCTAAAATTGGATCTGGCTTGATAAAAAGGAAACAACCAAGTAGTAATCTTGTCTCAAATCAAAAAACATCTGGAAAAGTCGCCTCTGTAAAACAAACTCAAACCCGCATTTCCCAAACTAAAAGCGAGAGTCATAAAGGGGAAATTTTACAACAGCAATTTCACCAAAGCAGTCATGTTGAGGCACAGCCAGACTGGATAGAAACCACAGCAACTTCAACTGGCTATGAAAAGCACCCTTTAGAGCAACTTTTGGAATGGCTTGATTATATTATGGTCTGGCTAGAAGAAAGATTTGTAAGGCTTTTTCAGTCGTTGCGGCAGCTATGGCGAGGGAAATAATACTAATTCGTTATTCGTAATTAAGACTTGTCAGATTACATCTGAGTTTCTAGGTTTACATCTATAGCCTAATTTTGGAGAATTTGTATAAACTGGCAGATATTTTTTAAAAACCTATTATAATAGTAGGAATTTTTAAATTTAAGGATAATCAAGATTATCTATAAATGTTATTGGTGGTTGTCTAAGTGAAAATTATTGTTTACTGTAAATACTTCAATTTCAAAAATCCATTAGATAAACCGAAAATTGAGACGTTTGTAGTAATTGTATCTCAAATACCGAAAATAGGTGAAACAATTGTAGTCGAAAGAATTTCACCCCAAAAGCAGTTTGTAATTATCTTTGAATATATTGTGACAGCAGTGCAATTTAATGCTTCTAGAGAATCGGCTGATACCGCAGATGCTCAAGTAAGCGCATTTTTGAACCACTGTTGGGAGGGAACATCAAATTTCAAAGTTACAAACTTTTTAGAACAATAATTTATCACCACAAGATATGATTGAGTCAATAATGTAACAGCTTTAATCCTGTTGGTTCTTGATAATCAGTATCGCATTTTGCAACTTTTCCAAAGCTATGTTTACTTTGTGGAATTTTGGTCTAGTTGTTTGGGAAACCCGTACTTTGAAAAAAGAATAGATGTTGACTTTTTAGTAGCTTGTTGCGAGAATACGTAAAAAATTAACCAGATGATTGACCATAGCGATCGCCTAGCGTCTCGTAAAGAAGACAGATTCCAAGGTGTTGGAGGACTTGAACTGTATTATCAAAGCTGGCATCCAGAGAGTATCCGGGCAATATTAGCCATTGTGCATGGACTTGGAGGGCACAGCGATCGCTACAGTAATATAATTGAGCATTTGATACCCAAGCAATACGCTGTCTTTGCCTTAGACTTGCGTGGTCATGGACGCTCACCAGGTCAGCAAGGCTATATCAACGCTTGGAGTGAGTTTTGTGAAGACCTGGGAGCTTTTTTACAGCTAATTCAGACTCAGAATCCTGGATGCCCAATTTTTCTTTTGGGTCATAGTTTAGGAGGAGTAATTGTCTTAGATTACATTCTGCGCTATCCCCAACAAGCATCATTATTGCAGGGTGCGATCGCTCTTGCGCCAAGCTTGGGGGAAGTAGGAGTTTCATCTATTCGGGTACTTTTAGGAAAAATGCTCTCACGGGTGTGGCCGCGTTTCACCCTGAATACAGGTATTGACATCAGCGCGGCTTCACGAGATCCGCAGGTTTTAGCCGCGATCGCTCAGGATACAATGCGACATACGCTTGCTACTGCCCGTCTGGCTACAGAATTCTTTGCAACAGTTGATTGGATTAATGCTCACGCAGGTGATTGGCAATTACCATTGTTGATTCTCCACGGCGGTGCAGACCGAGTAGCTTTGCCGGGAGGAAGCGACATCTTTTACCAACGGGTAAACTGCAAAGATAAGCTGAGAATCGAGTATCCGGGAGCCTATCACGAAATTCAGAGTGATATAAATTACCGCGAGGTGATGGCTGATTTAGAAGATTGGTTGGAGCGACACCTACCATCTGAGGTGGTACAGTTAGGACAGGAAAACACTGAGTTAGAGTTTCCTAGTTTTTAGTATTCTGACTACAACCTTCTTTCTATCAACCGTCGAGTTAAATCTTCGATTACATCTATACTCAGTTGATATCCATTAAAAATCGTAAACAAAGGGCTAACAGCTTGATTAACGTACTGTGCTAATGCAGAGCGAGGAGTTTCAAGCAGTACATTAACGAACGCCAAAACTTCATCTTGATATGCTGAACCTTGGAAATAATTAGAACGCTCTTGATTTGCCCAAGAACTAAGTCTACGTCCGCGCAAGCCAGTCCATTTAAATGCAAAAGCTAATTGCGTTTTTTCTGGCTCGCAACCCATTGCCTTTGCAAACTCAATACCAACTGCTATAGCTTCAGCCGTTCTAATTACAGGTAGACCAAAATCAAGAACTGTCATGGGTGGGGGTGCGTAATTCTTGACTGACATATCATCTTGTAATGCTCGCCTCAGATAGAATTTACCCTTAGGATCGAACCGCATGAAGTCAATGTCCCTGCCCAAACCTGAACTCAGACTAACAATAAGCGCTTCCCAAGCTCCGTTATAAACATAAGGTTGGTGTTGGTCAACAAAACCTCGACTATCTACCCCACACAGGCCAACCAGTATATTTAGGATTGTTGAAAGCCAAAAGATTAAGAAATTGCGTATTTGCAGAGTGTTGAGGCACTTCTCCAATAATTATTAATGCTACCTGCGAAGTACCATGCTCCGGTAAAGTAATATTACGTTCTTTAACTACAGTGTTAAATCTTTCTTCACTTTGTTGAAGATAATGTCGCAGTCTATCTTCAATTGATTCCTCTGGTTGTATTCCTTGTGTAATTGTAGAAGCCAATTCACGGAGCAGAGAAGGGGTAAGACCACCAAGATGGCGTCGTAAAAAACGACCAATATCTGCTTCACGATTATCGAAGCATAAATTCATGATGCGTTCCCAGTCATTATAGCGAGGTTCTGAACTGCTAAAAGTATTATTTGTATTCAGACTTCGCACATAAACACTATGAGCTTTAATTAAATCCTTACCTTGTTCATCCTTTAAGCCAGCCTTTGCTGCTACAGGTGTTATAAATCCAGAAGGAATTTCTAATGCTGGATACTCTTGACCATCTTTTTTAAGATAGTGAATTTTTACTTCAAAAGGTTGACTGCAAAATTTACTGGCAATAGACTGAATAACATCTGGATGAAAACTTTCTCTTGGATTTTGATGCGCTCCCTGAATATCAGGAGAACCATCATTGTTGAAACCAATCAAAAACATACCTCCATCATTATTTCTGAGGGCAATGCAAGCCTTGGCTATCTTTGCCATACCCTCTTTAGATTGAGGATCAATCCATCTTTTAATCTCTACAGATAAACTTTCAGATGGATTCAAAACTAAATTATTAAAGTAATCTTGATTATAGATACTTCCCATTTTTAGCTTTAATTTATTATCAAGCAAGGTACATTAGCACTAGAGTAACGCACCTTTATCTGTTTAAGTATTTTTGTACTATAAAATTTATTACGAAAGTGCGATCTACAAAACGCAGTAGGATGTTAATGTCTATGAGGTATACCACTGCTAAGGATGATCCTCATAAATACTTTCACGAGTCACAGCATAATCTGACAGCACTGCTAAATTTGACCCAACACATAGCGCAAATTCGTCAGCTAACATTATCTATAACGACTTCAAACTCCTGATTGTTCAGTTGATCCTGTGTCTGAAGTTTTGCCATCAACTGAGCGCATTTTCCTTCTTGGCTTTTGCACTGTTGATCTTGAAAGATGAGCTGTTGAAGATATTCACTGGCTGAACTATAACCGCTTTTAGCTACTTGTTCTTCGACAAAGACTTTCATCGACTCAGGTAAGGAAATCTGAATGTTAGTCATACCTTGAGATATCTGGTGGGCGATTTTATCTACTACGTTAGCACTGCGATCGCATCCATTTCTATCAAACAGGCGATCGCATATTAAAATTTAGAGTCAGTTATTTACATTATCTGAAAAATACGTTGCTGAGGATTGAGAGTTTTTTGTAGCTAAGATAGGTTTTCCCTTTACTCCTCCACGACTGAGAGTACAAATCTTATAAAAGTTTTCACACTCAAAGATTGCTAGAACTAGCTCTTTCCCAGTTTGGTAAGAGGATGGCAAAGGTTTACCTACCTCGCATTCCATATCAATTTCGTTATCACGCCACTGTAACTTCCAAATACGCTTTTCGGTTATTGGTGCTTTAAGAGACTGAGCAAGAGCACTATACACCTGCTCTGCTTTGATATCATCCTTGGCTGCTGGCACAAAAAACTTCATAAGCTGAGGTTACAAATAACGTAGGTTTCATTAGCACCAGCGTAACGCAGTTACCAAGGCAATCTGCTCCCATCCCACGAGAAAAAGTGTCCACTATCGCCTTCTTGAAGCTGTTCGATGACAGCCAATAATTGGGTAACAGTACGTTCCACTGAAAATAATTTTTCCGCAGGTACATTTCCCTGGAAAGGACGAGAAAGGCGAGTATCAGTTGTACCAGGATGTAATGTTACTATTAATGCTTTCGGACAACTTCTTTTATACTCAATTGCCGCAGTTCGCATCAACATATTGAGTGCTGATTTAGAAGCCCGATAGCCGTACCAGCCACCAAGTTGGTTATCGCCAATACTGCCCAATTTAGCAGAAATAGTCGCGAACACGCTGCGTTCTCCATGCCGCAATAGAGGCAATAAATGTTTAGCCAGTAAGACAGCACCAATACTATTTATCTGAAAGTAGCGCAGCAAATTTTCTGAATTGATCTGTCTTAAGCTTTTTTCAGGTTGCAAAGTATCTTCATGTAACAGTCCTACACAGTTGACTATCAAATGTAGTTTCTCAACTTGAGTATGTATTTTTTGAACAGCTTCAATAATCTGTAACTCGTCAGTAATATCCATCTCCAAACAAACTAATCGCTTAGGATATTCGTCTGCAACAGCTATTAACTCTGAAGCCGATTCCGGTTGACGAGAAGTTGCATAAATTTTAGCTATTCTGTGATCTTGTAGCAATTTTTTTATAAAACCCAAACCAATACCTTGGCTGGCTCCCACAATCAAAGCATTGACAGGATTAATTTCATCGATAAAAGACATATCAATTTAGATAACTGGTGGAGGTATTTGATATTCATAGCCAAAGACGAAATAAGCATCAACTTGTCTCTGGCTGCGATCGCAAAAACCAAAGCCTTGATATACTGCTTTCAGGCGCGGATGCGAATCATCACATAGACGTAAATAAAGTTTACTAAGTTTTTGTATGTGTTCAACAGCCCAGAGTAAAATTTTTGTTTGAGTTTGCATTAGTTACTACTCTAAACAATTCCACAACAGTATTCATTTTCCTTAACCTTCCAATAATCTGTAGGTGATTGCACTAATAATTACAGCAGTTGGTAAAGTTAAAATCCACGATAGAAGAATCTGATAAAAAACACGAGTATTAGATTTAGATTTTTTGCTAATTAATCCTACACCAAAAATAGAACCAACTGAAACATAAGTGGTAGAAACTGGAAGCCCAAACTGAGTAGCTGCAATGACCAGAACCGCAGTTACTATATTTGCTGATAAGCCTTGATTATAATTCATTGAGGTAATCTTTTCACTCATGGTTATTGCAACTTTTTGAGAGTTGAGTAAACCGCCAAGTGCTGTTGCGATCGCTATCGTGATCATTCCTCCCTGAATCGAAAAATATTCAATAATTAGGATGAGTGAAACAATTTTAGGAGTATCATTTAATCCTCTAGTAAAACTGACAATTGCAGCACTGAAAAAATGGCACCCATCAATCATTTTTTGGTTTACTGGTAGATGCCATTTTGAATTAATATAGCCAGATAAGCTGTAAACTCCTGCTCCTAAGGGAATAGCAATGATTGGACTGAGTAATAAAGGTAAAATAAAGGAATTTCCCAAGGCGGCAAAATTAACTTGTAGTCCGATCGCCACTAATCCAGCGCCAATCAGCGCACCTGTTAAACTGTGAGTTGTGGAAATGGGAAACCCCATGAGAGTCGCAATGAGTACAGTTAATCCAGTAGCGAGCACTACTGCCAGATGAAACTCTGGAGCATTAGCGATCGCATCAGGTAATAGTCCTTTTCCAGAGAAGTTTTTAATTAATCCTCCTGCCAAAAAAGTTGCGGTTATTGCACCAGCGAAAGTTGTGAAAGTTGCCCACAAAATTGCTGTTTGATAGCTGCTAGTTCGGCTACCAAACAGCGTTGCTACACCTTTAAAATTATCATTTGCTCCATTTGAATATGCTAAAAAAAGCGTAGCTAAAAACAGACTAATTGACAACATTTTGGAATTTATAAAGAAGAAGTAAAAAATTAGAATTCAAAATGTAATTATTGAAAGATTCAAATTGTGTATTCATTACCCAGTCGCACAGAACCATTCTAAATTCTGGCTCCTAATACCTGAATTCTTTCTTAAATAAATTAACAGCAACTACCACCGCTATAATGCCAGGAATTAGTAACAATTATTTCTGCTGGGTTACTAGCAGTAAGTTTAGCAGCAGTTTTATCACACACCGCAGCCGGAATACTTAGCTAAAGTACTACTTCCCGCATAGCCCCAACCGATTCAACGGCAATTACAGCACTTGCATAACAGGAAAAATAAGCGAATTGCAACGCTTCTAAGCCGCCACCAACGCCGACATACAGCACAGTAGGTTGGTTTCCTAGTTCGGTGGGGTGAACGGTAGTGCCACAACCATAATTCATTTCCTGCATTAGCAAAGGAATTTTCAATCCTGGTAGTTGCAGGGGCGTACTTTGTACACAACAAAGTCCAACTTGCGGGGTTTGGGCAACTTCACGATAGAATTGCGCTGCTGTTTCTAGATAGGTCATGCCATTTTGGGTTTTTAACTTTGGATTTTAGACGATCAAAGCTTTGTGCATCCTAATATAAATAACTCAGAGTTGGATGAGTTTTTGCTGAGATTGCCAAAAACCCCAAATCCTTCTATAGTAGAAAGCTTGAGATTTTACCGTTATTTGACACTGGAAGACGAACAAGAAGTTAAGAAAAGATGAGGGAGCAGGGAAGGAAAGACAAGGGGGACAAGTCTCTCTCCGAAGTTCTGATGCCTACGGCGGGCTACGCCAACGCCGGAAGCCGGCGCTCAGACTTCTCTCCTTATCTCCCCCTTCTTCCTTGTCTACCTTGTCTCTTCTCAATACCCAATACCCAATGCCCAATTCAATCATGCAATGTGTAGCCAACACCGATGACAGTTTGAATGAGACATTTTTCGTTATTGGCTTCAAGTTTTAGGCGCAGGTAGTTAATGTAAGGTTCAATGATGTTAGCATCGCCCATGAAGTCATAACCCCAGACTTGCTCTAAAATGCGATCGCAGCTAATTACCTGTCGCGGATGAGCCAGTAAATATTCTAGTAAATCAAATTCCTTAGCAGTTAACTCAATTAACCGCCGAGCTCGATACACTTCCCGTGTGCGACGATTTAAACTTAGATCTTCAAATTCTAAAACATCCGCGCTCTCTGGTTGCTTGCTTCTTCGCAAGTGAGCGCCGACTCTGGATAATAATTCATCAATGCTGAAGGGTTTAACAAGGTAATCATCAGCACCAGCGTCTAAACCTGCAATGCGATCACTTATTTCATCTTTAACGGTTAATAAGATTATCGGCACTTTCTCAGCTATACTTCGCAGGCGGCGGCAAATTTCCAACCCCGATAAACCTGGCAACATCCAGTCTAAAATTACTAAATCCAGATGCAACTCACGCGCTGCGGTGAGTGCAGTTAATCCATCGTAGGCAATACTGACTTGATAGCCTTCATAATTCAATTCCAATTCGACAAATCGTGCCAGTTTGACCTCATCTTCAATCAGTAAGATGTGCGTCATGATGATGTTAATGATTTCAGCAGGATACGGTAAGCAATAATACGGTCTAGAAACACTTTATTAAGGTGTCAACTACTTACATAGCCAAACATCTAATTAGGTGTACGTTAGCTTAGTATAAACCTTAGTAAGTAACAACCGTAAGTCTGCAATTACCGATCGCGCCTCGATCAAAGAACAATCCAACTGACTATTAGCAATAAGCTGTGATATCTTCACCGCAGTCATCGGCAAGATAACAGAGCGCTCTAAAACGCAAACCAACCACTTCTTCGTATAGTGGATTTAATTTACACATCGGTGGAAGATGAAATAGCTTTTGACCAAACAGCGCGATATCTTGCTCAAAGGGACACTGAGCAGGAATAGCTTTGCATAGGAAATGAGCTAATTTGGAGTTATGAATTTCTATCGTTTCCAACCACTCGCGGACTGGGTGCAGTAGATCGTTGTGTAAGTGAGCTTTAATAAAGCTTGTCATAATTTTTCACCTTGATAATTTCAAACTAAATTGAGTTTTTTGGATTTGAACCTTTATAAATAAATACAGTTAGGTTTTGTAGTTTTATGCACTTATTACTTTTTCTTTTGTTCTCTACAGAGGTAGATGGAGTACTATTAACTACACATTCAAGTATTACAGTTCCTGATAATTTGTCCTGACTTTTCACTTCAGATTGAAAAACCCATCCAAAACTTAACTCCCTAACCTTTCCCTCATAGGGAAGCTCGATTTTCAGGGCAAAATGTAGATAGGACAGCGTTTTTCAGCAAATTGGCACTATTTGACAAATATTTCGGCTCAATCTCTTAATGATGCAGAATTTTTCAGGTCACTGACAGTAATTTATGTTTCTATCTAGTCTGCGTATTTATTAATCAATTTAATATCAAGCTAATATAAATAAAGGTTTTTAAGTGTAATTACTGTTTTTTTTAGCACATTAGTGTAATTTATGCAAGCGAAAATCTCGTGAAAATGGCTACGAACATATACTGAATAATTTAACAAAATTTATTATTTGCCTTCTTATGTCTCAGAAAATATACGCTCACAATCATTAACCAATATAGATATGCTTATGAGAGCTAATTCGCTCTCATAAGAAACTTGGTATCAGTTACTAAAACTATGACGAGTAGTTGGGCTACTAGTCATCCTTCTCACTCTTCTCTTTCAAAGACAAGAACGCGTGACGATCCAAGCGGCGCTAACGCAGCGATCGCAAAGCGTCTCATTGGCGCAACCTCTGGTAGAGAAAAGAAAATAGCCACTAGAGAGCGACTGTTACCGTTCTACAGCGCTGGCTCACCGTTTTGACCAATTTAGCCAGCAGCTACTTTTTCAACTAGGAAGGTAAAAAATGGAATGGGCTATTTACAAAAAGAATACAGGCAGTTTTGTAATAGCAGTCGCAATTATGACTGGTGTTGGCATAATCTCATATCTTAGTTTGCTTCAGTATAGAGAAAACGCTCAATGGGTAACACATACACGCGAGGTGCTTGAAAAGACAAAAGAAGTAATGTCAGAGGTCAAAGATGCAGAGACTGGACAACGGGGCTATCTTCTCACGGGCAAAGAACGGTATCTGGAACCGTATCGCACTGCAACTGGCGAGATTGCTGAGAAACTTCAGGCTCTACGCCAATTGACTGCGGATAACCCCAATCAACAGCAGCGGCTTGATCGCCTTGAACCCCTAATTGCTAAAAAACTGGTTTTGATTGAACAGACGATTAACGCTAGGAGCAAAAATTTAGAATCCGCACTGCAAATAGTTCAGACAGATCGGGGTCAGCAGATTATGGAAGACATCCGAATCCTAACTACAGCTATGGAGAATGAAGAGAATAAGTTGTTGAAACAGCGATCAATGAAGGCGAACGCCAGCGCTCATCAAACAACTTTGCTGACTATTTTTGGCAGCATTATCGCTTCTATTATCGTCGGTTTCGCAGCCATGATCAGCAATCAGGAACTCGTCAAACGCAAGCGGATGGAAAATTCTTTGCAAAAGGCTCGTGATGAATTAGAAATAGAGGTTAGCAAACGGACTGCTGAACTAAGAAGCACTAACAAAGAATTGGAAACTGAAATTAATGAGCGCAAGAAGGCGGAGTCAGAAATTCTGCGTCTGAACGTCCAGCTTGAGCAGCGAGTTGCAGAACGCACAGCACAACTCGAAGCTACTAACAAAGAGATGGAAGCATTTAGTTATTCTGTGTCTCACGACCTGCGGGCCCCCTTGCGGAGCATCGACGGCTTTAGCCAAGCACTCCTAGAAGATTATGCTGACAAGTTGGACGCACTAGGTCAAAACTACCTCCAACGAGTGCGTGCAGCCACCCAGCGGATGGCACAACTAATCGACGATTTACTAAATCTGTCACGATTGACGCGTAGTGAGATGCGTTATGAAAAGGTCGATCTGAGCGCCTTGGTGGAGGCGATCGCTACAGAGTTGCACAAAACCCAATCAGAACGCCAAGTAGAGTTTATCATTACGCCGGGATTGGTTGCTAATGGTGATGCTCATCTGTTACGGATCGTGCTAGAAAACCTGCTGGGTAATGCCTGGAAGTTTACAGGAAAGCATCAAAAAGCCCGAATAGAATTTGGGCTTTTGCAGCAAGATGACACTTATATGTATTTTGTCCGTGATGATGGCACAGGCTTCGACATGGCCTATATTGACAAACTCTTCGGTGCTTTTCAGCGCCTGCACGCCATGACTGAGTTTGAAGGTACTGGTATCGGACTAGCTACTGTGCAAAGGATTGTTCACCGTCATGGTGGCCGTGTCTGGGCCGAGAGCGTAGTGGAGCAAGGCGCAACATTTTACTTCACCCTTTAACTTGAGGAATACAACATGATTTTACTTGTAGAAGACAATCCTGACGATGAAGCGCTAACCCTACGCGCACTCAAGAAAAACAATATTATGAACGAGGTAGTAGTAGCACGGGATGGAGTGGAAGCTCTAGATTATCTTTTTGGTAAAGGTGTGTACGCTGATCGCGACATGAATGTTATGCCCCATATCATCCTCTTGGATTTGAAACTACCTAAAATGGATGGTCTGGAAGTTTTACGACACCTGCGGGCCGACGACAGGACAAAAATCCTTCCTGTTATTATTCTCACCTCTTCTAAGGAGGAGCAAGACTTAATCAATGGTTACAGCTTGGGTGCTAATAGCTATGTTCGGAAACCAGTAGATTTTTCCCAATTCAGTGAAGCGGTGCGACAACTAGGATTGTACTGGTTTGTCTTAAACGAATCACCACCGAGGATATAACTTATACCAATCCTCCAAAATCAGGTTATAGACGCAAGGCTAACTTTCTTAACTACGAATTACGAATTACATGGGTATACCACTGCGCGTATTACTTGTTGAGGATTCAGAAGACGACGCTTTGTTGCTGCTGCGTGAACTACAACGTAGTGACTATGAAGTAACCTTTGAACGGATTGATACACCCACAGCCATGAAAGCTGCGATCGCAGAGCAAACATGGGATATCGTTATTTGTGATTATTCTATGCCCACTTTTAGCGCCCCTGCTGCATTGAAGCAGGTTAAGGAAAGTGGACTTGACCTGCCATTTATTATCGTCTCAGGAACTATTGGTGAAGATACCGCAGTCACCGCCATGAAAGCTGGTGCCCATGACTACATTATTAAAGGCAATTTAGTGCGACTAACCCCTGCTGTTGCCCGCGAATTGCGTGAGGCACTAGTGAGGCGGGAGCGTAAACAAGCAGAGGAGCAGATTAAAGTATCGCTTCAAGAAAAAGAGGTGCTATTGAAAGAAATTCATCACCGCGTAAAAAATAACTTGCAGATTATTTCTAGTCTGCTCAACCTACAAGCAGAGTATCTCAAGGACAATCAAGCCCTTGAGGTATTCAAAGATAGCCAGAACCGGATTGAATCAATGGCTCTGATCCACGAGAAACTATATCAGTCTCAAGACTTGGCAAGAATTAATTTTGCCGACTATATTCAAGATTTAGTAACTAATACCAATTCTCTAAAAGCTGGCTACAGATAGTGCCTCTAAAATATATTGCCTTCGGGCAATAGATGCAATAATTGGTTTGGTTAATTTG
>NZ_JBALDE010000264.1:0-24255 GCF_036917515.1 Nostoc sp. | reverse complement strand
ATTTCTAGCTGATATATCCCTGACATTGTTCATCCTTCATCTGGTTTATTCTTATTCTCTCATCTGTAGTCCAATTTTAGAGAATTGGTATTATTCAAGGAGGACTAATTAAATTCCTCAGGAAACAATTGGGTGAAATCAAGTTACTTATCTTGGGAATATTAGGATTGAGTTTAGGATTACTATTAATTGGATTTTCACAAAGCTTAATTTTATTATTAGTCGCCACCACACTTGTGGCATGGGAAATTAGTCTCAGTCAACCAATATTGAACAGCTTGGTTTTCCAGATGACACCTCCAGAAGAACAAGGACAAATATTAGGAATCACCAGTTCTTGATCTGCATTGGCACGCATCGCTGGGCCAACGTGGGTAGGAGTTAGTTTTATGAAATTTGGGAGTTCTGCTCCTTTTTTGAATAGATTTATAGTAATATTGGTAGCTTTGACTCTTAGTTTGCGAATAACTAAAAGTGCATCTGAATCAAAAACAGAACGTGTAGCTTGAAAATTTAGGTCTGAATTAAGAATTACGAATTACGAATTAATATGACAGGTCGCCGAGTATTATTTTTAGGTATCTTTATAAGCATCCTCCTTACCTACGCAATTTGGATTGGTGGAAGCATTCCTGCAAGCATTATCAAACTTCCTGACCAAGGATTAAACTGGTACTACTGGAAGCTTCCCCAACCAACCTTTTGGAGTCGAGTAACGGCTTGGGGTATGTACCTTGGGCATCAGTTTAGCATCTGGGCGTGTATCTTGTGGGCGCAGCGATCGCAATTGAAATACAAATCAGCGTTGCACCCGATAAATTACCTCATGCTTGCCATTAATGGTATATTCATTGCTTTACACTTTTTCCAGACATATATTTGGTACGATGCTCTAGCTCAAGATACTTCAATTTGGGCTTCTCAAGGTGCGGTTGTACTATTACTAGTCTTCGTACTGATTTTAGAAACGCCTCGACGCGGTTTATTTTTTGGCAATTCTGTTCCATTCCATCAACAGTTTTTGCAAATTATCAAGCTGTATCACGGCTACTTTTTCTCCTTCGCCGCTATCTACACCTTCTGGTATCACCCAATGGAAGCGACTGTGGGGCACTTAATTGGTTTTCTGTATATGTTCTTGCTTCTGCTCCAATCGTCGTTAATCTTTAACCGCACCCATGTAAACCGTTGGTGGACATTTACTTTGGAAATTACAGTGCTTTTACATAGTGTTGTTGTGTCGTTGATGCTAGGACAAAGCAAGTGGCCAACATTTTTCTTTGGTTTTCTTGGCATTCTGGTGCTTACTCAACTTCATGGTTTACCTGTGGGTATCTGGACTAAACGTACTATCTATGCAGCCTTTTTAGTGAGTGTACTGGCTGTTTATGGACTGACTGAACGCGGCTTGGGCAGAATTTACGAAGTAACCTATATTCCTTTAATTGAGTTTGGGCTGGTTGGCGCAATTTACTTAATCTTCCTGCTCATCTTATGGACAATTTTTCGTTTACCAGTCAAGACGTAAGTAATATATCGCTACAGACTTGTGTTTTGAATCAACGAACCTAGTTTTGGTCAGCAGCATGAAGTTAAACAACTGCTAAATTATTCAAGCTACCTTTGTAACCACTAATCTCAATCACAGCATCTGTGAGGGCAGAGAATCCATTAGTGTTATCGTTGAGTGCCAGAAAAGTTTGCTCTTTATTGCCTGTACCAACGGTAAAAGTTGCCGCACCTTTAGCTACAAAAGCAGTTGCAGTCAATATCTGTTGTATATCTGAGAGATTTAAACTCGCAACAGTGCCAAGTTGAACTAAATTAGCAGCGCTAACTTCATATAGCCCATCAATTTTATCTTCAGAAATCTTCAAGTCAGTAATTTTATCAAAGCTAGACAGCAGCGAATCACTCAGACTACTGAACACAAATTTATCAGCGCTACAACCGCCTGTAAGGGTATCACGCCCAGCCCCACCATTGAGGATGTCATTACCAGTACCACCAACTAGTTCGTCATTTCCGGCTAATCCAAAGAGTTTATCGTTGCCGTTTTTGCCGGAAATTTGATCATTACCAGCCCCACCACTGAGTTCATCTGCACCGTTGCCACCGTTTAAAGTAATCTTTGGCACATTTGTGTCTGTGGTGGTTTTGCTGATTAATTGACCATTAGTATCATATAGATAAGTGGCAACTGCATCAATAATGCCATCACTGTTGTTGTCAATATCTGCGGAAATTAGTTTGCCATTGCGATCGTAGTTGAAAGTGGTAATCTCATCAGGGATGCCATCATTATTTTTGTCAACTACCTGTGTAGTCTGTTTGCCGTTAGCGTCGTAACTATAAGCGGTGACTTCATCAAAGATGCCATCATCATTATTGTCAATTTTTTGTGATTTCAGGTTGTCGTTAAAATCGTAGCTGTAGATGCCAACTGCATCAATTACACCATCATTGTTGAAGTCATAGCTAGCGGATGCGCGTCCATAAGTAAAGGTTTGGACATCATCAACTTTGCCGTCATTGTTGATGTCACGGCTAGTGGATATCTTGTTGCCCTTGGCATCATAAGTAAAGGTTATGACAAAATCAACTTTGCCGTCGCCGTTGTTGTCAATGCTCGTGGATGTCTGGTTGCCCTTGGCATCATAAGTAGAGGTTTCGACAGAATCAAGTTTGCCGTCGCCGTTTTCGTCAGTGCTAAAGGATGTCTGGTTGCCCTTGGCATCATAAGTATAGGTTCGGACAGAATCAAGTTTGCCGTCGCCGTTTTCACTGCTAAAGGATGTCTGGTTGCCCTTGGCATCATAAGTATAGGTTTGGACATAATCAACTTTGCCGTCGCCGTTGTTGTCACCGCTGGTAGATGTCAACTTGCCTTTGGCATCATAAATATAGGTTTGGACATAATCAACTTTGCCGTCGCCGTTGTTGTCACCGCTGGTGGATATCAACTTGCCTTTGGCATCATAAGTATAGGTTTGGACATCATCAGCTTTGCCGTCGCCGTTTTCGTCAGTGCTAAAGGATATCTTGTTCCCCTTGGCATCATAAGTAAAGGTTTCGACATTATCAAGTTTGCCGTCGCCGTCGTAGTCATGGCTAAAGGATATCTTGTTCCCCTTGGCATCATAAGTAGAGGTTTGGACATCATCAAGTTTGCCGTCGCCGTTGTTGTCATCGCTAAAGGATGTCAACTTGCCCTTGGCATCATAAGTAAAGGTTTGGACATCATCAAGTTTGCTGTCGCCGTTGTTGTCAATGCTCTTGGATATCAACTTGCCTTTGGCATCATAAGTAGAGGTTTGGACATAATCAACTTTGCCGTCGCCGTTGTTGTCATCGCTAAAGGATGTCAACTTGCCCTTGGCATCATAAGTAAAGGTTTGGACATAATCAAGTTTGCCGTCGCCGTTGTCATCATCGCTAATGGATGTCTCGTTGCCCTTGGCATCATAAGTAAAGGTTCGGACATAATCAACTTTGCCGTCGCGGTTGTCGTCAACGCTCGTGGATGTCAGGTCATAACGGTAGGTAATAACTGAGTCTATTATCCCATCACTGTTGTTGTCTGTCCTCTCAGATATCACTTTGCCATCGACATCGTAAGTGTAAGTTGTGGTTGAGGTCATAAATTGGTGTTTCTTATCTGTTTGATTCCAGTTGTTTTACTACCGCATTTATTATCTTATTTGTCAATGCGTAAGAGAGATAACATTAAAAAATTCACAATTTTACTCAACACTACTAACGTTTTTTTGCTGTTGATAACGCTGTTTGAACTGCTGTTGCTGGATTTTATGATCCACAATTGGGTCAGGATAACCAACAGCATGACGTTCTAAAGGTGGAATTTTCCCAGTAACTAAATATTCTGAATCTACAGACCGCAATTCTGACACCCATTGCCGAATATATTCTCCCTCTGGATCGAATTTTTGCGTTTGGCTAGCTGGGTTGAAAATCCGTACAGGTTTGGGGTCCATGCCGCTAGAAGCACTCCATTGCCAACCACCATTATTAGCAGATAAATCACCATCAATTAGGTGCTGCATAAAATATTTTTCTCCCAATTGGGGATTAATTAGCAAATCTTTAGTGAGGAAACTAGCGACAATCATTCGACAGCGGTTATGCATCCAGCCGCTTTCGTTTAACTGACGCATTGCTGCATCTACAATCGGATAGCCAGTTCTCCCCTCACACCAAGCTTGGAAGTGTTCTTCGTTAGTTTGCCAAGGAAAATTCTTAAAGGCGTCGCGGAAAGCACCATCAGCTAATTCGGGGAAATTGTACATTGCGTGTTGATAAAACTCCCGCCAAGCTAATTCCTGTTGCCATGTGCGGATATTAACTGCTGTTTCGTCACTGCGGCTATTTTCCTGTGCTTCTATCGTGGCTTGCCAAACGGTGCGAATGCCAATTACGCCAAATTTTAAAGCTGCACTCAGTTGTGATGTTCCGTCAACTGCGGGGAAATTGCGCTGTTCTTGATATTCAGTAATGGCTTTATTAGTAAATTCTTCTAATCGTTCTTGTGCCGCCGCTTCTCCTGGTGAAATAATCAAGTCACCATCCCAAATAAATCCTAAATCTTTTGCTGAAGGTAATGCGATCGCTCCTGCAACTTTGGCACTTTCCTGTTCAGCTTCCGTTAATCCCTCAACATTTTGCAATGTTTCTACTGGTTGACTCTTTGGTTTAGCAAGCCAATTTTTCCAGAAGGGAGTGTAAACCGTGTAAGGATTGTTACTGCCCGTGCGTAACTCCTCTGGGGAGTTGAGGATTTGATCCCAGTTTTGGTTAAGAAACTCAATACCTTTTTCTTTAAGGGCATTTATAATAGTGTGATCGCGTTCTTGTGAATAAGGTTCTACATCCCAATTCCAAAAAACAGCTTTGGCCTTCAAAGCCTCGGCTAAAGCTGGTATTGCTTGTACAGGATCGGCATGTAGTATTAACAACTGGCTACCAACTTGAGCATATCGCTCTTGAAGTTTCTGCAAACAGCCAATCATATAAGTTACTCTCACAGGAGCAACATCATCCCGTTCTATAAGATGCGGATCGAGGCAAAACACGCCCACTACCTTTGGACTCTGCTCTTTTGCCGCAGCCAGTCCCGTATTGTCAGAAATGCGTAAATCGCGCCGATGCCAAAACAGAATTAAGTCAGACATTCCATGCTGTATATAGTTCACCCGTACTAGCTTAGATGCTAGTGGTACCAATAAGCATCATTCTGGCGATAAATTTATTCTTTTAATGGGCATTGAGAAGAGACAAGGAAGGAATTTGTTCAATAATTCTCCCCATTCCCCATGCCCTATGCCCCATTCCCCGGTTTGTCAATCGGGAATAGGGTTTTTTTAGATCGAAATTGAGTATACTCTTCTTAACAGTTAATTAGTCTTTTTGTCATGGCTAACCTACTACTTGACGACGGTACGATTGAGAGCGATTTAGGCGAAATAGCTCGCGAACTTGCGCCTCTTGGCATTCAACTCAAACACTACGACCCAGGAACATCGCTACTCTTCCCTAATTTGCGACACCAAGACGTTTTAACTGAGGCTGAGAAACGTTATTGCGTAGAACTCCATAACAGCGTCTTTGAATTTCTTCAGCAAGAAAATGGCGCTCTCTGGTGTGACTTACTAAATGTGCATCCAGGTTCGTTCAATCTTCATCACCTAATCGCAACCTACAGTCGTTACCATACTCATCCTGCGGCTGAACCCCTCTATGTATTGTCAGGAGAAATGATTTATGGTTTCGTGCGACTTGATGGCAGTCAGGTACAGCTTTTAGTTCAGGCACAAGACTATCTCTACATCCCCGCTGGCGTTGAGCATTGGTGCAGCCCAACTGCATCGTTGAATTTCAAAGGAGTACGCTATTTTGCAATGCCTGCGGCGGGTTGCACCAATGCCGAAGGTTGGGTTCCCAATTATACAGGGACTCAAGTGAGTGATTCGTTCTAAAAGCCGCGTTAAAGCTCATTTATACACGTCCTTTGAGCGGGCAACCTCACGAAATCGCGTTGCTCCCCCCTAAGCCTTGTGAAATGCGCTGTCTTTGAGTATATCCTGTAGTCTTTAAAGCAACAGTCTCGATTCGACTGTAAAGGGACTGGGGCAAAAGCCGAAGGAAATAGGCAGCTGCCAGGGTCAAAAGTGTACGACGTGGTTCTTTAGAGAGAATATACCAGTTGGTTGCTAATGCTTGATTCACTAACTTCACAGCCATTGCACCATCTTGCAAGCTGACTGCTCTACGGGCTAAGTACCGCAACTGGTAAGCTCTAGCCAGTGTTTCCCATTGATTAACTATTTCTGGGGCGTATAAACGTGCTCTAGAGATTGCTAATTCCCAAGAATCTAACTGCTTGAGCAAGTTTGCTGATAGTCCCCCTGAATTTACCCTATATAAAGTCAAAGCTTCAGGAATACCCTCTATTTGCAGATCGCTCTTAACAGACATCCGAAACCAACATTCAACATCTGTTGAGTCACCATTAGTATGACGCGATCGCTCATCGAAATAAAAATTTTCAACTGTACCGTAAAGATTGTCTTGGAATTCAATAGCTTCAAAAACTTCTCTTTTAATTACTGCTACCGAACCATTGCTAATTGGATTGCGGCAAAGGATAATTGCTGGAGTTATTCCCTGCATTTGAGGCATTTGATAAATACCTAAAGGGTTCCCATTATCATCAATAAAAGCAGAGCGGCTAAAGCTTACCCCGACATTAGGCGAATTATTTAAATGTTTAACGTGTTTTTCTAATTTTTCTGGCAACCATAAGTCATCAGCATCTAAAAGCGTTAAATATTCTCCCTGTGCATGGCGAATACCAGTGTTTCTTGCCCCAGGTAGACCCCGATTATTTTGACGAATAATTTTAATTCTAGTGTCTGTAAATTGCTGACAAATTTCTATACTTTTATCAGGAGTACCATCATCAATAATTAAAATCTCGAAGTTTTCGTAAGTTTGATCAAGAGCTGATTGCAGTGTGGCAGCTATATATCTTTCTGCTTTGTAAACTGGAATAATGATAGAAACTTTCTTCATTGTTAACTATTCCTATTGATTTTATTTAATTAATATTTAATTAAATTTCCTATACACTATATAAAAAATATAATTATGCTTTTTGCATAAAAAGTTCTTAATTATTTCTAGATATCTTCTTGAAGAATACGACGTTTTTGGTTAGCCGCTATTATATTATTTGAAACCATAGCTTCAAATTTATTGTAAACATTTTGAGGTAAGAGTAAAAGTAAATAAGCTGCTACCAGTGTCAAAATTGTACTTTTTGGATTTTCAAGAAGAATATGCCAGTCAGCTATTAACGCTCGATTAATTAATTTTACAGCCATTGAACCTTCTCGTAGTCGTACGGCATTACGAGCTAAATACTGCAACTGGTAAGCTCTAGCTATTGTTTCTCCTTGAGTAAATATTTCTGGAGCGTAGGAGCGTGTCTTTTCAATTAGCTTTTCCCAAAAATCTAACTGCTTGAGCATATTTGCTGAAAGCCCTTTTGAATTAACACGATACAAGGTCAATGGTTCTGGAATGCCTTCTATTTGCCAATTGCTTTTAATGGAAATACGAATCCAAAATTCGTTATCTTCTGATTGGAGTAAACGTTCATCAAAATAACAATCTTCATTAGTACCGTAAAGATTATCTTGGAATTTAATCGCTTCCAGAACTTCTCTGCGAATTACCGCAGCCGAGCCATTACCAACCGGATTGCAACTGAGTAAATAAGATGGCGTGATTTCTTTAAGCTTGGGCATCTGATACGTACCTAAAGCTTGTCCAGCTTCATCAATAAAAGCAGAACGACTGAAGCTAACACCGACTGCTGGTGAATTTTCTAAGTGAGCAATCTGTTTTTCTAATTTTTCTGGTAACCAAAGGTCATCTCCATCTAAAAAAGCTAAATATTCTCCTTGAGCATGGCGAATACCAGTATTCCTAGCTCCAGATACCCCTCGATTTGCCTGGTGAATAATTATAATCCTGGGGTCATTGAATTGCTGACAAATATTTATACTCCTGTCCAAAGAAGCATCATCAATAATTAGAAGCTCGAAATTTGTATAAGATTGCTCAAGAACAGATTGTACAGTAGCAGCTATATATTTCTCTACTCCATAAACCGGAATAATTACAGAAACTTTTTTCATTTTCTAGACTGACTTTAGTTTCAGTTTTGATTTCAGATTTTACTGATATTACAGTAATCTTTGATATAGCAATGGGAATACTACCTGATGGATACGATCGCACCTTCTAGTGATAGTATCTAAAAAAGTAAGATATTTATCCACCTGGCTATCCGTCTAGTCAGAGGACGAACCCCACCTGCTAACTTTTCACCAGGTAATGTAAAATATTACCGTCTAATATTCATTATTGAAACTAATGTATCTAAAAATATAATATTTTCTATGTGTGGATAGTCTAATTGAAATTTTTAGCAACCGATCTATCCACCATTATCCACAAGAAGACTGAGTAACTATCCCATTGAGTTACCAAGTGGCAAGTACTACAAGTTGCCTCAATCGATTCTTTATTCATGAATATTTAATTTTTGAACGTAAGTAACGCGAATTTTACTAATAATCTGGAACAAGTATCCAGATATATTATCTACAAGTATTTTTTTCAAAAACAATTTAATTATTAGCTTTTGAGTTTCCTTTTGCAAGAGAATTTTTGGATATAGCTGAATTGCCTTACCCAACTTTTGACTTGCTTTTTCAACTCCTTCATCACCTGTAATTCTTGTGAGGCAGAGCCGACAAGAATATCGGTAAACATAAGCTAAACTATGATTTTTCAATATTTGAATTTCTGGTGTTCCTGATTGAAAAGCTCGCTCCAATACTTGGAACTGACACTCTTCCATAAATTCAATTTTAGATGACATTGAATTTAAAGATTGACGATAAAAAATCTGTGGTTTGGTAATTACAACAAACGACCATTTTGCAGCTAAACGCAACCAATAATCCCAATCTGCTGCTCCTGATACTAAAGGTTCAAACTCTCCTACAGATTCAATCGCTTGCTTACGGATTAAGGGATTTGAACCACTAGCAATAAAGTTCCAGGTTAATAAATTAGCCAAAACATTACCTTGGAAAAAGATAGGCCGCTCCATGTGGCAATTTCCAGTTTGTTCATCCATAAAATAAGTCCAGCTATAGGCAACACCCGCCTCTGGATTTTTCTGCAAAGCTTCCAACTGAAGTTCTAGCTTATCGGCTGTCCATAAATCGTCAGCATCAAGAAAGGCAATAAAATCTCCTTTAGCATGAGAGATACCACGGTTACGAGCTACTGATAAACCTCCATTCTCATAGGAAAAGACTTTTATCCGACTATCTTTCAGCTCATCTAGTAGCTTAAGAGTTCCGTCTGTTGAACCATCATTGATAACAATTATCTCAAAATCAGAAAAAGTTTGCTGTTGTACTGAGTCAATTGTATTGATAATTGTGCGCTCAGAATTATAAGCGGGAATAATGACAGATATAGTTGGCATGTGATTTTAATAAATTGCTAAATTTTACTAATGAATTAGTCTTAAAAAATTGTTTTATACAGCCTCTATTGCAGTTTTGGAACAGCAACAGACCTAGCCAAAGAAAAAGGTCGAGTCAAGTATTTGGCAATTTGAGGAGAAAAAACTAGCATTACCAGCCATTTAATTAAATAACGCTGAGTTACTCTTTCTAGCAAAATCTGGGGATATAAAGAAACCGTCTTCCACAATTTACGACCAGCTTGGTTGACCTGTTCTCTATTAGTTACATGAGCCAGTTCCATGCCCGTTAAATATTGATAGATATTTGCTAGGCTTCTATTTTTAAGATTTTGTAACTCTGGTGATGCTGCTTGAAAGCCTCTTTCCAAGACAATAAGTAAATATTTCTCCATCTTCTCAACTTTAGTTGACATAGATTTTGAAGAGTGGCGATAAAGAATTTGAGGTTTGGGGACTACTGCAAAATCCCAGTGTTCTGCTACACGAAACCAATAATCCCAATCTTCTACAGAAGAAAGTGTTAGATCGAATTCTCCAGCAGATTCAATTGCTTGTTTACGAATTAAAGGATTGGAACCATTGGAAATAAAGTTACTGAGTAATAATTTGTCATACACATTACCTTCATAGACTACATTATGACCAGGGTGAAAAATCTCTGCTGTTTCACTCATATTCAGAGTCCAGCTATAAGCAAGTCCCGCCTCTGGATGTTTTTGCAATGCTGCTAGTTGTAACTCTAATTTATCAGGTGTCCATAAATCATCGGCATCAAGAAATGCAATAAACTCTCCAGTGGCATGAGAAATACCACGATTACGAGCTACTGATAAACCAGCATTGCTGTATGAAAAAATCTTGATACGAGGGTCTTTAACAGTCTTCACTAGTTCTAAAGTCGAATCAGTTGAACCATCATTAATAACAATTAACTCAAAATCAGAAAAGGTTTGTTGAAGAACAGATTTTATCGTTTCTAATATAGTGCGTTCACCATTGTAAGCAGGAATAATAACAGATATAGTTGTCATAGAGTTTAACCAGAGCGAAAATAGAAGGATTTTTGTAATTCCTAGTGTAGGTACACAAACCAGTTAGTTTGGAAATAGTTCCAAGAGTTCTTGTGCAGCTACCTGAATTTGTGAAGGTTCTTTTATAAATCTGCAAAAGGGAATTGAGTAAGTCCAAGCTTGATAAAATGCCTCATTTTTATGGTAAGCATTAGGTAAAAAGACATGAGGAATACCCATAAGAATGCAGAGAATATGTCCATGCAAGCGGTTTGTAATAATTAGACGATGCTGCTTGAATTGATACATCCCATGATGCATATAACTTAAGGATTTAAGATGCATTGAGGAGTTATATAAGGGATTGAATCCAAAGGAATAATGATGGAAGTATTTCCAGAGATGTCGGTATATCCACTCCCCAGGAATTACTGTACCTTTTTGCAAGCCTTCCCGAATTCGCTGCATGCGTTCAGTTGTGTCATATTTGAAAGAAGTCCAATCGTCTACAACTAAATTAGGAAGATTGATAGAAGTATGAGAATTACTTAGATTCAACTCTTTATCATTTCTATAGTGATACAAAATAGAGTTGCTACGATTAGACTTTGATAATAAACCAGGTAAGTTAACCATTTGAAACGCCATATCAGGTGCTTTAATTACCTGACAGTTGTAAAAATATTTGAGAGCAAGTTCATAGCTGTAGTCGTCACGGACAAACAAAGTCAAATTAGGATGTGAATTGAATACATCTGCTGCTTCCATTAAATTGATTGGTTCAACAAAATAAATACTTTGTGGTAAAATAATTATTGGTTGATCTCGGTATTTGGAAATAATCTGTTCGCGGAATTTTTGATGAGCAGTCCAAAGATCGCCTAAATTTCCTCCTCCTTGCAGGAAAATAACAGATTTTCCAATTCTTTCTTCCATTACTTTGCTAGAAAAGTTATTAGGACTTGCAGTATATTTAATTTTTGTTTTTTGCACATTGATTAAATAAAGTAGAGTACCTAACCCGATCAGGTGATCGCCAATATTAGGATAGTCAGGATAGTCCAGTAATGCACACTCTTTAAATGTCTCTAATTTCTCTAATGATTGATGCAAAAGTTCTTTCAGCTGTTCCGATTGGGTGGTAGCCATTAATTTTAGTTCCTCGTTATTATTCGTTATTTTTCAATGAATGAGTGTAGCTATAAGCTATTTATATAAAAAGCCAAATGTTTACTTAGCCTTGATTAAATACTGAGAGTTATTTAATTTTTATTTTGCAATTGATAAAGATTGAGTTCTAGCTAAAACATATTTACTAGCCCAAATGCTGTAAAGAGGTAATGCTAATATATGAGCCATGAACACCGCAACAGCTACCCAAAAAATTCCCCATTTTACAGCTACTAATAATGAAATTGTAAAAATTACAGTAAAAATTAGATTCCAGTAAAGATTAATATGACTTTTATCTACAGAGTTAAGTAACATAGAAGCGCCATCAGCAAATGGGCGTGGAAGGGCTGACAAGCAGATAACTATCAATGTTGGAATTGCTGTTACCCACTTTTGCCCAAAAATAATTGGTACATAAAATGGGGCTAGGCTTGATTGGAGCAAAACTAATGGAAATACAACTAAGGCAAATGTTTTCAGGCTACTAAAATAACGTTCTTGAAACTGCTTAACGTTTCCTCTAGCAGCACAAAGATGAGGGTATAAAGACCAAGTCATTGTATTTATGACATTCATACTGATTCCTAAGCCAGCATTGAAAGCGAAATAGTAAATTCCTAGCGCCTGGACTCCTAAAAAACGTCCAATGATTAGGTAATCAAGATTAGCTCTTAGCTTATTTAGTAACTCAACGCCAAGAATATTTCTAGCATAACTAACAACTTCCTGCCATTTGTTAAAACTAAAAGACATGGTAGGTCGCCAAGGATGATTCATCAGATTGATAACAATCCATACTGGAGTCGTAATAACAATAGGTACAACAACAGCCCACATTCCCATCCCTAATAGAGCTAAACATATAGTGAGAATATTGATTAGGAACGACTGAGTAGCATTGCATAATGCTGTAATTTTTAGGCGATTTTCTCGCTGGATTAAGGCAGACTGAACTGCAAAGATTGGCAGCATTAAGTAGACTAATGCCATAATGCAGATAGGTAAGATAACTTGATTGTTACTATAAAACCAAGCAACTGGTAAAGCAGCAGTACACTGAATAATAAACATTACTCCACATAGTATCCAATTAAGGCAGTAAGATGTCTGACAAATAATTTTCAGATCCTTCTCTGATGCCTGAATAATCTTAGATCCAATTCCAGCTCTTAAGGTAAAAACAGTTGCAAATTCATTGGTAGTCAAAACGATTGCAATCAATCCATAATCGTAAGGATTTAACAGGTGAGATAAAGTGACTGTTGTTCCCAATCGGAACACACGATTCATTAACTCTGCTCCCCCCATCCAACCAACATTACGCAAATATTGGCTAGATAATTTTTGCCTTAGCTTTTTGATTAACATGAGGCCATCCTTAAGAGATAATATATTTTTTATCAAGTTAAAACTTAAATATAAGCAGCTTTAGGTTTATTCTGAATAGAAGAGTTAGGAGACTGAACTTCTTCTTTAAATGCAATTCCCATGATGATTAAACCAGGATAGTATAGGTAAGCTAAAGCCTCTTGACTATCATTAAATGTAAAAAGTAATAGAGTGATAAGAAAATATAATGCTACTCTGGCAATTGTGCTTTTCTCTGCTTTAATAAGCAAAACTATAAAACTCAATAAAATTGGTATTAAAAAAGCGATGAAGCCAACTATCCCTTTAACAAATAAGAGACCAAACCAAGTATGGTGAGAGCCAATAGGCATTTCTGCTAATGCTTTAGGCCCTGGTGCTTCCCGAAAACCATGACCCCATATCGGAGCTTCTTTCCATTTCTCCAAGGCAATCATACCTAAGGCTTCATGCACTCGTGAAGAGTCCGGTCTAGCATTATAAAATGCTTCTTTAGCATCCCTAATAGTACCAACAAGTGCCGTGCTAAAAATACCTGCTAAAAAGCTAACAAATCCGATCGCAATTTGCGTAGTAGGTTTAGTAATTTTTGTAAGTAACAAAACTAATATAAAAACTATTGGTAAAGCTATAAAAGATAAGCGAGAAACAGACACTATACTCATAGCTAAAGAACTGACTATACCAATCCAGCGCCACTTGTTGTTAGGTTCTTCAAGAACAAGGAAGAAGTAGATGTTTCCAAGAAGACCGAGCGCTGGTGCCCAAGGTGCAAATAGAAATAGACGGATATCATTCGTACCGTAATCACTACCATAAAGATTGACATTGTAAAAAAGCTCACCATTTTGTATTAATCTTTCAATTGGAGAAGAATATAGGTGTGCAGGCAAATGTAAGATCCAAGCTAAATAAAAGAAGGGAATTAAAATCAGACTTTGAAGGCATAAGATACAGACGGCTCTATAGATTAGTTGTGGTCGAATATTAAGACAGCCGCTTAATGGAAATAGTGCTAGCAAAGCCCAATCTGTAAACCAATTAATTAATGATCTAAGAGTTTGATTTGTACCTACGTCATAAGTTATACAGCCTACAATTGTAGCGATCGCTATGACCAGAATAGAGACAATCCAAACCCAATGTATCCAATAAACTTTGATTCTTTTCTCAATACTAGTGTGTGCTGTTTGGTTCCACAGCCGCTTACATAGGTAAAAAAACAGTATCCAGGCTAATACAAAATTTATCGGATATAAAATACCAATAAAATAAAATCCATAGGTACTAATTATCCAATACCAGACAAGACTTTCTTCCAAGTTTTGAGGTTTCATTGTTCCATTCTCTTCCTCTGTATAATCACAGTCTTATCAGATATTAAATTTTTACGTTCGCGCCACCAAAGTAACACCAGTCCAAAGGATACGAAAAGAGAGCCTAAAGTTGAACCTAGTAAAACCAATTTATCTTTTGGGGAACTCGGGTTCTCAGGTAATGTAGGCTGTATAACAAGTTGAATCAGTGGATAAGAACCAAAGGTATTCGACTTGCCAATATCCAGTCTGGTCAAATTGGAGGAAAAGACCGCTTCAGCAATTTGCGTATTACGCTTGAGCGAATCCAACGTGGTCTCTAGCTGTGTTAGATTCTTCAGCCGATTCTCAAGCTGGTTAATCTGTTGTTCTATTGCTTGAGCTTGAGCAGTAAATCCCTTTTGGTCTGCCTGAACTATCACTAGTTCTTGAGAAAGAGCGTCTCGAGGAACGCTGCTACCCGAGTTATTGCTACTAAGGCTCAACTGCTTTAGAACTGCCAAAGTGACTTTTCGCCCTAAAAGAGACTGACCTCGATTTAGCAAGGCCTGTTGAGCAGCGTCTCTTTTCGCTTTCTCTGTAATTAATGTTGGATGGTTAGGCAGAAATTTGGTTTCCAAAACAACCAGAGAAGCGCTAGCATCACTATAATTTTTTAAGTTCTGTTGAAATATCTGGTCTGTTTGAAGAGTAAAAGCATCTGTAGCTTGTCCGGCAGATAGTTTTAAATTGTTCGATAATTGTGCCAGACGAGTAGTAGCCTGTTGCTGTTGACCAATTATTTCAGCTCGTTGTCTACGTAGCTGTTCAATATTGGTTGTCAAATCCTTAATTTGATCTTCAGAGTTCAAACCCGAACGTGCTTTATAATCGGCAAGGCGCTGATGAGCGGCTGCTAATTTTTTTTGCGCAGAAATCAGGGACGTTTGATAACCTATATCTCTTTGAACAGCTTCTTGATTTCGTAGTAAGTTGAGTCTTGCTTGCAAGGCTTTGTAAAAAGCTAAAGATTTATTTCGAGCTTCCTGGGGACTAGCGCCTTGAAAATCAACGCTCATCATGGAAGTATTAATTATTAGCTTGAGCCGAGGCTTGCCAAACTCTTCTAATGACATATTAAGTTGACCTGCTGCCGCTTTTAATATTGGGTCGCTTTCAGCAATAAATTTATAAATTTCTCTTGGATCTTGAGAAGAAAGAGCAGCGTATGGAGACACATTTTCATAATTAGCATAGCCAATGTCTGGTAGATTAATATTGGCATTTGACCATGCTCCTGGCAGATTAACAGCTGAAGAACTAGTGTAGGTCGGTGGTGTAAGCTTTAGATAAAGGAAAGTTGAAACCCAAAATGCTATGTTGGTCGCTAGACCTAGAAGTAAGTAACGCTGCCAACATCCTTTTCTCGTTACTAATTTTCTCAAACTGCTAGAGTAGCCCGCAGAGATTTCTGTATGATTGGCCATTAAAAATCCTCTAAAGTCGGGAACTTGGCTGCGGAATTACAAAGTTTAGGTGGGGTTTTGCGATTCGCCTAAGTACATTTTCAGGATTCTACTACATCGTTGCTGAAAAATTTATTCATAATTCTTAATAAAGTTTCCATCTTAAACAACAATAGCAAAACTGCCTGATGGTCAATAATTGCATCAATGCAGACAGCATCCTCTAGGGTTTAAAAAAATTATCCACCTAGATATCCACCTAGCTCTACCTAATTTACTTTAAAATAATTTACTTCTTGTAAAGTATTTTAAAGTAAATATTTGCAAATATCATGAAAATAGCAATGAGCGATCACCGTTTCTGGAGGCAGCTAGGGAAAACAATTTGTATTGCTATAGTTGCGTTGGCTATTGTCGTCAAATTTACACCTCTTAAGTCTAGTTGGAGTACTACATCAAACTATCACTGGACTAATGTTTCTATCGGAGGAGGTGGTTATGTTACAGGCATTTATTTGCATCCACGAGAGCGAAATCTAGCCTACATCAGAACTGATATGGGTGGCTTTTATCGGTGGAATGCAAAAGACTACAAATGGATTCCGCTAACAGATATATTTAGCTTGCAACACAGCAATTACTACGGGGGAGAAGCCTTAGCACTTGACCCAAATAACCCAGATATTGTATACATAGCAGCAGGTAAATATACCACTAGTTGGAGTGGATTAGGAACAATTTTTAAATCGAGCGATCGCGGTCGAACCTGGAATAAGCTGAAAATAGACTTACCAATGGGCGGGAATGAAACTAAACGTTGGCTAGGAGAGAGGCTAGCCGTTAATCCCTTTAATTCCAATGTTATTTTATTTGGCTCGCGGTTGAATGGGCTATGGAAGTCTTCAGATGGTGGCACAACATGGGGCAAGGTTAGCTCCTTTCCCGAAAAGTCAAAAGCAAATATTGGAATTGCAGGTATTGTATTTAACAAAAATGTGTCTGGACTAGTCTATGCCAATCTCTATGGAAATGGCATATATAAATCCACTGATACGGGTATTACCTGGAACAAAATACCAGAAAGTCCATCAAAAGTGAATCGAATGGCTCTGGCAAATGACGAAGTTCTGTATGTAACGCATAATTCAGGTGTCAGCAAATATGCAAACAGTATTTGGAGCAATATCACACCAAGTAACGCAAAAACTACATTTAATGCCATTTCTGTAAATCCAAATAATCCCAATCACCTTTTAATTGTTTATGACCAGTACGTTTCCACAACAAATGATCGTGTAATATTTCAATCTACTAATGGTGGAGCTACATGGCAACAGAAAAAGCATACTTTGAAACCTCAAGTGCCCTGGTGGCCTAAGTGGTATTTTGCCTCCTCAACTTCAGCTATTGAGTTTGACCCAAAAACTCCCGGACGGTTATGGTTAACAGACTGGTATGGAACATGGCGGACAGACAACATCAATGCAGAGTCATCTGTTTGGTCGAACTATGAAAAAGGACACGAGCAGATAGTTAGCTTTGCACTAGTCTCGCCTCGAAGAGGCTCTAAATTGTTGAGCGGTGTTGCTGATACGGATGGGTTTGACCACAACAATGGGCTAGATGTCTACCCATGTACGCAGTTTGGCGGCAAAAATAGTCCTCGGTTCCAGGATACCTATAGCCTTGCTTATAGCGAAAGAAATCCTTCACAAATGGTACGTGTCGGTGGTAATCGATGGAACAATACTTATACGGGAGCAACTTCGAAAGATGGGGGACTGACATGGAAAAAATTCTCCTCGTTTCCAAAGAACACAATCCCGTTGCGTGTGGCCATGTCTGCAACAAATTCCAATCTATTTGTCGCAATTATTAATCAAGGACAGGCTATTCGCACAACCAATGGCGGATTTTCTTGGAGCAAAGTATCAGGATTACCCAAAGGCCCCAAAGGGCCGTGGTACTGGGGTCAACCATTAGTAGCTGACAAATTAGATGGCAAAACTTTTTACTACTACAGTGGTGGCAAGTTATACAGTAGTAAGAATGGAGGTGCATCTTTTAGGATTGTAAACTCATTATTGCCTTCCGAAAGTTGGTCTATGCTCAAAACAGTTCCAGGGGTTAATGGCGAAGTTTGGCTCAGTCTTAACTCTCACGGACTTTATCGCTCAACAAATGGCGGTGTGAAATTTGCCCAGATTCCTAAAGTGAAAAAAGCTTATTTATTCGCCCTTGGTAAGGCACAGAAGGGAAGCAAAATTCCTGCACTGTATTTATATGGGGAAATTGCTGGTATGGGCGAAGGAGTTTTTCGCTCTCTCGACAAAGGAAAAACATGGATAAATATCGCCTTTTTACACCAACCTATTGGCAATGAGCCTAATGTAATGGAGGCTAGCTGGCAGAAATTTGGACTAGTCTTTATTGGCACTAATGGTAGAGGAATCTACTATGGAACTCTGTAAAAAAACTACTATTGTGTGCTCCTTTTCTGCAACTGACATCAGTTGGAAAAAAACCATGAAGCTAAAAAACTATTAATTTTTACGTATTATGTTAATTTTTGTAAAAAAGATAGTAGTATGTTTTTGCGACATTATTTAATACAATTGAGTTGTTAGTATGAAGGATATTGATATGTAATACATGTACAGTTAACGCTTTTGAATCATAGTTGAACACCAGCAAAACTTTTGCATAACTGGTGTATATGGGTTTTAAGTAGTATTCTAGGTAACTTTAATTAAGGTGGTAGAGATATTAGATAGTGATAGCTATTAGCTTGATACCTTTCTTAATTCATTCATCTAGGAAAGGTAATTTTTTAAACCCTCTGCATACTAGTATTTTACTGCTAGTGTTGTTTTTATTCGGACAGCAAGTTTTCAACCTCTTGATAGCACGCTTAAATCATGAGGCATCTGAACAGGTAACTCATGCTTTATTTGTAGGGCGAGAAGGAGAACGTCTACTCAATGCTGTGATCGACAATCAAGAAAAAGGTTTTCTAGAATATTCCAGTCAGGGACGAATTAATCCTACAGATTATCGTCAGAAGAAGCCCACCTTCCACAAAAGCTTCAACCATCTGTACAATCTCGTACAAGACAACCCTGCTCAAATAAAGCAACTCAATAAAATTAAATATATCTATAACCAGTGGCAAAAAGAGTTAAAGCAAAAAGCGCTTTCTGGTTCTGTAAGGAATTCTGCTTTGACAAAAAGCACTTTATTTGATTCCTTGCACAACGAGATTGGGAAACTCATTCAGCACGAAGAGACGCTTTTGAAAGTTCGCAAAAATCGTATACAGCGCTTGAACAATGTTAACACTGCGATCAACATTTTCAGCACATTAATCATTTTGTTAATAGCAATTTTAAATATCCAGTTGTTGCATTGGCGAGTCAAACTTCCATTAAATAAATTGACACAAGTTTGTAAACTTTGGCAAGCGGGACAAATGGAAGTGCAACTGTGCCATTCGTCTATAGATGAGATTGGGCAACTAGCTGGAGTTCTTAACGCGATGGCTGATAAGACTCGTCACCGTCAACAAAGTATTGAGGTGCGTAACCAACAGCTTGAAGATATGATATCTGCACTTTCCCACGACCTACGTATTCCTTTACTTGCCACTCGTAACACTTTAGACTGTATGCTTAAAGGAGCTTTTGGTTCAGTAAATGATACTTGGAAGGAAGTTTTTGAAGAATACCATGAAGCTAATGAGGATCTGCTTAGGCTTGTAGAACTCCTCTTAGATATCTCCCGTTATGAAGCAGGCAGCGCTTGTTTAATGTGCGATCGCCTGAATTGGGAAAAGATTTTAATTAAAGTAATTGGTCATATCAAAGCAACATCTACACGAGAGTTAGCCTTCATTTGTAAAACTTCTCAATTGCTACCAACTGTCTATGGTGATGAATTAGAAATTCAAAGGGTTTTACAAAACTTACTTGATAACGCTGTGCGGGTAAGTAAGCCTAATGGGGAAATTTTTATTGAGATAACGCCTTATGAAGAACAAGTGCGGATTTCGGTGCGTGATTACGGTTCAGGAATTGCACCACAAGCTCAGGAAAAGCTGTTCCACCGCTTTATTCAAGGACGAGGGCATCGTGGAAGAAGTGGGCTTGGTTTGTACTTGTGTCGTCAAATTATTGAGGCTCACGGAGGAAACATTGGGGTTGAAAGTTCTCTTGGAGAGGGAAGTACTTTCTGGTTTACTCTCCCAAGTGCCATAAATAAAGTTGATTGCAACGATGAACAGAATACAACCAGATGTAGCAAGAATGATGCCTAATATTGACGAAGAGAAAACTGTGCGGGTTCTATTAGTTGACGATCATGCTTTAATCCGCCGAGGGATGAAAGGGCAATTTAGCCTAGAACCTGGTTTTAGTATAGTTGGAGAGGCATTAGACGGTGGAGAGGCTGTTAAATTAGCTAGCCAACTCCAACCAGATGTAGTTTTAATGGATATCGATTTACCAGTTATGGATGGGATTACAGCTACCCAGCACATAAAAAGTAACTGTTTGACTACTTGTGTTCTAGCCTTAAGTGCCTTCGATGACGATATCCAGGTCATGGGGATGCTTGCAGCTGGTGCTGATGGTTACTGTCTTAAAACCATTGAATGGGAACAGCTCATCGCCGTCATTCAATTGATACTTCAAGGTGGTGCTTATTTAGATCCTCTAATAGCTCAAAAAGTTGCTCGGATGCTTAGGTCAACTACTGTCGCTCCCGATGTTCCTGTATCTCAGATAATAGCGCAACCTATTCTCAGTAATCGCGAACGCGAGATTCTTAAACTTATTGCACAAGGGCGCTCAAACCAGCAGATTGCAAACCAACTCTACCTCTCACTCGGAACTGTCAAGTCTTATGTACGTATGGTTCTCAACAAACTTAGCGTTGATGATCGCGTTCAAGCAGCAGCTTTAGCCGTACGTCAAGGGTTGATTTAAGCTTAAAGGAATTTATGTAAACAAGCAGATAATTCTGTAAAAGTGGTAGCCAGTGGTGAGATGTCATTCACGAGTTGTTCTGACCACAAAATGTAAGGCTGAAGTAGTTGATGCTGGAATTCCTCAGGTATGGGCAGACATAGCACCAATACATGAGGTTCAAACAAAGTTATCTCTTCAGGTGTGGGAATACAATAATATGGAAAAACTTCTGCATTTTGTTTTAGGCAATGACTGCTGACGCGCTGCACGGTCATGACATTGCTACCAATAACCATAATTCGGTGTCTTTTCATATATTTAGACTTATCTGCAAATGGAAATTCCTACTATACAATAGTTTTAATGAGCGCAAAGGAAGTGCGATAACATAACCGCCCAGCGTAGCTGATCGTCAGCGTTGAATGAAGGTAATAATAAGGCTTTGGGCGAATAAGTTGAGCTAAATCATCAGTTAAGAGCAAAAAAAATAGAAAAAATAAATTTTTATTTTTTCCCAGACAGGCTTCAGTCAATAACAGATAAAAAGCATAAGCAATAAAATTGCAATCTCACAAGTCCACAGACTACTATTATTACCTGACTATGGCAATGACGAGATAAACAAAACTTCTCACTCGCTACTTGAAATATTTTCACTCAACATAATCATCTGTTCAACACCAATTTTATGTGGCAACAATTGTTTCTTATCTTATTTCTGTAGTTGTCAAATCTCTGATTTTTTTGGTTTTTTATGTGATGTAGTCAGTCAATCAGCGTTAAAAAACCAAGCTATATAAAGAAATGTAACTTTACCAAATAGCTTATAAATTGTTTATCGTACAGCTTTGAAAAAATTAAACATACGTTTGTTTTATCGTGCCTACTTATCTCATTATGAAATTTAAACTATCTGTACGCTACAGCCAAACGGATAGTTAGCTGGATAACTTTATTCCTCATTAGGATACTGTATAAAAAATAATTTAAGTAGCCATCAGATAGTATTTTATATCGGTATTTGCGTACGAAAGTATACGTAGACTTCATTAGGTCTTTACTCAACTAATTCGTATCAAATCTTTTATGGTTCTTACACATTAAAAAGTCAAGTATTTCAAAAGCCCTGATATATCAAAGATTTCAGTTTTGTTGCAGGTAATTTCATTTATCAGCAGCCTTAATTATTTGTGTCAATTCATGTAAAACACTGTCAGTAAATTTCCGGTGAGCAAAAAATATGGGCAATGCTCTGAACTCTACTATTTTGCAACTCCAGATGGCAAGCATTAAATTATATGGCAGACCGAGTTACTTTTCTTGATACTGATTTTGATCGTATGCCTTTATACGAAGCAATTGAACTATTAATGGTGCAGTTGCTGAAGCGGCAGGGTGGTCGCGTGTATTATGCCAACGCCCACACTATGGTAACTGCTGCCAAAAACCCAGCATTGGCAAAGGCGTTAGAGCAGAGTGATTTGTTGTTGGCAGATGGGAGCGGAGTTCGTTGGGGTAGTGCTTTGTTGGGTACACCATTGGTGCATAATCTAAATGGCACTGATTTAGTTCCGGCTCTGTGCAAAGAAGGGGCGGCAAAAGGTTTATCAGTCTATTTTTTAGGTGGTAAGCCGGGTGTAGCTGAAGAAGCGGCAGCTAACCTCAAGAAAGCATATTCTGGGTTGATAATTGCCGGAACTCAGCACGGCTATTTCCCTGAAACACAAACACAGCAAATATTAGAGGCTATTCGGATAGCCCGCCCTCACCTGCTGTTAGTGGCGATGGGCGTACCTTTACAGGAAATTTGGATTAACCAATACGCTAGCCAATTACCTCGTATCACTTGTATGGGTGTAGGGGGTCTGTTCGATTTTATGGCTGAACGTGTAGCCCGTGCCCCTTATCCAATTCGCTCTGTTGGTATGGAGTGGCTGTGGCGACTGGCAATGGAACCGACTCGACTTTGGCAGCGCTATCTTCTAGGCAACTTTATCTTTTTACGTTTAGTACTAACCTACGCGTTTGCTCGACGCCAAAGTGAAGAACAAAGTAGCCAAATCACATTAGCTACACCAAATAAGTCTGGATTTGAAAACGATTTGAACTTTTAATTCATCACCAAGACTGATTAAAAGTTGCTTGTAACACTACTCTTTGGGTGATTCATCTAGTCAAAGTAGATTTTATAGATAGTTCAGGCTTAACCGCTTTACTTAAAGGGGTTTCATCTATACGTTCAAGTGCCTGTAGTTCGGTAATTTGCAATTTGCAAGCACCTGTTCGGATGATCTTTGAACTGACTCAGATGGATTTAGTGTTTGAAATTTATGAGAATTAGGATGCCGTCGTAACGATGTTGAATGCTTAAATATAAAGTATTAATCGCTACCGTAATTGCAAATATTTAAAGAACAGATTAACTAGTGACATGTTTACTTGCTTAACCTATTAGAAAATCTCATTCCTGCTTTTACAGGTTACTGAAATAAGTAAATGTACAGACGGCCAAGTTCATAAACTTACCTACTGAAACTGCAATTACTATGTCTAATACCTTTACTTCCCATCCTTTTAATATGCAAGTTCTAGATGATACCCATACTGTTCCTAAAGTTAAACTTTCAGTTCATCCCTCTGTAATCAGTAAAGCCAAGCGAATGATTGACATCTTGGGTGCCATTATCGGGCTATCGATTACAGTATTCGTAGCAATTCCAGTTGCGATCGCAATTAAGTTAGATAACCCAGGTTCTATATTTTACAGTCAAATTCGCTGTGGTTTGAATGGGCGTCACTTCCGAATTTGGAAATTCCGGTCGATGTCAGTTGGAGCCGATCAACTTAAGCATTTAGTTAAGAATGAAGCTCAAAGCGATCGGATATTCAAAAATGAGAATGACCCTCGCATTACCTGTGTAGGAAGGTTTCTTCGCCGCACTAGCATAGATGAACTTCCTCAGTTTTGGAACGTGCTGCTGGGGGAAATGAGTCTAGTAGGCACCCGCCCTCCCACTCCTAATGAAGTGATACACTACTCAAAGCACCACTGGGAACGTTTGAATGTCAAGCCAGGTATGACTGGTGAATGGCAGGCTCATGGTCGCTCCAGTATTAAAGACTTTGAAGATATTGTTCACATGGACTTAGACTACCAACGTAAGTGGTCTATCGTTTATGATATTAGTCTAATCTTCAAAACTTTAAAAGTTGTGTCAAATAAGAGCGGTGCTTACTAACGTACAGTTAATAGAAAAAAAGTTATAAGTTCACTCAAAAATAAGCTTGCAATAGTTGGGTTCTTGGCAACTTTTGGTGATCTAAGTTGAGGGAAGGCAGATGGCAGAGGGCAGAAGGCAGAAGTCAGAAAGATATAATTGAGATACTTCA
>NZ_JBALDE010000263.1:0-8305 GCF_036917515.1 Nostoc sp. | reverse complement strand
AATTTCTAGCTGATATATCCCTGACATTGTTCATCCTTCATCTGGTTTATTCTTATTCTCTCATCTGTAGTCCAATTTTAGAGAATTGGTATAAATTTCTCTTGGGAAGAATTAGTATTGTATACAATAATTCGTTTATCTTTATTTTTCATTATTATGTTTACCTTGTTTAGCGGTTTGGAATTAATGCTAAATTATTCCAAAGGAAAACTAAACTTAATAAATATAGATATGAATAAAGTAAATTTATGTGAAGCCAACTTAAAAGGAGTTGATTTTAGGTATGCAAATTTAAGATATGCTGATTTAAGAAATGCAAATTTAAGTTATTTGGAAGCAATTGGTGCAGATTTTGACTATGCTAATTTTACTGGAGCATGTATAGAAAGTTGGAATATTGATTCCTCTACTAATCTAAATAATGTAAAATGTGATTATATTTATTACCAGTTTAATTATAAACTGAATAAGTTTGACCAGCGTCGTCCCATAGACACAAATAGTATTTTTGCACCTAATGAGTTTACAGAACGCATCAAAGTTATTGAAAAAGCATTAGAAACCATTGATTTAACTTTTACAAATGGTATTGATTGGAAAGCATTTTTCAAATCATTTAACGAATTACGTCAGCAATATCCTGAACACAACATTGGTATTCAAGGAATTGAACGTAAAAGTAACACATTAATTATCCGATTAGATGTGAATATTGAATCACTCATTAACACTGGTGCAATTAAAGGTGCTATTGAAACTGGTTTCAAAGAGTTTTATGAAACTAATGTTAAGTTTTTGGAAGAGAAATATCGGAGAGACCTTCAAGCTAAAGATGATGATATTAATTTTTACCGTCAGCAAAGTATGGAAATATTAGAAATTATTAAGCAGCAAGCAACAAGACCTATCAATGTGGAGAAAATTATGTCAGACACATATAACAATAATTTCCATAAACCAAATATTAGTAATTTTGCTAACAAAATGGAAGATAATGCACGGCAACAAGTAAACCAAAACATCTACACATCTGAGCACAAACAAACTCTTGCTGATGTATCTACTGAAATACAACAGCTTATAAAACAATTCGAGCAAAATAATCCTACTGCTAATGAAAGTGAGAAGATTGCTTATGTAAATGATGAGACTACTCCTAGCTTAAAGCGTCGCGCTATTGGTGCATTACAGGGACTTAGTGAAACTGTAATTGAAGAGTTTTTTGATAATTCCTATATCAACATTGCTAAAGCAATTATCAAAGGCTGGATTAAACCGGACTAAATACTGATCCGCAGGTTGGGTGAAAATTAGCAAAACTAACTAATATAACTAAATTGTTTGGTTCTGCGGCCGCTTCACCTAACCTACCATTAGAAGCAGTCAAACAAGGAATATCTACTATACTAAAACGCTTGAGTTAGCTGCTTAGGCATAAACAAGCAATATATGTTAGAATTATATCAAATTATAGCAATTATTCAAGAGCAATTTAGAATAATTTTGCGCTTTGTTGAGTAAAAAAGCTAAAATCTACGATTTTTGGAGATTTTTAGGTTATGACAACCTCACAGGAGAGGATTATCCCGACAGACTTGCGAAACGAAATGTCGCAGTCTTATCTGGAATACGCCATGAGCGTGATAGTGGGTCGGGCGCTGCCAGATGCCAGGGATGGTCTAAAACCTGTGCATCGTCGCATTCTTTACGCAATGCACGAGCTAGGTCTGCTCCACGATCGCCCTTTTAAGAAATGCGCCCGTGTGGTGGGTGAAGTATTGGGTAAATATCACCCCCACGGTGACACGGCAGTATATGACGCCTTGGTGCGGATGGCGCAAGATTTTTCCATGCGATCGCCATTAGTTGACGGACATGGTAACTTTGGTTCGGTAGACAACGATCCGCCAGCCGCCATGCGGTACACAGAATGCCGCTTGCAAGCTTTAACTAGTGCTGGTTTACTCCACGACATCGAGTATGAAACCGTAGATTTCGCCGATAACTTCGACGGATCCCAGCAAGAACCCACAGTCTTACCAGCACGGATTCCGCAGTTATTGCTCAACGGTTCCTCTGGAATTGCTGTAGGCATGGCTACCAACATTCCGCCCCACAACTTGGGGGAATTAATTGATGCTTTGGTGGCAATAATCCACAATCCAGAAATCACCGACATCGAATTAATGCAGTATGTCCACGGCCCAGATTTTCCGACTGGGGCGCAGATTTTAGGAACATCTGCCATTCGAGAAGCTTATACTACAGGGCGTGGTTCTATTACCATGCGTGGTGTCGCTAACATTGAAACCGTTGAACAACGGGGACGCCCAGATAGAGAAGCAATTATCATTACTGAATTGCCCTATCAAACCAACAAAGCGGCGCTGATTGAAAAAATCGCCGAAATGGTGAACGAAAAGCGTCTAGAGGGGATTGCAGATATCCGAGATGAAAGCGATCGCGACGGGATGCGAATTGTGATCGAACTCAAGCGTGATGCTTATCCCCGCGTTGTGCTGAACAACCTCTACAAGCAAACGCCACTGCAAGCCAACTTCGGCGCGAATATGCTGGCGTTGGTGAATAGCGAACCTCAAGTACTCACCCTCAAGCAGTTCTTAACCGTCTTCTTGGATTTCCGCATCGAATCCATTACCAGACGTACCCGCTACGAACTGCGGAAAGCCGAAGAACGCGACCATCTCCTCCAAGGATTATTAATTGCTCTGTCTCATTTAGATCCGATTATTGTCTTAATTCGTCATGCTCCAGATGCACCCACAGCTAAAGGCGAATTAATCACAACTTACGGACTTTCAGAAGTGCAAGCAGATGCGATTTTGCAAATGCAATTGCGGCGCTTGACTGCTTTAGAAGCAGACAAAATTCGTCTGGAACACGAAGAATTACAAGCGAAGATTGCCGACTTGCAGGATATTTTGGCGCGGCGGGAGAGAGTGCTGGAAATCATTGAAACCGAAGCTACGCAGCTGAAAACTAGCTTTGCTACACCCCGCCGCACAGTGATTTTACCAGGGGAAGGGGAATTAGACGATCGCGACCTAATTGCCAATGAAAAAGCGATAATTCTGGTGACAGAACAAGGTTACATCAAACGGATGCCCGTCAATACTTTTGAAGCCCAAAGCCGTGCTACCAGAGGTAAAGCTGCAGCCAAGGTGAAAGATGATGATACCGTTGAGCATTTTTTGACTTGCTGCGATCACGACAGTATTTTATTCTTTAGCGAACGTGGCGTTGTCTACTGTTTGAAAGCGTATCAAATTCCCGTGAGCTCGCGTACCAGTCGCGGGACACCAATTGTTCAGATGCTACCGATACCCAAAGAGGAAAAAATCACCTCGATTGTCCCGGTTGACGAGTTTAGCAATGAAGAATATTTGGTCATGCTCACCAAAGGTGGCAATATCAAGAAAACCGAATTGGCAGCCTTTAGTCATATTCGCGCCAATGGCTTGATTGCCATTTCCTTAGAAGAAGGCGATCAACTCCGCTGGGTGCGACGCGCTAGAGTCGAGGACAGTGTAATCATTGGTTCTCGTCACGGGATGGCGATTCACTTCCGGTGCAACCACGAACAACTGCGTCCTTTAAGTAGGGCGACTCGTGGGGTAAAAGCGATGAAACTCAAAAATAAAGATGAATTGGTGGGTATGGATATTCTCCCCGCAGCAATTCTGGAAACTTTGGATACAGTTATAGAAGCCGAAAATGAAGATATCGAAACAATCGAAACAGAAGATATCGAAATTACCGAAATCAATGAAGAGTCAGTAGAAGTGTCTAGCAGTGGCATAGTTGGCCCTTGGGTGTTGGTAATTACAATGGGTGGCTATGGTAAGCGCGTACCAGTTGCCCAATTCCGACTGCAAAATCGTGCTGGTCAGGGTTTAATGGCAACCAAGTTCAAAAACCGTAAAAACAAAGACAAGTTGGCAACCTTACGCATTGTCAACAACGATACTGATGAAATGATGATGGTGACAAATCGCGGTATTATCATCCGTCAAGCGGTGAATGCGATTTCTATCCAATCGCGATCGGCAACTGGAGTTAGAGTGCAGCGTTTAGACGAAGACGACGCCATTACTGGTGTGGCAATAGTTCCACCTGATGCTGGTGATGCAGAAGAAGCAGAGTAAGAAGCAGGGGGAGCAGGGAAAGCAGGGGAGGCAGGGGGAGAGGTTAACTTCCTTACTCCCTTACTTGATAGCCTTAGCTAGCGGCATTCTTATGGGGCTAACTGTGGCCCCAGTAGGTGCATGGTTGTTGGCTTGGATTGCCCTAGTCCCCTTGTGGGTGCTAGTTGTCACTTCGGTCAAACACAAAAACCAATTCCCTCCTGCTTTCTTCTGGGGTATTGGTTTTCACGGTGTCGCCCTATGGTGGATTACCGGAATTCATCCGATGACATGGTTGGGCGTTCCTTGGTTGCCAAGTTTGGCAATCACCCTTTTTTGCTGGGGATTTATCACTGTATTGGGAGGGGTATTTGTTGCTATTTGGGCGGCTGTAATGGTTCGCCTGAGTGAGCAAAAACCATGGCTACGTGTACTGATTGGTACAGCTGTCTGGTGCGGCTTAGAGAGTCTCTGGAGTGCCGGACCTTTGTGGTGGAGTTCTCTTGCTTACACACAAAGTCCGCACAATCTCGTAATTGTACATCTTGGACAACTCTCTGGGCCTAATACTGTAACAGCAGCGATCGCTGCTGTTAATGGGTTAATTGCTGAAGCATATATAAACCGCCAAGATACTAAGATATCCTCTGTGCCTCTGCGGTTCGTTAATAAATACTTAGCGACTGCTACAGGATTATTAATTACCTTACACCTCATCGGTTTTATCTTATACAGCCGTCCCATCGTCCAACCCCCAGAAGCAGCCTTAAAAGTGGGGATTGTTCAGGGTAATATCCCGAACCGACTTTTACAAAGTTCCGAAGGGTTTCGTCGCGCCCAAGAAAACTATACCAATGGATATTTAACTTTAGCAGACCAAGGTGTAGATGCAGTCCTCACCCCAGAAGGAGCCTTACCTATTTTCCAGCGTAATTTGCTGGGAACTGCCTTAGTTGCAGCCGTGAAAGAAAAAGGCGTAGTTGCTTGGATTGGGGCTTTTGGCGAACGAGGAGACAGTTATACAATTAGTTTGTTTACTTTCAATACTAAAGGTGAGATTGTCAGCCGCTACGACAAAGCGAAATTAGTACCTTTGGGAGAATATATTCCCTTTGAAGGAATTTTAGGCAAACTAGTTCAACGCTTATCGCCTTTGGATGCACACCAAGTTGCTGGTTCAGCAAATCAGATATTTGACACTCCTTTTGGTCGGGCGATCGCTAGTATATGTTATGAATCCGCTTTTCCTGAACAATTTCGCCGTCAAGCGGCGGCAGGTGGGCAGTTTATCCTCAGTTCTTCTAACGATGCTCATTACACTGCATCTATGCCATTCCAGCATCATGCACAGGATATCATGCGGGCAATTGAAACTGATCGCTGGTCAGTACGGGCAACTAATACTGGATATTCAGCCTTTGTAGATCCTCATGGCAAAACCTTATGGATGTCTGGATATAATACCTACGAAACTTATGCTGAAACAATTTATCGACGACAGACACAAACTTTATATGTGCGTTGGGGTGATTGGTTAACACCGTTATTATTGATCTCCTCTGGAGGAGCTTGGCTGGTAATTCATGGTATAAAGAAATTCAGTAATTTGGGCAATTCCTAGCAAATTGAGTCTTTGGAGTTATTAGCGATCGCTTCACTATTTAATCTGAAGTTCTCCCGTGCAAATGTACTATAAATGTTTGAATTCCTTGCTGCATTATAAATCTAGATTTTGACCCCTCAAATGCTGTACCCATGTAGGGTATAGATTAAATAGTACAACTGCGGTAAGCTGAAAAACGGGGTGACAACGCCTCAAACTCGCTCCGCAAGCCCCTAGGACTTACGCATCATACATATGTACTATACGTTCTTTGGGCTTTTGAGCCATGTCTAATAGCCAAAACAGTAAATATGCGACTAAATCAGGGTTGCAGTCAGCACGTTAAATGTACATTTTGCGTAATACATATTATGGTCAATTTGTACAGTGCGTAAGTTCTAGCCCCTTTGAAAATTTGTAAGGGCGTAAAGCGGAACCAAAAAATTTTGAAAGCCGCTCTACACAAGCATCAGCGCTTTTTGCTTGGGGGAACTTCAGATTAAATAGGTTTGTGATGATTTAACGACCAAGATAAGCGGCGGCAAGTAACTTTTGCATCCTCACCAAGATATCTCAACTGTCCGATTCATCGACTTGTTCTGCTGCTGGCATCCCGATAAATTTCAATTTCTCTCCACGCGGTCCTTTCACCTGAATCTCTGGTTGCCATTCATCCGGGTTGGTGTACAGCAACTCTAAATTAGCCGCAACCTTCGATGAGTCCCAATTCCACCAAGCTAGTTTCAGTAATCGTTCTATCGTTTCAGGCTTAAACCGATACCGAACGACCTTAGCTGGATTACCAACCACAACAGCATAGGCAGGAACATCTTTAGCCACAACAGCCCGTGCGCCTACGACTGCTCCGTTGCCTATTATTCACTCCTGACATAATCGTTGCTCCATATCCAACCCAAACATCATGACCAATTATTGTTGCTCCCTTACTTGCCGCATCAGTGTAACGTTCTTCTGGCTCAGTTTCTGCGGATAACCACTTGAAAGGAAATGTCGTTGCTCTTGTCATAATGTGATTGCCTCCACCAAAAATGACGATATCCTTAGCGAGAGAACAAAATTTTCCAATCTCAATTTGATCGTTAGGGGTGAACAATGCCAAACTAATATGCCGATCAAAGTAAGTGTAATCTCCAACGGTAATTCGCGGGTCTTGAATGTGAGCATTGAGCCAAATGGGAGGAGAAGTGTATTCGAGCATAGTCACGGAGGACAACTGCACTTCGACGGTTTAATCACAAGTTAACTTTCTATTATCGGGCGGCTTTTGGGGGAAAACTTTTCGATTTGCTAAAATTATGGAGTTCAGAGGCGGTGAGGTCGCGCCATTGACCCAATTGTAAGTCATCTAATTGTAAGTGAGCTATGCTAACCCTAACCAGTCGCAAAGTCGGAAACCCGACAGCCGCAGTCATGCGCCGTACTTGACGGTTTTTTCCCTCTGTTAAAGTCATTTCCAGCCAAGCTGTCGGGACATTTTTGCGAAATCTAATCGGTGGGGTGCGTTCGGGTAACTGTGGTTCTTCTGGTAAGAGCTTCACTTCTGATGGTTGAGTACGGTAATCTTGAATTTTTACACCTGTTTGCAACCTTTTGATAGCTTCTACATCTGGAATTCGCTCTACCTGTACCCAGTAAGTACGTTTATGACCAAAACGCGGATGGGCGAGGCGATGTTGCAATTGTCCATCATTCGTTAACAGCAGCAATCCTTCACTATCCCAGTCTAAGCGTCCCACAGGATATACATCAGACACATCAATATACTCTTTTAAAGTGCTATGTGTCGGGGCATCTTTTGTAAACTGACTGAGGACACCATAGGGTTTGTAAAAAATAATATATCGGTAATGATTTGTCATTGGTCATTGATCGAATGGCACTAAGAAAAGCGGAAACGCTTATCAATTAAGCAGTTTGTAATTGTTTACGTAATTCATGTCGTTCCTATTTTTGAAACATCTCTCCTTGATGCCCCATAAATTTCGCTGCGTCTGTAAATCACAGTTAGCGATCGCCTGACTTTCACTCATCTGATTACTGCTCAATGGCATTAAATGTAATCCTTATTTCTCATAGCTTATAGCTTTTCTTAGTGCCATTCGGTGCTATATCTCTGACCAATAGTAATCGGTTTATTTCTAAGTACTGTGGCGTTGCTGTATTCAATTGTCCTCTCCTGTAAAGTGACCGCATCCGGGCGCGACCAGGCAGTGTGGTCGCCTGCTAACAACGCACGGCTCTGCATTGGCATCTAGTTAACGATCGCCTGCTTTTAGAGCTAATTTGTAAACTCAAGTAAAGTACTTGTCTAATAAGGGTTTCAGGTATTTAAGTCAATACAGCACTTATTCGCTGAAACTCAGACATAGCAATGAATTGAGTACCCTTAAGATTTTCTTTACGAATCAGCTCTTAGTCTAAACTCCAGTTAACCTGAATCCTTACTTATACCAATTCTCTAAAATTGGACTACAGATGAGAGAATAAGAATAAACCAGATGAAGGATGAACAATGTCAGGGATATATCAGCTAGAA
>NZ_JBALDE010000262.1:0-33957 GCF_036917515.1 Nostoc sp. | reverse complement strand
AGCTGAGAACATCGGAAGCTGGGTGCGGTGAAAATCGCACGCCCAGATTTAACTGAGAGGTGCGGGGAATAATATCCCCCATCGACTCAAACCATTGATTTAATGGGGATTGGTGAATAAGCTAGTAGTTGATGAGCGATCGCTACCTGTAGAGCAATCGCTCTCGTCTGTACAAGAATTACGCTGGTACTAACTCCCGACTTTCTGTAACTGGTTCATACTCGCGTAACCGTTGCCAATCTTCGGCAGTCAGCATCTCAAACGGTCGGTCTAGCAGTTCTTCGTAGTCAGCCGCCTTTGCATCGGGCATCGTGTCCACCATCGACAGCCACCACACGGCATCCATAGCCGAGTCACAGGGCATTTGTTGACATTCCCCAGCACGTATCACCCACCAGCTACCTTCTGTGCATCCCACTTTACCCAATTTGCAATTACTGGTATAAATTCCATCGTCGAGTAGGGCAAAGCCGTACTTCTCGCACTCATTGAAAATCTGCGCCATGATTTCGTTACTAGTGGCGGAGGAGGACAAGGGGCAGGGTGCGGGGTGCAGAGGGGAAAGATTCTCTCCCCTGCTCCCTGCCCCCTGCTCAAGAGCTTCTTCCAGCGTTCCGTCTTGGTGATGCCAACTGATGTAGCGGTAGCATCTCATCCAAGTGTTTGCGCGGAATTTCTCTGTGCCGTTGACCATTACTACCCAAGGTTGCGTTAGGTCATCGTCGTGGGTGATTGCTGCAACCAGTTCAAAACCTGCGTATAATTCGTGATCCTCAAAGCTGATTTCTACTGTTGTCAGTGGTACGTTCGCTATAGCTTGGGCTTGGGTGGCGATGTGGTGGTCGAGTTCGGCTTGGGCTGTGGTTTGTTCTTTAAGCTTCTGAACTTGGGCGGACTGGTGGGTGATGATTGCGTTTATCCAGGTGTCAGCCGCTCTTTTGTCCCCGGTGGGTGTTATGCCGAGTTCGACAGCGATTCTTTTGAGCCGGGGGAGATTATAACGGGAAAGTGCTTGCTGTGTGTAGTTTGGATAGGTCATAATAGAAACTCCTGTAATAGGGCCAAAGGGTGATCGCAGAGCCTACGAAACTTGAGCGGTCGCCTTTTGTTTTGTATGTTTCTATTTTACCGTTGTCAACGGAAATAAGTCAAGCAACAACAGTAATTATTTTGGCAGTATCGAAAAAATCAGTGATATCAGCATTCAGTGCTTCGCACAAAACGTTAACAACCTCCACTGAAACAGTGATTGTTCCACTTTTGAGACGGGTAGCGTAATAGTCAGGCTGTTCTAATTGCTGAATATATTGATGTGCAACCTTTTGCCCAAGGTCAGTAGTTTTTTGCTCAAGCTGACGACGTGGGATATTTCCGCGTAATTCTGTTAACTTTTTGGCTTGTTTATTACCCCATTTGAATGTCGCAATATGTTCAATATCTATCATCGTAGTCATTTTTTTACCGTTGTCACTTGCCAGCATAACATTTTAGGTTTATTGTTGTAAGCAGTAATAAAGTACCCTACAGAAAGGTGGCATGACCGTTCATGTCGTCAACTTTGTATTACTATCAACAACCAAGGACAGCGCTCGCCTTTTGTTAGCGGGACTTAAACAAAAGTTAAGAGTGAAAAAGAGTATAATACTATTTCAGCATAGGTTTCACGTTGAAAAAAGCTCATGAAAGAAACCACCCCCGCAGCCATGCCGCCGTGCTTTGAAAGATGGTGTCAACGGTTTGATGATGTGTTTACTCATAAGGCTCAAAAAAGAGAGTTTAGACACTATGTAGGCGGATTATTGGGTGAAAGTGAGAGAAAAAACTTATTCCAACTCGCAGAGAACGCCGTAGGGGTAACTTACCACCGATTACACCACTTTTTAACCGAAGCACCTTGGTCAAGTTCCCAGGTCAATGAGCGTCGGATAGAGATTATGAACAAGTGTAGCCAGACAAGAATCACTAGAGGCTTTAGCTTAATAATTGATGATTCCGGACATAGAAAAAGCGGTAATTTTACGGATGGAGTAGGAAGACAGTATATCGGAGAAATTGGGAAAACGGATAATGGAATAGTAGTGGTGACAACGCATCTATATGATGGAAGAAAAAGCTTACCATTAGATATAGAGTTATATCAGCACGCTGATTCTTTAGCGGAGGGGAAACAAGACCCTCTATTTGAGAAGAAACCGGAAATAGCAATTAAATTAATAGATCTGACTTTAAGTCGTGGGTATCAGCCAGGAATAGTGATTGTAGATGCTGGATATGGTAACAACACATCCTTCTTATTAAAGTTAGAGAATCGTCAACTAAGGTATTTAGGAGGATTAGCTAAAAATCGCAAAGTTATTCTTAATCAGCAAGATAATCCTCAACAAACGATTAGACTAGATGAATTAGCGCAATCCCTACCCCAAGAGGATTTGACAGAAATTAAACTGGAGTTAGATAAACCAAAAACATTATGGGTAGCAACTAAAGAAGTAGAGATATCAGGTTTAAGTGGAAAGCGAAATATTGCTATCGTCATGAACGCTGCGACTTTCTCACAAGCAACTGATATCGACTATTTCATTACCAATGTTTCTTCGTCAATTGTCACACCAAAATGGATAGTTGACACTTATGGACATAGAAATTGAGTAGAAGTATTTTATCGGGAAGCCAAAGGGTGGTTAGGACTAAAAGAATATCAAGTCCGAGATAAAACAAGTCTACTACGCCATTTTATTTTGGTTTTATGTGCCTATAGTTTTATTCTTTGGCATCAGTTGACTGGTGGGTTACGACGAAGGTGGGCTAACAAACCTTTGAACACATTTACTGAAGCAATAGATGCTTTTAGAACAGCTATGTCTTTCCGTTTTTTTGATTGGTTCACCCTTAATCTTGACCTGTTCGCTTCTTATAAAGCCAGTTTGGGCTATATTTGGGCTTGATTTTTGTTTAAGTCCCGTTAGGGGAATTTGCTTTAAGTTATGAAACCAGCAACTAAGGATGCGATTGCATCTGTTGAGAAAACGGGATTAGGGCAGATGAATAACAACCCTAGAAAAGACTCCTTTGAATCGCAGATATCCCCCAGTAACAACCCTAGTAAAATAACGTGAGTTCGATGGAATTAAAAAACGGCAGGAGGTAGTGCAGGCAAATCTTTTGGGTAAATATCAATCGACGGTTTTTTGGGCAAATAGGTGTAAGCAGCCAAACCAGCAATCAAATTCACCAAAAAGTTAAAGACACTGCGATGTCGGGAATGTTCTATTTGACAATTTTTCCTTTTATGACAGTCTCAGCCTTTTTTGTTCCTAAATCAACCCGTCGAACTCACGTTAATCAGATTCCAATTGACCACACCCTTAAACAAAGGGTCGAGATACTTGTAGCTGACATCTTCACTTGGGCGCACAAAAGCATGATCCTTGCACCTCTCACTACCTGCATGATTCTCTAGTTAGTTACAGATAGTTTACAGTTAATAATTATTCTTTATTAATTGTTTCAAATATTTTCATTATTTGCTTAACTGTCTTAACTGTCCACTTAAAATATCCACTTAGGTGTCTTAACTTTCTTAACTGTCTTAACTGTCCACTTAAAATATCCTAACTACTATTAGATTTCATGGACAAGATTAATTAACTGTCTTAACTGCTATTGCATTTTGTTGCTCAAATTGAGATGATTCCGTATAGTTATAAAAAATAAGGAATATATAAAAGTTGTAGTTTTAAATACAAAAATATACCCAACTACTATTGGTAACCTTTAAAACAACTAAAAAATGAACTTAGATCGGAAAAATTATGTTCCTAAGAGATTGAGGCTACAAAACGGTTTAAATTGTTAAAACAGGCTGTAATATAAATTTTGATGAACTAGTTTTTACAGTTAATCGTAATCATATAAACATTTATATTGCTCTTAGTGATATTTTATATTAATAGGAAAAGTAGCTATTATTCAGGATAAAGTGTTGTAATGTCCCAATCATAACAGTACTAAAGCAAAGAACACATTTCTGAAGTAAATATATTTTGGGATTGCAAAGACTCTTTTTACACACTACTTGCGTTATTACAAACAAAATAGTCGTATTTTAAGGAATTATAATGAGTACAATTGTCAAAAAAAGTTACCCGCTATCATCTGGGCAAGAGGCAATGTGGTTTCTTCAACAAATTGCTCCAGAGAGTGTTGCTTATAATATATTTATTACTGTTAAAATTAATTCATATTTAAATATTTCTGTTGTTGAGCTTGTATGGAAAAAAAATATTGAAAAACATCCTATACTCAGAACCACATATATCAGTTATAAAGGCAAACCAATTCAGCAAGTTAATCAACAATCTAATTTTGGTGTTGAATTGATAGATGCAAGCAAGTGGAGTGAAGACGAACTAAAAGAGAACATCTTTGCTATAGCTGACTGCCCTTTTAACTTAGAAAAAGATTCAGTTTTGAGGGTGAATCTATTTACTCGTTCAGTAAAAGAACACATTCTCTTGCTCACAATGCACCATATTGCCGGGGATATGTGGTCTTTTGATTTACTGCTGAGTGAATTTCAAACTTTGTATGCTAAAGAGATTGAGCAAGTAAGTCTTGAGCAGATAGAGGTAGCAGATTCTTTAAGAAGTAATAAATCTTATGCCGATTTTGTCAACTGGCAATCGGAAATGCTATCGAGTTCCAGGGGAGAAAAACAGTGGCAATACTGGCAACAACAATTAGCTGATGAATTGCCAATTTTAAATTTGCTTCCAGATAAACCCCGCCCTCCAGTACAAACTTATCGAGGTGCATCACATATTATCAAGCTGGATGAACAGTTAACTCAAAAACTCAAGCATCTAGCTTCTGGAACAAGCCTTTATCAGATTCTACTAGCAGCATTTTACATTCAACTTTACCGCTATACCAATCAAACAGACATCCTCATAGGTAGTCCAATGAGAGGTAGGTCGGGTAAAGATTTTAAAGAGATTGTTGGCTACTTTGTCAACCTGACAGTTTTACGAACTTCTGTACAGGAAAACGCTACATTCACAGAATTTCTTGCTCAAGTTAGCAAGACAGTCAGAGAAGCCCAAAAGCATCAAGATTATCCCTTTTCTTTATTAGCAGAACAACTCCAACCACAACGAGATCTGAGTCGTTCTCCTTTATGTCAAGCTAGTTTCACCTGGCAACGGCATACTTGGTGCGAACCAAAAGAAAATTTACTGTACAGTCAAGCACAAATGCTTCAGATGGAGCCATACTTGCTCGGACATCAACGGGGTGCAGACTGGGATCTAAATTTAATGGTGATGGAAGCTCAGGGAGTGTTGCAACTTTGTTGGCAATACAATACTGACTTATTTGAGGCGACTACGATTGAGCGGATGGCAGAGCATTTTGTCACCTTGCTAGAAGGTATTGTAGATAATCCCCAAAAACAGATTTGGCAATTGCCTCTGTTAACAAAAGTTGAGCAACAGCGTTTATTGGTGGAGTGGAATGATACATCGGTAGACTATTATCCCTCTGATAAATGTATTCATCAATTGTTTGAGGAACAGGTAGCGCTTACTCCCGATGCAGTGGCGGTGGTGTTTGAAGATGAACAACTCACCTACCACCAATTGAATTGTCGTGCTAACTCTTTGGCGCATTACCTACAGTCATTGGGTGTGGGAACCTCAGAGCTAGTGGGGTTGTGTGTGGAGCGTTCGTCGAAGACGTTGCCGGAGGCATCGCCTTTAATGATTATCGCTTTACTTGCTATTCTCAAAGCTGGAGGAGCTTACGTCCCACTTGACCCTGAGTATCCGTCTGAACGCTTAAGCTTCATGCTGCAAGACACTCAGGTGAAAGTGCTATTGACGCAAGCGAAATTACTAGAGTTTCTTCCTCAACATCAAGCTCTTGTCGTCTGCTTAGATGCAGACTGGCAAAGCATATCCGTGGAAAATCAAGATAATCTCAACAGCACAGTCAATGCAGAAAACCCAGCCTATGTAATTTACACCTCCGGTTCTACAGGTACACCCAAAGGCGTAGTTGTTAATCATCAGGCTGTAAATCGACTGGTATTAACTACCAATTACATACAGTTAACAGCAGATGACCGCATTGCACAAGCGGCAAATATTGCATTTGATGCAGCCACCTTTGAGATTTGGGGAGCATTGCTGAATGGGGCGATGCTAGTCATTATTACTAAATCTGTATTGCTGTCACCCCAAAAATTTGCAGATTCACTGCAAGAATATGAGGTGAGTGTTCTATTCTTAACAACAGCTTTATTTAATCAGTTAGCCAGTTTAGTACCGCAAGCATTTAGTTCTTTAAAATATCTATTATTTGGTGGGGAAGCCGTTGATCCCAGATGGGTGCAAGAAGTCCTAGATAAAGGCGCACCCCGATACTTACTTCATGTGTATGGCCCAACAGAAAATACTACTTTTTCTACTTGGTATTTGGTAGAGAACTTAGCAACGACAGGGACAACAATTCCCATTGGTCGAGCAATTGCCAATACACAAACCTACATTCTTGACCGCAACTTACAACCTGTACCTGTTGGTGTAGTAGGAGAATTGTATCTTGGGGGTGTGGGATTAGCACAAGGCTATCTCAACCGCCCAGAATTGACTAATGAAAGATTTATCTCCAGTCCGTTTGACAATTCAAAACTATATAAAACAGGAGATTTAGCCCGTTATTTACCCGATGGCAACATTGAATACATAGATCGTGTTGACAATCAGGTAAAAATCCGGGGCTTCCGTATCGAGTTGGGAGAAATCGAAACTGTCCTGGGTCAACATCCTCAGATTAACTCGGTTGTCGCGATCGCCCGTGAAGATATCCCTGGAAACAAACGTATAGTCGCTTACATCGTACCCCAACCGCAACAGAAATCCACAATTAGCGAGCTGCGTACCTTACTCAAAAGCAAGCTACCAGAATACATGATACCGAGTGCGATCGTCATTCTAGAGTCCTTACCCCTGACACCCAACGGTAAAATCGACCGCCGCGCTCTACCAGCACCAGACTTAGACAGCACACTGGTAGAACAATATGTCGCCCCACGCACTCCAATTGAAGAACTGTTAGCGCAAATTTGGACACAAGTCCTCAAAGTAGAGCAAGTAGGCATTTATGATAACTTTTTTGAATTAGGGGGACAGTCTCTACTAGCAACACAACTGGTTTCCCGCGTTCGCAACGTTTTTCAAGTAGAATTACCCTTAAATCGCTTATTTACAGCAGCGACAGTAGCACAATTAGCCACAGTCATTGAGCAGTTACAGCCACAAAAAGGCGAACTCTCTACAGAGCCTATCTCAAGGCGGGCAGAAAATGCAGAACTACCACTGTCTTATGCTCAACAACGTTTATGGTTCATAGACCAGTTCCAGCCGAACAGCGCCCTATACAATATTCCCATCGCCTTGCGTTTAGCTGGAACTCTGGAAGTTACAGTTTTAGAACAAAGCCTAATTGAAATAATCGCCCGTCATGAAGCTTTACGCACCAACTTCATCACAGTTGATGGACAAGCTTCTCAAATCATTCAAACTCTGACGAATTGGACAATATCAGTTGTTGATTTACAGCATTTATCCACTAGCGAAAAAGAAATTGCTGCACAGCAATTAGTGCAACAACAAGCACTGCAACCCTTTGACTTAGCAACAGATACCTTAGTCAGAGCCACATTACTAGTGCTGTCCGAGACAGAACATACTTTACTAGTGTGTATGCACCACATTGTCTCTGATGGCTGGTCAATGGATGTGTTTGTTCAGGAGTTAGCTTCCCTGTACAATGCTTATTCCCAAGGTCAAGAGTCGCCCTTAGCACCATTGCCAATTCAGTATGCAGATTTCGCCATTTGGCAAAGAGACTGGTTGCAAGGGGATGTACTGCAAAGTCAATTGAATTACTGGGAACAACAACTCGCTGATGCACCAGCTTTATTGTCACTACCCACAGACCGACCCAGACCAACCGTACAAAGGTTCGTTGGGGCACATCAAAAGTTTGCACTTTCTGTGGAACTGACCGATCGCTTAACAAAACTCAGTCAACAACAAGGTGTCACCTTGTTCATGACCGTGTTGGCAGCATTTGATACCCTACTTTATCGCTACACAGGTACAGAAGATATTTTGGTAGGGACACCAATTGCTAACCGCAATCGCTCAGAGATAGAAGGGTTAATTGGCTTTTTTGTCAATACTTTAGTGATTAGGACTGATGTATTAGGCGATCGCACCTTCAACGAATTACTCGTTCGCATTCGGGAAGCTTGTTTAGGCGCATACGCTCATCAAGACCTACCCTTTGAAATGTTGGTGGAAGCGTTGCAGCCACAACGCGACCTCAGCCATAGTCCATTGTTTCAAGTGATGTTTGCCCTCCAGAATGCACCCATCGCACAACTAGACTTGGCAGGGTTAAGTGTCAGTTCATTGCCCATCGAAAGGGGAAGCGCCAAGTTTGATTTAACCTTATTCATGGACAACACCGCGACGGGACTAGTGGGTGAGTGGGAATACAATACTGACTTGTTTGACCCTAGCACCATTGAGCGAATGACGGGTCATTTTGTCACCTTGCTGGAAGCAATTGTTACTAATCCTAGTCAACCTATTGCTCAATTACCTCTGCTGACACAAGTTGAGCAACAGCAGTTATTGGTGGAGTGGAACAATAATCAAGCTGATTACCCAAGTGATAAGTGTATCCATCAGTTGTTTGAGGAGCAAGTTCACAGAACACCCGATGCAGTGGTGGTGGTGTTTGAAAATCAACAACTCACCTATGATGAGTTGAACTGTCGCGCTAACCAACTGGCGAACTATCTACAAACACTGGGAGTACAACCGGATACTTTAGTGGGTATTTGTGTAGAACGCTCCTTAGAAATGGTGGTGGGACTGTTGGGTATTCTCAAAGCGGGTGGTGCTTACGTACCGCTTGACCCAGATTATCCCCAAGACCGCTTGAGCTTTATGTTGGAAGATGCTCAAGTTTCCGTCCTGTTAACTCAACAGCAATTTGTAGAGAAATTGTATACAACTTCTCTACATCAAGCGCGTGTTATCTGCTTAGACACAGACTGGAACAAGATAGCGCAAAACAGTCTCTCAAACCTCCAAAACACAGCAACACCTGGCAATTTGGCATACGTCATCTACACTTCAGGTTCTACAGGTAAGCCAAAAGGTGTTTTAGTCAACCACTTTAATGTAACTCGTTTATTTACAGCGACAGACTCTTGGTATCACTTCAATCAAGATGATGTGTGGACAATGTTCCACTCTTATGCATTCGACTTTTCCGTGTGGGAAATTTGGGGCGCATTGCTGTATGGTGGAAGATTGGTAGTAGTGCCGTATTTGGTGACGCGATCGCCCCAATCTTTTTACCAGTTATTGTATACTGAAAAAGTCACAGTTCTTAACCAAACACCTTCAGCCTTCCGCCAGTTAATTCAAGCCGAACAGTCAATTACAACTACTGATGACTTGAACTTACGCCTAGTAATTTTCGGCGGGGAAGCTTTAGAACTGTCAAGTTTGCAACCTTGGTTTGAGCGACACAGCGACACCTTACCCCAGTTAGTGAATATGTACGGTATTACAGAAACCACCGTACACGTTACCTATCGCCCGTTGAATAAAGCCGATTTGCAAAGTGCAGCCAGTATCATTGGTCGTCCTATACCCGATTTACAGGTGTATGTCCTGGATGAACATCAAAAGCCAGTGCCAATTGGTATTGGGGGCGAAATGTACGTTGGTGGAGAAGGGGTGGCGCGTGGTTATCTCAATCGTCCCGATTTGACCCAACAACGGTTTATCTCTCATCCTTTTAGTAACAACCCCCAAGCGCGACTCTACAAAACAGGAGATAAAGCACGTTATCTAGCCAATGGCGAGTTAGAGTATTTGGGACGTATAGATAACCAAGTCAAAATTCGCGGTTTCCGCATTGAGTTGGGAGAAATTGAGACATTACTGGCTTCTCACCCACAAGTGTGGGAAAGCGTTGTGGTGGTGCGAGAGGATGAACCAGAAGACAAACGTTTAGTTGCTTATCTAGTCAAGAGTGATGAATCACTCACTACCAACCAACTGCGCTCCTTTCTCAAAGCAAAACTGCCAGAGTACATGATACCAAGTGCTTTGGTAATGCTGCCATCCTTACCCCTGACTGCCAACGGCAAAGTAGACCGTCGCGCCCTGCCAAAACCAGACTTAGACGGCACATTGTTAGAAAAGTATGTTGCTCCACGTACACCTACTGAAGAAATACTGACGCAAATTTGGGTGCAAGTCCTCAAAGTAGAGCAAGTTGGCATTCAGGATAATTTCTTTGAACTGGGGGGACATTCTTTATTAGCAACACAACTAGTTTCACGCATCCGTAACATTTTCAAAGTAGAACTACCATTGCGTGAGTTGTTTGCCACCGCCACAGTTGCCGAATTAGCTCAATCTATTGGGCAACTACAGCAACAGAATTTAGAACTTTATAAACCACCTATCTTCAAGCGAGCAGAGAATACTGAATTACCCCTGTCTTATGCTCAACAGCGTCTATGGTTTTTAGACCAGTTACAACCCAATAGTTCTTTTTACAACATACCTATAGCTTTACGTATTCTGAGTAAGCTGAATCAATCCGCCTTAGAACAAAGCTTCATTGAAATTATTAATCGCCATGAAGCGTTACGTACCAACTTCATTGCCATTGATGGACAACCAACTCAAGTTATTAGAGAAAAGGTTACAGATAGGGGACAGGGAATAGTCTCAGTTGTCGAGTTGCGGCATCTGCCAGCAAATGAACAAGAAATAACTGCACAGCGATTAGCACAACAACAAGCTACTCAACCATTTGACTTGGCACAAGGAGCATTAGTCAGGGCAACATTAATAATACTTTCAGAGACAGAACACATTTTATTACTGTGCATGCACCATATTGTCTCTGATGGTTGGTCAATAGGTGTGTTGATCGAAGAACTAGCAGCACTATACAATGCTTATGCTCAAGGCCAGTCGTCCCCCTTATCACCCTTGCCTGTACAGTACGCAGATTTCGCTTTATGGCAGAGACAGTGGTTGCAAGGAAATGTATTGCAAAGTCAACTCTCGTACTGGCAACAACAACTTGCAAATGCACCAACCTTATTGCCCCTGCCCACAGACAGACCCAGACCTGCTGTGCAGACTTTCTCTGGAGCATATCAACAATTTCCCCTCCCAACTGAGTTAACTAATAGATTGGTAAAACTGAGTCAGGAGCAAGGAGTTACCTTGTTCATGACGCTTTTGGCAGCATTTGATACCCTACTTTATCGGTACACGGGGCAAGAAGATATATTAGTGGGTTCTCCCATTGCTAACCGCGATCGCTCTGAAGTAGAAGGGTTAATTGGCTTTTTTGTCAATACCCTAGTAATGCGTACCGACTTGACAGGCAATCCCAGCTTTAGCCAATTGCTCGCTCGCGTTCGAGACATGGCAATGCAAGCATACACTCATCAGGATTTACCTTTTGAAATGCTGCTCGAAGCATTACAGCCAGAACGGAACTTGGGACATACACCATTGTTCCAGGTGATGTTTTCACTTCAGAATACTTCTATATCTGAATTAGAGTTAACTGAGTTAACTGTCAATCAGCTGAAAGTGGAAGGTATAACTGCCAAGTTTGATTTAACTTTATTAATGCAGAAAACCTCTACTGGGCTGGTAGGTATATGGGAGTACAATACTGACTTGTTTGATGCTAGTACCATTGAGCGCATGACGGGTCATTTTGTGACATTGCTTGAAGGTATTATTGCTAACCCAGATGAACAAATTTCTCAATTACCTCTGCTGACACTATCTGAGCAACAACAGTTACTTGTCGAGTGGAACGATACAAGCGTTGATTATTCAATAGATCGATGTATTCATCAGTTATTTGAGGAACAGGTAGCGCGTACCCCTGATGCTATAGCGGTAACATTTGGCAATCAACAACTGACTTATCAACAGTTGAACGCCCAAGCTAATCAATTGGCGCATTACTTAAAATCATTGGGTGTGAAAGCTGATGTGCTAGTAGGTATTTGTTTGGAACGCTCACTAGACATGATTGTGGGAATACTGGGTATTCTCAAGGCTGGTGGTGCTTATGTGTCACTCGATCCTGAGTATCCCCATGAGCGTTTGAGCTTTATGTTAGAAGATGCTCAACTTAGGGTGCTGTTAACTCAACAGCGATTAGTAGAGACATTGCATACAACATCTCTACATCAGGCGCGTGTTGTCTGCTTAGACACCGATTGGGAAAAAATAGCTCAAAACAGCCTCTCAAATCCGCAAAACACCGCCACAGCCGAAAATCTAGCTTATGTCATCTATACTTCAGGTTCTACAGGTAAGCCCAAAGGTGTTTTAGTCAATCACTCTAATGTAGTGCGTCTGTTTACAGCCACAGACGCTTGGTATAAGTTCAATCAAGATGATGTGTGGACAATGTTCCACTCCTACGCCTTCGACTTCTCTATTTGGGAAATATGGGGTGCATTCCTGTATGGTGGACGATTGGTAGTAGTTCCGTATTTAGTGACGCGATCGCCCGAATCTTTCTATCAGTTATTGTGTCAAGAAAAAGTCACAGTTCTCAATCAAACACCTTCCGCCTTCCGCCAACTAATTCAAGCCGAACAATCTATAGGAACTACTAACGACTTAAGCTTACGCCTAGTAATTTTCGGCGGGGAAGCTTTAGAACTGTCGAGTTTGCAGCCTTGGTTTGAGCGACATGGCGACACCTTACCCCAACTAGTGAATATGTACGGAATTACAGAAACCACCGTACACGTTACCTATCGCCCGTTGAGTAAAGCTGATTTGCATGATACCGCCAGTGTCATTGGTCGCCCAATTCCCGATTTACAAGTATATCTGCTAGACCAGAATTTACAGCCAGTGCCAATTGGAGTTCCAGGTGAGATGTATGTTAGTGGTGCTGGGGTGACTCGTGGGTATTTGAATCGTCCTGAACTTACTCAACAAAGGTTTATCTCTAATCCATTTGTGGAAGCACAAGGGAATAGATTATATAGAACAGGTGACTCAGCGCGGTATTTACCCAATGGCGAGTTAGAGTATTTGGGACGCATTGATAACCAAGTCAAAATTCGTGGCTTCCGCATTGAGTTGGGAGAAATAGAGGGATTACTGGCTTCCCACCCCGCAGTTTGGGAAAACGTGGTGATGGTGCGAGAGGATGAACCAGGAGACAAACGTTTAGTTGCTTATGTAGTACCGAAGGCAGAACAATCGACTACAGTGCAAGAACTGCGTGAGTTCTTGGGCAACCAACTACCCAGCTACATGATACCTAACGCCTTTGTGTTGCTGAAATCCTTACCCTTGACCGCTAATGGGAAAATAGACCGCCGCGCCTTACCAAAACCAGACTTAGACAGCACACAGCTAGAAAAATTTGTCGCCCCACGCACCCCCATTGAAGAAATGCTGGTGCAAATTTGGGCGCAAGTGCTGAAATTAGAACAAGTGGGTATTCATGACAACTTCTTTGAACTGGGGGGACACTCACTATTAGCCACGCAACTGGTCTCCCGCATTCGCAACCTGTTTAAGGTAGAATTGCCATTGCGTGAGTTGTTTAGCAATGCAACAGTAGCGCAATTAGCGCGATCGCTCCAACACTTACAACAACAAGATATCACCCTAACTGCCCCGCCCATCCTCAAGCGGGTTGAGAATGTAGAACTACCATTATCATTTGCTCAACAGCGTTTATGGTTCTTAGACCAGTTCGAGCCAAATAGACCCTTTTACAACATACCTATAGCTTTACGTCTAGCGGGAACTCTCAATCAAGCTGCGCTACAACAAAGCTTACAAGCAATTATTGTCCGTCATGAAGCCTTACGCACCAACTTCATCACCATTGATGGGCAAGCTTCACAAATTATTCAAACTTCCACGGACTGGCAAGTTTGGGTTGTTGATTTGCAACATTTATCGACCACTGAACAAGAAATAACTGTACAGCAATTAGCGCAAGAACACGCTATTCAACCATTTGACCTCGCAAATCAAGCATTAGTTAGGGCAAAATTACTGGTGCTGTCTGAAACAGAACACATGTTGTTAGTCTGTATGCACCATATTGTCTCGGATGGCTGGTCAATGGGTTTGTTTGTCAAAGAATTAGCCACCCTATACGGTGCTTATGCTCAAGGTAAATCACCCAATTTAGCACCACTACCAATTCAATACGCAGACTTTGCACTATGGCAAAGACAGTGGTTGCAAGGGAATGTATTACAAAGCCAATTGAATTATTGGCAAGAACAACTCAAAGACGCACCAGCTTTATTATCGCTTCCCACAGACCGACCAAGACCTGCGGTGCAAACCTTCGCTGGCGCACATCATGAGTTTGCCATTTCTCTAGAAGTCAGCCAAAAACTGATACAACTGAGTCAGCAACAAGGTTGTACTCTCTTCATGACGTTGTTAGCAGCTTATGATACCCTACTGTACCGCTACACCCAACAAGAAGACATTTTAGTAGGGACACCAATTGCAAACCGTGATCGCTCCCAGATAGAAGGGTTAATTGGCTTTTTTGTCAATACCTTAGTCATGCGTACTAACTTGGCAGGTAATCCCAGTTTTAGCGAATTATTAGGTCGCGTTCGAGAAATGGCAATGGAGGCATATACGCATCAGAATTTGCCATTTGAAATGCTGGTGGAAGCATTGCAACCAGAACGCAACCTTAGCCATAGTCCACTGTTCCAAGTGATGTTTGTGCTGGAGAATGCCCCTGTATCTCAATTGGAGTTAACTGGGTTAACTGTCAATCCACTTAAGGTAAAGAGTACAACTGCCAAGTTTGATTTGACTTTGGGAATGGAGAACACAGCTAACGGACTGATGGGCGTGTGGGAATACAACACTGACTTGTTTGATAGCAACACGATGATCGCCCGGATGGTTGGTCATTTTGTCACACTGCTAGAAGCAATTGCGGCAAATCCACAACAGCGCATTTCCCAATTGCCTTTGTTGACACAACCTGAGCAACATCAATTATTAGTTGAATGGAACAATACTCAGACAGATTACCGCCAGAATCAGTGTATTCATAAGTTGTTTGAGTCACAAGCGCAGCGCAATCCTGATGCAGTCGCAGTGGTGTTTGGTAATCAACAACTGACCTATCAACAGTTGAATACCCAAGCCAATCAATTAGCACATCACTTGCGTTCATTAGGTGTAGGTGTAGGCGTAGATGTGCTGGTGGGTATTTGTGTAGAACGCTCACTAGACATGATTGTGGGCATACTGGGTATTCTCAAAGCGGGTGGTGCGTATGTGCCACTTGACCCTGAATATCCCCAAGACCGCTTGAGCTTTATGTTAGAAGATGCTCAAGTTAAGGTTTTACTGACCCAACAGCAATTAATCCAGTTGCTTCCCCAACATCAGGCACGTATCGTTTGCTTAGATACCGACTGGGAAAAAATTGCTCAAAACAGCCTCTCAAACCCTCAAAACATTGCAACATCCGAGAATCTGGCTTATGTCATCTACACTTCAGGTTCTACAGGTAAGCCAAAAGGTGTTTTAGTCAACCACTCCAATGTCGTGCGTCTGTTTGCAGCGACAGATGCTTGGTATCAGTTCAATCAAGATGACGTGTGGACAATGTTCCACTCCTACGCCTTTGACTTCTCTGTTTGGGAAATTTGGGGTGCATTGCTGTACGGTGGGCGGCTGGTAATAGTGCCGTACTTGGTGACGCGATCGCCCGAATCTTTCTATCAGTTATTGTGTCAAGAAAAAGTTACAGTTCTTAATCAAACACCTTCCGCCTTCCGCCAACTAATTCAAGCCGAACAATCTATAGGAACTGCTAACGACTTAAGCTTACGCTTAGTAATTTTTGGTGGGGAAGCCTTAGAACTAAAGAGTTTGCAACCTTGGTTTGAGCGACATGGCGACTCTTCACCCCAGTTAGTGAATATGTACGGAATTACAGAAACTACCGTACACGTTACATATCGTCCCTTGAGTAAAGCAGATTTGCATGGTGCGGCTAGTGTCATTGGTTGTCCGATACCCGATTTACAGGTATATCTCCTAGACCAGAATTTACAACCAGTACCTATTGGTGTCCCTGGTGAAATGTATGTCGGTGGTGCTGGTGTAACACGCGGCTATTTGAATCGTCCCGAACTTACAGAACAACGGTTTATTTCTAATTCTTTTGTGGAGGCTCAAGGGAGCAGATTATACAGAACAGGAGACTTAGCGCGGTATTTACCTAATGGTGATTTAGAGTACTTAGGACGCATCGATAACCAAGTCAAGATTCGTGGCTTCCGTATTGAGTTGGGAGAAATTGAAGGGTTACTGGCTTCGCACCCCGCAGTTTGGGAAAATGTGGTGGTGGTACGAGAGGATAAACCGGGAGACAAGCGTTTAGTTGCTTATGTGGTGTCAAAGGCCGAACAATCTCTGACAGCCGCCCAACTACGTCGCTTCCTGACAAACCAACTACCAAGCTACATGCTGCCAAGTGCTTTTGTAGAGTTAAAAGCTCTACCTCTGACAGCAAATGGTAAGTTAGATCGGCGAGCTCTGCCAATACCTGACACTGCAAGACCAGAACTAGAAAATGTGTTTGTCGCTCCTAGTACAAAAGAAGAAAAAATATTAGCCGCTATCTGGACTCAGGTTCTTGGTGTTGAGCAGGTGGGTATTAATGATAACTTTTTTGCTTTAGGTGGGGATTCTATCCGTAGCATTCAAGTATTGTCTAAAGCTAAAGAAAAAGGTTTGAGTTTTTCTCTTGCAGAGCTCTTCCAATATCAGACAATTCACGAACTAGTTCAAGAACTCAAAAACAAAAAACATGACATTACAAAATCAGAACTAACTCAACCATTTAGTCTAATTTGTGAGGCAGATAAACAAAAGTTACCTGACGGTGTAGAGGATGCCTATCCCCTGGCTATGCTGCAAATGGGAATGCTGTTCCACAGTGAGTACGCTACAGATAGCGCAGTCTACCGCGAAATTAGCAGTTTCCATCTCAAAACCCCTCTGAATGTTGAACTTTTAGAGGTTGCAATTCAAGATTTAGTCAATCATCACGCTGTGCTGCGGACTTCATTTGAGCTAAGTAACTTTAGTATTCCTTTGCAATTGGTGCATCGGCAAGTGAAGGTTCCCTTGCAAGTAGAAGATTGGTGTCATTTGAATCATTCTCAGCAAGAAGATGCTTTAACTGCTTGGTTTGAAGTTGAAAAGAAACAGCACTTCGATTGGACTCAGCCTTCTTTATTACGCTTCTTTGTTCATCGTCGTACACCGGAGACATTTAATCTGACTTTGAGTTGCCATCACGCTATTTTGGATGGATGGAGTGTCTCCTTGATGATGACTGAATTGTTTAGTCGTTATTTATCCCTTTTAGGCGAACAAATTGATTATATATCGCCACCGTTAAGTATTACATTCCGAGATTATCTAGCTTTAGAGCAACAAGCGATCGCTTCGTCAGAGACTCAGCACTACTGGCGTGAAAAGTTAAACGACAGTACTTTCACCCAATTGCCTCAGTGGGAGTCCGTGCCAACAGATACCATAAACGTTGGTTTACAAGACATCACTTTATCCTCTGAAATTTACGAAGGCTTAAAAAAATTTGCTCAGTCCGCAGAAGTTCCACTCAAGAGTGTGCTGTTAGCTGCTCATCTACGAGTGTTAAATCTCCTAAGTGGTCAATCAGACGTACTAACGGGATTAATAGCCAATGGGCGACCCGAACAAAGTGATGGTGAGCGAGTTCTGGGATTATTCCTGAATACTTTGCCATTGCGCCTGCAATTAACTGGCGGCACATGGATGGACTTAGTGCAGCAAGTATTTGCAGCAGAACGAGAAATGTTGCCACATCGTCGTTATCCATTGGCTGAAATTCAGAGAAATTTGGGGCAGAGAAGTTTGGGTGGTGAACCTCTGTTTGAGACAGCATTTAACTTCGTGCATTTTCATGTCTACCAACAGGTTTTGGAGCTAGATAATTTGCAGTTACTGGGTGGGAAGTCTTTTGAAGAAACCAACTTCACTTTTGTCGCTAGTTTCAGTGTGAATCCAATCTCGTCTCAGGCAGAATTACAAATTGAGTATGATGTCTTAAAGTTTACTCCTCAACAAATTAACAGAATCGGTGAATACTACCTTAATACTCTGGCGGCAATAGTAAACCAGCCCCAAGGACGCTACGAGTTACAATCTCTTCTTTCTCAAAAAGAGCAACAGCAGTTACTTGTTGAGTGGAATGATACTCAAGCTGATTACCCAAGAGATAAATGTCTGCATCAATTATTTGAGCAGCAAGCACAACTGACACCTGATGCAGTGGCGGTGGTGTTTGACAATGAACAACTGACTTATCAACAGTTAAACACCCAAGCGAATCAATTAGCACATGACCTACAATCTTTGGGAGTAGAACCAGAGGTTTTAGTCGGGATATATTTAGAGCGATCGCTATCCATCATCGTCACATTATTAGCCGTCCTCAAAGCTGGCGGCGGTTATGTTCCCCTAGACCCTGATTATCCCCAACAGCGATTAGCTGACATATCCCAAGATTCACAGGTTTCGGTACTCATCACCCAGGAGAAATTGCTTGATTCCTTGCCAGTTTCTGGGGTGAAAGTCATTGTCTTAGATGCGGAATTTGAGACGCTGACTACTCAAAGTACAGAAAATCTGGTAAGTACCGTCAAACCAGAAAACATAGCTTGTCTGTTGTACACTTCCGGGTCTACAGGTAAACCCAAAGGCGTGATGTTGACTCATGCAGCGTTAGTCAATCATAGCAGTGCCATTAGTGAAATATTTGGTTTGACTAGCAGTGATCGCGTTTTGCAATTTGCTTCCTTTGGTTTTGATGTCGCCGCCGAAGAAATCTACCCGACTTGGTATAAAGGCGGAACTGTGGTTGTTAGACCAGTACAAATGTTCCCTGACTTTGCCAATCTTGCTCAATTTATTGAACAACAAAAGCTGACTGTTTTAAATATCACCCCAGCTTACTGGCATGAATGGACAGTAGCGGTATCTCAACAGGATGCAACTGTGCCGGAATGTTTAAGGTTAGTGGCTGTGGGTGGGGATGCAGTGCTACCGGAAACAGTTACAATGTGGCGGGAGTTAGTAGGCGATGGCATTACTTGTCTCAACGTCTACGGCCCAACTGAAGCATCGGTAACAGCCGTAGTCCACGATTTGCTACATCCCGAATCAGGGAAAACCAATACAGTCCTGATTGGTCGTCCCATTGCCAATACGCAAATCTACATCCTTGACCAAAATCTTCAGCCTGTACCTGTTGGTATAAAAGGTGATCTGCATATTGGCGGTGTGCGTTTAGCTAGAGGCTACTTTAACCGAAGTGAATTGACCCAGGAAAAATTTCTTCCTAACCAATTTAGAGATCCCAAAGTAGACCGGATCTACAAAACCGGGGATTTGGCGCGTTATTTACCCAATGGCAACATTGAGTGCTTTGGACGCATCGACAATCAAGTAAAAATCCGGGGCTTTCGCATTGAGTTGGGAGAAATCGAAGCCGTACTCAACCAACATCCCGATGTGCAGACATCTTGTGTCATACTCCGAGAAGATACTCCTGGGGATAAACGCTTAGTCGCTTACGTTGTATTGTATTCTCAAGAGATACCTGCTGTTAGCGAACTGCGCCAATTTCTGTCCAATCGCCTACCGCTTTACATGGTGCCAAGTACTTTCGTAACGCTGGAGTCCCTACCGCTTACAGCACACCGCAAAGTAGACCGTCGCGCCTTACCCACACCAGATTTACAAAGCGAACAAATAGACAACTATGTTGCACCGCGCACTCCTTGCGAAGAAATGCTGGCGCAAATTTGGGCGCAAGTGCTGAAACTAGAACAGGTAGGCATTCATGATAATTTCTTTGAATTAGGAGGACATTCGCTACTAGCAACACAACTAGTTTCCCGCATCTGCAGCATCTTCAAAATAGAACTCCCATTACGTAGCATTTTTGCTGCTGCGACAGTTGCCGCATTAGCAGAGTTAATTGAGCAGTTGCAGCCACAACAAGGGGAATTTACTTCCGCACCCATCTTGCCAAGGGCGAAGGATGCGGAATTATTACTGTCATTCGCTCAACAGCGCTTGTGGTTTTTAGAACAGTTACAGCCGAATACTGCTTTATATAACATTCCCGAAGCCTTGCGTCTGGTAGGAACGCTGAATCAAGCTGCCTTAGAACAAAGCTTACAAGAAATAATTGCGCGTCATGAAGCCTTACGCACTAACTTCATCGCCGTTGATGGGCAAGCAAGGCAAATCATTCAAACACAGATAGATTGGCAAATTTCAGTTGTTGACTTGCAACATCTACCTGCAAACGAGCAAGAAATAACTGTACAGCAACTAGCGCAAGAACAAGCTCTACAACCCTTCGATCTAGCAAAGGGAGCATTAATTAAGGCGAAGTTACTGGTGCTGCCCGAGACGGAACACATCTTGCTAATTGCCATGCACCACATTGTTTCGGATGACTGGTCAATGGGTGTGTTTGTCTCTGAATTAACAGCGTTGTACAATGCTTACGCTCAAAATCAGCCCTCTCCCTTACCACGACTACCAATTCAGTATGCAGACTTTGCACTGTGGCAGAGACAGTGGTTGCAAGGAGATGTACTGCAAGGTCAATTGAATTACTGGCAAGAACAACTTAAAGACGCACCAGCTTTATTACCTCTGCCCACAGACAGACCCAGACCAGCGCTACAGACTTTTGCTGGCGCATATCAAAAGTTTGAACTTTCACCCCAGTTAACCGAAAAGCTGACGCAACTAAGCCAGCAACAAGGGGCGACTTTGTTCATGACGCTGTTAGCAGCTTATAATACTCTGCTTTATCGCTACACAGGTGTAGCAGATGTTTTGGTGGGTACACCAATTGCTAACCGCGATCGCTCTGAAATAGAAGGGTTAATTGGCTTTTTTGCTAATACCTTAGTCATGCGGACTGATTTATCTGCAAATCCCAATTTCTGCGAATTACTAGGTCGTGTTCGAGAAGTGGCGCTACAAGCATACGCTCATCAAAACTTGCCCTTTGAAATGCTGGTAGAAGCATTGCAGCCAGAACGCAACCTCAGCCATACACCACTGTTCCAAGTCGCGTTTATTCTTCAGAATGCACCCACCTCTCAATTAGAAATGACGGGGCTAACTCTCGGTCACGTATCAACAGCAGGTGTAACCGCCAAGTTTGATTTAACTTTGGCAATGGGCAGCACTGACACTGGATTAGTGGGAGTTTGGGAATACAATACTGACTTGTTTGATGCAGGTACTATTGAGCAAATGGCTGATCATTTTGTCACACTGCTAGAAGCAATTGTGGCAAATCCCCAAGAGCGCATTTCCCAATTACCTTTGTTAACGGCAGTTGAGCAGCAACAGTTATTAATCGATTGGAATGATACATCGGTAGATTATCCTACTGATAAGTGTATTCATCAGTTATTTGAAGAACAGGTAGCGCGTAGCCCGTATGCGGTGGCAGTGGTGTTTGAAAATGAACAACTCACCTACCACCAATTGAATTGCCGTGCTAACTCTTTGGCGCATTACTTGCGTTCATTAGGTGTGCAAGCCGATGTGCTGGTTGGGTTGTTTGTCGAGCGTTCTTTAGAAATGCTGGTAGCAGTGCTTGGTATTCTCAAAGCAGGTGGGGCTTATGTACCGCTTGACCCTCAGTATCCCCAAGAGCGTTTACAATTTATGCTCGAAGATGCTCAACTTGGCGTGTTACTCACCCAAAAGCAACTAGTGAATAAACTACCTCAAAATCAAGCGCGGCTTGTTTGTCTGGATGAAATAGAGTCACAAATTGACGAGAACAACCAGGAAAGCTTGACTGGAGTTGTGACTGCTGCTCATTTAGCCAATGTGATTTACACGAGCGGTTCTACGGGTAAACCTAAAGGGGTGATGGTTAAGCACACCGGATTTGTGAACTTATCCCAAGCTCAAATTCAAACCTTTGGTGTCAACTCTTCTAGTCGCATTCTCCAGTTTGCCTCGTTGAGTTTTGATGCTTCTATTTGGGAAATCATCATGGCTTTGGGGTCAGGGGCAACACTTTACTTAGGTACAAAAGACTCCTTAGCACCTGGTACACCATTACTTGAGCGATTACGCGACTATGGCATTACTCATGTCACCTTACCGCCATCAGCACTCTTCGTTCTGCCTGCTGAGGAATTGCCTGCGTTGCAAACAATCATTGTCGCTGGTGAGGCTTGTTCTGGTGAACTGATAAAACAATGGTCTGTTGGCAGGAATTTCTTCAACGCTTATGGCCCGACCGAAACTACTGTTTGTGCCACGATCGCCAAATGCCATCCTGAAGATGAGAAAATCTCAATTGGTCGCCCCATAGCCAATACACAAATCTACATCTTAGACTCGCACTTACAACCAGTACCCATTGGTGTACCGGGAGAACTGCATATCGGCGGCGTAGGATTAGCAAAAGGCTACCTCAACCGCGCTGAATTAACACAAGAGAAATTCATCCCCAATCCCTTTAATAATTCAAAATTTTACAAAACGGGGGATTTAGCGCGTTATTTACCTGATGGTAATATCAAGTACTTAGGACGCGTTGACAATCAGGTAAAAATTCGGGGCTTCCGTATCGAGTCGGGAGAAATCGAAGCCGTACTCAATCAACATCCTGATGTACAGACCAATTGTGTCATCCTCCGCGAAGATTCCTCTGGTGATAAGCGTCTAGTCGCCTACGTTGTCCCTTATTCTCAGCAGATACCGACAACTAGCGAAATGCGGCAATTTATCTCTAATCATTTGCCGCATTACATGATGCCCCAAGCTTTCGTCATTCTGGAGTCTTTACCGCTAACACCAAATGGGAAAATAGACCGTCGTGCCCTACCTACACCAGATTTACACAGCGAACAAAAAGATTATGTAGCTCCACGCACTCCAACCGAAGAAATGGTGGCACAGATTTGGGCGCAAGTCTTAAAACTAGAGCAGGTAGGCATTGAAGACAACTTCTTTACTTTGGGAGGACATTCCCTATTAGCTACGCAGGTAATTTCTCGCTTGCAGTCAGCCTTGGGAATATTGTTACCGTTGCGTTCCTTGTTTGAGTCACCAACAGTTGCTCAGTTAAGTGAAATTATCTCCAGTCAGCTAGAAACTGGTTTGGCTCTGGCAGTACCGACGATCGCACCTGTTTCTAGAGATGCAGACATCCCTCTATCTTGGGCGCAAGAACGGCTGTGGTTTGTGAATCAATTAGAAGGCGAAAGTGGTGCCTACACAATTGATTTAACCATCCGCTTGCGGGGTAATTTGGATGTCTTGGCTTTGGAACAAGCTTTTGCGGCGATCATACAACGCCATGAACCCCTGCGGACTCAGTTTAAGCTCAAGAATAATCAGCCAGTACAAGTAATAGAGCCCAATGGAACATTTACATTACCAGCGGTCGATTTACAAAATGTGGCAGACCCCAGTAAACAAGTTGTGCAACTGGCAAAAGAAGAAGTCTGCAAACCATTCGATTTGGCTAATGGTTGTGTACTGCGAGTCAAGCTGTGGCAAGTGGCTACTGACGAGTATGTATTGGTATTAGCAATACATCATATTGCGGCTGATGGTTGGTCGATGGGCGTTTTGACTAACGAACTTTCAGCCTATTACCAAGCTATTGCCACAAGTAGTCCTGTGACGTTACCAGAGTTACCTATACAGTATGCCGACTTCGCCGTATGGCAGCGTCAATGGCTCACAAATGAGGTGTTAGACCGGCAGTTAAGCTACTGGAAGCAACAGTTAACAGGCGCACTACCTCTGTTAGAATTACCCACAGACCGCCCCCGCCCAGCTATACAGACTTTCCGAGGCGGTACAGAGCAACTGCAATTAAATGTCAAGTTAACCCAACAGCTCAAAAAGCTCTCTCAAGAGTCGGGAACCACTCTATTTATGACACTGCTGGCGGGATTTACGGTGTTAATGTCTCGCTATAGTGGACAAAAGGATTTGATAATTGGTTCACCGATCGCCAATCGCAACCGGACAGAAATAGAAGGGTTAATTGGCTTTTTTGTCAATACCTTGGCACTGAGATTCGATTTATCCCAAGAACCAACTTTTAAAGCGTTACTAGCGCAGGTACGACGGGTAACTCAAGAAGCCTACGACCATCAAGATTTGCCCTTCGAGATGTTAGTCGAAGAATTGCAAGTAGAGCGAAACCTAGATCGTAATCCTCTAGTACAGGTGGTGTTTGCCCTCCAGAATGCGCCCTCTGCGCCTTTGGAACTGCCTGGGTTAACAGTTGAAGGGATGGCTTCGGGACTAGATTCAGTGCGGCTTGACCTAGAATTTTACTTGTGGGATACACCCGAAGGGCTGGGCGGCTTCTGTTCTTACAACAGTGATTTGTTTGATGCGGTGACTATTGCTCGGATGATGCAACATTTTGTGACTTTGTTAGAAGCAATTGTCGATCGTCCCCAACAACCAGTAGCATTACTGCCTTTGCTTACCCAGCCGGAACGCCATCAATTGTTGCTGGAATGGAACAATACTTCTGTAGATTATCCCCAAGATAGATGTATTCATCAGTTATTTGAGGAGCAATCTTTGAGTACACTCGATGCAGTGGCAGTGGTGTTTGGCAATGAACAACTGACTTACCACCAGTTAAATTGTCGGGCGAATCGATTGGCGCATTATTTGCAGTCTTTGGGTGTGCGAGCAGATGTACTAGTTGGGATTTGTGTAGAGCGATCACTTTCAATGGTGATAGGGTTGTTGGCAATTCTTAAAGCTGGTGGTGCTTACGTACCCCTTGACCCAGAATATCCTAGCGATCGCCTGGGCTTCATGCTTCAAGATACGCAAGTTAAGGTACTGCTGACCCAAGAGCGATTACTAGAGAAACTACCCCAGCATCAAGCAAAACTGGTCTTTTTAGATGACATAGAGCCACAAATTGACAACAGCCAAGGTAATCCCACTGGGGTTGTGACTGCTTCTCATCTAGCCAATGTGATTTACACCTCCGGTTCCACAGGTAAACCCAAAGGGGTGATGGTTGAGCATCGGGGATTATACAACCTAGCTCTAGCACAGATTCAGGCTTTTGGCGTAGATTCTAAGAGTCGCGTTCTCCAGTTTGCCTCCTTCAGTTTTGATGCCTGCATATCTGAAATTTTGATGAGTTTGGGGTCAGGAGCAACCCTTTACCTGGGAACAAAAGACGCAATCATGCCAGGTACACCGTTAGTTGAGAGCTTACGCAACTATGGCATTACCCATGTCACCTTACCACCATCGGCATTAGCAGTCTTACCAAATGAAGAATTCCCCAATCTGCAAACAATTGTTGTTGCTGGTGAAGCTTTTTCTCCTGAACTAGTTAAACTTTGGTCAGTTGGCAGAAACTTCTTCAACGCTTATGGCCCCACAGAAGCCAGCGTTTGTGCCACGATCGCTAAATGCAATCTTGAAGATGAGAAAGTTAGCATTGGTCGTCCCATTGCCAACGTGCAAGTCTACATTTTAGATTCACAATTACAACCAGTACCAGTTGGCGTACCTGGAGAACTGCACATTGGCGGTGTGGGATTAGCCAGAGGCTATCTCAATCGCCCAGAATTGACAACTGAGAAATTCATTCCTCATCCCTTTAGCGATGAACCGGATGCAAGACTCTACAAAACTGGGGATTTGGCGCGTTATTTACCAGACGGCAACATTGAATATCTGGGACGCATTGATAACCAAGTCAAGATTCGTGGTTTCCGCATCGAGTTAGGCGAAATTGAAGATGTTTTGACTCAACATCCTTTGGTACAGGAGGGTGTTGTTGTTGCCAAAGCTGATAACACTGGTGATAAACAACTGGTAGCTTACTTAGTACCTGCGCTGAAAAACAAAGTATTACCCCAACAACTGGCTCAATGGCAGAGTGAGTACGTAAGCGACTGGCAAATGCTGTATGAACAAGCTTATGGGCAACCGCAAACATCCACTGATGACCTGACCTTTAATATCAGTGGTTGGAACAGCAGTTATACTAAGCAAGCCATCCCAGATTGGGAAATGCGGGAGTGGGTTGAGAATACAGTTAGTCGTATACTGTCTCTGTCTCCACAGCGAGTATTAGAAATTGGTTGCGGTACGGGTTTACTCTTATCTCGCGTAGCTCCCAAGAGTCAGGAGTATTGGGGAATTGATTATTCTAGCGCAGCGTTACAACACGTCGAGCAGATGTGTAAAACATTGCCAGGTCTAGACAATGTACGTTTGCTGCAACGAACGGCAGATAATTTTGATGGTATCCCCCAAGGAGAGTTTGATACTGTAGTCATCAACTCAGTGGTGCAGTACTTCCCCAGCGTGGAGTATTTGTTGCAGGTAATCGAAAGCGCGATCGCAACAATGACTCAAAAAGGTAAGCTATTCCTGGGTGATATCCGCAGTTTGCCTTTATTAGAGCCATTCCATGCCGCCGTGCAGTTGTCCCAAGCTGCGGAAGACAGAACTATTGAGCAATGGCAGCAGCAGGTAAATTCTAGCGTGGCTGCGGAAGAAGAATTAGCCATCGATCCTAGTTTCTTTATTGCTCTCCAAACACGTTTCCCCCAAATTACTTGGGTAGAAATTCAGCCCAAGCGCGGTTACGCTCAAAATGAGTTAACGCAATTCCGCTATGATGTCACCCTGCATATAGGTGCTGATATCCAAACACAGTTAGTGCCTTGGCTAAACTGGCAACTAGAGAAACTCTCGTTTACCCAAATTCAACATCAACTGCAACAACAGCCCCAAATTTTAGGAATTAGAGGTGTACCTAATCAACGAGTGCAGCAAGCATTACAAATTTGGCAATGCTTAGAAAATCCCCCAGCCGTCGAAACAGTGGGACAACTGCGCGAACTATTAACACAACAGCCAACAGTGGGGATTAACCCTGAAGAATTTTATCAGTTGGGACAGCAAAACGGATACACCGTCCACATCAGTTGGTGGGGAGGTAGCCAAGATGGTTCATTCGATGTGGTGTTCTACCGCAAACGAGGACAAAAAGCCACCTTCTGGGATAATTCGTCCATCACTGTTAAACCTTGTACTGACTATACTAACAATGCCTTATATGGCAAGTTAGTTCAAAAGCTAGTACCGCAAGTGCGATCGCTCCTCCAACAAAAGCTACCTAATTACATGCTTCCCCAAGCTTTTATTCTCCTCAAAGCACTGCCGTTAACACCAAATGGCAAAGTAGATCGCCGCGCTTTACCCGCACCAGATACAGCTACAAGAAATCTTGGTACTAACTTTGTTTCACCGCGTACTCCTGTTGAAGCTCAACTGGTGCAGATTTGGTGTGAAGTCTTGGGATTAGCACGCATTGGCGTGAAAGACAACTTCTTTGAACTAGGGGGACATTCCCTGTTAGCAACTCAAGTGGTGTTACGGATTAACTCAACTTTTAAACTTGACCTATCTGTAAAGATGATATTTGAGTCTCCCACAGTGGCGGCGACAGCATCTTATATTCAGGCAGTAAATTGGGCAGCAAAAGATTTAGCAGTACTTGATATGAGTAGCGAAGTAGTGGAGTTTTAAGCATGACTAACAGCATTGTTGAGTTTATTTGTCAACTAAGCGACCTGAGTATTAATCTAGAAATTGATGGCGATCGCTTACGCTGTCATGCCCCTGAAGGTGGGCTAACTCCAACGCTACGGCAAGAAATAGCTGGTCGTAAAACAGAAATAATGCAGTTTTTGCGTCAAGCCAAACGGATTAAAGCTACTCATCAGTTACCAATTCAACCAGTGCCAAGGGACGGTAAACTACCACTATCTTTTGCCCAACAGCGACTCTGGTTTGTTCAGCAACTCTCACCTGAGAGTGATTCTTACAATATGCTGGAAGCATTGCGGCTAGACGGCTCCTTAAACGTGGTTGCACTAGAGCAGAGCTTAAGTGAACTTATCCGCCGCCATGAGGTTTTAAGAACCACTTTTCCCACAGTAGACGGAAATCCTATCCAGCACATTGCCGCTGCCACAGCCTTAAATTTACCCATCCATGACTTGCAGGAGTTGTCAGCCCTTGAGCAAACATCCCAGATTCAGGAAATTGTCAAGTATCTTGCGTCCCAGCCTTTCAACCTAGCTGTGGGGCCATTAGTACAATTCACCCTGCTGCAACTGAGTCAAAACGAGTATGTACTGCTGTTGAAGATGCACCATATTATCTACGATGGTTGGTCTTTAAGCATCTTTTACCGGGAACTATCTCAGCTATATGCAGCTTTCACTCAAGGCTTGCCCAACCCACTACCCCCATTACCCATCCAGTATGCTGACTTTGCTTTTTGGCAACGCCAATGGCTCACAGGCGAAATTCTCGAACGCCAGCTGGGTTACTGGCAACAACAGTTAGCCGGTGTTCCTGGTGTACTAGAACTACCAACAGATAAACCACGTCCCCCAATTCAGACCTTCTCTGGTGGGGTTGAGTCTTTCCTACTAGATAGCGACCTCACGCAACGCCTGCAAAAATTGAGCCAAGAGTCAGATGCAACGTTGTTTATGACTCTATTGGCGGCTTTTTTGGTGCTAATTTCTCGTTATAGTGGTCAGCCAGATATTGTTGTTGGCTCCCCCATTGCCAACCGCAACAGCCCCCAAGTTGAGCAGTTGATGGGGTTTTTTGCGAATACCCTAGCATTAAGAGGTAATCTTTCTGATAACCCCAATTTTGCTGACTTTTTGGCGCAAGTGCGGCAAACAACCTTAGAAGCTTACGCCCACCAAGACTTACCCTTTGAAATATTGGTGGAAAAGCTACAGCCAGAACGAGATTTGAGTCGGAATCCCTTGGTACAGGTGATGTTTTCCCTGCAAAATGTGCCCCAGTCTTCTGGTAATTTGTCAGGTTTAAATATCCAGAATATAGCCTTGCCGATTGATGTCAAAGCTAGGTTTGACCTGGAAGTAAACTTCTGGGAAGGCCCTGGTGGTCTGGAAGGTGTTTGGTGCTATAACCGAGATTTATTTGAAGCGACTACAATTGCTCGTCTAGCCCAACATTTTCAAACTTTACTCCAAGCAATTGTGGCAAATCCTAGAACGCGAGTTGCCGAACTATCACTGTTAAGTCCAGCAGAACATCATCAACTATTAGTAGAGTGGAACAATACTCAAGCAGAGTATCCCCAAGATAAGTGCATCCATCAGTTGTTTGAGGAGCAGGCAGAACGTACCCCAGATGCAGTTGCACTGGTGTGGGAAAATCAACAACTCACCTACCAGCAACTGAATTGTCGTGCTAACTCTTTAGCGCACTACCTGAAATCCTTGGGTGTAGGTGCAGATGTGCTGGTCGGCATTTGTGTAGAACGTTCAATAGAAATGGTTGTTGGGCTGTTGGGCATCCTGAAAGCAGGTGGTGCTTATGTACCACTAGACCCAGAGTATCCCAGCGAGCGTTTGCGTTTCATGCTAGAAGATGCAAAAGTTGGAGTGTTGCTGACGCAACAGCAACTAGTTGAGCGACTACCGCAACATCAAGCTCACCTTGTCTATTTAGACACTCAAATCCAAGAGTTTACCCCAACCAGTGAAGTTAATGTGACCAGCGAGGTAACACCATCAAACCTAGCTTACGTCCTGTATACCTCTGGCTCTACAGGTAAACCAAAAGCAGTAGCCATAGAACATCACAGTCCAGTAGCTTTGGTGAGTTGGGCAAAACAGGTGTTTACACCACAACAACTAGCAGGTGTATTAGCTTCTACTTCTATCTGTTTTGATTTGTCAGTGTTTGAGTTATTTGTGACTTTGAGCGTTGGCGGAAAAGTCATTTTAGCTCAAAATGCTTTGCACTTATCTACGATGAGTGCGGCTCATCAAGTGACGCTGATTAATACTGTACCAAGTGCGATCGCCCAGTTAATTCGAGACAATCATCTACCACCGCAGGTAAGCACAGTTAACTTAGCTGGTGAAGCACTGCAAAATAAACTAGTGCAGCAAATTTATCAGCACAGTCAAGTTGAGTGTGTGTTCAATCTGTATGGCCCTTCAGAAGACACAACTTACTCGACATTTAGCTTGGTAGAAAAAGGTGCTACCAGCCCAGTCACGATTGGGCGACCGATAGCGAACACGCAAGTCTACATTTTAGACGAGTATCTACAACCAGTGCCGATAGGTGTGCCGGGAGAGTTGCACATTGGTGGTGCGGGTTTGGCACGAGGCTATCTCAACCGCCCAGATTTAACACAAGAGAAATTTATTCCTCATCCTTTTAGTGATGAAGCCGATGCCCGACTTTACAAAACTGGGGATCGGGCACGTTGTTTACCAGATGGCAATATTGAATACTTAGGACGCATTGATAACCAAGTCAAGATTCGCGGCTTCCGCATTGAGTTGGGCGAAGTAGAAGCCGCACTCAACCAACATACCTATGTGCAAGCTAATTGTGCGATCGTGCGTGAAGATACCCCTGGTGAGCAGCGGTTAGTTGCTTACTTAGTGTTGAACCCACACCAGACACCTACAACCACCGAACTGCGTCAGTTTCTTGCCGCTAAATTACCAGGATACATGATTCCAAACGCTTTTGTCGTCCTAGAGTCCCTACCATTAACTCCTAACGGCAAAATAGACCGCCGTGCCTTAAAAGCACCTTCCAAAACCAGTAACTTGGACAAATTTATTGAACCACGTAACCAAATAGAACTACAACTCGTACAAATTTGGTCAAAAATTCTTCAGATTGAAAAGATAGGAGTACAAGATAACTTCTTTGATTTGGGGGGTCATTCTCTTTTAGCTCCCTACTTAATAACTCAAATTCAACAGCAGTTTGGTAAAGATATCCCATTAACAACTTTTTTTCAAAATCCAACTATTGAACAGTTGGCAACAATTGTGCAGCAAGAGTTAGATAGTTTAAATCCGTCTTGTTTGGTAGCAATTCAACCAAACGGTTCAAACTTACCTTTCTTTTGCGTTCCTGGAGCTAGTAACCAGCCTTTTTACTTGTATCATTTAGGGCATTATTTAGGTTCTGACCAACCTTTGTACGGTTTTCAAGCAAATTATCTAGATGGAACATTAGAATCAGTTAGCTGCATTGAAGATATAGCTGGTAAATATATTCAAGTAATGCAAGCTGTTCAGCCCAAAGGTCCATACTTTTTGGGAGGCCATTCATTTGGTGGTAGAGTCGCTTTTGAAATGGCAAATCAGTTAATTCATCAGGGACATGAAGTGGCTTTACTTGTCATGATTGACACTGCTGCTCCGACTGCTCAAGAAAAACCAATACTTATGGAGTATATGGATTGGGACAATTATAATTGGTTATTTGAGTTGCTCCAAGCAGTCGAAGTTTCTTTGGCAAGAGAGATAGATATTTCTGACGAAACTATCAAATCTTTATCTGAAGAGGAGCAACTCAAATACGTTTTACAGCATTTAAAAATGGTTAATATCTTCCCCCCTAATGCTGAAACCAAGCATCTAAAAAATTTGTTGTTAGTTAATAAAGCTAACTCTCTATCTCTAATTGATTATTTACCACAACATATTTATTCTGCTCAAATAACACTGCTACGAACCGAAAAAGTCTTTGCACAAGAGTCTAATATTGATATATATTTCCAGACTTATTCAGAAATTTCACAGGATTCAACTATGGGTTGGAGTAATTATTCTTCTAAACCTGTAGATGTTCATTTTGTACCTGGAAATCATTTTACGCTTATGGCTGAACCCTACGTTCAGATTGTAGCTGAACGATTGAAAACTTGCATTGATAAAGCACGTAACTAGGAAGTATAGATGAGAAAAACTAATGACTAATCAAAATGTAAAAGTAAAAATGGATAAAAGCCAATACATCAGCAACTTTGACAATTTAATTCTCAACTCGGTGACAAGAAAGATATACGGTCAACAAGAGTTTTTCAATGTAGGTTATTGGTACTCGAATACTCAGAGTCAAGAAGAAGCCTGTTTGAATTTGTTAGAAAAGCTTTTGGATTTTATTCCTCAAAAGAGGGGAAATATTCTTGATGTTGGCTCTGGTTTAGGCGCAACGGCTAATTATTTACTCAAGTATTATTTGTCTACTGATGTTGTAGGCATTAATATTTCATCCCAACAAATCGAAAGAAGTAGAGTTAATGCTCCTAAATGCAAGTTCATTTGCATGGATGCTACACAAATGGAATTTGAGGATAATTCATTTGATAATATTATTTGTGTGGAAGCAGTATTCTATTTTGATACTAGAGCAAAGTTTATTCAAGAAGCTTGGCGTGTATTAAAACCAGGCGGTCATCTCATACTCTCTGATATCATTTTCGACAATACAGAGCATTTCGGTGATTGGATTGTTTCGCCAGAAAATATTGTCAAAGAGAAAAATATTAAGGATTATAAAAAGATTTACCAGCAAGTAGGATTTGAAAACTTAGAGTTTGTAGAAGCGACAGAGACGTGCTGGCTAAAACACTTTCGATATTTAAAATCTTGGATGGAAGAAGAATTTAAAGTAGGAGAAGTAGACGAACAAACCTATCAATTAAATGTAAATGCTATAGATGGTTTGCTAAGGTCTTCATCTATAGATTATTTATTAGTTTCAGCTAAAAAACCAGTCAAATAATTTGAGATTAATAGATTAACTTATTCACAATATCAAACAATGACAACAATCTGTGCAAAAAACAAGAATTAGTCCAAGAAATAGTTCAAGATATCGAGCAAAATGAAATCGCAAGATCTGTGAAAAAACTGCGCCAACAGGCAACAAACTCTCGCGAACTTCCTCCTGCTTGGCTATTAAAAACAGCAGATGCTTTAGAAAAGAACGATTGGAATATCTTATCTGAAGGCTTTGTTAATAAGGACTTTATTGGGAAAAATGGCTATTTTCTGATTATTGCACCTTACAAAATCAATCGGCAATCTCAACCTCACATCGCTTTAAGTGCAATTTACGGGAAAATGCACAACATCCAAGAACCATCTATCGAACAATTAGAAAATCTCTGTCGGGAAAAATTTGGCAAACTCGGACAACCGGTTCCCAGAAACTATTAGTTTACCGAGATTGCCAGTTGCGGTAATATCAGCGGTGAAAGTGGTGAAGCCTTCATCGTTCCATATAGATGGTGTTTTGCTAACAGTGCTTCTGGCGCGGTATTAAACATGTAGAACTCCATCGAGTACAAGCAGCAAATCTGACTCGCAGAGAGTTAAACCTCAAAAGCCCTACGGGTCTTTTTTCCTTGTACAAAATAGATATTCACCCCTCAACTCAATCAATTTTTCAGGCGCTAGTTATCGAACGCTGTCAAGGAATTTGGGCAAAGTTACAATAACAACTGACTCTGTATTTTTAGCGTTGTTGCAAGAATAGGAAGAAATCGATTTAAACAATTTTGCCACATCGCTATACGATATGAAAGGTTAGCTGCAAATAATACTGCATCAAAACATGACTGAACAATCTTTGAATGACCCTAATTCTCATTTCCAAGGACGTTCTACACAAGCGGGACGTGCGTTAGAAAAAGAAGCGAATTTACCCCTTACAGGCTGGCAGCAAGAAGTTTCTACAGGTCTAGAATTAGGGTTAGAAGCCGCAGAAAGTTGTGATTTGAACTATATTTTGACCAAACGGACAGGACATACTTCACAATCGACTAGGACAACATATAGGTTCTTGGCAACTTTTGGTGATCTAA
>NZ_JBALDE010000261.1:0-11007 GCF_036917515.1 Nostoc sp. | reverse complement strand
AGATCATAACTGTAAGGGTTTGCCATACGAATGCAGAAATCAATCACTTCTCTATATATTCTACGTCCTAACTAAGATGGCGACTGCTATACAAGATGAAAGTGATTCTAACTACCGTGAAACTGGCGGTAAACTTTATGATATTCTTATTCGTCCTATAGAAGACAAAATTAAAGCTTTATCCCCCAAAGAACTAAGTATTATCGCTACTGGTCAACTGCGCCATCTACCTTTTGAAACTCTTTCCGACAGTAAAACCAACCAATTTCTGATCGAGAAATATCCTATCAACTATCTCACTCGCATTTCCAATAATTCCCTAAAATCTCCAGGTGTGCAAAATGCCGTACCCCCCAAACTACAAGCTGTTTTAGCATTTGGTAATCCAGTACCCAGTGACCCACAAAATCTCCCAGGTGCAGAGGCAGAAGTTAGAAGTATTAAGGAAATACTGCCAGACAGTGAAGTTTATATCCACAATGAAGCTACCCTAGAAAAGTTTAGATCCCAAGCATTGCGCTTTTCATTTTTGCACTTAGCAACTCACGGCTGTTTCAAAACTGAAGATTGCAAAAAAGTCAAGTTAAAAAATAATACGTTACTATTTGCTGACAAACCCTTAGACATTGCCAATGCTGCTCTTTTAGGGTTACAAGGCACACAACTGATTACTCTTAGTGCCTGTCAAACTGCTGTAGACACTAATTTGAATGATGCTAGCACAGGACTTGCAGGTGTTGCTTATATATTTGAGCGTGCTGGTGCTAAAGCTGTGATGGCAAGTTTATGGGCGGTTGATGATAAAGCTACTCAGCAATTGATGATTCAATTTTATCAAAACCTCAAGCAGGGTATGACCAAAGGAGAAGCTTTGCAAAAAGCTAAGTTGAAGCTAATTAAAGACCATCCTTATTATTGGTCGCCATTTGTGTTGATTGGTGATGCACGTTAAAGTAATTCGTAATTAAGTACGTTAGGCTAAAGCCATAAACTGCGTAGATTGGGTTGAACGTTGAATTGGTAAGCTAATGCGCCTATATATTGCACAAACTTCATGTACACCGTCATTAGTCATTAGTCATTAGTCATTAGTAGTTTCTAAGGACAAAGGACAACCCTCACTAGTTAATGTGCAATTTTAATGCGTAACAGCTTATTACTTCTGTCATCTCTTTGTGCAGGTTTAAATACAAAAAAACCAGGAGTTTCCCCCTGGCTATCATCAAAAATTATTACACACTTACGTAGCTTCTGAGGCTGTTTCACCCTCTAACTCAGCTTCTTCCTCAGCAGCAGCGCTGATTTGCGGCTGCGAGACGCTAACTACGACTCGCTCCGTATCACCAAGAACTGTGACACCTTGAGGCAAGACTAGCTCGTGAATACGCAAGCTGTCTCCAATTTGCAGGTTAGAGACATCAATTTCAATTATTTCTGGGATGTTTTCTGGCGCACAGCTCACTTGCAACTCAGTGATAACGGTGTCTAAAAAACCACCTTCTTGTTTAACACCAACAGCAGTTCCCACATAACGCAGCGGTACTTCTACAGTGGTGTCGCCGTGACCAGCAACTGCAAAAAAGCTGAGATGGTAAGGCGTACCTTTTGCGGGGTGAATCTGAAGTTCCCGCAGCAAAGTTTTACCACGCCAAGGTGCATCGGTAATGTTTAAATCAATCAAGGTGTTGTTGACGGAAGCTCTTTTGAGCAAGCGCTCAACAGCTTTGGCATCAATGGTGAAAGAAATAGATTCTGTACCCTTATGACCATACAAATTGGCAGGTATGAGTCCAGAACGGCGCAAAGCTTTTGGCTTGCTGCCTTCTGGACGTTTTTGAGATTCGACTGTAATAGCCATAAAAGTTGTCCTTCGTCAGTTGTCTTTTGTCATTAAATCCTAGTACTCAATACTCAGCACTCACTAAGCACTAAGTAGGGTAGCAGGTGTGCCGTCGGGGTGCAGTAAAGCGCGTTTGGGCCCGTGGATAGGGTCTTCTACGATTATGGTTTGATCGCGGCTGGCTCCTAGTGAGACGATCGCAATCGGAACTTCCATCAATTCGGCTAAGAATTTTAGATAGTCCAATGCTGCTTGTGGCAAGTCTTCTAGGGTGCGGCAGTGGGTTGTTGACACTTTCCACCCCGGTAAGGTTTTGTAGATGGGGCGACATCTAGCAAATTGACGAGAACTTCTGGGGAAGTGTTCGCTACGTTGCCCATCTATGTTGTATGCGACACAAACTTGGATTGACTCTAATTCATCGAGAACATCCAGTTTGGTCAGCGCCATACAATCCATGCCATTAATCCGCACGGCATAGCGACCGATGACGGCATCAAACCAGCCACAGCGTCGTTTGCGTCCGGTGGTTGTGCCAAATTCCGCACCGCGATCGCACAACAATTCTCCCAACTTTCCATCCAATTCAGTGGGAAATGGTCCCTCTCCCACACGGGTTGTATATGCTTTCGACACCCCAATTACCCGATCAATCATTGTTGGCCCTACCCCAGTACCAACACAAGCCCCACCTGCCACTGGGTTAGAGGAGGTGACATAGGGATAAGTTCCATGATCTAAGTCTAGGAGCGTACCTTGTGCGCCTTCAAACAAAATATTACGCCGTCGCTGAATCGCATCAGATATTTTCAACGATGTATCAACAACATAAGGTCGCAAGCGTTCTGCGTACTTCAAATACTGCTCAATCACCTCTTGTGGATCTAGAGGCGGCAAGTTGTAAAGCTTTTCTAAAATGACGTTTTTATAATTAATTGTCCACTCCAACTGCTCGCGCAGCCCATCCGGGTTCATCAAGTCTAAAACTCGAATGCCTGTACGTTCAGATTTGTCAGCATAAGTCGGCCCAATGCCCCGACCTGTTGTGCCGATCTTATAGCTTCCCCGTCGTTCTTCAGATGCCTGGTCAATCAATCGATGATAAGGCATCGTTACGTGGGCTGTCTCAGATATCAGCAGGTGGTCAGTGGAAATATTTAACTCTTTTAGTTGGTCGAGTTCTGCGATCAAAATCTGTGGATCGATGACTGTTCCACAGCCGATAATGCAATCGGTATTTGGATACAAAATCCCAGAGGGAATCAGGTGCAGTTTAAAGGTCTGACCTTTAACTACAATCGTGTGTCCAGCATTGACACCCCCTTGGTAACGCACCACAACATCTGCAGAACGGCTGAGTAAGTCAGTTATTTTACCTTTTCCTTCATCGCCCCATTGGGCACCTATGACAATGACGTTAGCCAAGAGCTTATCTTAAGAAGTAAAGTTTCCACAAACTATAATTATTAACATATTGCTTGAATCATGTCAAGCTTATTGCAGTAGGGGCGCACATCTGTACATTGGGGGGATGAGCACGGCAAACACATGTTAGAGATGTAAGTGATGGAGCAGCCCATCCAAAATCTGACTTTTTCCACTAAGTTCAAATTAAAAACTTTTTTTTGCGTAATGTTTAGTAATCTCACTATGCCAAGAGCAATTAATGCTGATGGTTCAGGAACAGAAATTTTTTGTGCTGTCAAACTAGTTTCGTAAGAAAGTTTAGGGTTTGTAGCCGACTCAACCGTATAACTAGCTTCAACTTGTTGTAATCCTCCCTCACCGATGGGAATGGAGAAGATACCGTCTTGATCCTTGATCTCCGGTTATTTTTTTACCCAAGTATTTTACTGTCTGGACTTTAGACTAAGAAGCACAAAATAACTCAGCTTCCCTGAGTTGAGAATAACTAAATTAAAAAAGTAGAAAAATTACAAATCAAGCAGGTTTCGGCTCAGCTTTACGTGAAGATGAAGTACGCTTTTTAACTATGGGATAGCGAATTCTACGTTGCCGAGGCTGTCCGGTCTTCCAACCAGGAGATTTACCGCGTGGTTTTGGCGGAATGGATGGAGTAGAAACTCTGACCAAAATCCCAGGCATGGCTTGTGCAACTCGTCCTGGAGTGAGTTGAGTCATTTGTTTATGCCACGGAAGCGGATTGTCAATGACAATATCACGAGCCAGCCATAATTCCCAAGTCATCGGTGGCATTAAATCGCTTCATCGGTCACACTGTTGGGGAGTGGAAAGCTTTGGTAGCGTCCAATGCAAGCGTTGTTTAATCAACCGATACCAATGGTCAACCGCGAAGCGGCGTAAAAAGGGGAGCCAGCGTGTTGGGCGGCTCTGCCGACTTGAAGCGACTGGCGTCGCACATCCGTACTCGATATCCCATAATGTCTGGAGTTTAGACTAGTTCCCGGTGCAAAACTCCAAACCTTTACGGCAATTGATGTACATCAAATATAAGCGCCACCCATCCGAAATTTGAGCAAGAAATTTATAGTACTTTTGAACTAATTTGTTAACTAGTGCAATCAACGGCGAGCATACGGTGGGCGGAACGCCATTGCCAGAGACTGCGGTGTAGGCGATCGCGCCTATAAAATAAATTGATATTAGTAAAGAAACTTTTGAATATATCAAAAGTAGAACATGGCGATACCTTTGGAGTTGGGCTAAACGTAGAAACAATTAATCCTAAGTCTTGACCAACATGTAGAAAACTTTGGCTCATTGCCAAAAGTCGAGACTACAGCAAATAGTTCGTTATTGTGGGGTGAGCATTAAAATGCTCACCCTATTCTCGTTTCGCTGAAGTTCAACCTACCTCGAAGAAGTTACATTACTTAATTAATTGCTAAAATCGCTGGATTCCTGTTATTCAAGGTATTAATTATTCTTGGTTTCTCAAAATAAGCCTACGTACAGTTAATATTCTCATTGCAAATATCTCTAAAGTTTTAATTTTCAATGAAGATATATTGGAAATAATCACGATTTGGAGGAAATAGGTCAGAATGAGAGAACTAAATCTTAGAGTCAGTGCCCTTTCACACAAATATTGTATATTTGCGGCAAAATTTGTTGTGAAATTAATCTTTTAATATAATTTCAAAGCTAACAATGTAACTATTAAATATAAATGGATATACTAGTAACCAAATATATCTAAGTGTTATTTGATTTTTAACTTTATCTGTTTATCTAAATCCAGAAACTAACAATATCATTTTAAATGTAAATACATTTAAAATTTTGTTATTCATTGATACTATAACAATATCATACTCGATATGGTTCACTGGTTTATCCGAAAATCTAAATTGTTAATATATAAAAATATTTTTTATATTGTTTTAGAACCATTTTTAATATTTTTCAATCAATAATATTCTGATTTTGTTTATGTTAGTAATAATATTAAATGCATCCATTGCTAAATTATAATTTTTTTAAGTTAAGATGCAGTATTATTCAATAACTAACTAAGCTTTTTGTAAAAAATATATTTTTGCTCAAGTTAAATATGAAAATAATAACTAGTTCATTATTTAAAAACAAAAATAAATTGCTGATAACCAAGAATCAAACTTCATTATTAGAAAATAATTTAGAACAAGATAATTTAACATTACCTATTTTGAAAAAATCCCAAAAACACCTACTAATTGAGTGGAATTATACTCAAACTGATTATCCTCAGCAAGCGTGTATTCATCAGTTGTTTGAAGCACAAGTAGAGAAAACACCTGATGCTATAGCACTAATTTTTAATAATCAGTATCTCACCTATAGAGATTTGAACAGTCGTGCTAATCAACTAGCAAAACATCTACAATCACTAGGAGTAGGGGCAGAAACTCTTGTAGGAATATACATAGAGCGCTCCTTAGAAATGATTGTAGCCCTTCTAGCTATCCTTAAAGCAGGTGGAGCTTATGTACCATTAGATCCAGGGTATCCACAAGAACGTTTAGCTTTCATGCTGTCAGATACCCAAGTATCTATACTATTAACTCAAAAAGAATTAGTTGCCAAATTACCCACTCACACAGCATTTGTAATTTGCCTAGATGCAGATTGGAATACAATTACTCTAAACAAAAAAGAGAATCTAAGCACTAATATTACTGCTGAAAACTTGGCTTATGTCATGTTTACATCAGGTTCTACAGGTACACCCAAAGGTGTTAGTGTTATCCATCGTGGTGTAGTTAGGTTAGTTAAAGAAACTAATTACGCTCACCTCACATCTGAAGAAGTAATTTTGCAACTAGCTCCTATTTCTTTTGACGCTTCAACTTTTGAAATTTGGGGTTGCTTACTTAATGGCGGACGACTAGTAATATACCCTCCTCATACACCATCTTTAGAAGAATTAGGGCAGATTATTCAACAATACCAAGTTACTACTCTTTGGCTGACAGCTGGTTTATTCCACCTGATAGTAGATGAAAAAATTGATGCTTTAAAATCCTTGCGTCAACTTTTAGCGGGTGGCGATGTTTTATCTGTTCCCCATGTGCAGAAGTTTCTCCAAACAGTAGAAAACTGTCAGCTAATTAATGGTTATGGCCCAACTGAGAATACAACTTTTACCTGCTGCCATACTATAACAGCCCCACTGCAACCAGATGTTTCGATTCCTGTTGGTCGCCCCATTGCTAATACCCAAGTTTATATATTAGATCACAATCTCCAATCAGTATCAATTGGAGAAGCTGGCGAATTGTATATTGGTGGTGATGGATTAGCTAGAGGCTATTTGAACCGTCCCGATTTGACTGCCGAAAAATTTATTTCTCATTCCTTTGATAGTAATTTAGCAACGCGCCTTTATAAGACTGGAGATTTAGCTCGTTATCTTCCAGATGGTAATATTGAGTTCTTAGGTCGGATTGACAATCAAGTAAAAATTCGCGGTTTCCGAATTGAACTAGGGGAAATTGAGCGGGAGATTGCACGACATCCTGATGTTCGGGAAATTGTCGTTTTAGCTCGTCAAGATGAAGCAGGTGAAAAACAGTTAACGGCTTATATTGTCCCTCACTATAACAGTAAATATACACACAATAAATTACGTAGTTTCTTACAACAGCGACTACCTAATTATATGGTGCCATCAGCGTTTGTGATGTTAGAATCCTTGCCTTTGACTGCAAATGGCAAAGTAGATAGATATAAATTGCCAGTACCAAGTAGAGAACGTCCGCAACTGGAACAAGCGTATATTGCTCCCCAAAACGATTTAGAGCGTTCGCTTGCAGGTATTTTGTCCGAACTGCTGAAAATCGATCGTGTCGGGATTGATGATAATTTCTTTGATTTAGGAGCAACTTCAATCTCAATTCTCCAAGTTGCTGCACGAGTAAAACAGGAACTTGGTATTGAGCTACCTGCTGTAAAGCTATTTCAGTATTCAACGATTGGCTCTTTAGCAAAGTATTTGAATTCAAACCAGAATAGCCAACCGTCTTTTGACAAGCTGCAAAATCGTGCCCAACGCCAACAAGCAGCTCGTGCTCGTCGCCGTAATCATCAACAAAATGTTTAAGCAATGGTAAATATGCAAGCATCCGATAACCAAGATCCTAGTGATGGTGTTGCCATTATTGGCATGGTAGGAAGATTTCCTGGCGCTGGAAATGTCGATGAATTTTGGCGCAATCTTTGCGAGGGATTAGAATCAACGACTTTTTTTGAAGATGAGGAACTCGATCCTAGTATCAATCCAAACCTTTGCAAAGATCCTAGCTATGTGAAAGCTAGAGGGATAATTCCTGGAGGTGAAACCTTTGATGCTGCGTTTTTTGGCATTAATCCACTTGAAGCTGTGGTTATGGATCCACAGGCGAGAGTTTTTCTAGAGTTGGTTTATGAAGCCCTAGAAAATGCTGGTTATGAATCAGAGTCTTTTGAGGGTTTGATTGGCTTGTACGCTGGTTGCGGTCAAAATACTTATTTTGCTAACCACATTTCTGGACGTATGGAAATTGTCGATCGCATCGGTGAGTTCCAAACGATGTTAGCCAATGAAAAAGACTTTTTGACAACCCGTGCTGCTTACAAACTCAACCTCAAAGGCCCGGCCGTCAGCGTCAATACAGCCTGTTCCACTTCTTTGGTAGCAGTCATTCAGGCTTGCCAAGCTTTAACTAGCTATCAGTGCGATTTGGCTTTGTCTGGTGGTGTATCTATGACTACACCCCAAAACAGCGGTTATGTGGCGCAAGAAGGCAGTATGCTGTCTGGAGATGGGCATTGTCGTCCCTTTGATGCCAACGCTCAGGGGACAATGTTCAACAATGGCGCAGGAGTAGTTGTCCTCAAGCGTTTAGAAGATGCACTCAATGATGGCGATCGCATCTATGCTGTAATTCGTGGTTCTGGTATCAATAATGACGGCGCTGATAAGGTGAGCTTTACGGCTCCCAGCGTAGACGGACAAGCAGAGGCGATTGCAATGGCGCAAGCTTATGCTAACTTTCACCCAGAAACCATCTCTTATATTGAAGCTCACGGCACAGCTACACCTTTAGGCGACCCGATTGAAATTGAAGCGCTGACGCAAGCATTTCGCGTACATACAGATGCTAAACAATTTTGTGCGATCGGCTCTCTTAAAAGCAATGTCGGACATTTAGTGGCGGCGGCTGGGGTAGCAGGGTTAATCAAAACTGCTCTCGCTCTGCATTATAAAAAGATTCCCCCTAGTTTAAATTTTGAAGCTCCCAACCCCAAAATTGACTTTGCCAACAGTCCCTTCTATGTAAATACCAAACTAGCTGAATGGTCAGAAGGTGAAACTTTGCGACGAGCTGGTGTAAGTTCTTTTGGTGTTGGCGGTACTAATGCTCATATAGTGCTAGAAGAAGCGCCACCAATCCAAAGTTCAGGATCTTCTCGCCCACAGCAGCTATTGTTACTCTCGGCAAAAACTAGTCAAGCTTTAGAGGCTGCAACAGCTAATTTACAGCAGCATTTACAGTACAATGCCGAAATTAACTTAGCTGATGTAGCTTATACTTTACAGCGCGGGCGCAAAGCTTTTAACTACCGACGCAGTATAGTTTGTCACAATATCACAGATGCGATCGCAGCTCTGCAATCTTTAGATCCCAATCAAGTAAATACCCGTCATATAGAAATCCGCAACCCAGCCGTTATCTTCATGTTCCCTGGACAAGGATCGCAATATGTGAACATGGGATTGAATCTCTACAACTACGAACCTGTGTTTCAGGAAGCAGTAGATGAATGTGCTGAAATCCTTAAACCTCTACTGGGCAGGGATTTACGAGAAATCATCTATCCTGCACCAAGCGATGCCCACGGCGGGCTACGCCTACGCGAAACTGCGGTCATCTCGCTGCGGCAAACCTGCTTTACCCAACCAGCATTATTTGTGATTGAATATGCGTTAGCGCAACTGTGGCAAAGTTGGGGAGTCAAGCCACAAGGCATGATTGGTCACAGTATTGGCGAATTTGTTGCTGCCTGTATTGCGGGTGTATTTAGCTTAGAAGATGCGCTGATGTTGGTTGCAACTCGCGGTCGCTTCATGTGGGAGTTACCCGCAGGAGCTATGCTCTCAGTGCGCCTACCAGCCAAAGAGTTAAAACTGCGATTGAGTGCAGAACTAGCGATCGCTGCAATTAATGGCCCTTCCCTGTGTGTAGTTTCTGGCCCCACAGAGGCGATCGCAGTTCTGCAAAAACAATTAGAAAGCGAAGAAGTTGTCTGTCGTCATTTACACACTTCCCACGCTTTCCACTCCCCGATGATGGATAGCATCATCCACCCGTTTGCTGAAGTAGTTGGAAAGGTTAAATTATCGCCGCCCCAAATTCCCTTTGTATCCACAGTTACCGCCGACTGGATTACAGCCCAGCAAGCAACCGATCCGATGTATTGGGCTACACATCTACGTCAGACTGTGCGATTTGCAGAGGGCGTACAAACCCTATGGCAGGAACCAGAACGCTTACTATTAGAGGTGGGGCCGCGAATTACAACTACAACCTTAGCCCGCCAACAAGCAAAAGATATTAAACAACAGATCGCGATTCCTTCTCTGGGTGATAACGCTGCGAACGAAGCCGAATGGACGGTATTACTCAAGGCAGTAGGACAACTGTGGTTAGCAGGAGTATCTATTGACTGGAACAACTTCTATCAAAGGGAAACGCGACAACGAATTCCTCTACCTACTTATCCCTTTGAAAGCCAACGATTCTGGATTGATCCTCTACCTCATCCTAATCGTGCCGCAAATCCCAAACTTTTAAATCCCCAGTTATTAGAAAAGACCCAAATTATGACAACATCTCCTCAGCAAAAGCTCATTCCTCTGCTCAAAGAAATTATCGAAGAAACATCAGGATTGGAAATCGCCAGTGTTGATGATTCGACAACATTTTTAGAAATGGGATTAGATTCCTTATCTCTGACGCAAGTTGGGCTAGCGTTGAAGAAAAAATTTCAAGTCAAGGTAACACTTAGGCAGTTACTAGAAATTTACCCCAATTTAGGAACACTGGCTGACTTTATCAATTCAGCCTTGTCTGCCGAAGCTTTATCTGCATTAAGATTAACAGAAACGGTTGCAGAACCCATTTCAGAACCTACACCTACAGCCACATCACCTACCTTAATAGTGCATGAAGTTCATACAAATGGATCGAATGGATCTGCATCTCAGATTTCTACCCAACCTGCTGTATCTAATAGCGTCCTAGAAAATGTGATTAATCAGCAGTTACAAATCATGAGCCAGCAATTGGCACTATTGGGTAATAACAGTCAATCTCTAACAATTCCAGTTGTACCTGCGGCGACATCTCAAAATAATGGTGTCAAGCCACAAAATACTGTATCTTCTATCCCCCCAACCCAAACCAGCAAAGAAGCAGCATCGATAGACATAGAGTCAAATGGTGCAAAAAAAGCATTTGGTGCGGCGGCTCGAATTGAAAAGACCCAGACTAAAATTCTCACAGCGCAACAACGCACTCATCTAGACAAAATTATCCAAAGATATACAAAGCGGACTCAAAAATCCAAAGAATATAGCAGTTCCTGCTTGAGTGCAATACAGTATGGGATGATGGAGTATATCAACGTCTAAGTGCCTGTAGAATGAAACCTTACTCCTGTGA
>NZ_JBALDE010000260.1:0-24423 GCF_036917515.1 Nostoc sp. | reverse complement strand
CACAGTTATTGTCAATAAGCTTCATTTTTTTGAGAGGGTTTTTTACTTCAATCCCTTTACCTGTAACACTTTTACGATTATTGTCGCCCCTTCAACCAAGTATCCTTACAACCTTTACAAGTAGTTTTGATAACTAAATGCGTAGTTGAGAAACTTTGATTTAGCTCAGTGGAATTTGAGCTTAAGTTCAAAGATATTTTTAAAGCCCAACTTCCACTAGGAATCATGATTAAACAAGAACCTGCTTTTTGGGAATGTAAATTCTATTAATATCTTTACCGTAAATCTTTTTAGATTTACCATTCTTGAAAGCATTGCCAACTTGGTCAGGTTTGCAAACAACCATACTGGTCGGAACATTTTTTAAGACTTTGGTATATTTTCAATATTTGCTCTTACACTTGGCTGATTTATTAGCTTTACTTATGTTATAAGGATAACTCAGCAATTTTACACTGATATTTAAAATCACTATTAAAAAAAACACTTAGTCAGCTATTCCTTGTACAGCGATCGCAAAACTTTTCGGTCTACTGACTGTCATAATTTTCTCAGCTATAGACAGCATTCGTATAGTCTCCCATAATTCGCAAGTTATAATCGCGAATTATTTTTCCTTTCTTTTGTCTTCTTGCCGAATTGGGATGCTCCCGGTGCGTCTTTGTTGGAGACTCACGTTAAGTTATATTTCTCTATTTGGAGTCCAATTCAGTTCAAATACTTATTGTACTTGCATTACAAGCTTTTTTATTCAAATAACGATTCTGTAACCTTTTTATTTACAAAACTTTACTTTTGATAATTTTCAGTTACTTCTCTTCAGAATTTTGATTAATTTATATTGCTTTTAGGACAATGGCGCAAGCGCCCGCCGTGGGCGATCGCCTACTTGTAGATTCTTGGTTTCAATTGCCCAAACTTCTGCTATATCTACTTTCTACACTTTCACTCTTTTGTTAAGAAAGATGTGACTAATGGATAGCTGTGCGTAAATGTCCTATATCCTTAATAGGTGGCGCACCGAACATACGGGAATATTCACGGCTGAACTGTGATGTACTCTCATACCCAACTTGATAAGCCGCATTGGTTGCATCGGCGTTTTCAATAAGCATCAGACGACGTGCTTCCATCAACCTCAACTGTTTTTGATATTGCAGCGGACTCATTGAGGTGATTGCCTTGAAATGACGATGAAATGATGCAGGAGACATGTTCGCTTGCTGAGCTAGATCATCAACCCGCAATAATTTTGTAAAATCTGCTTTGATCAGTTTGATCACTTTTGCAACGCGCTGCATATTACTTCCGAATGTCCCAATCTGGCGAACTGCTTCATCTTGTTCACTAATTAAAAGGCGGTAATAGATTTCGCGAATAATCATGGGTGCCAGGAATGAAATATCCTGTGGCGTATCCAGAAGCCGTGTCAGTCTGATGGCGCAATCAATCAACGATGCATCAGCATCACTAACGAAAAAGCCTCTCACCGAGTTTTCTTTTTTGTCCGTGCTGCGCTGGATTTGGTCAATAATGTCCCAAAGTTGAGTCGCGTCCAGCCTCAGCTTGACTCCTAAATACGGCTCGTCTGGTGTTGCTTCTACAATCAATCCACTGAGCGGCAAATCCACTGTGACAACGATATATTGAGCTGCACCGTAATGATACGTTTCCTTGCCCAGTAAAGTTTCTTTTTTGCCCTGAAGAATAATACAAAGCGTTGGTTCATACACAGCGCAGAGTGCTGTAGGAGCAGTAGATTCCCACATAAATTCTAACTGCTCAACGGCGGTTGCATGGATACCGTTTCCCTTCCCATTCGTGTGCCGAGCCACTAATGTTGCCAATTCTCGACAGAAGTTGATCGCTGTACCCCGCTTCAGTGCTTCAATCACCATACTGGATTTCTACACATATCTAACCGAGCTTATGCGCTCATTATAGAGGATATTTACTCTTGCCAATCTTCAATTTGAGAGAATTAGGCAATAATGTGCGAAATTTATGTATTTTGAACAATCGACCGAGATCATCGAGCGTTTGAGCAAACTCGCGCCGCTCGAACGGCTTGGCCAGCTGGGGGACATTGCAAATGTCGTCACGTTCCTGGCCAGCCCGGACGGTGCCTGGGTTAATGATCAGGTACTGCGCGCCAATAGCGGCATAGTCTGAAGAGCACAATCTTTGCAAACATTTTGATCCTAAGGAGACCCCAATGCTCACGTCCCGTCAAGCACACACTATCATCACCGCCGGCGAAACCAGGGCTGCCGCCATGGGTGTGTCTGTCAATATCGCCGTGCTCGACGCCAGTGCGCGCCTAAAGGCCTTCAGTCGAATGGACGGCGCCGTTCTCGGCTCGATCGACGTCGCAATCAAGAAGGCCTCAACTGCCGCCCTATTTCAAACGTCCAGTGAGGCCGTCTGGGATTATTGCAAGCCGGACGCACCAGCCCATGCGCTCGAACACACCAATGGCGGACTCGCTCCCTTCGCTGGCGGTCTCCCCTTGAAAGGGGTCGATGGCGAGATGCTGGGCGCGATCAGCGTGTCCGGCGGCGCTGTGGCTCAGGATCTCAAGATTGCTGAAGCTGGCGTATCCGCAATCAATACCTAAGCACTGTCCATCATCAAAAAGAAAAGAACACCCATGTCCAAGACTATTCTTATCACTGGGGCCGGTTCTGGCTTCGGCGAAGCTGCTGGCATTGGCCTTGCCCAGAAGGGACACGACGTCATCGCAACGGCGCAGATTTCCCCACAGGTCGCCGCGCTGCGGCGCAAGGCGGCTGAACTTGGATTGAGCAATCTCCGTGTCGAGAAACTTGACCTGTTCGACTCGTATGATGTTGCCCGTGCACACACCTGGGAGGTCGATGTGCTTTGGAACAACGCCGGACTTGGCGAAAGCGGACCAGTTTCTGAGATCCCGCTCGATCTCGTTCGGCGCAATTACGAGGTCAATGTCTTCCTGCCACTCACGCTCACCCAGGGCTTCCTCAAGAAGTGGGTTATGAGTAAGAAGCCAGCCAAGATCGTCTTCACCTCCTCGATGGGGGGGTTGTTCACGCCGGCTAATTGGGGCGTCTATGTCTCGACCAAACATGCGCTGGAATCGATCGCCGAAGCGATGCAGCAGGAGCTAGCCGCCTGCGGAATCAAGGTCCAGACGATCAACCCTGGCGCCTACTACACTGGCTACAACGAAACTATGGCTGACACCGCGTTCCGCTGGCTGGATGACGCTAATAACTTCACCAAGCGTGCAGACCTGCGCAAGGCCTTCGACAACTTCCTGGAGGCACCTAATGGACATCTGGATGCCCAAGAGATGATCGACTGCATGATCGAGATCGTGCCGGCCGACACGGGTAAGTTCCGTAATGTTGTGCCGAAGGACACCGAGGAAATGCTGAAGGCTCACCAACTTGCCGCCTGGGAGAACCAAATCTAGCCCACATACTCCGCTAACATTCTCCTGGTCTTGGCTGGTGGAATTCATGAATTAGAAAGGCAAACGAACCAATGAGCAAAATTCCCTAGAGGATGACGGACGATATCTACGATAATGTTCAAAATCAGCTACCCACTGAAGGTCAAGATAATTGCCCGTCCTGCTCAGCGGGAGGTCCTCACGACAATTTCATTCTGTACCCTGATGAACGGAAATTCTCTCATACCGAAAACAATCGTGGCGCTCATTGTCTTCCTAATTCTGATCTCCGGAAGTGCTGTCATGGTCGAGTCAAAAGACGAAATCGAAGCGCGCAACAAGGCGATCGTCCAGGCTAGCTTTGTAGCCTGGACAGCAGGCACCGGAAGCCCGTTCGACCTTTTGGCGGACGACGTAACCTGGACAATTGTCGGCAACTCGGTCGTCTCCAAAACCTATCCTACCCGCGATGCCTTCATGCATGAGGTCATCCAACCGTTCAATGCCCGCATGCGCATCGGTCTCAAACCGACGATCCGCAACATCTACGCTGACGGCAATACGGTCATCATTTTCTTCGACGCCAGCGGCACGGCTCGTGACGGTAAGCCATACGTCAACACCTATGCCTGGTTCTTCGATATGCGTGACAAGAAGGTAGTCAAAGCATCTGCCTTCTTCGACAGCGTTGAGTTCAACGAGTTCTGGCAGCGTGTCTTCCCAAAGACGCCTGGAAACTCGGAATAAGAATCGTGAATCGTAATATCTCACTAATCGAGAAGAATCCCATGAACAATTGAGCACCGTTTAACGCCATCAAAACTGAGCGGTGTCGATTTCATGAAGAGTGGAACTACCGGATTATGCCGTGGGAAATTGCTTAGTGGGACTTAGACAAAAATTAACTAGAAAAAGACCTCAAATATATATACAGAATAACTTTGACATCGATTTGACTAATTTCTTGATATATTTAGCTTTCCAGCATTGATAATATAAATTTATTTCAACGCTGAAACCCTTGTTTTCTCGTTAAGCAGCTACTTGGTAACTTCAGTAAACCGAAAAGTTTTGCGATCGCTTGCCTAGAGGGAGTGAAGGTAGAGTGTATTGACAAAATGTACTTTATCTTGACCTCTCACGGATGGACTGTGACCCTTTTATGTGGCTGACTTTTCACGGTATGTGGACTCATGAGCGAGGGTGTGGGGTATAAGGTGTAGTAAGACTTTCTTATTTTCTTTACACCCTATCCCTAGCCTTGATAAGGGTTTTGGTACTTCCCGTAAAAAGTTAGTTTTTGTGGGAACCGAGAGGAAGGAACCTCAGGAGGAAACAACTCTTCAGTAAAATATACTACTGCTTCTACGCACAAGTTTCACGTCGCGCATCTCGGCTTAGTACCATATAATTTGCAGTATGCTTATGTCCTACCTCAGGAGAGAGTTGGATGATTACCCTGCCTGGAGTTGCCATTCAAAGCAAAATCTATGAGAGTTCGGCCTCTTTAGTGTATCGAGGCATCCGAGTGCAAGATGGTCAGGCAATCGTCGTCAAAATGCTCAAGCAAGATTATCCCTCACCTCAAGAAATTAAGCGCTATAGACAGGAGTATGCCATTACCTACTCTTTGAACATAGAAGGTGTAATCAAGGCCTACAGCCAGGAGGATTACCAACGTACGCTGGTCATCCTCCTTGAAGATTTTGGCGCAGAGTCCTTAGACTACTGGATGCGGCAGCACCCAAAGATTTTCTGCCCGATGCCTGTATCCACTTTTCTTTTGCTTGCTATCAAGCTCACACAAATTCTAGGTGAGATCCATGCCGCGAATATTATTCATAAGGACATTAATCCTGGGAATATTATTCTCAATCCTAATACGGGCGTGGTCAAGATTATTGACTTTGGGATTGCCACTCAATTTAACCGCAGCAATCCAACCTTCACAAGCCCTCATGTTTTAGAAGGAACCCTTGCCTACCTATCGCCAGAGCAGACCGGACGAATGAACCGTTTGCTCGATTACCGCACCGATTTCTATTCGCTCGGTGTGACGTTCTACCAATTGCTCACTGGGAAAGAGCCGTTCGCAACAAGGGATATCCTGGAGCTAGTGCATTGTCATATTGCTAAACAGCCGATTCCACCGTGTGAAATTAGGGGTGTGGTGGATGATTCATCACCGATTAACAGTGCAATTCTTAAAGATGTTTCAGACATTGTGATGAAATTGATGGCGAAAAATGCAGAAGATCGCTATCAAAGCGCCTGGGGCATCAAAGCAGATTTAGAACTTTGTGCAGCCCAACTTACACAAACAGGGCAAATTGGCAATATCCAACTGGGTCTACAAGATGTTTGCGATCGCTTTCACATTCCCCAGAAGTTGTATGGACGAGAAGCAGAGATTGCAGCATTATTAACAGCATTTGAGAGAGTGGCAGGAATAGGAAATGAGAAAAATACTCAATGCAATATTGAGATGATGTTGGTGTCTGGTTATACTGGCATTGGTAAATCAGCCTTAGTACATGAACTCTACAAACCCATTACGGCAAAGCGTGGTTATTTCACCTCGGGTAAGTTTGACCAATTTGGGCGCAATATTCCCTACAGCGCGATTGTGGATGCACTACGAAAACTGGTGCAGCAGTTGTTGAGCGAACCTGATGAGCGGGTGCAACAATGGCGATCGCAATTTCTCACCGCATTAGGCAGCAACGGACAACTGATCGTTGATGTGATTCCCGAAGTAGAACTGATTATTGGCAAGCAACCACCCATAGCAGAAGTTGGAGCAACTGAGGCACAAAATCGGTTTAACCTTGTCTTTCAGAAGTTCATTCGAGCCTGCTGTTCTCCTGAGCATCCTCTGGTCATCTTTCTGGATGATTTGCAATGGGTAGACTCTGCTACGCTTAAGCTTATCGAGTTAATTTTGAGCGATCATGGCATACAAGCCCTGCTTTTAATTGGAGCTTATCGGGATCGCGAAGTCACTCAAACACATTCGCTGATTGCAACCTTAGAGAAGCTAAAGCAGGAAACTGTTACTATTAGTCAGATAATGTTAGCTCCGCTAGAACTAGGGGCGGTGGCTCAACTGATTGCTGAAACCTTGCATACGCATACTGAGTTGATTGCACCTTTAGCAGAACTGATATGGCGCAAAGCAAACGGCAATCCCTACTTCACCAATGAATTTATCAAAGCGCTTTACATTGAAGGTCTCATCGTTTTCGACATTAATCAATTATGCTGGCAATGGGACATTACTCATATCAAAGCCAAAAATATTACCGACAATGTAGTAGAGTTGATCATCGGAAAGCTGAAACAATTTCCAGAGCAAACTCAACAGATTTTATCCTTAGCTGCTTGTGTTGGTGCTGAGTTTGATTTAGCAACACTCTCAGTTATCTGTGAACGACCAGCAGTTGAAATTTTTGCAGAACTCACAACCGTAATTCAGTCAGAGTTGCTTCTTGCAACCTCAGAGTTAGATGAAAATCTGCTAATTCAGAATTACAAGTTTTCGCACGATCGCGTTCAGCAAGCAGCTTACGAGCTAATTGATGAGTCAAATAAACAAATAGTTCATCTTCAAATTGGTCGCAATTTGCTTAAAGAAGCGTTGGCAGCTTGTCTATCAGATCGACTGTTTGAAATTGTGGATCATCTCAATCATGGGATCGAACTGATTACTAATCAAGCAGAACGAGATGAAATTGCCAGATTGAATATGTTGGCAGGTCAGAGAGCAAAAGCAGCGATCGCTTATGGTACAGCACAAAACTATTTGGCAATGGGTAGAGCGTGGCTGGCATCTAGCTGGCAAACCAACTATGACCTGGCTTTAGAGTTATATACAGAAACAACAGAAGTTGCATATTTGTGTGGTGAGTTTGAAAATGTAGAACACTGGGCAGAGGCTGTTTTGCAGGACACTAAAACAGTTCTCGATAGCGTGAAAGTTTACGAAGTCAAAATTCAAACTGCCATTGCACAGGGTCAGCTATTAGATGCAATCCATACAGCATTGCAGGTGTTGCAGCAACTAGGAATCAGGTTTCCCAAAACACCGAATCAATCAGATATAGCGCTTGAACTCAATGCCATTACATCTCGTTTTAATCAAAAAGCGATTCAGGATCTATTTCACCTGCCAGAAATGGTCGATCCACAGAAGCTTGCAGCAATGCGAATTCTATCAAGAATAACGCTTGTTGCTTATCATTTAACATCCGATCTAGCCCCTCTACTCGTACTTAAGCAGGTCAACCTGTCGATTCAGTACGGCAATACGTTTGTGTCTCCCTTTGCATACGCCAACTTGGGATTAATTTTTTGTGGAATGCTGGGAAAAATTAAGGCTGGCTACGAGTTTGGGCAGCTTGCATTGAGGCTATTATCCAATCTGGATATCCGTTCACTGAAAGCGAGAACATTGTTTATCGTCACTAACTTCATCATCCATTGGCAGGAGCATATTAGAGAAACATCAAAGCCATTTCTGGAGGCATATCAGTGTGGCTTAGAAACTGGAGATTTAGAGTTCGCTGCCTATAGCGCTTTTACTTACTGCCTCCAATCTTTCTTTGTTGGCAAGGAACTATTGGAAGTTGAACGCGAGATGGCGACATACAGTGAAGCAATCTACCAAATTAACCAGAGAACATCACTGACTTGGATTCAAATATTTCGACAATCTGTTTTGAATTTAATCGGGCGATCAATCAATCCATTATGTCTTGTTGGGGAATCTTACAATGAGGAAAAAAGACCAGCACACCACGAAACGGATGGAGTTATACTCTTTCTAGTGCATCTCAATAAACTTATCCTGTGTTACTTATTCTCTGAGTACACTCAAGCATTTGAGAATGCAATTGTGGCGGAACATTATCTAATCCGTGTTGCTGCAACACATCACGTTCCGTTGTTCTACTTCTATAGAGTGTTAGCAAGACTTGCAGTGTATTCTGAAAGCGACACTCAAGTACAGCAAGAAATTCTCAAAGAAATTGCGGTTAGCCAGGAGAAAATGCGGCTATGGGCAGATCACGCGCCTATGAATTATTTGCATAAATACCATTTGGTACAAGCAGAGACTGCACGAGTTTTGGGTCAGTTGCTTGAGGCAGAAGAGTTTTATGAGCAAGCAATTCAGGGAGGAAAGGAAAATGAATATATCCAAGAAGAAGCATTAGCCTATGAGTTAGCCGCCAAGTTTTATCTGGCGCGTGGTCGAGAAAAGTTTGCCCAGATCTACATGAAAGAAGCTCACTACTGCTATCAACGCTGGGGAGCAACGGCAAAGGTCAACGATTTAGAGACTCGTTATCCACAGTTTTTCCCTAACTCGCTGGCTATAGCTAACACACCAATTCGCACCACTACTGGAACTACCTTAAATACCCCATCCATTGCTTTCGATTTAGCAACGGTAATGAAGACATCTCAAGCGATTTCGAGTGAAATTGAACTGGATCGATTACTCCATTCCTTGATGCAGATATTAATTGAGAATGCAGGTGCCCAAACCGGATGCTTGCTTTTGGAAAATGCAGGCGAATGGAAAATCGAGGCTGCTTGTGAACTTAATCAGGGTGAGCAGGTTTGTACTACACGAGTAATGCGATCAATGCCAATGGCAGATCGCTTACCTAAATCAATTATTCAGTATGCGATCAGAACGCATGAATCAGTCATCTTAAATAATGCAACTCATGAAGGTAATTTTATCAATGAACTATATATTCAATGCCACCAAACCCAATCTATCCTTTGCTTGCCACTATTAAATCAAAGTAAGCTCGTCGGTGTGTTGTATCTAGAAAATCAATTAGCAACTGGGGTATTTACACCTGAGCGATCGCAACTTCTGAATCTTCTATCAACTCAGGCAGCGATCGCGATTGAAAATGCCAAGCTCTACTCAAACCTACGCAAGAGTGAAAGTAGAATAGCTCAATTTCTAGAAGCAGTTCCAGTAGCTATTGCAGTATTGGATGCAAAGGGTCATCCTTATTACGCCAATCAACGGAGAATTCAGCTAGTGGGCAAAGGTGTCGATCCTGCCGTAACACCAGATCGGTTTGCAGAGGTTTATCAGTTTTATCGAGCGGGAACAAATGAAATATATCCAAGTGACCAATTGCCAATTGTCCGTGCTTTAAGCGGTGAACGTACCACGGTTGGTGATATGGAAATTCGCCGCAACGACATAACTATTCCAATTGAAGCATGGGGAACTCCAGTTTTTGACGAACAGGGTGAGGTGGCTTATGCAATCGTAGCTTTTCAAGACATTACAGAGCGTATACGAGCCGAGAAACTGTTAACCGAATACAACCTTACCCTGGAACTTCAGGTGGCAGAACGAACGGCAGCTTTACAGCAAAGCGAAGCAGAGCTGCGCGCTCAAGAACAGGAATTACGATTGATTGCCGACGCTCTACCAGTTCTGATCAGCTATGTAGATGCCAATCGGTGTTATCAATTCATCAACCGTACTTATGAGGTTTGGTTTAACCGTAGCCGCAATGAAATTCTGGGCAACCCTGTTTGCCAACTTCTCGGTGAGGCGGTTTATCAACGGGTTGAACCATACATTAATCAAGTATTTGAAGGGCAAACTGTATCTCTAGAAGCAGAAATCCCTTTTCCGCTTGGTAAGCGGTGCATCAGCGCGACCTTGATCCCTGATTTCGATGACAATGCTCAAGTCAGAGGCTTCTACAGTCTGATCACAGATATTAGCGATCGCAAACTCGCTGAAGCAGCTTCCATTCTGGAAGAACGCAACCGGATGGCGCGAGAAATTCATGATACACTCGCTCAATCCTTCACAGGTATTCTGCTTCAGGTTGGAGCAGCAACACAAGTGCTGACGGACGATCTGGAAGCAACCCAAGTACATCTGGAAATGATTGAGGAACTAGCACGCGCTGGGCTGGCAGGGGCACGGCGATCCGTATCAGCACTCCGTCCGCGGCTACTAGAAGAAGGTAATTTAGAGAGTGCCCTGCATCGTATTGTGGCTCAAATGCGGTCGACGACCGACACGGCTGTGATTTGTGAAACTCAGGGTACAGCTTATTCTTTACCAACCGAAGTGGAGAATAACTTACTCAGAATTGGGCAGGAAGCATTAACTAATGCGATTAAATACGCTTGTGCCAGCGAAATTCGGGTTGAGTTAGTGTACAACGAGACACAGTGCATCTTACGGATCAAAGACGATGGAAGAGGTTTTGGAGTGGGTTGCATTCCTTTGAGCGGTGGGTTTGGCTTATTAGGAATGAGCGAACGGGCAGAGCACATTGGCGCACAATTATCGATTCAAAGCCAACCAGGACAGGGGGCAGAAATTATTATCACTATTGATCGAGGATGAGAGTTATGATGAATCAATCTACTACGATCCGCGTTCTGATCGTTGATGACCACGCTATTGTCAGAAATGGATTGGCAACAATCATTAACCGCGATCCAGAAATGACAGCGATCGCTCAAGCTGAAAATGGACAGCAGGCGATTGACGTGTTTCGAGAACACCAACCTGATGTCACACTAATGGATTTACGAATGCCCAAAATGGGAGGTGTTGAAGCCATTATGGCAATTTGTGCTGAATTTAGGCAGGCTCGAATCGCAGTACTCACGACCTACGATAGTGATGAAGACATCTATCGCGGCTTGCAGGCGGGCGCTCAAGGCTATCTGCTTAAGGATGCTAAACCTGGCGAGCTTTTAAATGCGATTCGCGCGATTCATAATGGTCAGAAATATATTCCGCCAGAAGTGGGCGCAAAATTATTGCAGCGAATGAGCAATCCAGAACTGAGTGAACGAGAGTTGGAAGTGCTGCGTTTGATGGCACAAGGAATGAGTAATCAGGAAATTGGGACTGCTTTGAGTATTGGTGAAAGCACTGTTAAATCGCATGTGAATCGCATTTTGAGCAAACTGGGAGTGAGCGATCGCACACAAGCCGTGATTACTGCTGTTAAGCGTGGGATTGTCAGTTTGTAAGTGGAGAAAAAGGGGAAAGGAAAGTGAACCTTTACAAAGAAGGCAGGAGTTATAAGTATAAATTATAACTTTAGCTCTGGATCTAAAGCCAATTAAAAAGATAAATAATTATACTGTTATTAACTTAGAGCAAGGTATAAAACGTCTACAGCCTAAGTCTTACTCTTTTAAGGGTGGGTTCCTCCTGCCTCCTGCCTCCTCAACTTTTCCCCTTTAGATTGGCTTTAGACTCCAACTCAAGTTGGAGACAACCTTCCACTGCCAGATGGACAGGTTTATCCATCACTCGATTGTACAAAAATGTCAACCCAGAGTGGACGACAACAGACGGTCAATTCTCTATATTGAATCCATAGCGATGTTGATGCAGTTGGTTTGTGAGGCTTAAGTTTGCTTAATACAAACCGAAAGATGACTTACAACCGTGATAATCGTTCTCTATTCGTTCCGCCTTCAACCCAGGATCATATCCAAGGTGTACTGAATGCTGCTGTAGTATTCGTCATGTATGGAGATTATGAATGTTTTCAAAGTGCCAACGTCTATCGATTGATTAAAGTTGCTCTACAGCAATTGAAGGTTTCGTTTGGAGAAAATAATTTAGGTTTTATCTTCCGTCATTTTCCTCAGGTACAGATTCATCCACATGCTCAACGGGCAGCAGAAGCCGCAAAAGCAGCAGCGGCTCAAGGGCAGTTTTGGCAAATGCATGAGATATTGTTCATTTATCAACAAGAGTTGGGAAATGGCTATCTAGTGGAGTATGCCAATCGTTCAGGACTTGATATTTCTCAATTTTTGCAGGATTTATCCAAGGGAGCGTATGTCAATCGGATCAATGCGGATATCGAAGGTGGACTGCGAAGTGGAGTGGAGGCTGCACCCGCTTTGTTTATTAATGGAATTCGCTATCTTGATCGCTGGACTGTTGAGCAGATAATGGCAGCCGTTGTTGCTACAAATGATTAAGGTCTTTGATGCTTATCCCAACAAATATTTCAGCGGGGAGTATTTCATAACTTTTATACGGACAACAAGAACTAGAGATTTCAGCAATTTAGCAAGAATACAGAGGCGATCGCAATGATGGTTTTTACATGGAAAAAAGTTCAAAAATTGTTGCTGTGGTTATTTGCATTAAGTGTTGTCGTTGGCATATCAATGCATCCAACATCAGCCACCTCCAAGGAATTACCTCAAGCGTCCAACTCTAAACCTGCGATCGTTCTCGTTCATGGGGCTTTTGCTGATGGTACATCATGGCAACACGTTATTCCATTGTTGGAGCAAGATGGCTATAGAGTGACCGCTGTGCAGATTCCGCTCACCTCGCTTGCTGATGATGTAGCAACGACGAAGCGGGTAATTGACAATCAAAAAGGTTCCGTTGTTTTGGTCGGACATTCCTATGGTGGAAATGTGATTACGGGTGCAGCAGCTAGCAATCCACAGGTGAAAGCTCTGGTTTATGTTAATGCTTTCGCCCCAGATATTGGTGAAAAGACGAGTGATTTGAATAAAAAGTATGCAGCACCTCCGATTAGCAAGGCGATCATACCTGATGCTGCAAACTTTCTCTATATTGATCGCGGCAAGTTTCACGAATTTTTTGCCCAGGACGTATCGAAGGCTGAGGCACGAGTGATGGCAGCAACCCAAAAGCCGATCGCCAGCGCCGCGTTTGAGCAATCATTGAATGAAATCGCCTGGAAAACGATTCCTTCTTGGTTTATCGTGACTCAAAGCGATCGCGCCATCAACCCTGAACTTCAACGATTTATGGCTAAACGGATTAATGCTAAGACAACCGAAGTTAACTCCAGTCATCTTCCTTTTATCTCTCATCCAAAAGAGGTTGCCAAAGTGATTGAAGCAGCAAGTACTGCTGTGAAGTAATCCTAATTTAACGATTTGTTAGTCAGCCAAGTCCTGCGAACCAATAAGACACAAGTTTGGTTTATGGCAGAATATTTGCTGGATACACCATTGATACGCAGTTAAATTCAGCAGATCGGATGTTGTAAATGAATAACTAACAGTGTTTCAGCAATCACTCTTTAAATCAGTTTATTCTTGACTCCATTTATCCATTGTAGATAACAGAGGAAGAGAACTTTATGACCAATTATGACTACATTGTAATCGGTGCAGGTTCGGCAGGTTGTGTGATTGCCAATCGTCTAACCGAAGACAGTGACACAACTGTGTTACTCCTTGAAGCGGGCAACCCAGCTACAAAACCAGAAATTCAAATTCCGGCGCAATGCTTTAGCCTAATAGGCTCTGAAGTTGATTGGAGTTACTTTTCTGAGCCGGAACCCTACCTGAATGACCGCAAAATGTTTTGTTCCCGTGGCAAAGTTTTGGGGGGCAGCAGTTCGATTAATTTCATGATGTATGTCCGGGGCAATCCTCAAGATTATGATCGCTGGCAGTCATTAGGAAATCCCGGTTGGAGTTATCAGGAGGTCTTGCCCTATTTCAAGAAATCGGAGCATCAGCAGCGAGGCGCGTCAGAATTTCACGGAGTTGATGGGGAGTTGAGCGTTACCGATTTAATGTCCCCTGCTGTGGTTTCCCAACGCTTTGTAGATGCCTGTATGTCAATGGGATACGACTACAATCCTGATTTTAATGGTGTACAGCAAGAAGGAGTAGGACTCTATCAATTGACGGTCAAGGATGGTAAACGGCACAGTGCTGCGGCTGCTTTTCTTCTACCCATTCTCCATCGTCCGAATTTGACTGTAACGACAGGGGCATTAGTGACAAGATTGCTGGTTGAGAGCACTCGCTGTGTGGGAGTGGAATATCTGCGTGAAGGTACGCTTCATCAGGTGAGAGTCAACCAGGAAGTGATTTTAAGTGCAGGTGCGTTTGATTCGCCCAAACTACTAATGCTTTCTGGAATTGGTACTGCCGAACACCTGCAAGCAATGGGAATTTCTGTCGTTGCAGATTTGCCGGGTGTCGGTCAAAACCTTCAGGATCACATTCTCACTTGTGTCGTTCAAGAAACTACTCAAGATATACACCCCGCCATCACCAGTAATGGAGTCGAAGCTGGATTATTTTTGCATAGCGAGGGGAATGTGGAGGCTGCACCCGATTTGCAGTTCTTCTTCGGGCCGATTCAATTCTTGTCACCTGGTTATACTCCCGCTGATTTTGGATTTACGGGTGCAGTCTCCCTTACCAGTCTGCAAAATATTGGCAGCGTCAGTTTAGGATCGCCTGACCCCAAAGATCCACCAACCATTCGGATGAATTATCTACAAAGTCAAGCCGATGTCCAAAAGTTGGTTAAGGGAGTTAAATTAATCCGCCAATTGATTCAGACCAGTGCCTTTGATGATTTTCATGGTGAGGAGATTGCCCCGGGTTCCCACGTTCAGAGTGATGCAGCACTCGAAGCTTACATTCGGGACACTTGCAGCACTGTATGGCATCCGGTTGGCACTTGCAAAATGGGCATTGACTCAATGGCAGTGGTCGATCCTCAACTACGAGTACATGAAATCCAAGGTCTTCGTGTTGTTGATGCATCAATCATGCCAACAATTACTACAGGCAATACAAATGCACCCACTATCATGATTGCTGAGAAGGCAGCAGATTTAATTAAAGCACAGCGTACCTCGCAAAGTGTTCCCAACAAGCTTAATGTTCAAAATTTGTCACACTTGTCTACCTAGAAACGGCATAAACGCCTGCTTTACCTAAGCTGCAAGCTTGAGCGTTCATAACACAATTCATTAGAAGAAGTACTTCCATGACAAAATCATTCTGGCTTCTTAATAACTACCTTACTATCGTCGCCGATCACACCACAACTGACGGTAAATATGACCTGATTGAGGGCTATTTCCCTCCTGGTGCGCAGACTCCACCCCATCGCCATACACGCTATTCAGAACAACTCTATGTGTTGGAAGGAGAGTTCACTGTCTGGGTTGATAAGAATAAGGTTGTGCTAGGCGCAGGTGAAAGTGCCTTCATTCCGATGGGCACACCCCATGTTGTTGCTGCACTCAGCGATCAACCAGTTCGCGGGTTAGTCGTTGCTGCGCCCAGTGCCTTTGCTCGCCTAATTGAAGCAACAGGGACACTAAACCAGAATGAGGCACCTGACATGGAATTGTTCAATCGCATCTCTAGCGAAATTGGCGACGAAATTCTGGGTGCGCCCGGAGATTTACCCTAAGACTTCAGGTATAAGTACTCCAACACAATTGATTACACAAACTTTTTTCTGACTCCTGCCTTCACGAATGAATTTAATTTTGTCCGACTACTTATCCTAAATGACTAGCAACACGACGACTGACATCAAAATGCAGAAATGGACTCAAGCCTTCGCCGATAAGTTGGAAAGCTCATTCGCGGACGCTTTTGCGGACAACGTTATTCTTGAAGCCAGTGTGCTTGTCCGCCCGATCGAGGGGCGGGATTGTGTAAAAAGTGTTATGGCTACCGCCAGCAAAGTTTACGAGGCGCTCACTTTCACTCGTCAAGTCGAGAGCGCTCAACAAACATATCTGGAGTGGGAAGCGAAAGCGTTCGGCGGACAGTCCCTTTCTGGTGTGACAATCCTGATCAAGAACCCAGATGGTCTAATTGTCCATATTGCTATCCATCATCGTCCCCTCGGTGCAGTGCTCCGCTTCTCGATTGAGATGGGCGAACGTCTTAAGGGCAAGATCCCGCCGGACTATTTCTACAAAGGATAGGGGTTAGCAGCTGTTTGTCGATGGCGGTATGGCACAGATTTGAGCGCTACTTAACTTGAAACGTTACCCAAAAGTTAGCGCGACTAGCTTAATTGCTAAAACCTGTGGACTAGGTACAGCCTCATCATTGTGCAAAAATTACATTTAAACCCAATAATCAGAGGATTAATATAATGGGAAAATTAGAAGGAAAAATCGCCCTGGTCACGGGTGGCAATAGTGGTATCGGTCTTGCCACAGCCAAACAGTTTGTTGCTGAAGGTGCTTATGTCTACATCACAGGTCGTCGCCAAGCCGAACTGGATGCTGCTGTAGAAGCCATTGGTAAAAATGTTACGGCTGTGCAGAGCGATGTTTCTAATCTGGCAGACCTCGATCGCCTGTTTGCCACCATCAAGCAAGAGCAAGGACACCTCGATATCATCTTCGCCAATGCTGGCGGTGGAGAAATTGCCCCACTTGGAGCAATCACTGAGGAACACTTTAACAAAACATTCAACATAAACGTCAAAGGTTTACTGTTCACTGTACAAAAGGCACTGCCACTGTTACCAGAGGGCGCTTCTATTATTCTGAATGCTTCGACTACTTCTATAAAAGGTACGCCAGCTTTCAGTGTTTACAGCGCTACCAAAGCCGCCGTGCGATCGTTTGCCCGCAATTGGATACTCGACCTCAAAGAGCGCAAGATTCGAGTGAATGCCATTAGCCCTGGTGTGGTTCCGACTCCTGGTTACGATCTTTTGGGACTGAATGACCAGCAGTTGCAAGAATTCGTGGATACCCAAGCCAGCGTTATCCCACTGGGAAGAGTCGGCAAACCCGATGAGATTGCCAAAGCCGTTGTCTTTCTTGCTTCAGCCGACAGCAGCTTTGTGAACGGCATTGAGTTGTTTGTCGATGGCGGTATGGCACAGATTTGAAGTGCCGTGAAGTATCCACCACCAAAACCGTTGAGGAGTTCGGTGTTATGAATGCAAATAACGGCATCATCAGTCAGCCCAGCCCATATTCAGTAACCGAAACCATCGATCGCTTAGAAGCTATCCTTCAGGCAAAAGGTATCACCATTTTTGCCCGCATCGATCAACGAGCTGAAGCCAAAAAAGTTGGCCTCAGCCTGCGTCCAACACAGTTATTGCTATTTGGCAACCCTAAAGCCGGAACACCGCTCATGGTGGCAGAACCGACGATCGCTCTGGATTTACCCCTAAAAGTACTGGCATGGGAAGCGGTTGACGGCAAGGTGTGGCTGAGTTACAACGATTCTGATTACCTAAAACAGCGGTTCTCTCTCTCCGATGAATTGGTTAAAAACATCGCTGTGATTACACCTTTAATTAATCAAGCACTCCAATAAATAACTCATTCATTTTTTCGATATCCCATGTTGGCTGCCGTAATTGAATGCAATTCAAAACTTTGGAGCTAAAGATGAAACTCATCTCTGTCAACGTAGGACTTCCGCGTGAAGTGACTTGGAAAGGGAAAATAGTTACAACTGGAATTTTCAAAGAGCCAGTTAGCGATCGCGTGATGGTGCGATCGCTCAATTTAGACGGCGATCGCCAAGCGGATCTCACCGTTCATGGTGGAGTGGACAAAGCCGTATATGTCTATCCTTTTGAGCATTATGACTACTGGCGAAGCGAATTGCCTGACACAGAGTTAACACTTGGTATCTTTGGTGAAAATTTCACAGTCACAGGATTGAGAGAAGAAGAATTGAACATTGGCGATCGCTTCAAAATCGGCAGTGTGGAACTAATGGTGACTCAACCGCGCTTACCCTGCTACAAACTAGGGATTCGCTTTGGGCGATCGGATATGGTGAAACGATTTGTCGCCAGTCGTCGCAGCAGATTTTACTTTCGGGTTTTGCAAGAGGGCGAAGTTGGAGTCGGAGACACTTTAGAGTTGATCGGCCGGGATGACAACAATGTTACTGTTGCTAATATCATTCAGCTTTATATGCATGAGCAAAACAACCCAGAGTTACTGCACCGTGCCGCGCAACTAGAAGCGTTACCTGCAAGTTGGCGAGACTATTTCCAGGAGCAGATCCGCCGTTCGGATGTGATATAGATCAACCCGAATGAACAATCGCATTTCACTATCATCGACCGACCAACTATGGACAGTATTAATCTATTTACAAATCCGATCGGCGCGATCGCTCATGCTCTCTGGATGGCGTTCAACATGTTTTGGGAGATTTTGTGGACATTAATTCTGGGATTTACCCTATCCGCGATTATTCAGGCTGTGGTATCAAAGTCTGAAATGGTACGGCTCATGCCCGATGATACGACTGGATCGATTGCCAGAGCCTGTGGTTTAGGTGCAGCCTCGTCATCTTGCTCCTATGCAGCGGTTGCGATCGCCCGATCCATTGTTCGTAAAGGTGGCAATTTTACTGCTGCGATGGTCTTTCAATTTGCCTCGACCAATTTAGTGATTGAGCTTGGTATCCTTCTTGTATTGCTGATGGGTTGGCAATTCACCCTGGCTGAGTTTATTGGTGGATGTTTGATGATTGCAATTCTTGTTTGGCTGTTTCGCCTCTTTTTAAAGCCAAAGCTGGTACAGAAAGCAGTACGACGGGCAGAGCAGGGATTGCAAGGCAGGATGGAAGGTCATGCTGATATGGATATGTCAGTCACAGAGGGTTCGCTTTGGCAGCGCATCTTCTCCCGTCAGGGATTCACCGCTATCAGTCAATACTTTGTGATGGATTGGGCTTCGGTCTGGCAAGACATTCTGCTTGGATTGCTGATTGCTGGGGCATTAGATGTTTGGGTGTCAAAAGACTTTTGGAAAGCTTTTTTCTTGTCTGACCACCCAATCTTAGCCGCAATTTGGGGACCGATTGTGGGTCCAATTGTGGCGATCGTGTCATTTGTTTGTTCGGTTGGTAATGTGCCTTTAGCAGCAGTACTGTGGAATGGTGGCATTAGCTTTGGTGGCGTAGTAGCATTTATCTTTGCTGACCTAATTGTGCTGCCGATTCTTGACATTTACCGTAAATACTACGGGATGAAAATGAGTGTATTTTTGCTAGCAACCTTTTATGCTGCAATCGCAAGCGCCGCCTTTATCATCGAATTACTTTTTCAAACGTTACATCTGATCCCGTCGCAACGAAATGCACAAGTATTAGAGGCTAGCATTCACTTCAACTACACAACGGTACTGAACATTCTATTTTTAATCTGGACAGCAATTCTGTTGCAACGTTTTCTTCAGACTGGTGGACTTGATATGCTGCGGATGATGAATCATCCTGAACGTGCAATGGCACACTCTCACCACCATCACCATGATCGGATGTAAGGTTTTGCACAAACGTCTTCACTATTTCTGATTCGGTTGAACGAGTAATCATTGATTTTCAATTTAGAAATATCGCTCAATGCCCGGTTTTATTAAGTGACAATTTGACCTAGTGTCATAACGTACAACTTCATTCTGAACAAGGAGTAATCCCATGACTACATATCGCACCGTTTCTATCGATGGTTTAGACATCTTTTACCGCGAAGCGGGTTCCCGTGATAATCCAACTATTCTGCTATTGCACGGCTTCCCAACCTCGTCTCACATGTTCCGCAATCTCATACCAGCACTTGCTGATAAATTCCATCTTGTTGCGCCTGACTATCCGGGTTACGGCAATAGTTCGATGCCAACTGTAAATGAATTTGACTACACGTTTGATCGCTTGGCTGAGATTGTAGAGAAATTCATTGCCGCAATCGATCTCAAAAAGTACAGCCTTTATGTGATGGATTATGGTGCTCCCATTGGCTATCGGATTGCGGCTAAATATCCAGAGCGCGTGCAAACTCTGATTGTTCAAAATGGTAATGCCTACGAGGAAGGTCTGCGCGAATTCTGGGAACCAATTAAGGCATACTGGCAAGAGCGATCGCCTGAGAATGCTGAAAAGCTCAAACATCTTTTCACTCTAGAAGCAACGAAGTGGCAATATACCAACGGTGTTCATAATTTAGAATCAATTAGTCCCGATACCTGGACGGTGGATCAACATTTCCTCGATCGCCCCGGAAACAAAGAGATTCAACTGGCGCTGTTTTATAGCTATGGCACCAATCCACCGCTCTATCCCCAATGGCAAGAGTATTTCCGTCAATATCAACCTCCGACCCTGATTGTTTGGGGCAAGAACGACTACATCTTTCCTGCTGACGGTGCTTATCCTTACCAGCGTGATTTAAAAGACGTTGACTTCCATCTACTCGATACCGGACATTTTGCCCTGGAAGAGGATGGGGATGCGATCGCAAACTATATCGATCAATTTCTCATATCACGACTGCAATCCGTTCTCGCCTGATCGGTGGAAATGATGGATTATCTCAGCATGGCTCATGCTCAGGTATAAACGTTTGAATAAACAGAATCAACTATAGCAATAAGGCTTTTCACCCAGTCCCCGGTCCCCAGCTATATTTCTGATTCTGTTAAACGATTTGAATTTAAAAGAGTAAACGCATGACCACTTATTGCACAGTATCGATCAATGGTTTAGATATCTTTTATCGCGAAGCTGGTTCTCGCGATCATCCCACGATTCTGCTATTGCACGGCTTTCCAACCTCATCCCACATGTTCCGCAATCTAATTCTGGCGTTGGCGGATCAATTCCATCTGATTGCACCTGATTATCCTGGTTTTGGCTATAGTTCCATGCCAACGGTGGATGAGTTTGATTACACCTTTGATCGCCTTGCCGAAGTGATGGCAGGCTTTGTCGATACAATCGGATTGAAACGCTATAGCCTTTATTTAATGGATTATGGCGCTCCGATTGGCTATCGATTGGCAACACAGTATCCAGAGGCGATCGCAGACCATATTCGCCGCTTTCTGACCACTCACGTTGTAGAAAATACCAAGCTAAACAGTAATAACAAATAGTTTTGGCTGGGAAACGATGTCGATAAAAGTGATTGTCATTCTACAATTACTACTTATCAAGCAGCAGTGTTAAATCAATTAACTTAACATCTCAACAAATTGTTTACAATTCATTAAAGGAGAATGTCATGGTTTCTCAAGCAAACTCGCAAGCAGCAAAAATTCTGGAAGTTGCGGACGATCCACGTCTTTCCAAAGAAACGAAGGAATTTTTGAAAGAGCTAAATTCAGCGGGTGTGGCACTGGAGAAACTCACTCCAGTCGAAGCACGTCAAGTTCTTGTGGATGCACAGGCTTCCGTTTCAGTTGACCTTTCAGGCATTGAAGAGTCTGAAAAGACAATTACTACTGAGGATTATTCAATTACCCTTAATATTGTACGACCTGAAGGGGTCAAAGGCACATTGCCTGTTTTCATCTTTATTCATGGTGGTGGTTGGGTGCTGGGTGATTACCCAACACACAAGCGCATGGTTCGCGATCTGGTTGTGCTTTCAGGGTTTGCAGGTGTCTTTGTTAACTACACTCGCACGCCAGATGCTCAATACCCACAGGCAATCAATGAGATTTATGCTGCGACCAAATGGGTTGCCGAGCATGGTGAGGAGATTGAGGTGGATGGCAAGAATCTGGCAGTCGTTGGCAACAGTGTCGGCGGTAACATGACAGCAGTAACCGCTTTGAAGGCGAAAGAAAAAGGAGGGCCACACATCAAGCTGCAAATCATGATGTGGCCCATTGTAGATGCTGATTTTGAAACGAATTCTTATCACCAATTTGGCGATCAGCGTTTTCTGACTGTACCAACGATGAAGTGGATGTATGACATGTACATCGCTGACCCAGAAAAGCGCAAAGACATCTATGCTTCTCCCCTACAGGCGACAGTTGAGCAACTCAAAGGCTTGCCTCCAGCGTTAATTGTGGTTGCAGAGAGCGATATCTTGCATGACGAGGGCACAGCCTATGGACGCAAGCTCGATGAAGCCGGGGTCGAGGTAACAACTGTGCAGTACAACGGTATGATTCATGACTTCGGACTACTGAATGGTTTAGCCGAGTTACCAGAAACCCGTTCTCTGTTTGTTCAAGCTGCTGCCCAATTGAAGAAATATCTGCAATAGGATGCGATCAATGTTTTTGGGGAAGGGAAAAGACCTCTCCTAAGAAACAAGGCAGGAGGTTCGGCAGCCCCCGTCTTGGCGGTTTCCGTCGATAGCGCAGCGTTAGCGAGTCTTCGAGCGTCTGGGGGACTGTCGAACCCGAAGGGCAGGAGGCAGGAGTAAAGAGGATTTGACTTGTTTCTTCCATCCATAACGGAAGCGAGTGCGTCCGTAAACAGCTTCCATCGCTTTGCTGCTTACCGAGTTAGCGTAGGGGAAAAGAGTAAAGCGACTGTGCTTTGTGCAATCGCCTCATTAATCAATCCAAAAAGTCATATCAAGTCCGGTTGATTAGTTATAATTCCCGTAATCTATGCAGAAATCGGAAAACCTCTTTCCCCCTGCTCCCAGCAAGAACTGCGATCTTAATGATAAGTCTTTCACCGGACACAATATCAACCCTATGCTCAGAGCAATTAAACACAACCGCCGCCGCTTTCTGGGAACGGCGGCAGCAGGCATTTTCACAGAAATGGCACTCATGGGTACCGCACACGCAAGCTTCGACAAGCCCAAACGATCTGAATTTAGGTTTACTCCCATCAAGCAGATCAAAGCGGGTGTCCTCGACATCGGTTACTACGAAGCAGGACCGAGCGATGGCTCTCCAGTGTTGCTGCTGCATGGGTTCCCGTATTCCATCGATAGCTACATTGACGTTGCACCAATGCTTGCTGCACGCGGATGTCGGGTGATTGTTCCCTACCTGCGGGGACATGGAACAACCCGTTTTCTCGACAGCGCCACACCACGCTCCGGGCAGCAAGCCGCGATCGGTGCTGATGCGATCGCCTTGATGGATGCATTGCAGCTAAACCGTGCTGTGCTTGCTGGCTATGACTGGGGTGGACGAGCCGCTTGCGTTGTTGCGGCTCTCTGGCCTGAACGATGCACAGGTCTGGTGTCTGTCAACAGCTACCTGATCCAGGATATTGCCAAGGCAGGGGTGCCACTTTCACCCGCGGTCGAATCCGGGATCTGGTATCAATACTATTTCCAGACCGAGCGCGGACACGCCGGACTGACGGCTAACAGACGTGAGATTGCGAGGATTCTCTGGACTCGCAATTCGCCCTCCTGGCACTTTGACGAGGCAACGCTCGCTCAACACGCCAGCGCCTTCGACAACCCCGATTATGTGGAGGTCGTCATTCATTCCTACCGCCATCGCCTTGGACTTGCTGCCGGCTATCCTATGTATGAGGAGCTTGAACAGCGACTTGCCGTGCAACCGACCATTACGGTGCCGACGATCACGCTGGACGGGGATGCAGATGGTGTTGTGCCAGCAACCGATAGGAAATCGATGGCAGCGAAGTTTAGCGGCGAACGTCAGCATCGGGTCATTCCAAAAGTCGGTCATAACCTGCCCCAGGAAGATCCGAAAGCATTCGCAACTGCGGTCTGGGAACTCGCATCAAAGAAACGTTAATGGCTTCTCTGGAGCGATGACTCTGCACCGCTTCACCTTCAAATGGATTGTTATCTGCCCTTTAGGCAAGGCAGAAGGGGAGAAAAAGTTTTAAGGTATGCCTTTTGCCTTGACTAAATTGGGTTTAAGACCCCCACAAAGCACTCTTTAATTAACTTATATCAGCGAACGAGTGATGCTGCGATCGCACCTTGGCGTTTTTGAAACAGCATTTAGGCAGTGGTGTCAAAGTCTGAAATGGGGTGACTACCGCCAGATAATTCGCCCACCTTGATCGCCCTGGCAACCAAGATATTCTGATTTTGAATCACTGGGAAAACGCTGCATATGGCGAGTGGTTTTTAACAAAGAGAACGGTGAAAATCAATAAGCAAGGAGAAAAACCATGAACATCAACAAGAATGACACCGCAATAGTCATTATCGATCCGCAAAACGATGTCTTGAGCGAAAAAGGGGTTTCCTGGGATTTGGTGGGTGAGAGTGTTAAGGATAACAAGACTGTCGAGAACATTGAGCGAATCTTCAAAGCCGCGAAGCAGAATGAATTCGAGGTTTTTATCTCCCCTCACTATTACTACCCCACCGACCATATAGCGGTTCTCAGTTGGGTGCAATATAGTAACAGCAGTGGGTGAACCATCCAATAATGTCTTTTTTAGTTACCGCATTCAGAGCATTTGTA
>NZ_JBALDE010000259.1:0-1789 GCF_036917515.1 Nostoc sp. | reverse complement strand
TACAAATGCTCTGAATGCGGTAACTAAAAAAGACATTATTGGATGGTTCACCCACTGCTGTTACTATATTGCACCCAACTGAGAACCGCTATAGTATGTCTCAGATAACACCAATTCTCTAAAATAAGGTAACAGATGTAAGCAGGGATTGCCTTGCTGCATCTAAATTTCTCAATTGCGTTAGCGAGTCCGCGTACTCTTTCAGAGAAGCAAGCTACGCTTTTAGCGTCTCGTAGAGAGCGTCATTGTGAATTGCGAATTGGTATAACATCTGTATCTCAGTTTTCAAATGTTACATCTGACTTAGTTACTAAAGAAAACTTAACTACCCTATAAATGGGTAAAGCATTCTGGTAAATGTTAATTCTGAAAGCTTCACCCCAGTAGAGAATGCTGCAATTACAACCAAGGATGGCGCGGGGGATAGACACCATTGAGGAAGTAGTTACCAACAGCGTAGTACTTCCAACGCACGGGATCGTGGAGTGTGTGAGCGCGGGCATTTCGCCAGTGGCGATTGTAATTGAATTCCTCCAATGTGGACTTAGTACCTGCTAGTTCAAACAATTTGTTGGTAGCTAGTAATGCTGCTTCGGTGGCTAAGGCTTTGGCTTCAGCAACTGCGATCGATGCTTCAACTACCTTGGGTTCTTCTAAGCCTGACTCGTTGGCGATGTCAAGAAATTCGCCTGCACGACGCAGCAATGCTTCAGAAGCGTGAACCTGAATTTGGACATTACCTAAGTTATAGAGCGTCAGTGGGTCTTCATAACCTTTTTCTAAATTGCTGTCAACCCAAGGGCGGGTATGCTTGCGAACAAAGTGGATGGTGTCACGGACTGCGGCTTTAGCAATTCCTACGTCTACGGCGGCTTGGATGATTTGCGCGATCGCTTCTGGGGGTGGGTATTCTTGCCGTAAAACTTTCAGTACTACTGGTTGTCGATCTAACTCTCGATATCCCTGATAAACCTGAGAATTGGGGCTTGCGTGCAGTTCTGTCAGGACTTTATACCCTTCCAGTGTGATCATAGATTACTCAAGCTTTTTCTGTATTGTATGGTCTATTCAGTATAAATTGCTTACCTTGCAAGAGAACAGAGATTAGCCGAATGCTACAGTTTACAATCTATAAGTAGAGCGGACGAGAGCGATCGTCTAATGCATATAACGAAAGTCAGCAAATTGTGTCTGCAATTTTCCTAAAAGTTGCGCTTACAGTTGAACAAGTGTTAGCTGCGGGTAATGTTGGTTAGAAAATAGTGATGCTTAGGTTGGGCTACGCCTACAGAGTTCCTGGTAAGCTGTTATGCATACAAGTTGCACAATTTAAATTATGGGTAAGAATTTCAAACCCTCTCCCCCGCTCCCCTGCGGTTTCAATGTGTAAATTAAGTACTTAATAGCTTAGTGAATATGAAAAGGTACTTTTTAATGCGTAAAAAGCCAAAGCAAAAGATTTCCACATAATTGCAAAGGATGCTTTACAAATATCAGTATTGGATTATACCTAACTAACTCAGGATAAACAGGAATAAAAGACAGCTTTTGCTTGCTAAATCTAACTGCTAACGTCCTTGCTGAAGTAAAAATTTCGCCTTCATAAATGTCTATTTCCGAAAGGCCAATGATTTTGTTTAACGCTTCTGCATTGCCAATTTTACCCAAAGCTGATGCCGCGTTGTATCTCACAATATAATTAGAGTCCTTGAGGGCGGCGATTAATTCCTGTACAGCTTCTGCATTGCCAATATTACCCAAAGCCGATGCCGCGTCGTATCTCACGTAT